>NZ_CM132202.1:673633-1347266 GCF_053653995.1 Peribacillus sp. JNUCC 23
TCAAGAAAGTACAAGCGTTTTCATTCACCAACTTAACGAAATATCCAACATCCTCACTGATTACTAGGATGACGAATGACGTTACAGTTTTGCAGAATACTGTGTTTATGGCGATGAGGATCATGCTCCGTGCGCCGTTACTTATCATTCTCGGTACAGTAATGGCTTTGCTTGTTAACTGGAAATTGGCGTTGGTCCTCTTAATTTCGATTCCTGTGCTCATCTTGTTTTTAGCCTGGGTAATGAAGCGGGCATCGGTGATGTTTCGATTTGTTCAAGAAAAGCTGGATAACGTAAATGGAGTCATGCAGGAGAATTTAATGGGAATGCGCCTCATTAAAGCTTTCTTACGTAAAGAACATGAAGCAAGTCGATTTAATGAGGCAAATGATGCTTTACAAAAGAAAACAGCATCTTCACTACGATTCATTGAAGTGTCAACACCGATTCTGTTACTTGTCATGAATGTGGGACTTATTATCATTCTATGGCTTGGGCAAAAGAAAATGGCTACTGGTACTGTTCAAGTTGGAGAAGTGGTTGCTATTGTCAACTATGCGACAAGAATTACATCTTCGTTATCTGTATTATCCTGGTTAATTATGTCCATTTCTCGTGCTCAAGCATCCGTGAGTCGAATTACCGATGTATTGGACACGAAAGTTGATTTACTTGACACGAAAGAAGAAAGCAGAGGAAATGAGATTCATAGCGGGGAAATTACATTCAAAGATGTTTCATTCCGATATCCAACAGCGGATACGGATGCTTTACGGAATATTACCTTTACGGCAAAAGCAGGCGAAACGATTGCAATTATGGGGGCTACTGGTTCAGGAAAAACATCGCTATTTCAATTGATTCCGCGGCTATTTGATGTCGACCAAGGTCAAATTACAATCGATGGTGAAGATATTACGACCATGAAGCTAGACATATTGCGGAAAAAAATTGGCTTTGTCCCACAGGAGGCACTGCTCTTTTCGGGTTCGATTCAAGATAATATCGCATGGGGAAAAGATGATGCGAGTATGGCGGAAATCATTACGGCGGCCAAAGATGCGCAAATTCATGAAACGGTTTCTGCGCTTACGAATCAATATAACACGCCACTTGGTCAAAAAGGGGTCAATCTTTCCGGAGGGCAAAAGCAGCGATTAGCTATTGCCCGTGCGTTAGTTAGAAAGCCAAAAATACTGCTACTAGATGATAGTACAAGTGCGCTGGATTTAAAAACAGAAGCTAAGCTGTTGAATGCATTAAAAACCTATACATGTACGACATTGATCATAACGCAAAAGGTGAGTACCGCTAAGGAAGCCAATCAAATTTTGTTGCTTGAAGAAGGGGAACTGATTGCAAAAGGCCCGCATGAACAGCTTGTGGCTAGTCATTCATTATATCAGCAGATTGTGCTGTCTCAAATGGGAAAGGAGGGACTGACCGTTGAAAAGAGTACCTCCCACTCATCATAATGATAAGAAATCAAAAGTGAAAATGAAAAATTGGATGGGGACCGTTAAGCGGATCTGGAGCTATCTGGAAACGAATAAAACGATGCTGTTTCTCGTGTTATTCATGGTCGTGGTGAGCTCAGGGTTGGGGCTACTTGGTCCGTATTTAGTAGGCGTCTCCGTTGACGAATTTATTGTAATGAAAAAGTCTAACGGATTAACAATGATGCTTATAGGCTTATTTATCGTCTACGTGTTTTACTCACTATCGACTTGGCTACAAAACTACTGGATGATCGGCATCGCTCAAGAGTCAGTTTATCAGATGAGACAACAGCTTTTTGGGCACTTGCATAAACTGCCGATTCCATTTTTCGACCACCGCAAGCATGGTGAACTAATGAGTCGAGTAACCAATGATATTGAAAATGTCAGTTCGACTTTGAACAGCTCGGTCATTCAAATTTTTTCAAGTGTCCTGACGTTAAGTGGGACGATAGCAGTTATGCTTTGGCTTAGTCCGTTATTAACCTTGTTAACGCTCATCATCGTACCCATCATGTTTTACGGAATGAGATGGATTACAGGACGGACAGGGAAATTATTTAAAGAACAACAGCGAAATCTGGGCTCTTTAAATGGATTTATTGAGGAAACGATTTCTGGACAACGAATCGTGAAAACTTTTTCGCAAGAAGATAAAGTGATTGAGGACTTTATTGAACGCAGTAAAAAATTGAAGCAGTCAGGTTATTTGGCTCAAGCCTATTCCGGGTTTATCCCGAAACTAATGAATATGCTCAATAACCTCAGCTTTGCCATTGTTGCTGGATTTGGCGGGTATCTGGCATTAAAAGGGCAAATTTCAATTGGAACCATCGTAATTTTTACCGAGTATTCTAGGCAATTTACTCGGCCGTTAAATGATTTAGCTAACCAATTTAATACATTGTTATCTGCTGTTGCAGGGGCTGAACGTGTATTTGAAATTTTAGATGAAGAGATTGAAGAACGGGATGAGAAGGATGCGGAAGAGTTGAGCGTTGTAGAAGGACACGTTGCTTTTCAGTCTGTTTCTTTTTCCTATGAAAAGTCAGGGAATACTGTACATGATGTAAGTTTTGGCGTATCTCCAGGAGAAACGATTGCACTTGTAGGTCCGACTGGAGCAGGAAAAACAACCCTTATTAATTTGCTATCTCGTTTTTATGATCCAGACAGCGGCAGTATTCTTGTCGACGGTCATGATATTCAACACGTAAAGCGGTCGAGTTTACGTCGGCATATGGGCTTTGTTTTGCAAGATTCGTTCCTATTCCAAGGAACGATCATAGAAAATATCCGTTATGGCAGACTGGATGCAACCGACGAAGAAGTACTGAACGCTGCTAAACAGGCAAATGCTCACTCGTTTATTATGAAGCTCCCGAATCAGTATGAAACACAGCTAATGCAAGACGGAGGCGGAATCAGTCAAGGACAAAGGCAGCTCCTTTCCATTGCTCGAGCGATTTTGGCTGATCCGATCATTTTAATCTTAGATGAAGCAACTAGCAGTATTGATACGATTACTGAAGTGAAGATCCAAGAAGCCCTGCAACGACTAATGAAAGGAAGAACTAGTTTCGTCATTGCACATCGATTGAATACGATTCAAAAAGCAAACCAAATCCTTGTACTAAAAGACGGTGCAATTATTGAAAAAGGATCACATAGCTCATTGCTTCAGGAAAAAGGATTTTACTATGGACTCTACAACCGACAATTGGAAGACACGGCAAATTAAGTTGACAAGATGACTTAAACGGGAGAAATCCCTAGTTGAGTCATCTTTTTTTTATACGTATTCCATGCGTTAAACTTAAATATAAAACGTACATGTTAAGAAAATGAACCGTTTATTTATGGAGGATGTGGGTATTGATGTATAAGCACGATCAGTTGACTGAAAGGATGTTTTTGGGAGCGAGAATCTAGTTTAGAATACACAATCACATTTGTGGTTCTTATTATTAGGGGAATAGTAAGAAAGAGTGCGAAAAAGGAAAGGAGAGAGTTTAAATGAAACAATATGATGTGGCTATTATTGGATTCGGTAAAGGTGGGAAAACACTGGCATCCTTTCTTGGTAAACGGGGGAGGAAAATTGCGGTAGTTGAAAAATCGAAGAAAATGTATGGAGGGACATGCATTAATGTGGCTTGTATTCCGACCAAATATTTGATTCATGAAGCGAAAAAATTACAAGTTCATAAAAATCAAGAGTGGGACGAAAAAGCAAAGGCATATGCTTCTGTGATGGTAAGTAAGAAGGAATTTATCGATAAATTGCGTCTTGGCAACTATAAAAAAGTGAATAAATCGGAAGTGGCAGAAGTGATTGATGGATTTGCTTCATTTGTTGATGAACATACTCTTTCTGTCGAACAAGAAAATGGAATGATTCAAATAAAAGCGGAAACGATTATTATTAATACAGGTGCAACGCCAGTTCTTCCTGATATTGTTGGCATTAAGAATAACCCGGTTGTATATACGAGCGATACACTTCTTAATGAAGAAAGATTGCCACAAACTTTATCCATTATTGGCGGTGGATATATCAGCTTGGAATTTGCTTCAATGTATGCAGATTTTGGCTCCAAAGTCCGCATTTTTGATCGAGGGGACACATTCCTTCCAAAAGAGGATGAAAATGTCGCTAAAGCTGTTCGAGAGACATTGGAAAAGAAAGGGATCGAAATCTATCTACAAGCACAAAGTAAAAAAGTAGAAGGAGATCAACTAGTTATCGAGTTTACGAAGGAAAACTCTGAAAGAATTTTTCAATCTGACGCTATATTACTGGCAACAGGTCGAAAGCCAAACACCGATGGTTTACAGTTGGAAAAAGCAGGCGTTAAAACGGGTAAGCGAAAAGAGATTGTTGTCGATAATCAGTTGCGAACATCTACACCTCATATTTTTGCGATCGGTGATGTGAAGGGTGGACCACAATTTACGTATGTTTCCTTAGATGATTACCGAATCGTAGCGGATCAATTAACTGGAGGAAAGGAATATAACCAAGAGAAAAGAGGATATCTACCCTATTCGGTATTTATTGACCCTCCTCTATCCAGAATTGGTTTGACTGAAAAAGAAGCAACAGAGAAAAATCTGAACTTCGATCTGTTTACTTTGGCAGCGGCTGATATTCCAAGGGCGAAATTAATAGGTGAAACTGAAGGAATGTTACGAGTAATTGTTGAGAAAGATTCAGATAAAATTTTGGGTGCAGCTCTTTTTTGTGCAGAATCGTATGAAATCATAAATTTAATTAAATATAATATGGATACGAGAGATACTTATTATACTTTGAAAAATCAAATCTATACCCATCCATCGATGACTGAAAGCCTTAATTACTTGTTTGATGAACTTGTATAGTCAATTTAGAATAAAAAATGATTATAAAATTAATCGAAAATTTAGATAATTAATGGATTGGTTCTACGAAAAGATCCGATGAAACCATTGAATCGTAAGTCGGTACATCCCAAGAGGCCCTATTCTATACAGGCAAGTCGAAGATTGTTGTAAAAGATGAGTCTAATAAAAGTAAAACTTCAATCAGTGGGGGATGAAGAACTCCCTACTGATTGAAGTTTTACTTTATTTGCCCTTGTCTCATCACCTATGATATTATTTGATTGATTAATCAAATAAATAATTAAACGATCAATTAATATTTATCAGAAGTATTTATTTTGATTCCTGATCTTGTGAACAAAAGTGAGGAGATATTTTGTGAATGAAAATAAGCCATCTGTAGAGGGAAACCAGTCATTTATAGCAGAAGCAAGACGTGAGCAAATCATTAAGGCAGCGATTAAAACGCTCGATGAAATAGGCTATGTGAAGACAAGTTTGTCAAAAATTGCAAAAACAGCTGGTGTTAGTACAGCATTAATTTCTTATCATTTTTCTGATAAAAGTGATTTAATGAATCAACTTCTCATGAAGCTGATTGAAAGTTCTTCGACTTACATACTTACTCGAGTACAAATGGAAAGCACCCCTCGAGAGAAATTGCATGTGTTTATCGAATCTAGTTTGGCTTATCAAGGCACTCACCCTAGTCATAATGCAGCTTTATTAGAAATTATTTTCAATGCAAGAACACCAGAAAATATTCCGTATTATAAATTAAATGATGAAGAAGATGATGTCATTTTGCATGAACTTCGAGAAATCTTACGTGAGGGCCAAGAAAAAGGAGAATTTGGTGCGTTTAATATCCATGTCATGGCGAATATGATTCAAGGAGCAATTGGAGAATACATGATGGTTCATCCAAACCATACTCAAAAAGTAGATTTAGAAACATATAGTAATGAATTAATTAAAATTGTACAAAAAGCGACTGGATGAGGGAAGTTATTAAATAAATAATAAAGGGGAATTCGATGGTTCTTTTAGAGAAACTATTTAATTGGATGTTAGTAATCGGACTTGTCTTATTAGTAGGACGCATTATGACGGCTGTGTTTTTATTTCTGAATGTTCCCTTTACAACCTTTTTTAAAGACACGAATATCATTTCATTTATCATTTTAATAGTTGGTGCAATCGGTTCGCAAATGATGAAAGGGAATAAAAAATAAAGTGGAACTTCAATCAGTGGGACAGTGGGAGGTTAAACCGGGATAAACCTTTTGTACATCAGATACATGTGTAAATCGTTTCTTACCATTAAATCGGCATCCATGCTTTTGTGGAGAAAAGCTTTCTTGGAGAATTATAGAATAAATTATTATGAAAATGGTAAAACTATATCATAATGATGCCTAATAAGTGTAAGAGAGGAAATATTAGATGAAGAAAAGAATTTGGTTCAATCGCTGGTTTTCGACAGCGTATCATTTTATTGAAGCGATAAAAAATAATCCTGATGGAATGGAGTTCGAGATTTTCGGGACGCATTCTAATTCAAATACGGTGTATTTTCATGTGTGTGACCATTCAGAAACGGAGCCTGAAATAGATGGCGAAGCGTATATCCAATATTGTGTTGATTTTTGTAAAAAGAATCAGATTGATGTATTCATACCATATCAGCACGCATTGGAAATCTCGAAGCAGCTTAAACGATTCGATGAGCTAGGGACGCGCGTCTTAGTGATTCATGATTATTCGTTAATGGAGACAATATCGGATAAAGGAAAGCTCTATGAATCTTTCGAGAAAAATGGATTAGCGAAATTTATACCGGACTATCATATTGTAACAACCGCTGAGCAATTTGCAAAAGCATACCATCAATTACATAGCAGTGGGAAAACGGTCTGCCTCAAACCGGTTGACGGTAGGGGCGGTGAAGGATTCAGAGTAATTAAAGATGAAGAGGACGGGTTGAAAGATTTATTTGGTAATGTATCACATAAAATTTCGTTTACTGAAGCCTATAAAATTTTGTCAACAGAACCTTCTTTTCAATCATTAATGGTATTGGAATATTTGGCTGATTTTGAATATAGCATTGATTGCCTGGCTTATGGAGGAGAACTTCTTGCAGCTGTACCTCGTAAGAAAGCGGGGGGAAGGATTCGTGAGCTTGAGGAAGTACCTGAGCTACTCCAATTAGCCCAGTCGATTCATGACATTTACAACATTCCGTACGTGTATAATGTACAAGTAAAATATAATCAAGGCATTCCGAAGCTTTTAGAAATTAATCCGCGTATGTCAGGTGGTTTACACATTTCAACGCTTTCAGGGGTAAACTTCCCTTATCTTGCCGTGAAATTGTTATTAACAGGTGAGGCACAAGTAGACAAGCCAGTATTCGATATAAGAGCTACCCATATTGAGAATGCCGTTATTTTAGCAGATGGGCAGATGAAAAAAGCTATTTAATTCTATATAAAGAAAAGGGTATCCCAAAAAGAAAGGCCAGAACCTTTCTTTTTGGGATACCCTCTTCCTGTTCTTTCGAAATGGAGTCATTAAATAAGATCCACTTTGTTTAATTCTTCATTTTGTGTGATATCCAAATCGCAAGCTGTAAAGTGATGGCATCTTTGAAGTGTTTAGGATTATATCCGGTTTCCTCTTCAATTCTCTTCAATCGATAAATCAAGGTGTTTCTATGGATAAATAGTTCATCCGCGGTTTGTTGGATGTTAAAGTTATTTTTAAAAAAACTTTCAAGAGTGTCGGCATATTTTATGAGTGTTTTCGTCATGACTCTTTGGTAAAACCTTTCAGATTCATATCGATTCAGTTGATGAATTAAAACTTTGAGCTCAATGTCAGCAAAAGAGATAATCTCTTCAGAAGGATCACTGATTGCAAGTGCTAGATCACAATCTTGATAGGATTGACTGAACCTATTTAGGGAATCAAACGGAATACTGAATGCTAGGCGAAATGTTAGCTGCCGTTTTTTTAATGCATGATAAATTTCCCGAATTCTTTGATTAACCATCATTTCTGTTTGGTTGGAAAAAGCCAAAAAGATTCGATTCGTGTTAATAAAACCAACAATTCCGCTGTTCTCACCTAGTATTTTTTCTATCTTTTCAACAATAGTATGATTCGTAATCGTACCTTCAGCCATTTGAATGACGAGGGAATTGTATGGCGGATGCAAGGTAATGCCAAGTAAATTAAGACCACGACGAATCTGATCAAAGGAGGGATGAATTTTTAATAATTCTTCAATGATCATTTCTTTTGTCCGTTTCTTCCATTCCATCTGGGAAGCCATATATTCAGCCTTTATCATTAACTCTGTTGTCATCTTTACTAATTCCCCTAAATCAGCCATTTCATCTGGATTACCTGTAATGCCGATGACTCCAACAATCTTGTCATGAAAAACAATAGGGAGGTTGATACCAGGGTGAGAACCTTTCCAAGAGACACTCTGATTAGAGGATATTATTAGTGTCTGTCCGGTTTTTAAAACGTGAAGTGCTCCTTCGTGAATATCATCGATTCTCTCAACATCACGGGAAGCGATGATAATACCAGAATCATTCATAATATTAATATTTCGGTTAAGTCGTATCGAAGTTTCCTTAACAATTGTATGAGCAATACTCCTTGTTAACATAATTCCTCCCCGTTTTAGTTACTATGAACAAAATATTCGGAAAATTAACCTCGTATTTTATACGTTAAACATGAAGCTTTTAATAGTCAAGTTCAGTTATAATTTAACTAGAAAATGAAAGCGTTTTCTTAAAAGGAGGAGGATTATGAAAATCGTTATAGCACCAGATTCATTTAAAGGTAGTTTAAGTGCAGTAGAAGCAGCCAACTCTATCAAAAAAGGCATTAAAAAGGCATTTCCTGCTGCAGAAACTGTCTTGCTGCCTATAGCTGATGGTGGTGAAGGGACGATGGAGACATTGGTTGTAGCTACAGGCGGTAGCAGAAAGCATGTATCCGTTACTGGGCCATTCGGAGAAGCGGTGGAAGCTGAATACGGCGTATTAGGTGATGGAGAAACATGTGTCATTGAAATGGCGTCTGCATCCGGACTTGCACACATTACCTCTGACAAGCTTAATCCAAGACTTACAACTACTTATGGAACTGGAGAATTAATTAAGCAAGCTTTAGATGATGGGTTTCAATCTTTCATTTTAGCAATAGGCGGCTCTGCTACGAATGATGGAGGAGCTGGAATGTTACAGGCTCTAGGGATGAAGCTTTTAGATGAAGAAGAGAAGGAGATTTCCTTTGGTGGAGCTGAATTAGCCCGGATACACTCAATCGATATGAGTGGATTTGATAAAAGAATTAAAGCGAGGAATTTTCTAATAGCTTCCGATGTACAGAATCCATTCATTGGACCAGATGGGGCTTCTTCTGTTTTTGGCCCACAGAAGGGAGCGACTTTAGAAGATGTAAAAATGTTGGATCAATGTTTAGCCCATTTTGCAAATGAAGTGGAAAAAGTCACAGGAATCCATCTTCATAACCGACCAGGTGCTGGGGCAGCCGGAGGCCTTGGCGGAGCTTTTCAAGCGTTCTTTCCTGCTGAAATGAGGCGAGGGATCGACATTGTGATTGAATATACGAAATTACAGCAAGCGCTTATCGGGGCGGATCTTGTGATTACTGGAGAGGGTCAGGTTGACTTTCAGACAGCATCTGGAAAAACACCAATGGGAGTAGCACAAGCCGCTAAATCACAAGGAATTCCCTCTATCATTCTGGCAGGATCTATTGGACCTGGCGTTGAAACTTTATATCCATTTGGGGTAGTGAGTGTGAACAGTATTATTAATCAACCGATGATGCTGAGTGAAGCAATGGAACGTGCAAGTGAATTATTAGAACATTGTTCAGAGCAAGTTATTCGTTCATTTTTTTATAATCAACTAAATGGATAAAGGGTGGTTTGGCATATGAAAATAAAAAAAACGATAGAAAAAGTTCCGGGTGGGTTAATGGTTGTTCCTCTTTTGTTTGGGGCGCTACTAAACACGATTGATCAAATGCATATCCCTGTTGTCATGAATTTCTTGAAGAAGCTTGGAGTCGCCGAAACACCAGAGGGATTTTATGAATTTTTACGAATCGGTGGGTTTTCGGAAGCTTTATTTAAAAATGGTTCACTCGTATTAATTGCACTCTTTCTCTTCTGTGCCGGAAGCCAGATGAATTTGAAAGTGGGAGGGCGAGCGCTTAAGAAAGGTGTCTTGCTCACATCTTCAAAATATTTAACAGGTCTTACAATAGGACTACTATTTGGCATCTTTTTCGATCCAATGAATGGGATTCTTGGATTGTCTACCTTGGCTATTATTGCCGCTATGACAAATGGAAACGGTGGAATGTATGTAGCCTTAACGGGTCAGTATGGAAACCGTTCGGATGTTGGCGCGGTGTCGGTCCTATCTTTAAACGATGGTCCGTTTCTCACTCTAATGTCTCTAGGTTTATTAGGTTCTAGTTTTCCAGTTATTGCATTTATCGCTGTTTTACTGCCAATTGGTTTAGGGATGTTACTTGGGAATTTAGATCCTGAAATCCGAGCCTTTTTAAAACCGGGTGAAATCCTGCCTGTTCCTTTCTTCGCCTTTGCTTTAGGGGCGGGGATGAACCTTGCTAATTTCTTCAACCCTTCCGTTGTCGCTGCAGGCCTCACAATCGGTATTTTAACAACTGTGCTTACTGCTGCGACTGGCATTCTAGTATTCAAGTTATTCAAAGAAAAAAGTTATATTGGTCCTGTTGCTGAAGCATCCACAGCAGGAAATGCCGCAGCTACCCCGGCAGCGATAGCAGCTGCATCTGCAGTTGCAGCAAGTTCTGGCATGATGAGTAATGCGGAGGCTGCTGGCTATGCCAGTATCGTAAACGTTGCTACCGCGCAAATCTCAATTGCTACGTTAACAACGGCTATTTTATGTCCAATCGCTGTTATTTTAGTAGATAAATATCAAAAGAAACGTGGGATCGATGGGACGATTGAAGAGGTAGGCCTAAATAATGACATTAACAAAGCGACTCAATCATCTATCCATTAAGAGGATGTTTAAAAGCGGCTGACTTAGAAATCTTGAACTGTATATAAGATAGATGTGGGGTTGCTCTAACCCCCTCTTGTCTTTTACTTAAAGACCCTCTTCTTTTGAATGTTTACTTTGAAACTCTTATTTTTACAGGGAAAGGAAATGGATATGAAAACAAATTTATTGTACGGAAAAGATGGATTGTTACTTGAGTTGCCTGATGATATATTCTTGGTTGAACCAAACCATCTACCAGGAATTGAGGAAGAAAAAGAGGCGGTTACACATGCTCTTAGACATCCAATAGGTGCTCACTCTCTTAAGGAGACCGTTAAAGCGACGGATACTGTCGCAATCGTTATCAGTGATATTACAAGACCTACACCTAATCATAAACTAGTACCTTGGCTGATTGAGGAATTGAACCATGTTCCACTAGAGAAGTTTGTCATAATAAACGGCACTGGTACTCACCGGGACCAGACAAGGGAAGAGTTTGTTTCGATGCTTGGCGAATGGGTCGTAGACAATATTCGGATCATTAACAATAATTGTCATGATAAAGAAACGCTAGTTAATTTGGGGCAGAGCAAGTTTGGTTGTGATGTTTATTTAAATAAAGAGTATGTCGAAGCTGATTTTCGGATTGTAACGGGCTTTATTGAACCCCATTTTTTTGCTGGTTTTTCTGGGGGACCAAAAGGTATTATGCCAGGGATTGCTGGGATAGAGACAATCATGACATTTCATAATGCAAGA
Organism: Peribacillus sp. JNUCC 23; assembly: GCF_053653995.1. The sequence goes on from NZ_CM132202.1 coordinate 685,359, forward strand.
ATGATCGGGGACCCCCAAGCTACATGGGGAAACATGGAGAACAACCCTGTTCAAGACATGACGCGTGAAATAAATCAACTGTGCAAACCAGACTTCATGTTGAACGTCACTTTAAATAAAGACAAAGAAATAACTGCTGTATTTGCCGGTGAATTGTACGAAGCACATGACAAAGGGTGTGCGTTTGTTAAGGAACATGCGATGATACAGTGTGCCGAGCGATTTGATGTAGTCATTACATCAAATTCAGGCTACCCTCTTGATCAGAATCTTTACCAAGCGGTGAAGGGGATGAGCGCCGCGCATAAAATCGTAAAAAAAGGAGGTACAATTATTATTGCTTCCGAATGTTCGGATGGGCTTCCGAGCCACGGCAACTATTCGAAGATTTTTGACATGGCGAAAAGTCCTCAAGAGCTATTAGATTTGATAAACAGTCCTAATTTTAAGATGTTTGATCAATGGCAAGTTCAAAAACAAACAGTGATACAAGTGTGGGCAGATGTATACGTTTATTCCAAACTTACGGATGAGCAGGTGAACGGGGCCATGCTAAAAAGCTCGCATAATATTGAACAAACGTTAGAGGAATTAAAACAGATTTATGGTGATGATATGTCAGTAGCTGTTTTGCCAATGGGTCCACTCACGATTCCCTATGTAGAAGAGTAAAGTGAGGCCGGGATAACATGGTAAAGAAAGAGAACTGGTATACTCTTTATAAATAATTATAAGTAAAGTACTCATATAAGGGGATGTCCTATAACATCCCCCGTAATTACTACATATAGTTTATAAAAAAGCGTAATAAGGAGAGAGTTGTTTTATTAGTAATTTCGATCTAAGACGACAAAAGTGGCCCCGGCGTGCAAATCTCCATTCTCGCTCGGAAAGTGTTGGTTCCGGCGCGCAAATTTGAAAATCGGCACGCAAATTTGAATTCCAGCTCGCAATGGTTAAAAAGGTGGGGGGAAGCACGCATCAAGTCCGGTGATTCTGCCTAAACTTACTCGCCCCTCTTCTTATTGCACTTAATTAATTACATGCTTGGTTCTCGCTTCTTTCATCCATAACGGGAATTCGTTGAGTAATTTATGATACAAATCATTATCACTTTCATTTTCGATATCAACAATTTGAAAAAAGTTTGCGTTGTCGATGAAGCGGCCTTCTAAATCATCGAGTTTTCTGAGGACGTCAAAGTTTCCGTTGCCAATTCCGACAAATTGCCAGAATAAGGGCTGAGTGGATGATTCAATTAATACTTTTGGAACATTGTCTTGTTTGCGACTTGCCTTTTTAACGCCACCGTCATTGATGAAAATTAAATAGGTTGGTAGTTTACTTTTTTCTTCAACTAAGTACTTTTGTAATACGTCTCTCATAACCGGCGGCTCATTGTTGGCACCGAATTTTTTTACGTGTGGATTAGAAAGGATTTCGCGGTCGATATAATTGGAGAAATCATTCTCGGTAATCGAGGGCATCCTTGTAAATTCATTGTCATAAATCCACACATCTAAAACGCCGTCATCATCGAAGCGGGTTGCTAATGCAAGGAGCCTTTCAATGACGTTTTGAACGGTGCCGTTTTGGTAAAGCCTGCGCATCGAACCTGATATATCAAGGACCACACCTACTCGGGCAATTCCTTTCTGTAATGCCTTTTTCTCCAACACGATATCGACTTTCTTCTTGAGCAGGTCAAAACTAGTGAGTTTTAACGGCTCAGCTATTTGAACGGGCTCAGAATCAGGAGTCTCATCGGTTTCTACATGGTAAAGATCCAAGAATTCCTGAAGCCCGGCATTATATCCTCTGCCAACTGGATTAAAACGCCAGTCACCCTCTTTTTTGTATAATTGACCAAGTTCAAAGGCTGTTTCGTCATAAAACTGATTTTCAGTAAAGGAAAATAAGGTGTCGTTTGTGTCAAAGTCCTCAATGGTCATGTTGATGGAACGAAAATGCTGGAAACTTTGATTTTTTTCAACAGCATCATGTATGGTTACGACGAATAGGATTTCATGAATGTCGTCTTTTATGTAGGGAAGATGAATGGTAATTTGTTGTTCGGCATTGTTTGGCATTTGATTGGCCATGATCAGAGACTTGTCCGGAGATTCTCGCTGGTTATAAAAGATAAAATACTCTTCAAGCGGAATTTTCCGCTGATCATTCAACATAAATACGGATACGTCTACATCATATAGGTTACGATTTAAAGGCATGGAAAGATCCCAAGCTACGGTGATGCGCCATTTTTTCGTGAGAGGGTATTGTTTACTCAAATTCAATCTCTGGCCTTTAACTAAAGTAAGCATAAGAACACATCCTTCAATATTTCTTTTTTCATTGTACCTGAACTAGTTATTTGTTTGATACAAATATATCCAAAAATCAGCAACTTCGATGAAACCTTTTGCTGGCAAATACGTTATAATAGAAACAGGAGTTTTTCAGTAATTTTTGACAGCCTAGATCCTTAAAGCCTTGTCATCCGAATTGGCAGGCATGCGTAGGTTGAACAAAGAACTTAGCGCTTTTCTTTGAAAGGAGATTTGTCAGTGGGTGCATTTGGTCAATACGCAAAGATCAATCCGGTATTGATCGATTTTACAGAAGATGAATGGAAACAATTAATCGAAAAGAAACGCTCGGAAAGAGATAATCATCAAAGCGGTGAACCCTTCATTAGCCTTGGACAAGTGGCGGCTCGTTTCTTAGGTATTCCCCGAGATGAGGATGACTATTATCTGACATTATTTACATTATCCCAAAACCCTCATGTATACGTCTGGAATGACCGTTTAAACAAAGAAAATGATCCCGAGAAATTTCAGGCACTTCAAGAAGTGCTACAAATAAACCAAAGTGAACAGCTTTCCGTTAATCGCTTTATCGCTTTTCTTGAAGGGAGACAGCTTATTCCGTCTCATGAAGATCCTTCGATTCATCGACATATACGTGAAAGCTTCAATAAAACTTTATCCCGATTTGTCGAACAACATGATTCAGGATTTAAGCATCCTGATTTTCGTAGAGTGATTAGCGATTTAATTAAATGGCTTTGGAACCATGTTGATGAAATCCTTAGTAAACTGGATGGGGAAGAGGTTCCAGTTGTTTTATGGTATGGTGACGCAACGAAAAGCGAACTTTATTTCTTATCATTCATTCTACATTTAGGCCTTGATTTATTAATATTCCATCCACTCGGGTCTGATATCTTCAAAGAACTAGATCCAGAACGGAAGCAAATGATTGTTCAGGATTTTCAAGTGAAAAAAGAACCGAGATCTTTTCCAACACAGCGTCCGGTTCGTAAGGCAACAGTTGCCTATCAGGCATCTAAGGAAATTGAGCGGATTCTACATACTGAAGAGACGCCAATATTTAAGCCATGGCAGTATCGTTCTCATTACCCTGTCTCCATCACACTAAAAACAACGTATGATGAATTATTTTTAATGAGCAGGGAAAGAGCATTCATTAGACCGAACTTTTATATTGAAGGAAATGAAGTGCATGTTCCATCCCTTTTTGCGAAAGTATCAGGAGTGACAACGAATAGGAGTGAGTATTGGGGGAAAATTGAGGAGCTAAAGGGCGGCGAGTTATCGCTGTTTATCCGTTACTTTCCTTTTACAAACAGCATCAATGGTAATTACCTCTATCATTATCAGCATGCACTTTTAGATAATGGAGTACTAGACCCTAAAAAAATGATCAATAGCGTATGGTGGAAATTAAAGCAACTACCACTTGGTGTCCAAGAAGCGCTTGCTGCAGGAATTTCACGAGTTTGTGCGAATCCGAAGCTTCTTCTGGAGCATCATGAGACGATAGCGGATCTCAAATTGTATTTATTTACCCAGCTTACGGTCTTGCCTGAGTCTATTGTTAGTTTATTACTTAAATTTGATTATCCACAGTTCGTTCCAAGAATTATTTTATACAATAGTGGTTCCGGAAATGGATTAGCACGTTCCGATGCGGCGCTATTGCTTTTGTTAAATGAGTTGGGGTTTGATATCATTCTTCTTAATCCATCAGGTCTTAGAGACATAGAGCAATACATGGATGAACAGTATTATGATGTACATTTAATGGATCAGTTTGAATTCAATTACGAATATAAAGAACCAAAGATACCGATATGGCGTCGTTTTTTCAAAAAAGATCAATGAGCACCTGCTCTAAAACTAAAACGTTAAATAAGGTTCAGGTTCTATAAACTGTGTCAACTTATGAAGGTGGCGGTGCGAGTTGATTTTGCGAAGCCCCGCCCCTTTTTCACAAAAGATACGTAAGAAAGAGGGATAAAGAATGCAGGTTAATAGTACAGAAATACTTGATGAGAATACGAACCAGCTGTCACTTAATAAAACGGAGGAAATTAAACTCAAACTTCGTCAGGAACCCGAAGTGCAGAAGCTGGCTCAGCAGATTGATGTAAAAAATCAGATTTCATTGTTGGAGTTCGGGAAAGAGCCAGCTGTTGAGATTTCGAAGTTCTCTGACCGGATTTTAGGGACGATGAAGGCCAGTTCAATGGAAGATTCCAGTGAATTATTAAAGCAGCTTGGTAAGGTTATGGATCAGTTTGATCGGAAGGATTTTGCCGAAGAGAAGAAGGGTCTGTTTGGGAAACTATTCAAAAAAGGCGGAAAAGTGATCGATAAGATTTTTGGGAAATACCAAACAATGGGCGGCGAAATTGATAAGATTTACGTTGAAATTTCTAAGTACCAAAATGAGATGGTGACGTCAACAAACACGCTAGAACAAATGTATGAACAAAACTTTAATTTCTACCTAGCCCTTGAAAAATATGGTGTTGCAGGTGCGATGAAGGCAGAGGAATTGAAAGCAACATTATTGCCGCAGTTTGAAGCAAGAGCTACATCGGGAGACCAGATTGCAGCAATGGAATTAGAAACACTGCGAAATGGTATTGAAACGCTTGAACAACGGGTATATGACTTGGAAATGGCAAAGATGGTTGCTTTGCAGACAGCACCACAAATCCGATTGCTTCAAAGAGGCAACACAAAGCTAATTGGAAAAATTAATTCTGCTTTCGTTACAACGATTCCAATTTTCAAAAACGGATTAATTCAGGCGGTATCTGCAAAACGTCAAAAGCTTGTTGCTGATTCAATGAGTGAGCTTGATCGGAGAACGAATGAAATGCTCGTGCGAAATGCACAAAATATTTCATCACAAAGCACAGAGATTGCACGACTTGCGGGAGCGCCAAGTATCAAAATTGAAACGATTGAAGAGTCATGGAACATTATTATTAATGGATTAGAAGAAACAAAGAAAATTGAAGATGAAAATAAACGAACACGTGAAGAAGGTACAAAACGTTTAATCGAATTGAAAGAAAAATTTCAAACAAGACAATTGAAAAGTTAAGAGTATTATTATTTGTTCGAATGGAAGAATGATGATACAATACAATTAAATAAAACACGCTGGCGTGAGTCGGTAAGGGAGTGTTTCTGTTGGCGATTTCGTTACAAAAAGGGCAAAAGGTAGACCTTACAAAAGGCAGAGCCGGTTTATCATCCATTACAGTAGGTTTAGGATGGGACCCAGTAAGTTCAGGGAAGCCAAAAGGCCTTTTAGGAGGATTGTTTGGTGGTGGAAGTACTCCGAACATTGACTGTGATGCTTCTGTCATTCTTTTGGACAAGAACGAGAAATTAACGAATAAAAACAACTTGATCTACTTTGGTAATAAAACAAGTGGGGATGGAAGTGTAAAACATACAGGCGATAACACAACAGGAGATGGTGATGGGGATGATGAGCAAGTCATCGTCGACTTAAATCGTGTTTCTCCTAGTATAGAAAAGCTTGTATTCGTCGTGAATATTTATGCTTGTGTACAACGAAAACAAGATTTCGGAATGATTCAAAATGCTTTTATCCGCTTGGTGGATAATTCAAATGGTCAAGAATTAATCCATTTTAACTTGACAGATAACTATGCGGGATTGACGTCATTATTTGTTGGAGAAATCTACCGTCATAACGGTGAGTGGAAATTTAATGCAATCGGAGACGGAACTAAAGACACATCTATTTCTGAGATTGCAAACAAGTATGCGTAACTTTTTTACAAAACGAATATGGCGTTAAAACGCCACCATCTACCATGAAGGTCTATCATTAAGCAGGTTACGTTTGCTTAATCACAATGGTGGCGGTGTGGAGCCCGATTTTGGAGTAATTTCTTAATAAAGGAAGTATATCTCCAAAGTAAATTGGCTATATTAGTAAGTCGCGAAGCCCCGTCCCCATGTCTTCATACAAAATAAATCTAATAAAGTGAGGGAAAATAATTATGGCGATTTCATTAAGCAAAGGACAAAAAGTAGATTTAACAAAAGGAAATCCAGGACTTAAAAATTTAGTAATTGGTTTAGGTTGGGATACAAACAAATATGATGGGGGAAACGACTTCGATTTAGATTCTTCTGTATTCTTGCTAAACGCTTCAGGGAAAGTTGGTTCTGAAAAAGATTTTGTATTCTTTAACAATCTTCAAGGCGGTAACGGTTCTGTCGTACATACAGGAGATAACCTTACAGGTGAAGGTGATGGAGACGATGAACAAATTAAAATCGACTTAAGCCTTGTACCAGCTGAGGTTGAAAAGATTGCTTTTACGATTACAATCCATGACGCAGAAGCTCGCAGTCAGAACTTTGGTCAAGTATCGAATGCGTTCGTGCGTGTTGTGAACGAACAAGGTAATTCAGAACTCATTCGCTATGACCTTGGAGAAGATTTCTCGATTGAAACAGCGGTTGTTGTTGCGGAATTATACCGTCACGCTGGCGAGTGGAAGTTCAATGCAATTGGTAGTGGCTACCAAGGCGGATTGGCTGCACTTGTAACTGACTATGGTTTATCTGTATAACTTTTAGTGAATTTTTAAATAAGCTCGTAGAAGATAGAGTTTCTATTGATTTGAGGATGTCCAATGAAAGGGTCAGACCCCGCAACTACTACATATAGACTTTATCTGGTGTTTTACTACTGGATACTGTGGATAGAGTGCGAGGTCAGACCCTTTTGGCACACCCACGATAATCTTTAAGGGAAATAGAAGGGATGATGTTGATGTCCATTTCATTATCAAAGGGGCAACGAATTGATTTAACGAAAACAAACCCAGGTTTGACACGTGCTGTTATTGGTCTAGGCTGGGATACGAATAAATATACTGGGGGCTTTGATTTTGATCTTGATGCTTCAGCATTTTTAGTTGATCAGAATGATAAATGTACCAACGACCTTGATTTTATCTTTTATAATAATTTGCAAGACCCTAGTGGTTCCGTTCTGCATACGGGTGATAACCGTACTGGTGAAGGTGATGGGGATGATGAGCAGATCAAAATAGACTTTAATAAAGTTCCTGCAAATATCCATAAAATTGCAATCACGGTTACAATTCATGATGCGAATCAACGAAGCCAAAACTTTGGTCAAGTGTCTAATGCATTTGTGCGCGTTGTAAACGAAGATACAAATGTAGAAGTTTTACGTTATGATCTTGGAGAAGATTTCTCGATTGAAACAGCAGTCGTGATTTGTGAATTATATCGTCATGGTTCTGATTGGAAATTTAATGCAATTGGCAGTGGGTTTTCAGGTGGCTTGGCTTCATTATGTCAAAACTACGGTTTATCTGTTTAAAGGATACATAGATATCATTTAACGATTTTGTCACTGTAACTTTAAGAACCTTCCGTTCTAGAAATTGCGATGAACAAGTAATAGTACATTCATAATTGTTCCAAATATCAAAAGGGTGAACACATTTGTGTTTCCCTTTTCGTTATTTATCTCGCAATAAAACTACTTATTGATTGAAGTTCCTGGTGTGGCTGAATGGAGTAGTTGCGGTTTTCGTAAAAGTAATAAAGTATTGGTTTTTCATATATTTTATGTCTGGCGCAAATTGCTAGCTTACTGAGGCCTGCAGGGATGTAGCTAACGATTCTTTTACTGAAAGATTACGAGATATTGGCAAATATTTCCTTCTTAGTTTAATCCCAAATTTCTTGGAACAAAGGATGCGAGATATGTCGATGAAGACAAAGGGACGTACGAATCTTAGTCGACCGTCTTATACTAATAGAATTTTTCGCTCTTAAGACAAACAAGAAATAGGGAGAGAAAACAAAACAACTCTCCCTATTTCTTGCTTGTCTTATGCTAGTCTTAAGTGAAAATAAAGGATACATTTTTTCAATAATTTTTAATCCTGCATTAACGGGCGGTAAGACCCCCACCTCAAGAATTAGAGGAGTAGGAATCGAAGAAGTGTAGGTATTAGCAACACTAGAACGGGACTAACAGTCAGCGAGGGTTGAAGAACCCCCCCGCTGATTGAGTCTCACTATATATCTAACCTTACACCGGTGACGGTTTTTCGTAATAGGAGGTAGAAGTTTGAAGCATTTTAATTATTTAACAAAGGATCGCGTGGAGAAAATCTTTTATCGAACGCCGATAGAATTTTCTAAAGACAGCGAGAAAGAATTGCTGGCACTTACGCTTGGAGCTTGCTTGTATATGCCTGGCACTCGTCCGAATATTTGCGCTGATATAGTTAAACAGAAGCATGATGGTTTAGTGTCTATGGTCCTTTGTCTTGAAGATGCTGTAAGTGATCATGAAGTCTATCAGGCAGAGATGAATGTTATTGCTCAGCTTCAGCAGCTTCATATGCAGATTGAATCAGGATTATTTTCGATGGATGAACTGCCAATCATTTTTATTCGAGTGAGAAGTGAAAAGCAAATGAGATATGTAGCAGAGCATCTTGGTAGCTCGATACATGTGCTAACTGGCTTTGTGTTTCCAAAATTCACAGCAGAAAATGGGGCGGGCTACATTGCGGCTCTTCGCGATGTAAATGAGCAATATGGTATTCGATTATATGGGATGCCGATTCTTGAATCGGCTGAAGTTATTTATAAAGAATCCAGAATAGCTTCATTATTAAGCATTAAGAAGCTGCTTGATGAAAATTATGATTGCATCTTAAATGTCCGGATGGGAGCTACTGACTTTTGTGGATTGTATGGGATAAGAAGAAGTAGTGATTCTACGATTTATGATATTTCGGTCGTCAGAGATTGTATTGCTGATATCGTGAATGTATTTGGCCGAAGTGAAAAAGAATATGTTGTGTCAGGGCCTGTATGGGAGTACTTTTATAAAGAGGAACGAGTGCTTAAGCCACAGCTTCGCCAAACCCCTTTTACGAACAGTCTTGGTAAAGAAGGCTTATCGATTCGTAAAGAATTTTTAAATGAATATTTGGATGGGTTGATTCAGGAAATATTGCTGGACAAAAACAATGGACTTACTGGGAAAACGGTTATTCATCCGACCCATATAAAGCCTGTTCACGCGTTTTCTGTTGTTTCCTACGAAGAATATATGGATGCTATTAGTATATTAGAGGGAATTGGTGGAGAATCAGGTGTACTGAAAAGTCAATTTTCCAATAAAATGAATGAAATGAAGCCCCATTATAATTGGGCAATAAAAATCGTTAGCAAAGCGAAAATATACGGGGTGTATCATGAACAATGCTCATACATTGATTTACTCACAGAGCAAGAACAGATCCATATTTAATATATTAGATTCTTTAGCTGTAACAGTTGAAGTAACGGAAAATCCTTATAATCTTCCTTTAGACTTTTTATTCGAAATGGCAGCCCGGAAAAATAAGAAACGTGGCTTTCTGTTTGTTAGTAAAATCCTTGGCAAGCATATCCCGGTAGCGCCGGTTACTTCTTTGTTAAGTGGTGCGTTATTAGCGATGCGTTATTTAGAGACGGTGCATACCCATTCAATAGAAGGCAGAAAAGCTGTGATAGAAGCGTTGTTATCAGGAAATAGGCAAGAAGAAATCTACCATTCTCTCATGGACAACCCATTTCATTTACCTGATGAAACACTTTTCATCGGCTTTGCGGAGACTGCGACAGCACTTGGGCATAGTGTGTTTGATTTATTTAATAATGCCCATTATCTTCATACTACAAGAGAACAAATTGTCGGGTTAGAGTCGAGCATAGAGTTTGAAGAAGAACATTCTCATGCGACTGAGCAAGCGTGCTATGGAAATAAAGAGTTGTTGCAAAAAGATGGCCCAATCGTTCTTGTTGATGATGAAATTACAACAGGGAAAACAGCATTAAATATTATAGAATCCATTCATGCTGCATATCCTCGAAAAGAGTATGTCGTCTTATCTCTTTTGGATTGGCGTTCAGAAGCAAACAAAGCAGCGTACGCGGAATTAGAAGAAAAGCTGGGTATCCGCATCCGAACCGCAACATTATTGGCAGGTAGGATCGAAGTAGATGGAAATCCTGTTGATACGGAAGGTTACTATGAATATGCCCATTCTGGTGCTGCTGTTGAAACGGAGATCCATACTATCAATCTATCAGAATATGAGAGCTTTAAACAGATTGATGATGTTGCGTATGTATCTATTAGTAGTGAAGGATCTGTGAATCAAGTTCCTTATTCCGGAATGACAGGACGTTTTAACGGAATATCATCAAGGGATCGCCCGAGTATTGATGATTATGCATTTCATGTGGGAGTGGGTCTTAAGCAAACTCGTTCTGGCGGAAAAACGCTCTGTCTAGGGACGGGTGAATTTATGTATCTTCCAATGAAAATCGCTTCATATATGGGCAATGATGTCTTCTGTCAATCAACGACGAGAAGTCCGATTCATCGAATTGATAAAGAAGGGTATGCTGTGACAAATGGGTTTGATTTTGTGAATCCAGACGATTCAGGCGTCATAAATTATTTTTACAATATCCCATACAAGAGCTACCAAGACATCTATCTATTCCTCGAGCGCGAAGTAGAAGAGGTTCGCCTGGAATCTTTATTAGAAAAGATCAAACAAGTCGGTGCAAAGAGGCTCTTTGTGGTGACCATGAATTCTAAAGTAGAAGGAGAAGGTCATGCCGATTAAACAGAACTTTACAATTACGCCAATGGGCAGTTATCCACCTGAAGATGTGACGTTTCTATTAAAAGATCTAAGTGAAGTCATGGAGGAACAGGGAACGGAGGACCGGGAAGAAGCGATTCAATCTGGTGTTCATTACTCTGAAATGTTGCCGATTGAATACAAGCCGACATCTGAATACATGGAAGTGTATCAAAAGGCATTGGTAGAATATGCACAGAAAATGGCGGTAGCAATAGGTGTAGTGACAGAAGGAATTCTTGCGAAAAAAGGGAGGAATCTAATACTTGTATCCTTAGCAAGAGCAGGTACGCCGGTTGGCATCCTCATTAAGCGTTATTTATCATTTGCTTATAACTTGGATGTGCCACATTATAGTGCTTCTATCATCCGTGGTAAAGGAATTGATGAGCAGGCAATTCGTTATATTAAAGAGAATCATCCAGATCGTCAGATTCAATTTATTGATGGGTGGACGGGTAAAGGTGCGATCAGCCTTGAATTAGCAAAAGCTTGCCAAAAAATGAATGACAAGTTTGGCTATAATCTGGATGACGGTCTTGCCGTGTTAGCTGACCCAGGTTATTGTTCTGAAATTTATGGGACAAGAGAGGATTTCTTGATCCCGAGTGCTTGTCTGAATTCAACTGTGTCAGGTCTTGTAAGCCGTACAGTTCATAATAAAGCGTATATTTCTGATCAGGATTTTCATGGTGCAAAATATTATCGTCATCTTGAAGAAGAAGATGTATCCAATGAATTTATTGCTACCATCGTTAAAGAGTTTCCTAGAGTTGAGCCAGATATTCAAACTCATCTTGAGAAAATTCGTCTGATGCACACAGCTCCGAATTGGTCAGGAGAGGCTTGTGTGAGAAAGATACAAGTTGATTTTTCAATCGATGATATAAATCATATAAAGCCTGGTGTTGGAGAAACAACTCGTGTTTTATTGCGAAGGGTTCCTTGGAAGATACTTGTGAAAAATCGAAATGATCAGCGATTAAAGCATATTATTCTGCTGGCTAAAGATCGTGGTGTTCCGATTGAAGAGTATCCAGAAATGTCATATACTTGTTGCGGACTAATTAAGTCGTTGAAGGAGAAGCTATGATCTTTGCGAGTGATTTAGATCAAACATTAATTTACTCAATCCGTTCGATGAGGCTTAGTGAAGATCGTTCTGCGCCCGCGATGCGTGTTGTTGAAAAACGCGGTGAACGGGAAATCTCCTATATGACCTTAGCTGCAATTGAATTATTAAAAGAAGTTGCTCACAAGATGATGTTTCTTCCGGTTACAACAAGAACGGTAGAACAGTTTCAATATATTACTCTATTCCAAGAGGAAATTGTACCGCCTTTTGCTGTGACAAGCAATGGTGGAAATATTCTTGTGAAAGGTAAAGTAGATGAAGAGTGGCAACGACAAATTAAAATGAAGCTAGAAAATGAGGCATTAAGTGGAGAAAAGATCCTTGAACATTTTGGTGAAATAGCTAACGATGAGTGGGTTCATTCCCAACATACGGCAGATGAACTGTTCCATTATTGTTTGATTGAACGTGACTTGGTTCCGCTGGATGAATTAATGCAATTCAAAGAAGTAATCGATCAACAAGGTTGGAAAATGTCTCTGCAAGGTCGCAAGCTTTATTTTGTACCAAAAGCGGTGAATAAATGGGATGCAGTCGCTTATATTAAAGAAAAAAGCAATCGACAATTTGTGGCAGCGGCGGGGGATTCGCTACTTGATCTGCCTATGCTGGAAGTTGCGGACTATGCAATATCCCCTATCCATGGAGAACTAAGTGAAATGGAGAATTCGGCGGTGAAAAGAACGATTCACCGAACAGGGCAAAAAGGAATCTTAGCCGCTGAAGATATATTGAATCAGGTTATGCATATTTATAAAGAGCTTTCGTAATCGCTTTTGTATAAAATGCCAATCGAGAAGGTGCTTGCTGGATGATTAACTTATTTAAAAAACAACCAAACTTAGATAGTCGAAACATATTGAGCTCAAGTGAAGCGTGCAAGGAATGGGGCATTGACTCTTCGACGTTAAGAAGGAGAATTCATGATTTCCCCCACGGAACTATTCGTAAATTCGGAACATCATGGGTGGTTACTCGTGAAGGGATGTATGCGGTATTTGGTGAAAAGAAAACTCAAGCAAGTTTCGATAGTTGGAAATCTAAGTATGAGTAAAAGACAAACGGAAGACTCTTTGGATAGAGTCTTCCGTTTGTTTTTTTTTATGGTGTCCAGCTTCTTTATGACTAATATGTTCATGCTTTTTTTGTTAGGAAAGAAATTCAGCTGGATCAAGACCAAGTTCCCGGCAAACTTCGCTGACAACGCGCTGTTCGTTCGCGTCGAAGTTACCGTCTGCGTACCCAATCGCTATGCTATATCTTGCGATAAGACGAGCGATTTCCGGTTTTGTTCGGACGCGGCCTAATGCTTTGAAGGCTTCAGCGCGACCGACAATCATATCTCGTTCGATTTTCTGAGTAAAGTTGTTGAATTGTGTGATCACTTTGTTTGTATCGAAGACGCGTAATTCTTCGCTTTGATTGACAAAATCAATCATTTGCTGGCGCTCGGATGGATCTAGGTGTCCATCTGCCATGGAAACAAGTGCACATCCTGCGACGATGGCGTCTAACACATCCTGACTTTTGTATCGAGCGAATAAATCCTGTGCTTTCCGCTTTTGTTGCACGGCCCATTCGGAATAATCGGTTTGATTTGGTGACCATGAATTGCCGCAACTGTTACAAGTAAGTTTCAATTTGTTTTTTCCAATGAATCCGCCTAGCAACCCGACTGGACCGAGAATTAACCCGCCAACTGCTGCCTTACCGAGTCCGAATCCTTTTTGTCCAGTTCTAACATTGGTTGAATGGCAACGTGGGCATTGCAGCTCTTCGCTACCGTATTGCTGTGAGGCTCCACCTCTTTGCGCTTGATTTTGCATAGGAGGTTGGTAGGTTGGTTGCTGTTGATGTTGGGGCTGATGACCGTATGTATTGGTATTGCTATTGCCAAATCCACCTTGTTGATTGCCAAACCCTTGTTGCTGTTGTTGCGAAGGGATAGACTGCTGTTGATAAGGTTGTTGAACAATTGGAGTGGGAGTTGGTGCATCATCCACATTCACACCGAAGTTTCTACATAAAGCAGATAATCCGCCTTGGAAACCACTTGCAATGGCATTGAATTTCCATTCTCCGTTATGACGATACAATTCTGCTGCAACGATGGCGGTTTCTACTGTGAAGTCTCTGCCAAGTTCGAACCGTATTAATTCCTCAAATGTTTGTGTGTTAAAAATTCTTACATAAGCATTGGCAACTTGTCCGAAGTTTTGTTGCTTCATATGCGCATCATGGATCGTGATTGTAAATGCGATACGATGGATCGCCTGCGGTACAAGGTTCAAATCAATTTGAATTTGTTCATCATCTTGATGACCTGAACCTGTCCGGTTATCTCCGCTATATAGAATAGATCCATTCCCTCCAGAAGGGTTGTTATAGAAAACAAAATCTGCATCGCTCGCTACTTTACCATTCGCACCAGTTAAAAAGGCTGATGCATCTAAATCATAGCTAGCTCCAAAATTGCCGACATCCCATCCTAGTCCTACAACAACGTGTTGCAGGCCTGGGTGGGCTTTTGTTAAGTCTACCTTTTGACCTTTGCTTAGCGTTACACCCATCGATTACACGCTCCTTAAAAGTTTATCATTTTGAAAATATTACTATTATCGTACCACAAAAGCCTAACAGTGTAATGTATTAATAACCTGATACGTCAAAGGTTGAAGTTGTTATCTTGTTTGGAAAGGATAAAACATAATGTTAATTAATCTAACATTTATTTTGAATATTTATAAAATTCAGTTGACTTTTTGTTAGTTTATTTAATATGATATTAAATATAACACGAGATGTTAGGTAATATAACATTTATAAGGGGGAGAAAAAATGGAATTAGCAGATTCAGTATTTATGTTTGTGGCAACCATGCTTGTCTGGATTATGACTCCAGGGATTGCACTTTTTTACGGAGGAATGGTAAAAAGTAAAAACGTATTAAACACTGCGATGCATAGTTATATGCCGCTAGCTGTCATTTCAATCTTATGGGTTACAATCGGCTATTCGCTTTCTTTTTCAGAGGGAAATGCTTTCTTTGGAGGTTTAGATTGGATTGGATTGAAAGGGGTTGGGTTTGAGCCTGGACCTTACAGTGATACGATTCCGCACAGTTTGTTCATGTTATTCCAAATGACATTTGCTGTAATAACCGTTTCTATTATTGCTGGAGGGGTCGCTGAGCGCATGAAATTTTCAGCATTCTTACTGTTCACAATTTTTTGGTCGTTGCTAGTATACGCTCCACTAGCTCATTGGGTATGGGGCGGTGGGTGGTTAGCTCAGCTTGGAACATTGGATTTCGCAGGTGGTAATGTGGTTCATGTTTCCTCTGGTGTTACGGGTCTCGTATTAGCGATTATGCTCGGAAAACGTAAATTGTCAGGTGAAAACTCACCCCATAATCTGCCGCTAACATTCTTAGGTGCAACATTAATCTGGTTCGGGTGGTATGGCTTTAACGTCGGAAGCGCTTTGACGATTAATGAAGTAGCCATGGTCGTTTTTGTAAACACGGCAGTTGCTGCTTCAGCTGGCATTCTTGGCTGGCTTGCAATTGAGTATGTGTGCAATAAAAAGCCTACGATGCTTGGTGCATTATCGGGAGCAATCTCCGGGTTAGTTGCAATTACACCTGCCTGTGGCTTTGTTACAGTGCCTGCCGCTATTATTATTGGCTTAGTTGGTGGAGCTGTCTGTTTCTGGGGTGTTTCTTATTTAAAAGGAAAGCTTGGTTACGATGATGCACTTGACGCGTTTGGTCTTCATGGAGTAGGTGGCACATGGGGAGGGATTGCAACTGGCTTATTCGCTACAACTTCTGTTAATCCAGGAGGAGCAAACGGATTGCTGTATGGGGGTTTCGATTTATTTTGGAAACAGCTGATTGCAATCGTCGCAACCTACATTTTCGTAGCGGTGCTTACATTTATCATTGCTAAAGTAATTAGTTACTTAGTACCGCTACGAGTGAATGAAGAAGATGAAACGCTTGGTCTGGATATTTCTTTACACGGAGAAAAGGCATACCACGAATCCATTTAAAAAGGGGGGGCTATATGATGGGAGATGTATTAACAAAGATTGAAATTGTTACTAGGCCAGAGAAATTCGAAGTGTTCAAACAGGAGTTGGCTAAAATCGGCGTCAGTGGGATTACGGTCGCAGAAGTCAAAGGGGCCGGGTTGCAAAAGGGGTATAAGGAAACCTATCGTGGTGTGACTCGTGAAATCAGCCTGCATGACCGAATCAAAATTGAAATCGTTGTCTGTGAGGTACCAGTACAGCAAGTAATCGACCTTGCAAGGAAAAACTTCAATACAGGTAAACCAGGAGATGGAAAAATTTTTATTTATGAACTGGCCAATGTGATTAAAATCCGTACTGGTGAAGAAGGTCGTGCTGCATTGAAAAATGAGCAATGAAGTGAATTGCTAACAGTGAGAGGGACTTCTTTCCCGCTGATAATTCGTTTAAACAGGATGAAAACAAACTAAGAAACGTATTCAGCAGATCGGATGAGATGTAATGCATGGATAGGAGGAATTTCTTAAATGGGAAGGCTTGAAAAAATCGTCAAAGCCAGAAAGGAGAAAATCATTCATACTCTTATTTCGGAAAATATTTATCAACCTGCTGACCATTCTTATTTAATGAATTTACCTTTGAGAAATTTAGAAGACTTGTTACTTCTTTTTAAGCAAAGGTGCCAAATATCCGAGAAAGATTAAATCCAACTAGTTTTTCATCCTTATCCATAGATAGGGATGTTTTTTTATCAAAATTTTCAGTGATGCTTATAGTTTAGAAGTGAACGCCAGGATAAATCTTCAATTGTTTGAAAACTAAGGGAAAGGGATTGAAACTAAAATTCAACTGAATTTTTTTCAATGTTATATTCGAAATCTGGAATTTATTATCGCCTTACCAACTAACTAAGCAAGTTTACTAACCACTTTTACAATTTACTAACCAACTATGCAAAATTACTAAACACTTTCAAATATTTACTAACCATCTAAGTAAAGTTACTAACCAAATTCGAGTTTACTTATCAGAGCGTGGTCATCGGTCACATAACTGAAGGTAATTCTGAAATTCGACTCGTGTATCAGTGACAAATATGATGAGTAGTATTGGCGGATGTAGTCACTACGACAGAATTGCGTTTAATCATCTTTTTTTAGAATATATTGACAATCGGTGAGAATCTAGATAAACTTTTAATTAACCATCGGTCAATTAAAGGAGAAAACTATGTCACCAAGAAAAGCAGTGGATAATGAATTAACAAAAGAAATGATTATGGACACGGCGAGAGACTTATTTGCAGAGCAAGGTTATCAGCATGTATCGATGAGAAAAATAGCACAAAATCTTGGATATTCACACGGGGCGCTTTATTATCACTTTAAAAATAAAGCGGAAATCTTCTACAGTCTTGTATCGCTGGACTTTTCCTTACTGAATCACGAGATTGCGAAAGTGATGAATAGTGAAGCTGATAATCATCAAAAAATCAGAGATTTATTTCTAAGATTTATAAAATTTGGTCTCGATCATCCTAATCATTATGAAATTATGTTTTTAACGAGAGATGAAGAGGTTCAAAGCTTTCTGCAGCAGGAACCAAGTGAAAGCTATCGGCAATTTTCAGAAGCGCTGCTTCAATTGAGCAATAGGAGCATACCGATTAAAGAAACGTGGTCTGTTTTTCTATCGCTCCATGGATTTGTTTCAGTCTATTGTAGAAATAGACAGCCTTATTCTGAGGTGGAAATCATGGCTGAAACACATGTAGAAGTCATTTTACGGACAATTTTGCAGCGCTAATTTTTTTAACATTTTATTGACCGTTGGTTCATTAAGAGGGGGGATAATAATGAAGGCACTTGTATTGGGAGCGACGGGTGGCATGGGGAGCGCAATTGTGTATGAATTACTGGAGCGGGGAGTCGAGGTTACGGCTTTTGCTAGAAACCTAGAGAAGCTAAATAAATTGTTCAAAAATCATCAGGTAAGACTTGTTCAAGGTGATGTCTTTAACGAAGAACAAATAAGTCGGGCCGCGGAATATGCAGACATTGTTTTTCACTCTATTAATATACCTTATCAGGAATGGGAGGATAAACAGCCCATTCTTATGAAAAATATTCTTAATACGGTCAAAAAAACGAGAACAAAGCTTGTAATTGTCGACAATATCTATGCTTACGGAAGAAATCTCGGTACCTTGGTAGCTGAAACGACAAGGAAGGATCCCCATACGAAAAAAGGAAAAATTCGTCTGGAGTTGAATTCGATGGCAAAGGATTCCGGTGTGCCGATGTTGATCGCACATTTTCCAGACTTCTATGGACCTCATGCTGAAAACACATTGCTGGATTATATGTTTCAAGCGATAATGAAAGATAAAAAAGCCCAGTTTGTCGGGGATCAAACGATCCCACGAGAATATATTTATACACCGGATGGCGCGAAGGCCGTCTGTGAATTGGCTATGCAAGACCGCTTTGAAGGAGGGCATTGGAATATTCCGGGCACGAGCACCATTACTGGAAAGGAGATCATCGAACTTGTTAGAGAGTTGACGGGGTATGAGAAAAAGGTTTCCACCGTTTCTAAAAATATGATTCGACTACTTGGAGTGTTTGACCCTGGTATGAGGGAAATGGTTGAAATGTTTTACTTAAACGAAGATCCAGTCGTATTAGACGGCGGAAAATATGAGAGAGAAATAGGTCACATTCCAAGGACGCCATATAAAGAAGGGTTTCAAAAAACGTTAGAAAGTATTAATCAATAACATAAATGGAGATACTTTTGCGTCTAGTGATACATTTTAAAAATAGAAAATGTGAAGTGTCCCAGTTTAAACCCTTGAATAAAAACAAAAAGCTCAAGCTGTGACCAATTTAGCTTGAGCTAGTCTATTATAACCCTAACGAAATATACTTCACTTCCAAATATTCTTCTATCCCTTGATGTCCGCCTTCGCGACCTAAACCACTTTGTTTAAAACCGCCAAATGGTGCTTGAGGAGTTGACGGCACCCCATCATTCAAGCCGACGATACCGAATTCAAGAGCTTCTGTGATTTGAATGCCTCTACTAATGTTTTCGGTGAAGACGTAAGCTGCTAGTCCATAGATGGACTGGTTCGCGCGTGTAATCGCTTCTTCATCTGTTTTGAAGGAAGCAATCGGTGCAAGTGGTCCGAATGTTTCTTCTTGCATACAAAGCATAGAGTCATCGATATTGCTTAAAACGGTCGGCTTGAGGAAGAGTCCGTTTGCTGCCGTTCCACCTGTTTCTAGTTTGGCACCTTGCTTGATGGCATCTTCAATATGCGCTAATACTTTATCGACGGCGTTTTGATTAATAAGCGGTCCAATATCAGTACCTTCTTCAAGTCCGTTACCTACTTTAAGAGCTCCCACTTTGGCGACTAATTTTTCAATAAAATCGTCATGAATGGATTCATGTACATAGATTCTATTTGCGCAGACACAAGTTTGCCCTGCGTTTCGGAATTTAGAGTTCAAGACGCCTGTGACGGCCTTATCTAAGTCGGCATCCTCCAAAACGATAACTGGCGCATGTCCACCAAGTTCAAGGGAGATTTTCTTGACTGTATCTGCTGCGCCTCTCATTAGAATTTTGCCGACTTTTGTTGATCCAGTAAAGGTAAGCTTACGGACTCGATTATCTTCAATCCAGGCAGTTCCAATTGCATTTGCATCTCCTGTTACAACATTAATGACGCCTTTTGGAATTCCTGCCTGTTCTGCTAGCTCAACCAATTTTAAAGCGGTGAGCGGTGTTAATTCTGATGGTTTGATGACAACTGTACAGCCAACCACAAGTGCTGGTGCAACTTTTCTTGTGATCATAGCAGCCGGGAAGTTCCAAGGAGTGATCACACTAACGACACCAACGGGCTGCTTGGACACGAATAATCGCTTATTAGCCTGAGTTGCTGGGATGGTTTCTCCATACACTCGTTTGCCTTCTTCTGCGTACCAGGATAAAAATCCATTTGCATAGGAAATTTCCCCAATCGCTTCTTTTAACGGCTTTCCTTGTTCCCTTGTCATGGTGTACCCAAGCTCGGCGTTACTCTCTTCTATTAAGTGATGCCATTTCCAAATCAACTCAGACCTTTCATAAACAGACAGCCCAGCCCATCCTTTAAAAGCGTCGTATGCTGCATCTGTTGCTTTATTTGCTTCATCCGCGCCTCCGTTAGGAACAGTGGCAATCACTTCATTGGTAGCTGGATTCCTTACTTCAATTTTATCTAAGCCATAATCTGACCATTCGCCGTTCACAAATATTCCATAATGTTTCATACGTGCAACCTCCATTCAGTAAGTAAAAGTCGTGCTTCTTAAGCATAACAATAAAACTGTGTTTAAGTTTCTTGCTTGAGTTAAAAAATAGTGCAAGCGTATCAGCAATGTGAGAATGAATGTAAAGCTGAAAATCAAGATTGAATGTCAATGGCGATTTCAGATTTACTGGGGTGAAAGCGATATGTAACGACTTTCGTAAGTTGATAATTCGACATCAGTATGAGTTATCCTTTTTCTTAAGATCCTAATACAAGAAAGGCTGGGGGTGATGTGGTTATTCGAGTAATGGGTGCATCCTTCATTCTACATTTGTTATAATAATGGAAGATTTGTATAAAATGGAGTTGGGTAAATGGTAACGATTGCTGATATTGCAAAAATGGCGGGTGTGGCTAAGAGTACAGTTTCACGGTACTTAAACGGTGGATCTGTGAGTGAGGAAACGGTGAAAAGAATTGAAAAAGTGGTTCAAGAAACAGGATATTCCCCAAATAAATTTGCCCAAAGCTTGAAAGCGAAGAAAACGAATATCATTGGGACGATTGTTCCCCGATTGGATTCTTACGCGACTTCACAAACTTTGATTGGCATTGATGAGCAGCTAAGAGATTTGGAATATCAGTTAATTATTTCTAACACAAGTCAGGATTTGGACCGTGAAATTGAAAATATTTATATATTAGCCCAGCAAAAGGTGGCGGGCATTATTTTATTGGCAACTATGGTTACCGAGAAACATATTAAAGCTTTGCATGAAATAAAGGTACCGATTTTACTTGTTGGCCAAGAAAATGAAGAATTTCATAGCTTGATTCATAATGATTATCAAGCTGCCCATTCATTAGGGGAATACGTTCTTTCACAAGGACATACTAGAATCGCCTATTTAGGCGTTACAAAGGAAGATATCGCAGTAGGGGTAAAACGTAGAGAAGGATTTATGTCTGCGATGGCAAATAAGGTAGATATTGAAGTGGAATATTTTGAGACAAGCTTTAAGAGTGAAGATGCGATTCATAAAACTCTTGAAATTATTAAGCAGTACAATCCAAGTATCATTGTTTGTGCGACTGATAATATAGCTCTCGGTGCTTTAAAAGCTGCCTATATGAGTGGGTTACAAGTTCCGAAAGCTGTTTCAATTACTGGATTTGGGGGGTATGAAGTAACGGATTTGATCCATCCTAGCATTACAACAGCTAAGTTTTTTTATAAAGAAGCTGGTAATATTGCTGCAAAAAATATCGTAAAATTGGTAAACAAAGAAGAAATAGATCGAGTTATATTCTCAAAATATGAAATAATCAAACGAGAAAGCGTTGACAAAATAATTAATTGATCTTATACTTCGTTTAGAACCGGTTCCAAACAATGTGTTTGGAACGAGTTCTAAACACTACTATTTTTTACGGGTATTTGGAACCGGTTCCACAATTCGCTCAAAGGTGATGAAAAAAATGGATTACAAAAGTACCGCAAAAGATATTTTAGAAGCACTTGGTGGGAAAGAAAACGTAGCAGCGGCCGCTCATTGTGCGACGAGGTTAAGGTTAGTCGTGAACGATGAAAGTCAAATTGATCAAAAACAGCTAGATGAAATGGAAATTGTTAAAGGAACATTCTCTACCGGTGGTCAATATCAGATTATTTTAGGACCTGGAATTGTTAATGAAGTTTACAAGGATTTCGCTAAATTAACAGAGCTTTCTGATATGTCAACGAGTGAAGTAAGCAGTGCAGGGTCGAAGAAAATGAACCCCATACAACGATTTGTGAAAATGCTTTCGGATATTTTTGTACCTATTATTCCCGCAATTGTAGCTGGCGGCTTGTTAATGGGATTGAATAATTTATTAACAGCACCTGATTTCTTCATTGAAGGAAAATCATTAATTGAAGCATATCCAAACATGGCGGACCTTGCTGCACTTATTAATACATTTGCAAACGCTGCTTTTGTCTTTTTACCGATATTAATCGGCTTCTCTGCGACGAAACGGTTTGGTGGTAATCCGTATTTAGGTGCAACTTTAGGGATGTTAATGGTCCATCCGGATTTGCTGAATGGTTATGGGTACGCGAGCGCTGTAGCAAGCGGGGAAGTGCCAATTTGGAAGATATTTGGCTTTGAAATTGAAAAGGTTGGTTATCAAGGAACCGTATTGCCTGTACTCGTTTCATCTTTTATTTTAGCTAAAATTGAAACATTCTTAAGAAGACGAGTTCCATCGGTATTTGATAATTTGGTCACGCCATTGCTCTCGATTTTTATTACAGGAATTCTTACCTTTATCTTAGTTGGACCATTAACAAGAAGTGCTGGTAATGCAGTGACAGATGGACTTGTATGGTTATATGATTCAGCTGGCTTTATTGGCGGTGGGTTATTCGGTCTATTATATGCACCGATTGTTATTACTGGTATGCATCATAGTTTTATCGCGGTTGAAACGCAGTTACTCGCTGATGTAGCCAAAACAGGAGGCTCGTTTATTTTCCCGATTGCTGCCATGTCCAATGTGGCGCAGGGAGCTGCTACTTTGGCTGTATTATTGCTAACGACGAATGCAAAGTTAAAAGGAGTCGCATCTGCCGCAGGTATTTCGGCTTTACTAGGAATTACAGAACCGGCAATGTTCGGGGTAAACTTGAAATTGAGATATCCTTTTTTTGGAGCGATTGTAGGTGCGGCGGTAGGTTCTGCTTTTATTGCATTGTTTAAAGTAAAGGCGATTGCTTTAGGAGCAGCTGGTCTTCCAGGGATTATTTCAATTAAGCCTGGAACGATCACATTCTATATTATAGCGATGGTCATTACTTTTGCGGTTGCTTTTGCTGTGACAATTATTCTAGGGAAACGTGATACAAAGAAAAATGGGGTAACTACATCGTAATACAATACTGGGAGTCACGGGTTTTCCACTATTTCATAATGAGGAGTGAACGATTATGTGGACGAGAGAACAACGCTACCGCCGACTAGAGGAAGCAACGCCAGAAGAGATAGCAAGTCTAATAGAGACGGTTCATGCTTGCCCTTTTAGACAAACATTCCACATTCAACCTCCAATCGGTTTAATGAATGATCCAAATGGCTTGGCTTATTTGGACGGATATTATCATGTGTTTTACCAATGGTTCCCTCTAGGTCCGGTTCATGGGGTAAAATATTGGTATCATATGAAATCTACTGATCTTGTTACTTGGATTGATGAAGGACCTGCGATACGTCCTGATCAAGATTTTGATTCACATGGTGCTTATTCTGGGAGTGCATTAGAGCGGGATGGTGAGCTTTATCTGATGTATACCGGCAATAAACGTGATGAAAATTGGCGACGGTATCCTTCGCAATGCATCGCTGTGATGAACCAATATGGAGAAATTTCAAAGTGGAAGGACCCAGTAATTCCTAAGCCACCAAAGGGATATACAGAGCATTTCCGTGATCCTAAGGTATGGAGGGAAGAGGCAGGTTTTTGTGCAATTATCGGCGCGCAACGTGAAAATTTGACAGGGACCGTCCTTCTGTATAGCAGTCCGGATATGAAAAACTGGAAGCTTGAAGGGGAATTGGAAACAGATCTGCCAAACTTCGGTTATATGTGGGAGTGCCCAGATTATTTTGAACTAGACCATTCTGGTGTGCTTATCTTTTCCCCACAAGGAATTGAACCAAAGGATGACGAATTTCAAAACATCTACCAATCAGGTTATCTGATTGGTGAAACATTGGATGTGGCGAGCAGGGAGTTTCGTCATGGAACATTTAAAGAACTTGATCGAGGATTTGATTTTTATGCTCCACAAACAATGATAGGCTCGAATGGTCGAAGAATACTAATCGGCTGGATGGGATTACCGGAGATTGATTATCCGACAGATAAAAATGGCTGGGCCCATTGTCTGACGATTCCTAGAGAATTATCGATTCAAAATGGAAAACTAATTCAAACGCCAGTTAAAGAACTGCAAGCATTAAGGAAACAAAAGATAGAGATCCAGGCACATATTGAGAATGAAAGCAAATCCTTTGAGGGGTTGACTGGAACTGCTTTTGAAATGAAAATAAAGATAGCAAAGCTTGATGCTGCAGAATTCGGTATTGAATTTCGCGCAAATGATACAACGAAAACAGTGCTGACGTACGAAGCAAAGCGTAAAAGAGTACTTCTAGATAGAAGTCTTTCTGGAGAGGTTGTCGGGATCGAGTACGGAACAAGACGTGCTTGTTCATTGGATTCCGAATTAGTAACGGTTCATCTTTTTGTTGACGTTTCTTCCGTAGAAATATTTATCAACGACGGTGAGGAAGTCTTTACATCTCGGATTTTCCCAGAAGCAGATGGTCAAGACATTCGGTTCTTTGCCAATCAGGGAAGTATGGAAATGACGGTTGAAAAATGGGAGATATAAGTAGAAAGAGAGGGCTTTAAAATGGGGTCACTTTATTCAATAGGTGAAGTATTAATTGATTTTATTCCACTCCAAAAGGGGCTATCCTTAAGGGATGTTGTTTCATTCGAACGTGCTCCCGGTGGCGCACCTGCAAATGTTGCAGCAACAGTAGCGAAGCTTGGCGGTGTTGCCCATATGATTAGTAAAGTGGGCGATGATGCTTTTGGTGATTTTTTGAGGAATCAATTGGAAGAAGCAGGTGTTAGGACGGACAAATTATTAACAACGAAAGAAGCGAATACTGGATTAGCATTTGTCTCGTTGCGTGAAGATGGCGAAAGAGATTTTTCATTTTACCGTAAACCTTCCGCAGATTTGTTATTCTCAGAATCTGAAATTGAAGAAGAGTGGTTTTCAGAAGGAGATATTTTGCATTTTTGCTCTGTCGATTTAGTGGAAAGTCCAATGAAATATGCGCATAAAAAAGCGATCAAACAAGCACAGGCAAAAGGAAGTCTTATCAGCTTTGACCCGAATGTGAGGCTGCCATTATGGGATCGTCCAGAAGCATGCAGAGAAGCCATTCGAGAATTTATCCCCATGGCGGATATAATCAAGATATCTGATGAAGAATTAGCTTTCGTTACAGGGCTTGAAGATGAAAGTGAAGCTATTTCTTCGCTCTTTAGGGGTCATGTTAAAGTGGTCATCTATACGAAAGGTGCTGTGGGTGCTACTCTTTATGGCAGAGACTTTTCTTATACTTCAAAG
Source organism: Peribacillus sp. JNUCC 23 (assembly GCF_053653995.1). The sequence continues at coordinate 711,088 of NZ_CM132202.1, forward strand.
GGGTATTCTGTAAATGTTCAGGATACGACTGGAGCAGGTGATGCTTTTATTGGCGCATTCCTACAGATTTTATTAGAAAATGGAATAAAACCATCTCAGCTTGAGGAATTCTCAAGGAAGCATCACAAGGAGCTTCTTGCATTTTCAAATGCTTGTGGTGCACTTACGACGATGGGAAAAGGAGCCATTGGTTCTCTACCTACAAAAGAACAAATCATGGAACTCGTGACTAAAGGGTAATTGTTTTTAAGATAAGAGGTTTGTAATTGAGTCAAAATCAAGAAGAACAAGGTGCATGTTTCAAACGAATGCACCTTGTTCTTTTATATATTCTGAATGATTAGTTAATTCTCAAACGGTTTAATTTGCCGATATAGTTGCTCGGTTACGGGTAATTGGATTCCCACTTTTTCTGCAAGCCGAAGTGCTCCGCCTTGTAGGTGCTCGACTTCTAGAGTGTGTTCTTTACGGCGATCTTGATGCATGGATGAGGTGGATTCCTCTGGAAGCTTATCGAATTGTTTCATAAATTGAGCGACGTGTTCCTCATTAATAGCGACTCCGTTTGAATTCGCGAGCCCCTTCATTTCTAGAAGTACTTGGTGAATGAGTTTGAATGTATCGGGATATTTCCGTATCGTTCCAATTGAAAAGTTGGTTGCTGTCGTGACCCCTGAGAAGGCGGTAATGAATATATATTTTTTCCATAATTCGAGCATAATGTCTTTAGAGTAGTGCGCATCCATAATGGCATTGTGTGAAATTTCTTCAAGTTCTCTACAAATAGTTTGCTGAGAGGGGTGGAGAGGCCCAAATAAAAAATCATGGCTGCTGCTCGTATGGACAACATGCCCTTTTTCATCCAGTGTTGTAATGATGTATGCACTGCCGCCAATTACAGCTTCTTCACCTAACTCTTCTTGAAGAATGGCGATATGTTCAAGTCCGTTTAATAGAGGGATCACTTTAGCACCCCTATCGACTAACGCTTTAAGGACAGGAATGGTTCCCTGTAAATGGTAGCCTTTAACAGCAAGGACGACGAGATCGGGGTCTGTTAGCCCATTCAGGTTGTCTGTGAAATGAAGGTCATTAAACACATAATTACCGTGTGAACTAGTAATATATAAACCATTCTCACTCAAAAGCCTTGCTCGATTTTCACGTACGAGAAACTGTACATGTTGACCTGCTTCTTGCCACCTTGCACCATAATAAGCCCCTATTGCGCCTGCACCAATAATTACGATATTCAAAGATAAGCACCCCGCTTTTATTATTTCAAGCTTGAAACGATCCAAGCTTCTTTATCTTATCATTTATAGGATTTGTAAAGTGCAAAATTGTAAAAAAAAGCTAATTTTCAAATATACAAAACAAATATGGTGTTGAAGCGTCACCATTTACCACGCTACACTCACCTAATCACAATGGTGGCGGTGCGGAGCCGGATTTTGAAGCGGGTGACCCTTTGTTATGGGACAGCCTCATCTGCAAAGTAGTTTTGCTATATGAGTAGGTCGCGAAGCCCCGTCACCGCGTCCTTCATACAAAAAAGAGGATGTTTATAGACATCCTCTTTCCGCTAATTATAAATTCGAATGTTTACGTTTTTTACACCCCAATTGAGTGCATGTTTTTTTGATGGCATAAATACGTCGATCTTTTTCCCTTTAATGGCGCTGCCTTTATCAGCTGCGATGGCATATCCATATCCATCGACATAAACCTTCGTACCAAGTGGAATGATTTTAGGATCAACGGAAATCACTTTAAGTGATGGGTTTTTCTTTAAATTCAATCCAGTTGATGTGATTCCACTACACCCTTTGCAATCTGCACTGTAGGCAGTCGCTTTAATGGTCATGGTTTTATATGTGTTTTGCGTTGCTGCTTTGACTTGAACTTTCTTAGCTTGTGTTTGCGTCGCTGACACTGTTAAAATTTGTTTCGGTTTGATTGTAGTACTCTTTAGATTATTCCAAGTTGTAATTTGCTTAACTGTTACTTTATGTTTATTAGCTATGCTATAGAGTGAATCGCCTTTTTTGACTTCATATGTACTCGCCGATGCAACGCCGGAAAACCCAAATACTAGAAAAAACGTAGCTGTTAGATAGACTAGATATTTTTTCAAAATGATAGTCTCCTTTGTTAAAATTTAATAGCCTTAGCATAACAGGAGAGTATGACAGCTATATTTCATTCTAATAGTAATTATGTTACAAAATAGAGACAAATCTAGTTTTTTTGTAATATTACAGATTATTTTTCCATGGAATTAGGTAGAAAAAGCGCGATAAAGCATGGATTTTTCCGAATTTGTAAGAGGTTAGAGGGAGGCGGTTATTAGTTGTTGTGAAATTAAACTAAATATTTCGACAAATAACTTCGCTAATTAGTTAGCATTTTATATATGTAAAACGCTGATCAATACTCCCGCCACTTCATTTTCTAACAAAAATTTGAAGTGGGGGGGTTCTAACGTATCGAACATTTCTGAACGCTTAACGTACGTTGCGTTGACATCGTGGTGTGCTATAAACACCCACCCCCTCTATCCCATTGGTCTTGCCGTTGGGACTTCTTTTTTCAGCTTATTGGGTTCACACAGTTGTGTACCTCGGCTGTTAGTTTTAGCTGGAACATTTTACGGTACGAAGCCTTCCTCGTACTAACCTCCTATGTTCAGTTGTCAATGAACAATCTGCTTAGGAATATTGTGCCGTAAGAACAAGTGTTTTGCTACGCCCTTCGCATTCCTTGAGGAAGGGGTACTCTTGTCTGAAGTTGATAGAATAGATCAGATACCAACGTAACTTTCAATTTAGTAAAACTCGTTTTGATATCTATTTTTTGATTGCGGCTCGAAAAGTGTCCGTTTTGGCGTGCAAATCTCATTTCTGGCTTGAAAACCCCTCATTCCCGCGCATATTCTCAATTCCGAATGGCAAATGCCTTTTTCACATTTTGCTTTTGAGGGAAATGACCCGAAATCGGGTATTTTCTGTAATCTATTGATTTTGCTACGAATTTTTTCATGAGAATGAAAACGGTTTAAAAAATCGTTGACATAGATGTATATACAAGTTAATATGAAAGCGTGATCAATATATGTATATACAAGTTATGAGAAGCTTGGTATAAGTGAACTTATACCAGGAAGTTAGGGGGAGAAAAGATTGAGCAAATACAAAGAACCAGCAAAAGATCTTTTGAAACATATCGGAGGCAGTGATAACATTTCTGTTGTAACACATTGCGCGACAAGAATGCGATTTGTGTTAAATGATCCTGAAAAAGCGGATATTGATCAAATTGAGGAGATTAAGCTTGTAAAAGGAACATTTACACAGGGAGGTCAGTTTCAAGTCATTATCGGCAATGAGGTTTCAACCTTTTATAATGAATTTATCAAAATGGCAGGTGTCAGTGATACATCAAAAGAAGAAGCAAAAGTCGCTGCCAAGCAAAATATGAATCTTTTACAAAGAATGATTTCCCATCTAGCTGATATTTTTACTCCATTAATTCCGGCTCTCGTTGTCGGAGGGTTAATTCTTGGCTTTCGAAATGTGATTGGGGATATTAAGCTTTTAGAAGATGGGACCAAAACATTAGTCGAGGTATCTCAATTTTGGTCGGGTGTACACGCCTTTCTTTGGTTGATTGGTGAAGCTATATTTCATTTCTTACCGGTTGGAATTACGTGGGCCGTTGCAAGAAAAATGGGGGCTTCGCAAATCCTTGGAATTGTCCTAGGGATTACGCTTGTATCGCCTCAGCTTCTGAATGCATATGGAGTTGCGGAAGCTACGGAAATTCCTTTCTGGGACTTTGGCTTTGCGCAAATCGAGATGATCGGTTATCAGGCTCAAGTCATTCCAGCCATTCTAGCAGGTCTAGTCTTTTCATTTTTAGAATTAAAGTTACGTAAAGTAGTTCCAAATTCGATTTCAATGATTGTCGTTCCGTTCTTATCATTAGTGCCAACGGTTTTACTTGCCCATATTGTTCTTGGTCCAATCGGTTGGCAAATTGGTTCTTGGGTTTCTGATATCGTTTATTCAGGATTAACTTCGGCATTTGGCTGGTTGTTTGCAGCTGTATTTGGATTTATCTATGCACCTCTCGTCATCACCGGTTTACATCATATGACGAACGCAATTGATTTACAGCTTATGAGTGAGCTCGGCGGAACAAACCTTTGGCCGATGATTGCCTTATCTAATATTGCTCAAGGATCTGCCGTGCTTGCTATGATTTTCATTAATCGCAAAAATGAAGAGGAAAAGCAAGTATCCATTCCAGCTGCCATTTCCTGTTACTTAGGCGTAACGGAGCCAGCGATGTTCGGTATTAACTTAAAATATGGTTTTCCGTTTTTAGCGGCGATGATTGGATCTTTAGTTGCCGCAGTCATTTCAGTAGGTAGCAATGTGATGGCTAACTCAATCGGTGTTGGGGGAATTCCAGGTATCCTGTCTATCCAGGCTCAGCATATGGTCGTATTTGCACTAGCAATGGTTGTTGCCATTGTCATCCCGTTTGTGTTAACCATCGTTTTCGCTAAAACAAATACAGGAAAAATATCTTTTAAGAAATCCCGTTCATTAAAAGCTTGAATACAAAACAAATATGGCGTTAAAACGCCACCATTTACTATGAAGGATGTATCATGTAGCACACAACACTCGCCTAGTCTCAATGGTGGCGGTGCGGAGCCGGAATTTTGGATGCTTTCTCGATAAAATCAGTATACCTGATAAATAGATTGCTATATTAGTAAGTCGCGAAGCCCCGTCCCCATGTCCTTCATACAAAAGGAGCTAATTATTGGTTACTCCTTTCTTTTAAAATAAGAATGTCCTATAAAGGGTCAGACCTAGCACTAAAACACAATAATCGTGTATAGAGTGTGGGGTCAGACCCTTCCTGAGATAAACTTTTTAGTTTACTTACAAAACAATGACAACCTAGAAATGGCGGTGTTCACAATGAACGAATGGTGGAGAAAGTCTACTGTTTATCAAATATACCCGAAGAGTTTTAATGATACGACTGGAAGTGGTGTTGGCGATATCCAAGGAATTATCGAGAAACTTGATTACTTAAAAAATCTTGGCATTGATGTGATTTGGCTAACTCCGATTTATCAATCTCCGCAGTGTGATAATGGCTATGATATTAGTGATTATTATTCCATACATGAAGAGTATGGAATGATGGAAGATTTCCATGAACTCCTAGAAAAAGCGCATGATTTAGGCATTAAAGTGATTATGGATCTTGTTGTCAATCATACGTCTACTGAGCATAAGTGGTTTAAGGAAGCTGCGGCATCGCTTGATAGTCCATATCGTGATTATTATATTTGGAAAGATCCGAAAGATAACGGTGAGCCGAATAATTGGCTGTCTAAATTTGGAGGACCTGCTTGGAAGTATGATGAAAAAACGAAACAATATTATCTTCATCTTTTCGATGAGGCACAAGCAGATTTAAACTGGGAAAATCAAAAGCTTCGTCAAGATATCTATCAAATGATGAATTTTTGGTTTGAAAAAGGAATTGACGGTTTCCGACTTGATGTCATTAATTTGATTTCTAAAGATCAAAGCTTCACAGATGATGACGGCTCCATACTTCCAGGGGATGGTCGGAAATTTTATACAGATGGACCTCGGGTTCATGAGTTTTTACAGGAAATGAATCGAGAAGTATTGTCACATTATGATAGTATGACAGTCGGTGAAATGTCCTCGACTTCGATTGAAGACTGTATCTATTATTCCAATCCCGACCGCAAAGAATTAAGCATGACGTTTAACTTCCATCATTTAAAAGTCGATTATCCGAATGGTGAGAAGTGGGCAATTGGTGATTTTGACTTTTTTGCATTGAAAAAAATCCTCTCAACCTGGCAAACTGAAATGCAGCACGGTGGTGGTTGGAATGCATTATTCTGGTGTAATCATGACCAACCCCGAATCGTTTCCCGCTATGGCGATGATGGTACGTATCACAAGCAATCTGCAAAAATGCTTGCGACAACGATCCATATGATGCAAGGTACCCCGTATATTTACCAAGGTGAAGAATTTGGCATGACGAATCCGAAGTTTAATCATATTGAGCAATACCGTGATGTCGAAACCCTTAATCATTATCGAATCATGAAAGAGGCAGGTCGGACAGAAGAAGAGGTCCTTACGATTTTTCAAGAAAAGTCACGGGATAATTCCCGGACCCCTGTACAATGGAACGATGAATCTCAAGCAGGTTTTACAACAGGTACGCCTTGGATTCCTGTTGCTTGCAATTATTCTGAGATCAATGCAGAAAGGGCGATGAAGGATCAGGATTCGATTTTCTATCATTACAAAAAATTAATTGCACTGCGTAAACAATACCCAATTATTACGGATGGGGAGTACCGTTTACTTGAGGAAAATCATCCTAAACTTTTTGTATACGAACGAGTGTTAGAAAATGAACGGTTACTTGTGATCAATAATTTTTATGGAGAAACGGCTAATCTATCTATCTCTTCTGAACAATTGAGTGATTATCAAAATGAGATTTTGCTTTCAAATGTAGAGAATGCCCCTAATCTGACTGCAAATATGAAAATTGGGCCATACGAATCCTTTGTTTATCATTTGAAAAAGAAATGATAAAATGAAAGTTCAGCAGTAGGGATATTTATCCTAATGTGCATGATTAGTTGAATCAATCGGGGATGTATAGGCTGTTTCCCCAGAATCAAATGAGAATGGTGATAATGGGTGAAACAGAATAAATTCATGAAAATATATGAAGATATTGCAGGTCAAATTAGAGATGGTCGAATCGCAGGCGGTGCAATGCTACCGTCGGAAAATGAGTTAGCTGATTCGTATTCAGCATCAAGGGAAACCATTCGCAAGGCATTGAAGATGCTTTCTGAAGAAGGCTATATTCATAAAGTACAGGGGAAAGGTTCCATCGTTCTCGATGTGACAAAGTTTGACTTCCCGATTTCAGGACTCGTCAGCTTTAAAGAGCTTTCGAAAAAAATGGGTCAGCGTGCAAAAACCTTTGTTGAAGAGCTTGAAAAAATAAAGCCGCATCACGACCTCAACCATAAAATGAAGCTTGGAAAAGATGAGCTAATTTGGAAAGTTAATCGTGTCAGAGAAATTGATGGTGAGCGAATTATCTTAGATAAGGAATTTCTCGTTGAAAAGTTTGTCCCCACCCTTACGAAAGAAATTTGCCAAGATTCCATATATGAATATCTTGAAGGAGAATTAGGACTCACGATCTCTTTTGCAAAAAAAGAAATAACGATAGAAGAACCGTCAAAGGAAGATCGCCTCTATTTAGATTTGGAAGGTTTTCATAATATCGTAGTTGTCAAAAACTATGTGTACTTGGATGATGCCAGCATGATTCAATATACCGAATCCCGCCATCGTCCAGATAAATTCCGTTTTGTCGATTTTGCTAGAAGGAAATAAAGTTACAAGGTTACTTTAAAGTTGTAATAATTAAATTGTATACATGAACACATGGCTTTTCATAATGAATGAGTCATGTGTTTTTTGTTGTTTAAACGATGTACACCCTGCAACAACTTAACATCCAAGAGCTCATCACACTCTATTTTGGGGGCACTTAAAAGAATGTGAACATGTTGTTATTCGTATGTGAATTTCCACATAATATAAAGAGGTAGTGAAGGAATACTATTGAATATAAACCTTCATACAAACAGTGGTACGACTTATATTAAAGGAATTAAGTGGTTTTCGAGAAAGCTACATATAAAACTTCTATTAGCGGGATTCTCCTAAACAGGAAGTATGAAAAATAAGGTGGTGGGGATGAATTTGAAAAGTAAAATTAAGATTTGTGTACTTGTTCTGTTTGTATTCATGTTTACTTTGGTTCAAGATATGAAGCAGGCTAACGGGCCTGTTCTAGCTACGAGTGGTAGTACATTCGAGCAACAACTTCACCAACTTTTAGCAAATGAAAAATTATCTGGAGCCATTTCAGGCATTAGTATCCGCTCTTCAGAAACTGGTGAGATTATCTATGAAAATGGTGGAGATATTAGGCTGCACCCAGCTTCGAATATGAAACTACTGACAGCTGCAGCAGCACTGGAAACGCTTGGTGAAAATTATGTGTTTAAAACAGAACTTTTTACAGATGGAGTTATGAATGGTGATGTTTTGTCAGGTAATTTGTACATTAAAGGAAAAGGGGATCCAACATTACTTCAGGCGGATCTAGAAACACTAGCTACGATGATTAAGAATAAAGGAATTAAAACGGTTGTCGGCAACGTGATTGGTGATGATACTTGGTATGATCGTGAACGATATTCGGCCGATATGATTTGGAGCGATGAAAGCGAATATTACGGTGCAGCCATTTCCGCATTAACGATAGCGCCGAATAAAGATTATGATTCTGGTACAGTCATTGTTGATGTGACTCCAGAAATGAAGGCAGGTGAGGGAGCGACTGTGAAAGTCACGCCGCAAACAGAATATGTCAAAATCGTTAATTTGGCCGAAACGGTGGCGCAAGATGGGGAAAAAGAGATCAAAATCGTTCGTGAGCATCATAGTAACACCATTACGATAACTGGAACGATCCCTGTTAAATCTAGTCGGACGAGACAATGGGTAGCAGTATGGGAACCAACTGTTTATACGGCTCACGTGTTCCAACATGCTTTGCAAGCCCAAGGAATTAAACATGTTGGGTATGTAAAAGCAGGGAAAGTACCAACTCAGGCAAAATTGCTCGCAACGCATGACTCAATGCCGTTAGCTCAGTTGCTCGTCCCTTTCATGAAATTGAGCAATAATGCACATGCAGAACATTTGGTAAAGGAGATGGGCAAAGTCATTCATGGTGAGGGAAGCTTCGAAAAAGGGCTTGAAGTGGTTGAAAACACCGTTCAATCGCTCGGGATGAACCCTGCATCTCTCAAACTTCGCGATGGCTCGGGTATATCGCAAATAAATTTAATCCCGGCCAATGAACTTACGAAATTACTCTATGCCGTTCAAGCAGAAGGTTGGTATCCGGCTTTCGTATATTCATTGCCTGTGGCAGGCGATAGTGACCGGTTCATTGGCGGCACACTGAGGAATCGGATGAATCATACCTTTGCAGCAGGAAATGTCCAGGCGAAAACGGGTACGCTGACAGCGACGAGTGCTCTTTCCGGTTATGTTACAGCGAAAAGTGGCGAACGTTTCATTTTCTCAATCCTATTCAATAATTTCGTTGACGGAGATTCCATTACAAAAATACAAGATGATATTGTAGTCCTGTTAGCGGAGCAAGAATAAGTTTGCCCCGGCGTGCCGGGTTATCTTGACGTGGGGAACAGGGTGACAATTGAACCGTTAGAAAATGAATTAGAAACCCTTTCAAGAGTTACCCGTAATTAATAGATAGAAGGGGGATTCAGAATGGATAATCAAACTTTATACTTTAACGATAACTTTTTCTCTTCAGGAAAAACCATTATTTATGATGAGAATAAGACACAAGTGGGCGAATTGGATTTAAAGAGTGCTTTTTCTTCAAGTGTAGATGTGTTGAATCAGACAGGAAGCATCAGTGTTAGTGGAAAGTTCCGAACACTTCGTAATAGATGGCTCGTAACAGATTATCATCAAAATGAGCTCGGAGAATTGCGTCAAAGATTTGCTTTCTTCTCCAAAAAATATGAATATAACGCAGGCGAACGGGGAGTGTATGAGATTAAGTCTGAAGCTTTTTCCCACCAATATGAGATCTTTGATAGTCAATCCAAGCTTGTAGCCAAGTTTGAGAAAGTGAGCGGATTTTTCTCATCTGCGGCGTATCGCTTGAGCTCATATGAGGAATCCATGCCGGCTTTGGAATGGATTGCGGTCGTGATGGGAGTGAATGCGATCATAAAACGGAATAACAGCGCGGCGGCGAATAGCGGTGGTGCTACGTAATGATGCCAGGCTGTAAGAGAGGGATGGTCATAGCATCGAGATACTACATTTCTCTCTCTAAATTTGCCAAGAAACATTCTCTTCTGCAATATTAATAGGTGAATCTGTAATCTTCAACGTGTTGACTAAAAAGCCAATACTAAAGAATGTGGTGCTTTGGAGTTTTTTTCTTGCTATGATCTTACAGGCTCAAATGTTCCTTCCATATATTTAGGTACGAAGTTTGAGTAGAAAAAAATATGTGTACATAAAGCAAATTGTAGTATATCTGTCTAGAAGGGATGATACATATGTTTCAAACGGTAGAACAATTAATAGAAAATCCGGTATTTTATTTTTTTAAGGAGATTTCGAACATTCCGAGAGGGTCCGGAAATGAAAAGCAAATCAGCGATTATTTAGCCGGTTTTGCGCGGGAGCGGGGTCTTGAAGTCGTACAAGACGAAGCGCTCAACATCATGATTAAAAAGCCAGCTTCTAAAGGCTATGAAAATGCATCAACGGTCATTCTCCAAGGACATATGGATATGGTATGCGAACTGAATAAAGGAACGGTCCATGATTTTGAAAAAGATCCAATAGAATTACGAATCGAGAACGATATGTTGTATGCGAACGGGACAACTTTAGGAGCAGACAATGGAATTGCGGTTGCCTATGCACTTGCTTTATTAGATGCTGATCATATCGCCCATCCTGCTCTAGAAGTAGTTATTACGACAGAAGAAGAGACGACAATGAAAGGGGCACTTTCTGTTGACCCAACGCACTTCAAAGGGAAAGTATTCCTCAACCTTGATTCTGAAGAAGAGGGCAAACTGCTTGTTAGTAGTGCTGGTGGGATTTGTGGGAAGCTAAGTCTTCCAATCAACTGGGAAGCTGCCCCTAAAGCTGCCGATTCATATCGTCTAACCATTGGGGGACTGCGCGGCGGACACTCTGGCATGGAAATTGATAAGGAAAGAGGAAACGCCAATAAATTGCTGGGTCGCATATTATATGACATATCCAATGAAATTGCATATACAATAAGTGGAATTGATGGCGGCTTGAAGCCAAATGCCATTCCTCGGGAAGCAGAGGCCATTCTTGTAATTGAACGAGAGGCTGTTGAAAAGTTAACAAAGAAAATAGCTGAGTGGAATCGATTGTTGAAAAATGAATTACAAGCTGCTGACCCAGGTGTATATGTAAATCTTGAAAAATCCTCCCTGGAAGAAAAAGTATTTTCAAAAGAAACGTGTGAACGGATTGTACAAGCAATTATGTTAACACCATCTGGCATCCAAAGTATGAGTATGGATATTAACGGATTAGTTGTGGCTTCAACCAATTTAGGTGTTATCACGGCAACCGATTCGGAAATATCCTTTCTAAATGAAATTCGCAGTTCGGTAAGAAGCTTAAAAGAGCATATTTTAAATCAAGTAAAGGTCATTGCACAGACTGTAGACGGCAAGGTTGAAACGAGTGGAGACTATCCTGAGTGGGCATATCATTCAGAATCGGCCATTCGTGACCTGTGTAAAAAAGTATATGAAAAGAGATATGGAAAAGAAGCAGAAATCATTGCTATCCATGCCGGTATCGAATGTGGCGTTTTTACTGAGAAGATTCCAGGCCTAGACGCCATTTCTTTCGGTCCTGATATGTTCGATGTCCATACGCCAAATGAACATCTTAGCATTCCGTCCACAATCCGTACGTGGGAATACTTGCTTTTTGTACTCGAAGAAATGAATACACTTGGCTAAAGCAGAAAAATATAGTTAGAAAGGCGCCCTCTGAATTGGAGGGCTTTTCTTATTTTTAGGCATATGTTAAACAATATTGTTAAAATGAGCCGAAAATCAACAGCGTTATATAACATAGCCTTTTTTAAAACCATTCTTATCATAGATTCAACAGCAATAAAAGTAAATGATGGTGAAGCTTCGGCAGATAAATAATTCACAATCCGTCTTAAAAGTCCAACCCTAAATATAAGCAGAACATAACATGATCATAGATATTCATTTATGTAGGAGGAGACTAATAGTGGCTCAGATAGGAAATTGCTGTAATGATCAGATTGTAGGTGTGAATGATGCATTATGTTTTACGATTGTTTTAGATGATACAAATGGGACGGCTATAGATCTTTGGAATGATGCTACTACATTTGTCATTAATGGAACAATTATGGTAGAGAATAATGGGACGATTGGGGTTGCACCAACAGCTTCCCTTACGGTAAATGGAACGCCAGTTGGCGGATTTATTGTCGAACCAGGTGAGGCTAGGTCCATTACTATGAATGATATAAATTCAATTGGAATCGTAGGAGCAGGAGGAACTCCAGTAGGTTCAACAGCAAATGTTAAAGTATCTTTCTCGTTAAACTATAAGTTCTGATTTCAAGAGAGTGAAAGGAGGATGAAATTTTGTCCCCTTTGACTGTATATTCTGGAATCTATCAATTTGGAAAATTATTAGAAAGTAGAGAGCGTTATTATGTGTGCGCAAATTTTTTCATCTGGCTGCAATACAGGAGTGACAGGACCAACAGGGCCAACCGGACCAACAGGGATAACGGGACTAACTGGAGTAACAGGATCAACGGGGCCAACAGGAGTAACGGGAGCAACGGGAGCAACAGGGTCAACGGGAGCAACAGGGTCAACGGGAGCAACAGGGTCAACGGGAGCAACAGGGCCAACGGGAGTAACAGGGGTAACGGGAGCAACAGGAGTAACAGGGCCAACGGGAGCAACAGGGCCAACGGGAGTAACGGGAGCAACAGGAGCAACGGGAGCAACAGGGTCAACGGGAGTAACAGGGGTAACGGGAGCAACAGGGCCAACGGGAGTAACGGGAGTAACGGGAGCAACAGGAGCAACGGGAGCAACAGGAGTAACAGGGCCAACGGGAGTAACAGGGCCAACAGGAGTAACAGGGCCAACGGGAGTAACAGGGGTAACGGGAGCAACAGGGCCAACGGGAGCAACAGGAGTAACAGGGCCAACGGGAGCAACAGGAGTAACAGGGCCAACAGGAGTAACAGGGCCAACGGGAGCAACAGGAGTAACAGGACCAACGGGAGCAACAGGGCCAACGGGAGTAACGGGAGCAACAGGGCCAACGGGAGTAACAGGGTCAACAGGAGTGACAGGGCCAACGGGAACAACAGGGCCAACAGGATCAACAGGAGAAACAGGGCCAAGTGTGACAACTAACTCTATGTATGCGTCTAATACAATTGGAAGTACTATTGTATTACTGCTAGGGGGGACCAGCGTTCCGCTTCCTAATAACCAAAGCTTAGATGGGTTTACCGTCAATGGTGCTAACACTACTTTTACCGTTCCTGTGACAGGTCGCTATTACTTGACCTATCAAATAAATACAACAGTTGCACTACTTGCTGGTTCTAGACTGATCTTGAATGGTACTACGCCAATACCAGGTTCAATTGTATCCCCAGCGGTATCTACATCGAATTATAATAATGATGTGATTGTATCTTTAACAGCAGGCGATACCATTTTACTTCAGTTATTTGGTTTGATCGCGACTGTAATCTTAGTAGGGGGAGGAGCTACAGGCGCTGCTCTAACCATTATTCGTTTAAATTAAGGCTGGTTTTTCGTTATATTGGATTAATCAATCAACCTATAAATTGAGCCAAGATTACTTCCCAAAAACGCATATATCATGTATTCATCGACGGTTCTCAATGTTTGAATTGTCTATATGAGAAGGGATTTGGCTCTTTTATAGGTATAATCCTTTTTCTAGTTTTATCTTAGCATTGTATTAGAAGAACATCTGTCTCCACTTTATCGTTTACAAGGGTGGACGATATTCGCTTCAACTACTACATTTGCATGACCTAACACTTTCACATGTTGCTGTAATTCAATTGAGAGGTCGATTACGTAATAAACATCTTCGTGTACGCTTGGCAAAAGAGTAGCGTGACAATAAGCTTTTTCAATTATACAGACAATTGTTGTACCAATTGGTGCACACAGGAAAAAACTTTCTTCAAATAAAAAAGGAATCGGCCCTGTATAACAGTTGTCATCATCATGTTTGATACAAACATATCCTTTTTTCTAAGCTTCACTTTTTGAAGTAACATTGTTTTTCCACTTGGTAATATTACTTTTCTATTTGTTCTCCCCGATACACCCAGAACTTCTTCACATTCAATCACTTCATTGAAACAACGATTTGTTTCGTTTCCACATTGATCAATAAAAAAGCATTCAACTTTTTAATTCCCCTTAATATCCTTTTTTTCTCCATTTAAATATGTCACTTTTTTATTTATTACCATGTAAAACTTCCCCTTGATCCCTTGCTTCGAATCCGTTGTAATAGAAAGTGATTGAAGTTTTGCTATTGTAACACTTTTGGACCGACCATTAAGAATGGAAAAAAGGAATTTATCGTTAACAAAAACATTTATAACGCAATCATTCTTTGAATCATTTGAAATCCATATTGTGCTCGTAATATTGGAAGGGGAGGCATCTTCCCATAGTAAGGTAGGCTCTTGCTTACTATCTTCCATGTGAAAATTTCTACATATTTCTTCTTTTATTATTTTTACTTTTTTTTATGAAAACAGGATTTTTAACCTGAATCGTTGAACAATGAACAAGCCAATCGAATACTTTTGTTAGATGGACACAATGGGTACCAGGGTAAGTTACTTGAATTTCAGACATGTAATCCCCCCTGTGCTATATATTTAATTTATGAATGTTTTCTGAATTGGTTTACGAACTGTATAAAAAAGTCATTTTGTTTAATGTCAAAATGAAGAAACCATTAGAATGATTTTTTGTACACAAGGGAGTGAGGTGAAGTCATTAAAGTTTGAGCTAAAAAACTATAAAAAAACGGAATATTCTATAAGTTAATGTTGACAATTAAGGTATGAATTAATATAATTGTGGCAATATGAATTGAATGCGAATGGAAAGCGAGTGAGAGAAATGGCAAATCAAATTGAGAATACACAATTAAGCTTTGGACAGAAAGAGGCACCTGTAAAGGTTGAAGTGTTTTTGAATTTAACATGTCCTTATTGCGCTACATTTTATGGGATTGCGGAAGAGGTTTTAAAAGACTATTTAGCTAATGGACAAGTTGAATTTATTGTCAAACATTATGACAAGCCTAGAGAGATGCTGTTAAATGGAACGTTAATCAACTTATTCCTAGATTATGAGGATCCTTCGCGCGTAAAAGAAATTTTAAAGGAATTATTTGCAACACAAGGACAATGGGATCAATTGAACAATCAAGATATTAAGAAGCTATTAGCTGAAAAATATCAATTAAAAGAAGAACCACGAAATACCGAAATTAGCTTGAGTGTAACTGCAGAGGCCATCCGAAGAAATGTGAAAATGGTGCCTACAGTTTTTATCAACAATAAAGAATATCAATATCCTACAGAATTATCGGCAGATGAATTGAAAACGACAATCGAGGCGGCACTAGAAAATAGCATACTCACTAGTTAATTACCTCGTATAAAATACTTAATTCAACAAAAAAATCAGACAAGAGAATTTGACTTTCTCCTGTCTGGTTTTTTATTTTACCTCTATACTCAATACCATATTGAATATACCATGGTACCTCATTTATGTTGAAATGAAATTGAAATTGCGAAGATTTCTAATAGCACAGCAGTTAACCTTAAAAAAGGATCATACACTGTTTTATTCATACCTTAGCTAGCAAGTTGTTTTTTCGGACTATACATGTAGTTACTTAGTAAAATAGATGCTAAACTCAATATCAAGAATAGTAATCCCCCTAATACGATGTATTGTGTGCCCATACCTGATATAAATAATCCACCTACCGCAGTACCAATTGTTATCCCTAAATTACCGCCCGATAGAAACAATCCATTCGCGAAATCAGGAGCATCTGGAGCCGCAGATGTAATCCAATATTGGCTAACTATGTGTCCTATAGCAAATAACATTCCCAATAACAAAATAGTTATCATCATAGGTCCAGTGGACTTCCCTGTTAGGAGTGATAATAGATAAACGATTCCTAATCCGATGGGTAAAGATATTACAGTTTTTGAGGCGTTTTTAGTAAGTAACTTTCCTCCTGCAAGGGTTCCAATCAGACTTGCCAAACCTAATAATAATAACACCAAACTTAATGTTTTCCCCGATATATTAGTAATGGTTTCAAGGTACACTGCAATGTAACTATTAACACTAGATATTGCAGAACCTATAAATATGATTGTAAGAATAGCTAACCAAGTAATTGACTTTTTTAATACGCTTAATTGAGTTCCATAAGAAACTCTTTCCTTAACAGGCATGGATGGTACAAATAGCAATGTAGATATGAATGCCATAGCGTTAACGATAGTAAAGAAAACAATAGCCATTTCTAAGGAAGTTTCACTAGCAATATAATTAGAGACTGGTATACCAAGTACCATACCTGCGGTCACACCCAACATTACTTTAGAAACAGCCTTTGGCGATTCTTCCTTACTAACCGAGGTAGCAGCTACTGTCAAAGCTAATGAACAATAAACTGGATGAAAAAAGGCTGGAATCGTACGAGCAATTAGTAAAATGGTAAAGTTTGAGGCAAATATTGAGATAATGTTCCCCAGAACGAAAACGCCAAGTACAAATAACATTACCTTCTTACGATTTATACCTGAAAACAATAACGGCAAAATGGGACCAGATATTGCAACAGCAAGTGCAAAGAGACTCACTAGCAGCCCTGCTTTGGATACACTGATATGAAAGTGATCAGCAATTAAAGGTAATATACCGATAACCCCCATTTCAGTAGTTAAGATGCCGAAAACTCCTATGGTCAATATAAATATAAGCAAATTATTTCGTTTAGCCATAAAATTTTATCTCCTATCTTCATTTAATTTAACTAAATTAGATATCCTAAAAATATATTAATACACGTTGGTGCATTAAGTTACTTGTGTATATAATTATAAATAGACACAGGATGTTTGCAATTATCAAATAACTACGATTCGTGCATTAGTGCACAAATCGATTAAAATTGTGAATTACTTTAAAGAAAGTTTGGTGACCCTCATCATGTCTAAAGTGGATAGAAGAATACTCAAATCTCAAGAAGCTATAAAAAAAGCTGTTATTGAACTGATGTCTGAAAAAAAATTTGATGACATTACGATACAAGATATTTCCGATAGGGCAAATGTTAGCCGAAGAACCATTTATCTACATTACATGGATAAATATGATCTGCTAGATAAGCTCATTGAAGAACATATTAACGCTCTACGGGAAATCTGCGAACCGGAAACTGAAACGGATTCTATAGATGGAAGTGTGACTTGGTTCGATTACTTTGAAAGTAATTATTTATTCTTTTCGTCTATGTTAGCCAGTAAAGGTGCCCCTTTCTTTCGTAGCCGGTTCCTCGAGTTTGTCATCGAAGATATAAAGAACGTAAAGAATGGATGGAATATAACAGAAGGAAAAAATCGCGGTTTAAACGAAGATGTCATTCTTCAATTTTTTGGAACAGCTTACGTAGGGGAAGTGGAATGGTGGTTAAAGAATGGAATGCCTTATCCACCTCATGTCATGGAAGAACAAATAGGAATATTGTTTGAGAGGAATTTATAAGGTATCTTCCTATGAAAAATGTACACGTCAATTTAGAAGAAAGGGAGGGAATACCCAGAAGGTACCTAAACTAGAAATATGGTCTCATCCTATACAATAAATGCAAATTGTGAAGGATTTTAATTAAGCTGACGAGGCGGTTTTGTTGAATAACAGACAGCTATACCGATATTTGAATGATGCTTAAATAACAGGGAAAGACATTGAACCCCATTTTGGGAGTTCTACCTAGAACAAGCAAGCTACAAAAAAAGTAGCTTGCTTGTTTTTACACGTTTAATTTTGGCTTTGGTGTCGATGGTTTAATGTATTTAACTAATAGCCTACGTGAGATTGGTCCAACAATTAATAACTGAGAAGGAAGCGCCACGATAAAGTTTAGACCAACTGTTTTAAGGTAAGCTGTGAAAATTGAACCTTCAATTCCTGTCATTACCGCCATTAAAATAAGTCCGTATACTGACATAATAAGAACCATCATAGGTACCATACAAAAAGCAAGCGCCAGAATAAAGTTGATTTCTTTTGATTTATCATAAGGTAGTGATAATGCAATTTTACGCGCTTGTGGTTCAACGATTGACTCTGCAATAAAAGCGACGATAAATGTTATGACAAATTGAATTACTGCGCTCCCTACTGTATACGATGAAAATCCGTGTAAAGCTGTGTTGTAAATGGACATAATAAGAACCATTCCAAAACACATAAATAGTCCGAAAATCATGCCTTCTTTTTTATTACTAGGCAAATATAAACATCCTTTCGTAAAGAGAATAAGTGCTAATTATATATGCCTAGATTTTTTTACATAAGTGACGATTCTGTGAACTTTTTTAGATAATGTTAAATTATCCTGTTGTTTTGACGTGAAAAATAGAGCTGCAGATAGAAGACCTGTTTACGAGATTGATGATTTTCTTACATCAGCGAAGGAGGATAACGAATGATCCGATGGGGAGAAGAAGCTATTATTGAGAAGGCGTGGAGTTTATTTTTGGATGAAACTAATAGGCTATGTTTTAAATCAATGTTGAAATTTGATATACTTTCGTGAATATGCGAAAACTTTGCTATATTCAATAGAACAAATAAAAAGATTACCGTTACACTAACAACAGCATATATATTCTTTTTTAGAGGAAGTGCCTATGTTGGGCTCACAAGTAAGTCAAATTACACAGGAAGTTAAAGAATTTGTATTTGCCAAGGGGAAAGTCTGCCCTCATTGCGGTGCTGAAACTATATCAAGAAACGGAAAATAAAATGGTAAACAACGATATATATGTAAGTCATGCAGAGAGAGCTTTACTGACTTTACTACTTACAAGAGTAAGAAAACGTTAGATCAATGGCTTAAATATGCGAAGTGTATGATAAATGGTTAGTCCATTAGGAAAAGTGCCCAAATCGTTGGCATTACACATAGTAACAAATTTCTTTTGGAGGCATAAAATCCTCGACTGCATAAGACTATTTTTTGGGATAGGCTCTGTTGAAGGTGTTATTGAGGCTGCTGAAGTATTTTTTGCTGCAAGTTTTAAAGATACAAATCTTCTGAAAGGCCAAGAAAATCTCGTAAAAGAGGTAAGTAGGTTAAAAAAAGAGGTATATCTAACGAACAAGTATATATAGCAACTGCTATTGATGGGCAAGGTAATTTAATCAGGGAACTACTATGTAAGGGAAGAATGACACATCAAGAATTAGAAAGGCTCTATGATGGTCGTATAGGGGATAACTCTATCCTTTGCACGGATAGTCATAAGAGGTATGTTCAGTTTGCCCATGATTTTTCATTAGACCATCAGTGTGTAAAAAGAGGAAAACATAAAGAAGGAATATACCATATTCAACACATAAATGCTGTTCACAGCAAATTAAAGAAGTGGATGAATAGGTTTAATGGTGTTGCAACTAAATATATCAGTAACTATATGTACTGGTTCAAATGGCTTGAACTATTTGAAAATGATAAGGAAGCAATAAAGGTAAAGAACTTTATGGTTCAATGTAATGTAGCCTATGCTTATATAAAAACAGCAGAATTTAAAGAAAGAGAGCTAATATTTGTAAAGGAGATTGAGATATGACAGAAATCTGGGAATCAAGTTTTATAGAGAATCAAACGATGTGGGGATTTGAACCTTCAGACTCCGGGATCTTGACAAAGGACTTTTTCCTTGAAAAGAGAGTTAAGGATATATTGATTCCTGGTATTGGATATGGTAGAAATGCAAAGGTTTTTATTGACAACGGAATAAATGTAACAGGTATCGAGATTTCAAAAACAGCGATTGAATTGGCAAGGCAAAATGGACTTAATATGAGTATTTTTCATGGCTCAGTAACCGATATGCCTTTTGATAACAAACTTTATGATGGTATATTTTGTTATGCACTTATTCACTTATTGAATAATCGTGAGAGAGATAAGTTTATTAAAGATTGCTATAATCAGTTAAAGCCAAACGGATATATGATTTTTACTACTATTTCAAAAGAAGCCCCAATGTTTGGAAAGGGCAAACAACTGGGGAAAGACTATTTCGAGATAATGGAAGGGATAAAAATGTTTTTCTATGATTCTGACTCGATAAAACAAGAATTTGGAAAATATGGACTGATAGAATTCTCGGAAATTGTTGAGCCACATAAGAATATGGAAAATAAACCCCCATTTAAATTTATAATGGTAAAATGCCAAAAAGAACTATAATTATAATTGCATAAAAAATCAAAAATAGTGAATTGTTAATTGATAAGGCTTATGTGTAACCTATTCCTTCAAGTGCTTACGCATTATTCTTAAAAGTCGCTTAATTTTCAACACTATTTTAAAACAGAGCCAAATAATAAAAAAATTTGCCTAAAGTGGTACGAGAATGTATGCAAATGGTTGAACAAGAAGCGTTAAAATTTTAGGATGAGGAAACGTCTATATAAAGATCGTCTCTTTAGTTTTGTTAGGATGAATTTTAAAAAAGGAATAACTGAAGTCAACATACGAATGGTTGGCTTTTTGTTATGCATTCAGAAGGTGCTATGAATCAAAGTCATTGGGCTAATAAAATGGTAATATAGGATAAAAAAGGAGTTTATCTAAATAAAGGAATGTTTGAAGGGAACTTCCTTTTTATTACTTGTCATCATTGATAGATTTAGCATAATGGGAGGGGTTGTATGGCAGCTGAAAGTCTGATTAAGAGGAAATTAACAGCCACATTTGTCACGACAATGATTCCATCTATGATCTTAGCATATTTATATATGGCAGATAGTGTTAAGTCGGAATATCCTTATGGTTTAGGAGGAAGTTTTTTAGGCTGGCTATCGATATATAGTATGTATATAGGCATAATTGTCTTAATTTATGGAAATCTGGTTTCTGTTGGGTTAGAATATCTGCAAAAAAAGTGGTTTGTGAAACACATATGGCTTTACGTTTTGCTTCATGGCTTTTTTGGTTTAGCAAATGGTTGGCTTTTTCAGGAATCTACATTGGCGTTATCCGGAATGATAGTTGCTTTGTTTTATGCTTTAATCGATAGATGGCTATTTGTCAGAGCTAAGGTTCAAAAGAGTTTTAAGATGTTTTTTCTTGTTCCATTCGTAATTTGTGGTTTGCTTTGGGGCTATTTTCAGATCATGTCTGAACCTTTACCGCCCTTTACAGTAGAAGACGCTGTTGAATTTGTCACTGATGGTGATGGGACTGTTACAGATAATTTCCCTAAGAATGTTGGCAAATGGGAAGGGCAGATTGATGGTTACTATGTTGAGAAAGAAACAGCTGCAAAAGAAATAGGAAAAGAAAAATATCTCATTACTTTTACTGAAAGATGGAATAAAGGAAAGGTAAAGGGTTTCTCGTCTTTTTCTTACGAGGTAGAACGTGGATCTTTAACCGCATCTAGTAGTGAAGGGGAGGAACCTCCGTACTATAAATGAGACTCAACTAGTTAAATAATAAAAAATCAGAAGGGTTACAAATTCGGTTGTACCGATTGTAACCCTGTTTCTATTGAAAATATATGTTTCGCCATTACTACGATAAAAGAAAAATTGAAGTACTATTAAAAAATTCTATTCTACAAAAGGTTATCTTTGATTCTCTGTTTAAGAAATAGGGAAATATATTGGTTTTAAGAAATACACTGAGAAGAACTAATAAGACATAACTGAAACCATTTAAAGTAGAAATAGCCTTGATAAATCTATTGATGAATATGAGGGGAAATATTGGTCCTAATTCATTTATAGGAAGATTCGACAACCAGTTTATATCGTGTACTATAAGAATTGTTATATTTTTGAATTTACAATTAATTAATTAATAGGTAATTCTAAATACTGAAAAAATTAATATTGAGAAGATTATCACAAAACTATCATGCTATAATAAAGAGCTTTTATTTATAGAATATTAAGAAAGAGGGAATTTTATGAATCAAGAACAATATTTGAAAAAGAGAATGGGTTTTTGGTCACTTACTGCCTTATCTCTTGGCGGGATTATTGGATCAAGCTGGCTTTTCGGTCCGTGGGCAGCGGCAAAATTAGCCGGTCCCGCGGCTATTATGTCCTGGGCACTCGGTGCAATTGCGATTACACTCATAGCACTTATTTATGCTGAGTTAGGGAGAGTTAAGCCTGAAACAGGTGGTTTAGGTCGTTATCCCCTTTATTCTAATGGAAAAATGCTTGCTACAGTGACTAGTTATTCGATCTGGCTAGGCTATTGTGCTACTGCACCTGTAGAATCAGCAGGAGTTATTCAATATGCTAATCAGTTCTGGCCAGGATTGTATGATCTAACAAAGGAGCAACTTACTACATCGGGCATTTTAGCCTCTACCATTTTGATGGTATTCTTTGTTGTTTTTAACTATTTTGGAGTAAAATTATTTGCGATTACGAATACAGTTATTACGACGATTAAATTTATAGTACCGGTTCTAACGATCATCGCTTTCTTTATGACAGGTTTTCATGCAGAGAACTTTACAAGTCAAGGGTTTGCTCCTTATGGTTATGGTGCTGGATTAAGCGCGATATTAACTAGTGGGATCTTTTTTGCCTATACAGGATTTGGTAATGTGGTGATGATGAGTGGTGAAGTCGTGAACCCTAGACGTAATATTCCACTAGCTTTGATCACGTCTCTTGTAGTTGCTGCCATCTTATATGTATTACTTCAAATTGTTTTTATTGGAGCCGTTCCGCCAGATATGCTAGCAAACGGTTGGAGTGGAATTAAGTTTGATTCTCCATTTGCGAATCTAGCCCTTATGGCAAATATGGTTTGGTTATCATGGATTATTACGGCTGACGCTATGATTTCCCCAACAGGTTCAGCGTTGACTTATACAGCAGGAACTTCAAGACATGTGTTTGGAATGGCGAAAAGCGGATTTTTACCCTCGTTCTTCGGAACAATTAACAAACGATTTGGCGTCCCAACTCGTGCACTTGCGCTCAATTTCGTTATCGGATTGCTATTCTTATTCCCATTAAAAAGTTGGACTGCAATTGTTGCTATTGTAGGAGCAATTGGTATTTTTAAATATGCTTCAGCATGTGTAACTGTCATGGTTTTCCGTAAGGTTGGTTTGACACAAGACAAAGGTCTCCCAGGTATGCACATTATTGCCCCAGCAGCTTTTGTTTTTGCTACATTGCTTATTTATTGGACAAACTGGAGTAGGGTACAACTTGCAATTACAGGGTTAATTTTAGGAATTGGCGCTTATTTAGTAGTCCATTTTATTAATAAACATAAATCTATTGAAATCTTAGGTGGTATATATCTTGTTGTTTATATATTATTGCTTGTATTGATGTCCTATTTAGGGAATTTTGGTGGTAATAATATTGTTCCTGAGCCATTTATGTCTATTGTTGCGGCAATACTTGGATTTATCTTTTACAACTTTGCCGTTTATAACGGTGTTTGGTATATGCGTAAAAAAGGGAATATTGAAGAATTAAAAGAAAGTGTATCTAATTTAAAGTAATATTTTTTTAAAAGGAGAACTTGATATGAAGCTTTGGGGCGGACGTTTTAGAAAAGAAGAAAATAAATTGATGGAAGACTTTAATAGCTCACTTAAGGTCGATAAAAGGCTTTATGCTGAAGATATTAAGGGAAGCATCGCCCACGTCAATATGTTAGTGCAATGTGATTTACTCACAAAGAGAGAAGGAGAAGATATTGTAAAAACTCTTCTTTCCATTTTAGAGGATATTGAAAACGGAACTTTACTTATCGAAGGAAGTTTTGAAGATATCCACAGTTTTGTTGAAGCGCATTTGACTGAGCGAATTGGTGAAACAGGAAAAAAACTTCACACTGCACGTAGCAGAAATGACCAGGTAGCTACAGATATGAGACTTTACGCTAAAAATAAAGCGTTAGAAGTTATTGAGTATATTGAGGATCTACAAAATAGTCTTGAACAAAAAGCAAAAGAAAATAATGTGATTATGCCAGGCTACACTCATCTTCAACGTGCTCAAGTGATCACGTTTCAACACCATTTAATGGCATACTATAATATGCTCGATCGCGATAGAAAAAGAGTTCTTAAAGCAATTGATATTATGAACGAAAGTCCACTTGGTTGTGGGGCTCTGGCAGGAACGACTCATCATATAAACCGAGAAATGACAGCAGAAGAGTTGGGGTTCTCTAAACCAGTAGATAATTTCCTGGACGGAGTAAGTGATCGAGATTATCTTTTAGAATTAATGTCTGATTTTTCGATTATTATGATGCACTTAAGCAGATTAAGTGAAGAATTAATTTTATGGAGCAGCCAAGAGTTTAAATTTATAACGATCGATGACGCATACTCTACAGGTAGCAGTATCATGCCTCAAAAGAAAAACCCTGATGCTGCTGAACTTATCAGAGGAAAAACAGGGAGAGTATACGGATCACTTACTTCGCTATTAACCACTATGAAAGGCTTGCCTTTGGCATACAATAAAGATATGCAGGAAGACAAAGAACAATTTTTTGACTCATTGGATACGGTATTATCTTGTTTAAACATCATGTCTCATATGATTTCTACGATGAAAGTGAATAGTGAAAATATGAAAAAAGCCGTGAAAGAGGGCTTCCTCAATGCGACAGAGGTTGCTGACTATTTAGTTAGCAAAGGAGTTGCTTTCAGAGATGCACACAGTATTGTTGGCTCGATTGTCATTTATTGTGAAGATCATCATAAAGCGATTGAAGATTTAACGTTAGAAGAATTGAAAAGCTTATCTCCAATGATTGAAGATGATCTATATGAATACATTGATTATCAAAATATATTAAATAAAGGGATTAAAGTCGCTTTATTAAAATAAAGTGAAACTTCCATCAGTGAGGTTTTACAGCCTGTTAAACCGGGATAAATTCGGTTCTGGTTCAAATAAATTTATGGCTAGAAAACCAAATAGTTGATGTATGCTTTATTGGATTTAGGACAAATTTCTCCCTTTGGAGAGTTTGTCCTTTTTTCATTCTATGCTTTTCTTTAAGTAAAGGTGATAAAATAAGTGGAATAGTATTAATCGTTAAGGATGATTTATTTTTTCCCAATAATGATCCCGTTTTTTCTCTGTTTTCCACAAAAAAAGCGAACATTAAGTTGTTTCACAAGAAGAATATTCAGGTTTTTGTTGAATATCTATTATAAATTTGCTATATTAAAAAAGCGATAATCTTAAATATCATTACTCGTATATACTCGGTAATATGGTCTGAGCGTTTCTACCTGGTTCCCAATGAAAGAACTGGACTACGAGTTAAAGTATTCGGCTGTTCGGCTTTTTGGCCGCTGCCATTTTATGATTCAGCAAAAACATTATTTTTTGCTGAATTATCTATACTTTGACTTTGTAGGTCTAGAAGGTAGAAATCATTCTACATTTTCTAGACCTTTTTCTTTGGACCAAATCTTCCAATGTAACAAATACAACAAGAGAAAAAGGAGAGATTATTTATGAAAAACAAAAGGTTACCAAAATACGCTTTATTAGTAACGATTACTGTACTGTTATTATCAATACTAGCAGCATGTAATTCAGCTCCACAAAATGAAGCTGGACAAAAAAATACTCAACAGCCTATTATCATTCAAGGTCCAATGCCAATAGAAGCTGAAAATTTTGCAAAAAGGCTAGAAAATGTTAAAGAGGAAAAATCAGGAACTTTTGTATTTTACAAAGGAACACTGGACAATTATCCTGTCATCGTGGCTAAAACAGGTAAAGGAATGGAAAATACAGCAGCTGCTACAGCAGTGGCCGTTGAAAGATATAACCCTATAGCAATAATCAATCAAGGAACATCTGGCGGACATGATCCGAATTTAAACGTATTTGATATTGTTTTAGGAAAAAGAGTTACAAACATAGGTGCATTAAAAACTGAAAACATGAATGAAAACCAAGGAATTGATCCAACTAAATGGATACCTATGGATTTAATGGCTTCTGAAGGAAGTGCAGGAGAAGATCCTAATGCTGAAAAAATCCGGTACTATGAGGGAGACAAGGATTTACTCGCAGCTGCTAATGCAGTAAAAGATAAATACACTAAGGGTAAGGTTGTCGAGGGTACTATAGGTTCAGCAGACGTTTGGAATAATGAAGTTGACCGAATTAAATGGTTCCATACTAAGTATGGTACATCTGTAGAAGAAATGGAAGGTGCCGCAGCAGCGCAAATGGCCCAAGCTTATGATGTAGCATTCTTGGGTATTAGAGTATTGTCTAATAATAAAACCAATGGTGGTAAATACAACCCAGATACAGCATCAGCAAATCAAGAATATGTTTATGAAGTAGTTAAAAAATATATAACTACGTTGTCAAGCAAATAATATAGAAAAACAGATTAGCACCAGTTCCATTTTCAACTAAAACATAATTGATTCCCATCTCTTATCTCAGGTTCGGCTGCCTGTAGGTAAAAAAAGTGCCTCCATTTTCGAAGGCTTTAGTTCCACAAGGAATTAAACAACTTTATTATCGGTTTTAATTTCAGAAGTAAAGTTGAACTTAATCTTTTTAAAGAACTTTAAAAGGAGATACTACAATTTAAGTAGTATCTCCTTTACGTATTTATAAGTGAATTTTAATGATTTTATTATTCTTATTCAGGCGTTACTTACAAAACCAATTTAAATAGAAAGAATTGGACAAGTACATCAAGTAATAGCATTAAACACGACTTCATGCGAAATTAAACGGCCTGTCCCTAATTAAGTTTAGGGAACTGGCGACCTTATTAGAGCTTCTTCGATGTCACATATTAGCAGGTCAGCTCAGATTCTCAAAATTCTTTTTAGCTGTTAATTGTAGTGGAAAGTCGTAGCTGATTATGTGAATAATCGTCGTTAATCTTTAGTTAAGCAGCAGTTTTCGTTTGCTTCTTTGATGTGAAAAACCACTTCATCATCGGTGGCGTAACGATGGTTGTTACAAGAATGACTACAACGAGAACGGCGAATAAATCTTCGTTAAGTAGTTTGGATTCTAGACCGATTGCAGCTAAGATTAAAGCGACCTCACCACGAGACACCATCGCAGCTCCAATCCCGAGCGAGCTATTCCAACCAAATCCTGATAATTTAGCACCGATAGCTGCACCAACTAATTTTGTTAGAATAGCTACTATACTTAATACAACAATCAGACCTACATGATTCATAATCCCAGAAAATTGTGCGGTAATTCCGATTGAGGCAAAGAATACTGGAACAAAGATCGAATAACCAATGGTTTCAACCTTTTCAAAAACTTCATGTTTAAAGCCTGTTACACTAATAGCCACACCAGCTATATAAGCTCCGATTATCGCTGCTACCCCTGTATATTCTGCTAGGTAGGCATAAACAAAACAAATAATTAGAGCGGCAGAAATAACCGTTTCCGTCACTTTTAAGGAAGCGAATTTTTCCAAGAACCATGGAACTACTTTCCAAGCAACAAGAATGGCGCCTGCAAAAAATAATACTTTCTTTAAAATAACGATGGATAGATCGACTTCGCCACCAGCAAAACTCATTAAGAAAGCCAAAGCGATAATGACGACCACATCATCAATCACGGCTGCACCTAAAATGGCAGTTCCTTCAGGAGTTTTTAATTGCTTCATCTCTTTTAGTGCTTGAACAGAGATACTCACACTAGTAGCAGAAAGCAATAGACCTAGAAACAATGATTGAAAAGAAGTAAGATCCATCATCATTCCTGCAAAATACCCTACAGCAAGCGGAACAATGATTCCACCAAAACCTACAAAAGTAGACGCTTTTCCAGTTCGTTTAAATTCGTCAAGATCGGTTTCTAAACCTGCTATAAACATTAACAAGATCACACCGATTTGACTAAATGCTGCTAATGTTTCAGTCTCAGTAACTAGCCCTAACACGGATGGACCTAGTACAATACCTATTAGGAGTTTACCTAACACGGAAGGTTGCCCTAATCTTACACTTATATGTCCGGCAATCTTGGCTGCAACTAAAATAATCGCTAATTGAAGTATTAACATTTTTATCATCCTTTGTATAATTTTGTTAAAAAATACAAAAAAAGCCTGTTACCAAAGGACATACTAATCCCTTGGTGACAGGCTCCTCCAAGTACTACACTGTATTTTATTAAAATAATCATATCATTTTTAGTGGTGGAATTTCAATATTAATATTTTTCTAATTTGTGAAAAGCAGAGCGATACTCACGCACTCCTTGTCTTTACTTCAGTTCTTTTTTTATAATATTGATCGACAAAACGACCAAAAATGGATGCAAGCACTTGCTGAAATAGCATACTTATGACGACAGGTACGGCAACTTGAGCAGGAAAATAAGAAATGGCGATAACGGCACCAGTACTAATATTGCGCATACCACCTAAGAACGTTAGTGACACAACATCTTCTCTGTTCATCTTTAAAAGCCCGCCGATAAGAAAAGAAAACAAGTAGCCAGAAAAAGCAATAAGAAAGACGACAATGGCGATGAAGACCAATTTTGTGTCAATATGACGTAAATATGGAGCGATAACCGAACTATTTAACAACACAACGATTCCTAAAAAGATTTTTGAAATCGGTGAAAGGCGCGGACCTAATACGGTTTTTACCTTTCCATTTGTTACTTGATTAAGCAACATCCCAGCCAATGAAGGAAGAACGACCATCCATAGCAAACCGCCCATCATGCCGAGAATATCCATTTCTACTCGTTCGCCAACCATAAGCGACATCGTATATGGAACGATGAATGGCGATAAAAACGTATCAATTAAAATCACTGCAAGTGTAAGTGGAATGTTCCCTCGATAGATGGATACCCACAGAACACTTGTAATGCCGGTCGGAATAATCATGCCAAGAACTAATCCAGTTATCGTATAAACATCCCCGTGAAAGACAACATGACCTACACCAAAAGCCCAAAGCGGCATGATCACATGTAGAATACACATCGTAATAATGATCGGTAGAGGATGGATCATCACTTCTTTAAATGACTTAATATTTGACCCCAAACTACCCGAAAACGTCATAAATGCAAACAACCATGGAACTAAAAACGAAAAGCTATCGACATAGCTTGCAAACGTCACACCAAGCAACACACTGATAGGTGTAATAAACGGCATTTTACTTTCTAAAAAAGCATTTAATTTTTGCAGCATCTTCTAAGCGCTCCCTGAAAATAAACTATGAGATTATGAAACTACTTAAGCCTACATCGTATTGTGGAAAATAAGCAACTTCACTATTTTATGTTTTGAAGAATAAAAAATGATGGTAAAAAATTTTAAAATAGACATCAAACTTAAGTAGTTACAAAATGTATATACTCAATATAACATATCTCAGCATTCGTGTTTATGTCACTTCTCATGATATTAAATGTGAAAGAGCGGCTTACTTTTAGTAGGGACAAAGATCAGTGGGGGACTGCCCGTTAATGCGAGATAAAGGTTGTAGTGTACTTCTATGATACCGTACAACCAGAACCGAAAATGCCATCATAATATGTAAATTAAAGAACGATCCATGAGCGTCTGCTCTAAAACCTGACGATGAAAAAGGTTCAAGTTCTATAAACTGCATCATCTTATGAAGGTAGCGGAGCGATTTTGCGAAGCCCCTCCCCTTTTCCACAGAGAAAAAAGCATTACCATCAGCATGTCCTAAAAAAGGGGATTCTGTGATAATGCCGTTATTTGCGCCTTTCCCTTCTTGTTAAAGTCTTAAAGGATTCAAACTTATTAGAGCGCTATTTAGTAAAGTGTTTATTGGGCATTAAGGGTTTTAGTCGTCTAATTCCTCTTTTTTCACCCACTCTTGAGACCAATTTTCTATTTCTTTCAAAATCGGTTCTAATGAGAAACCTTTTTCCGTTAATGAGTATTCGATTCTAACAGGTGTTTCTGGTATGACATCACGCTTCACGATACCCTGCTGTTCGAGGTCTTTTAAGCGTTCTGACAAAACTCTGCCGCTAATTGCTATAGAAGATTGGATGGTGCCGAATCGTTGTGGACCGGATAATAATTGATAAATAAGTAAAGTAGTCCAGCGTTGACTTAAAAGAGAGACGGCTTTTTCAAATCGCGGACAAATAATGGATTGATTCATGCTCTTTCACTCCTTTAGTTACAATATATCATATTACAATTTAATATCATATAATTTAAATATACAAAGTTACTTGACAAGACTTCATTATAAAAATATAATAACTTACATAAAGTAACTAAAAATAAAGGAGAATAAAAAACATGAATAAAAATGAAACAGGTGCAGTTATATTACGTATTATTTTAGGTCTTACTTTTTTCATTCACGGTTTTGTTAAATTTCAAGGTGGAATAAGTAACACGGTTGGCTTTTTCGACAGTATTGGCATTCCTGGGTTTGTAGCTTATCTCGTCGCAGCTATAGAGTTAATTGGTGGAATTGCGTTGATACTAGGTATTGGAACACGAATTGTTTCGGTGTTGTTTGCTGTTATTATGTTAGGAGCCATATTTACAGTAAAACTTCCTCTCGGGTTTCTTGGTAATGGGCAAATGGCAGGATATGAATTTGAATTAGCGCTGCTTGCTATGGCTATTTTCCTCGCTTTTGCAAATCGCTCTCTTTTCTCATTAGACAATAAAATTTTTAATAAAGAAGGGAAGTAGTAAAAATGGAAAAGTTTCATCAAAAGCCAATTACGTTTGTTGGAGAAGTTAGTATTAATGTAATGGAATTGGATCGTGCCATTACGTTTTATCAAGAAATTATCGGTTTTCAAGTTTTGGAACAAACTGAACGTAAAGCGGTTTTAACAACAGACGGTAAAACCCCGTTGCTTACGCTTGAACAGCCAGCTGATGTGATTGCTAAAGAAGGGCGTACATCTGGCTTGTATCATTTTGCCCTGTTGTTGCCCACTCGAGCTGATTTGTCAGTCTTCTTACGCCATTTACTTCAGACGGGCTATCGATTTGGAGCGTCGGATCATTATGTAAGTGAAGCTTTGTACATTTCTGATCCGGACGGGAATGGGATTGAAGTATACTGGGATCGCCTGTCTTCTGAATGGTCATGGTCAAATGGAGAAGTAGCAATGGCAACTGAACCGTTAGATGGGGAAAGCTTACTTGCTGAAAGTCATGCCGAGTGGAGTGGATTGCCAGCTGATACGTTGATGGGGCATATTCATTTACATGTAGCGGATCTTCAAAAAACGGATGAGTTTTATGTGAAAGGGCTTGGCTTTACCGTTGTAAATCGATTTGGAGGGGCTCTCTTTACTTCGACAGGTGGATACCACCATCATATCGGTTTAAATACATGGAATGGTGTTGGTGTTCCTGCACCTCAGAAAAACAGTGTTGGACTTAATTGGTATACACTCGTTTACGCAAATGAAGAAGCAAGAAGCAAGGTGATTGTACAGCTGGAACAAATCGGTGCTATAGTGAAACAAGAAAACGATGTATATGTGACAGCTGATCCATCAGGAAATGAAATTCATTTAGTTATTTAAAGCTTTTTTTGGAGGAACGTATGATGAAAGAAGATAATACATTAAACGATTCTAGTTTTGAAATCGGGATTTATACGCTTGGTGATATCGTTCCAGATCCCCATACTGGTAAAGTAATTAGCGCCCACCAGCGCTTGACAGAAATAGTAGATGCAGCAAAACTAGCTGATGAAGCAGGACTAGACCTTTTTGGTTTAGGTGAACATCATCGTTTAGACTATGCGGTTTCAGCTACTCCAGTCGTACTTGCTGCAATTGCGCAAGTAACGAGACAGATTAAATTGACCAGTGCGACTACTGTATTAAGCACGGTCGATCCTGTTCGCTTATTTGAAGACTTTTCGACATTGGATCTGCTATCAAACGGTCGCGCTGAAGTTATTGCGGGGCGTGGGGCGTTTATAGAATCTTTCCCGCTTTTTGGATATAACGTCAACGAGTATGATGAATTGTTCGAAGAGAATATTGATTTGTTTTTAAAACTGAACGAACAAGAGAAGATTACGTGGGATGGTCGGTTCCGCTCAAGTCTTCAGAATGCTGAGATTGCACCACGACCAGTTCAAAAGCAACTGCCACTTTGGGTTGGTGTTGGTGGATCACCTGAAAGTGCAGAAAGAGCAGGTAAGTTTGGAGTTGGGATGGCTCTAGCCATTCTCGGCGGCGATCCAAATCGATTCAAACCACTCGTTGATATTTATCGCAAAGTGGGCGTTGAAGCGGGTCATCATTTGAATGATTTAAAGGTAGGCGTAACTGGGCACACATTTATGGCTGAAACAACGGAACAAGCCAAGGACGAATTCTATCCATATTATTCAAATTACTGGGAGTATGTGAATCGTCAACGAGGGATGAATACACGAATGTCTCGGGCTGATTTTGAACAAATGTCAAGTCCAGACACTGCATTGTTTGTTGGTAGCTCCCAGCAAATTATTGAAAAAATCCTGTATCAGCATGAATTGTTCGGGCATCAGCGATTTATCGCCCAGATGGATATCGGTGGGATCCCATTTGCTAAAGTTGCGAAAAATATTGAACGATTAGCAACAGAAGTAGCCCCGGTTATCCGACGTGAATTAAGTAAATAATCGTTTTGAAATAGTCATTTTAATGAAAATGATGGATTAAAGGAACCGGCATGTTATATAATGTTGGTTCCTTTTTTATGAAGGACGTGGGGACGGGGCTTCGCGACTTACTACTATAACCAATCGACTTAGCAGGCATACTTTCTTTATTAAGAAAGTACCTCAAAATCTGGCTCCGCACAGCCACCATTGTGATTAGGCGAGTGTAGCGTGTTACAGGATTCATCACAGTGGTGGCGTTTTAACGCCATATTTGTTTTTTATTGAAGCTTACCCTTCCATAGAGTGAGTCTCCTTTTGGGAAATCAACTGTTCGCCCATTCCTTCTTTGTGTAATTGTGTGGATAATATGAAAGCCGTAAGCAGAAGTCCAGAACAAAGTAGTAATGATGAGGGGATGCCCCCAAGATGGTCGATCATCCAGCCGCCAAGCCCAGGTCCAACTAATTGTCCAGCAGCAAAATAAACAGTTACATATCCCAATGCAATTGGTGCATATGCTGGCTGAATTTGTTCTGTCGAAATAGCTTGAATGAGAGAAAGCATTCCGACAACCGTAATTCCCCAGAGGAACTGGCTGATTACAAACCCGATAAGTTCGGGGAAGGTAATGGGAATGAGCATCGCAATGGTCCCCAGGAAAAGTGTGATCAATAAGGACTTCTTCCGCCCAATTTTATCCGAAATCATTCCCCATATCGGTCCACTAAAAATGGACATAAAACCACCCAAAGCGACAATTTGACCAGCCGAATAGCGATTAATATGAGCTTCTAAAATAAAACTAAAAAGGAAGTTCTGTGGAATTAAATATGCAAATCCAATCAATCCGTAGATACAGGCTACTAATAAGATTCTTTTATGCAAGTACACCTCGCGAAATAGAGAAGTTTTTTCTTGCGTTATTTTAGGTAAAGATATGGGTGGATCTCTGAGAATTATCTGAGCAACAAAGGCAGATAGTAAAGAAAACAGTCCGTATAACAGCCAGATATATCGCCAACCATTTCCAGAAAACCAAGCTGTAAAGAATGGTATGAGTGCGCTAGAAAACAATGTTCCTAGTCCTAACCCACTTAAAAGAAATCCGATCATCATACCTCTTTGCCGTGGAAACCAACCGACAACAATATTAACCAATGGGGTATACGCGAAAGCCGCACCAACACCGAGAAGTACCATACCTATTAAGCAGGAAAAATAATTTTGAACCCAGGGCATGTACAGCAACCCACAAGTAACAAGTAATGTCCCTAGGATTACTAAACGTTTCGACCCCCATTTTGCAGCGAAAATGCCAGCAAAGAGAACCAATCCCAAATAGCCGATCGAAGTTGATGTGCTCAGAACACCTGCTTGTTCATAGGTAAGCGATAAACTGTCCTTCATAAAGGGCATTAGAATCCCGTAAGACATTCTGCCAAAGCCAAGAATACTAATTGTCACCATAGCGCTCGCAAAGGCATACTTCCAAATTTTTTGCTCATGACTCATCATTCACACCCCGATATTTTACTGACTTCCATTCTTTTCCTAGACTCATATCTATCTTTCATTCACTACTTATGATTATTGATTACCTATGTTCTGCAATGGAATCTTAAATTTTAAGGGTATTCAGTTATTTTTTTCATCCCACTCTTCTAATGACATTATGTTAGCATTTTCGCTAAGATCCAATCTTAATGGAGTCATTAATTCAAGTAAGTTGCCATCAGGGTCTTGGAAATAAATAGCAGCGTGGGCGTTTCGTGTGTTTGATAAGACGAGCGGTTGTTTCTCTGGCGGAATTCCAAAAGTTTCAATTATTTGTATCCCTTTTGATTCAAGCCACTCTTTCGCATTCCTGATATCTTTTGTATCAACATGCCATGCAATATGCCTTAAAGAGGGGTGATATGGCGTGTCAACTTTATCTGTTTCCCACAAACCTAACCAGCTATGCCCCTTCTCAATCCAGAAGAAAGCTAATTTTTCATGTTGATAGGCAATTTCTAAATCTAACTTTTTATAAAACTCTATTGAGTTCAAAAGATTAGTTACAGGTAGATGTGCTTCATAAAGACCTTTGATCATCGTAATCGCTCCTTTTTATTATATATTTAAGGATTGATGTGCTACTTGGAATTATTTCTAAAAAAAAGAGAACCAATAAGGCTCTCTACGATTATCATTGCTCATACTAATGATTTTCCATATCCTACTCGTTTTAGCAATGGCTTCATCACTATACTCTGATGATAATGGTAGAGGTTTACGTGTTAAAGTGTCACTCACAAATCCATATGAATTTTCTAATCTAATTGATTGAAACAAACTAGCAACAAAGTTAAGGATGCAATAAAAAATTTCTTTATCAGAATACCCATCATTTTAATTATTTGAATAAACTGAATTATATAATTATATACTATTTTTTTCCTTTTTCAAATGAATTTACATTATTATTTTGATTGCAGGGTTAACGATCCAGTAAGATAGAAACTGAGAGCATACGTCGATAGATCTATATAAAAAAGTAACATGTTTTTGAACAATTCTTTTCTAGAAAAGTCTGATTATTTATGGTACACTAATAAATCGTAAAGCCCTCGCGTTTAACAACTTGAGGGCATTTTTGTTTGTCTTTTTAGAGTTATGGGAACTCTAAAAAAGGGAAATCATACTTGTATGACATGGATAAAGGGGTATAACATGAATCAAGTTCAAAAATTTGCTCTGATGGTTTCGTTGATATATTTCCTAATTGGTATTCTGTGGATAATTGGTACTGATTCGATATCTTTGCTAATAGCAGCGGAAAACTTTCACTCTTATGTAACCTTTCAACGAGCGAAGGGTTGGGGTTATATTTTCCTGACTGGATCTGTTTTATATGTATCACTCATTTATTGGGGAAAGAAATTACTACATTCGGAAAATGAGCTGAAACGAAAGGATGTTCAATACCGTTCGCTGTTTAAACATAATCCGGATGCTGTCATTGAGTTGGATTTAGAAGGAAATATCAATTCGATCAATCCTGAGGGAGAAAAAATACTCGGAGTTACTGAAGACGAAGTAAGGGGGAAATGCCCGACCTCTGCTATTTTTATCGAAGATGTTGAAAAGATTCAAGAGTATTTTTTGTTAACGTTAAATGGAGTAAAGTCTTACTTTGAAGCAATCATCCATACAGATGGTAAGAAGAAAATTCTAAGATGCTCAATCTTTCCCATCATTATCACGGAAGAAATTGTAGGTGTATACGCTCTTTGTAGAGATGTGACGGCCCAGCGTAATGATGAAGAGATGCTAATTGCCTCTGAAAAAATGACGGTGATTGGCCATTTGGCAGCAGCAGTTGCCCATGAAATACGCAATCCTCTAACTTCATTAAAAGGATTTGTACAATTGATGCGTACGGAGAAGGAAGTTGACCCTCACTATCTCAAGATTATGGAAGAAGAGATTGAACATATTAACATTATTTCAAGTGAGTTATTAATACTTGGAAAAAAACAAGAGATTTCACTGCGGCTTCGTAATGTTCGTGAATGTGTATCGAAAGTTGTGTGGTTAATGAAAGCCCAGGCAAATTTAGACAATCTCGAATTGGAGTTGATTGAGGTTTCAGATGAGCCAATCTACATTATTGCAGATGATGTACAATTGAAACAGGTGTTTATTAACCTGATTAAGAATAGTATCGAAGCTGTAGATAAGGATGGGAAAATCAAAATTGAAATCAAAAAAACAGAGAGTGATGCGATCATCACGGTATCCGATAATGGCAAAGGCATTGATGAAGAACGATTGAAATATCTTGCCCAGCCTTTTTATTCGACAAAAGAAAAAGGAACAGGGCTCGGTCTCGCTGTTTCCTACAAAATCATTCACCGCCACAACGGGGAAATGAGCTTTAAAAGTAAAAAAGGACAAGGTACAATTGTAACTGTTAGGATTCCATTAGCAAGTGACGAAGAACAAATGTTACTATAAAGATAGCTTAAAGTGCGTGTTCAAAAAGGATAAAAATGCCGAGAAGTTCTGCGGGCGCATCTCAAGAACCTTTTGTGTATGCAGTAACGCTGAGGACCGGACTTGCACAGGATGCACGCGATTTTAACAGAAGGTCAAAAATGCACTTTGATGCAATTCGCTAGCTTTTTTACCGGACTTTTTGAACATCCTCTTAGAGATTAAAGGAGAGTACTATGACTGACACACCTGAATTTATTAAAACAATGAAACCGTTTATCCAAACAGCTTGGGAGAAATCTGGATTTTCCCGGTCGACTCCCATTCAAAGTAAAGCTATCCCAGTGATAACCGCAGGAAAAGATATCCTCGCTGAATCACCAACTGGTACAGGGAAGACTCTTGCTTATCTACTACCTGTGCTTGAAAAAATAGATCACGAGAACAAATCGGCACAAGCCCTTATTATGGCGTCGTCACGTGAGCTTGTGATGCAAATTGCCGAAGAAGTCCGAATCTGGGCAGAAGGCAGCGGAATTACAGGGGCTGCGTTCATCGGTGGTGCAAATGTAAAACGTCAGCTCGAAAAATTAAAAAAACGCCCGCAAATCATTGTCGGAACACCGGGACGTGTATATGAGTTAATTATGCAAAAGAAAATGAAAATGCATGAAGTGAAAACGATTGTACTAGATGAAGGTGATCAATTGATTGTGCCAGAGCATATGGGGACGATCCAAAACATAATCAAGACAACGCAAAAGGATCGCCAAGTACTGATGTTTTCGGCTACTCTTCCGGATCAGACTGAGAAACTGGCCCGTGATTTAACGAACGAACCGGAAGTTGTCCGCGTTGATAAGAGCGAGAAAATGGAATCCAAGGTGGATCATATCTATTTCGTTGTCGAACGACGTGAAAAATCCAAAGTTCTTGAAAAAATTACTCGTCTAGAAGGATTAAAGGGACTTGCTTTCTTAAATGATATCGCCGAAATTACCGTGTTAAAAGAGAAACTCGATTATAAAGGGATTAAGCTCGGTGTACTTCATGGCGAGTCCAATAAAATGGATCGTGAAAAAGCATTAAGACATTTACGTTCTGGTAAAATGCCTTTATTATTAGCAACAGATGTTGCGGCAAGAGGTTTAGATATTAAAGGTCTTACTACCGTTGTACATGCTGACATAGCAGACAGCGTGGACCAATACGTGCACCGTTCAGGTCGTACAGGACGAGCCGGTGCAGATGGTACAGTCATTTCGATTGTCACAGAACGCGAAGAGCGCGAGTTGAAGAAACTGGCTCGCGAGCTTGATATCACATTAAGCAAGAAAACATTTTATGGTGGAGAAATTGTAGACGCCAATCGATAAGGAAGGAGGGATAGCTGTGATTACGGCTATCTCTTTTTTTCGGTTCAATATAAGTTCTAAATATGGGTGACAATAAAAAGGTTTGGGTAATTTACAACTACGGAAACATGAATAAAAAGCAGCGGAATTATGAGGGATTCTCGCTGCTCCTTATTACCTCAAGAAAATTACTGTCCTTTTAAAAACCATCTTCGGAAGCGGAAAACGGAATGTTTAGTCTATTTTCTACTGCACGTAGGCGTTGGTTTAATCTGTTCAGGCGGCGTGTATGTCGCTGATCATTTTGATTTAGTCGAATGACCTCTTGGTTAACCCGCGTGATTTCTCTATTCAAACGTGTAATCTCTTGATTTAGTCTGCTTAGTTCTTGAACTTGCTGCTCATTTTGTCTTTCAAGTTGTCTAACTCTTCTCTCCAGTTGCGGTTGTCTATCAATGTCCTCTTGTTCGTATTGTTGAAATTCAGAATTAGTCGGATACTGTGAATAATAAGCATCTTGTTGTGGAACATATTCAAACTGTTCTGGAGCATAATCAAACTGTTGTCGTGGAATATACTCTGGATAGTAACCATATGGATTCATCTTACGCCACTCTCCTCTTGAAGTCTGGGTTAATACCCTATACTCTATGTGGAAGTTCGTAAAGGAACAGGGCTAATACCCAAATATCGATTTTTTTTGCGAACTCGAAATATAATTACGTTACTTGTTGACAAAAAGTAAGTGCGGGTGTATATTTTTAATTAGAGATATATCAAATCAAGATATTGTGTATGCAGATTTTGATTAGAAGAAATTAGGGGATATTTTGTAGGCAATAGAATAAAAAATCGTATTAAGGTGAAATTAAAAAAGACTGCCAATATATGATTGATTTATTCTTAGTGGTACTAATAAATACAGGCGGTGAAAGTATTGGGTTTTTTCGATAAATTATTTGGGAAAGCAAATAATAATACAGATGAAATAGGAGGAAATGAAATGTTGAAAATTGGGATTGTTTTAGGTAGCACACGTGAAGGACGCGTAAGTCCACAAGTAGGAGAATGGGTAAAAGGGATTGCTGATAAACGTGGCGATGCAGAATATGAAATCATTGATATTGCTGATTTCAAATTGCCGTTTTTAGGAACAACTGATGGAACAGAGCCAGGCATTGCAGCTTGGAATGAAAAACTTGCTAACTTAGATGGATTCGTATTCATTGTTCAAGAATACAATCACAGTATTACAGGAGCATTAAAAAATGCCCTTGATTTTGCTCGTGACGCTTGGAACAACAAAGCTGCAGGTATCGTAAGCTACGGTTCAACTGGTGGAGCTCGTGCAGCTGAACATTTACGTGGAATCATGGGTGAATTAATGATTGCGGACGTTCGTGTACATCCGACATTATCATTATTCACAGATTTTGAAAACGGCAGTGTTTTCAAACCAGCTGAATTACATCTTGATAATGTAAATGCAATGTTAGATCAAGTTAACGCTTGGAGTGGCGCATTAAAAACTTTGCGTAAATAAGTAGTGTAACGAAGAAGGAGAGGATGACAAATCCCCTCCTTTTTTTTGAGCTTGTAAACTCATCTTCTGAATCAAGGCTAGATGAGCGGTTCGTGTTTTGTTCATATCAGGCATCATTATCAGTTGATAGTGATGATAACGTTTACAATTCCGGTGATCATAACATATTATAGAAGTAAGGGGGAGGAGGAGAGTTATGCGAGAAAAATACAAGCATATTGAGACAAAGGTTATTCATCAAGGGTACGATCCGAAGCAACATATGGGAAGTCTTGCTGCGCCTATTTTTCAAACGTCGACATTCGTTTTTGAAAATGCGGAACAGGGTGAGAGACGGTTTGCAGGGGAAGAAGAGGGGTATATATATTCCCGGCTTGGAAATCCGACTGTGAAGGTTCTTTGTGAACGCATTGCCATGCTTGAAGGTGGAGAAGCAGGTCTTGCATTCGGTTCAGGGATGGCAGCTGTTTCAGCCGTTTTACTGGCATTAACGAAAGCGGGTGACCATATTATCTGCTCACAAGGCTTGTATGGCTGTACTTTCGGATTATTACATTTGATGAAAGAGAAATATCATATTACACATGACTTTTCAGAAATGCTGACCGAGGAACAAATAGAGACATTGATTCGGCCTGAAACAACATGTATTTATGTGGAAACACCGATAAATCCAACGATGAAAATGATAGATTTAGAGATGGTCGCTAAGATTGCGAAAAAACATCATATCCAAGTCGTTGTCGATAATACCTTTTCGTCGCCTTATTTGCAGACGCCACTCGCCTTAGGCTGTGATATCGTACTTCATAGTGCAACGAAATATATTTGTGGCCATGGAGATGTGGTGGCAGGACTTGTTGTGGGAACACAAGAATTTATTAGCAAAATGGCCAGGACAACGCAGAAGGATATCGGTGGGATTATCTCCCCCTTTGATGCTTGGCTTTTGTTGCGGGGGTTGAAGACTCTACCTGTCAGAATGGATCGGCACTCTTTCAATGCCGAAAAGCTATTCAAAAAACTGAAGCAACATCCAAGTGTTGCAAAGGTCTATTATCCTGGAGATACAGAGCATCCTGACTACCATATTACCCAAAAGCAAATGAAAGCTGGCGGCGGTATTATTTCGTTTGAAATTAAAGGTGACAAGCAGGACGCACAAAAAATGTTGAACTCACTACAATTAATTAAAATTGCGGTCAGCCTAGGTGATGCGGAAACGCTCATTCAACATCCAGCCACAATGACTCATTCGGTTGTTCCTATTGAATCCCGTTTGAAAATGGGCATTACAGATCAACTAATTCGTCTTTCCGTAGGACTAGAGAATTGGGAAGACTTATGGGAGGATTTGGATGAAGCCTTGAACAGGCTGCAGGCTTAATGAAAGAAGATGCCCTCAAAAGGATCTGACCCTTGGGGGACATCTTCTGCTACTGTAAACGAACTTCTGTCTAAAAAGTATTTATTAAAAATGGGCAACTTACTACAAAAGTATCCCCTTCTCATGTAATATTGAAGGGGGTTATTGTTGGAATAATCTGAATTGAGTTATGGATTATTATTTGATGTAACACAAGGATGTTCCTATAGATAGAGAAACTGTTCGTATAATCAGAGGATTATTATGAATACTCTCTTGGGTGATCTCTCTATAGATTACAATATTTGGCGAAGGAGAAATGAATGATGACAAAAGAAGAAAAACAAGTTTTATTTAAAGAAGCGATGGGCAACTATCCAACAGGGGTAACCATTGTGACAGCTACTACTCCCAACAATGAGCCAGTTGGATTAACTGTAAATTCATTTGCATCTGTTTCACTGGACCCTACCCTAGTTCTTTGGTCAATTGATCATAAAGTTTCTTCCATTAAAGCTTTTACTGAAGGTGGAAAGTTTGCGATACATATTTTAGCTGGTGAGCAACAGGAATTATGCAAAATCTTTGCTAGTAAAAATGTGGATCGTTTTAGTCAATGTGAGTGGGAGTTTTCTGCGAATCAATTACCAATCATTCAAGGTGCTTTCGCTGTTTTGGAATGCAAAACGTTTACAACAGTTGAAGCAGGAGATCATACCATTTTAATTGGCGAAGTAACCGATATACAAATCGAAAAGAAAGATCCTATGTTATATCACCGTAGACACTTCGGTGCAATTCCTGCTGAATTTTATCCAGTGACTGAAAAATAGGATCCGAATTCAGGTATTGGACCGCTTGTGAATGAACAAAAAGCTAAACCTTTTAATGGATGACCCTGCCTTGGACCTTTGAGGTGGGTTTTTATTTTGACTAAATGTATTGGAAATAATCTAACTAACTTAGTGATCATTAATAGTTGATCTACTTATCAAGTAACGAATAGTTATTTACGATCCGATAATTTTTTTCCCTAATATCACAAGGGATCAGATACTACCATCTGTTCGAGCTCTATCTTGCTAATTCAGTGTAATATTCTGCGAATGTTGAATATACTATCCCATCAATTGAAATGAATGGTGGATATTGACTATGGAGATTGTTAAACAAGGCGAGGATCTGATTATTACAGGAGCGGGGTTTTTAGTAGCTGGGACAATCATTTCTGCTATTGGAGCAACAAATGTGATTATCACAGGTACCGATAATGGATTAGAGCTCGTAGCCAGAGGAAACGCGGTCGAGGGATTTGGAAATGTGCTACAAGCAATCGGCAGAACGAAAGTGTATGAAATCGAAGGTAGAGAAGAAGAGATATTGAGTATTGTGGGCTGCTGGTTTCAGGCTGGCGGTAACTTCACTAATACTATAGCCAACGAGGTGATTCTTGAAGGGTCACAAGAGGAGGAGGGACTTAGATTGAATGCCCTTGGTAGTGGCGTGCAATCAGTAGGTGCCTCCCTAGAAGCCGTTGGGGCCCCAGTCGATCGACCGTTGGAGAGTGCGGGAAACTGGGTGATTGCCCTTGGCGCCTCGATTGACTCGATTGCGAATTTATTTATCTTACAGGATAAAAAGAAACAAGGTGATGCTTTGGTTGTGTTCGGCAGTTATTTGGAAGTGGTTGGTGCGCTGATTGAGCTATATGCATTGACTAGTATAAGGGAAGAAAGTCTACTAGAAACGGAAGATAATCGTTATCAATATCCTAGAATATCTGTATGATCTAAAAGAAACAGGGAATTATCAATAGTATGAAAAATCGCACAAATTCATAATATGTGAGCCGATTTTTTTACAAATGTACGATTAGCTTGTATAATATAATACAAGTGTAGAATTACACTTGTGAAAAAAGGCGGTATTATTCCGCTAAATATGTTTGTCCTTCGGGGTCGGGTGTAAATCCCAACCGGCGGTGATGAAGAAATTCTAAGCCCGCGAGCCTGTAAAAAGGCAGGATTTGGTGAAATTCCAAGGCCGACAGTATAGTCTGGATGGGAGAAGGACATATGGAACTGGTTAAATGGCATTCGTGAACCCTTTATTTTGAAAAAATCGAAATAAAAGGCTTATTTGGCTATATAATAAATCCATAATCTCCCTTTAACTCCTTAGGTCGTACCTATGGGGCTATTTGTGTTTTTTTTGTTGAAACTTCAAATTGAGAAAGAGGGTGAAAACATGTTTACTGGAATTGTCGAAGATGTCGGAATGGTCCAGTCGTTAAAAAGAGGGATCCAAAGTATGGCACTTACGATTGAATCTCCTAAAATTGTTGAAGATGTTCAATTAGGCGATAGTATATCGGTCAATGGCGTTTGTCTAACAGTCATTGAATTTACCAATCGTTTGTTTACAGTAGATGTGATGCCAGAAACCGTTAAGGCATCAACGATCAAACTGTTAAAGCCGGGGGCAAAGGTTAATCTAGAGCGGGCAATGAGTGCTCAAGGAAGATTCGGTGGACATTTTGTCTCAGGCCATATTGACGGCACAGGTACGATCACGAAAAAAGAACATAAAGAAAATGCGGTTTACTATACGATTAAGCTAGCAGAAAGATTAGCGCAATATTGTATCCCAAAGGGTTCTATTGCTATTGATGGGACGAGCTTAACCATATTTCAGATTGAGAAGAATGAGATCACCATTTCGCTTATTCCGTTAACACATAAAGACACGATACTTGGACAAAAGAACGTTGGAGAAGTCGTAAATGTTGAAAATGATTTGATTGGAAAATATATCGTCCAGCAAATAAAAAATAATGGACAAACTACTGGATTAACAGCAAGTTTTCTTTTAGAAAATGGATTCTGACAAAGGAGGTGCTTTTAGATGTTTCAAACGATTGAAGAAGCAGTGGAAGATTTGAAAGCTGGCAAAATCATCATCGTTGTCGATGATGAAGATCGGGAGAATGAAGGCGATTTTGTCGTATTGGCAGACAAGGCAACGCCTGAAGCGATTAACTTTATGGCGAAATATGGTCGCGGTTTAATTTGTACGACGATTACAAATGAGCTCGCTCGGAAATTAGACCTTCATCCAATGGTTGAGAACAATACAGATTACCACGGAACAGCCTTTACAGTAAGTA
Source organism: Peribacillus sp. JNUCC 23 (assembly GCF_053653995.1). The sequence goes on from NZ_CM132202.1 coordinate 755,295, forward strand.
TTGATCACGAAAGTACGACTACGGGAATCAGCGCGTTTGAACGTTCGACAACGATGCTTGCCCTTTTGAATAATGAGTCTACTGCCCAGGACTTTAAACGCCCTGGACATGTTTTTCCAATTATCGCTAAAGATGGCGGGGTACTTGAACGAACAGGACACACAGAAGCCTCTGTTGATCTTGCCCGTTTATGTGGAGCGGAGCCAGCTGGAGTCATATGTGAAATTATGAATGAAGACGGTTCAATGGCACGCGTTCCAGAGCTCGAAATTATTGCTAAAGAACATCAGCTTTCATTTATTACGATTGCCGAGTTAGTTCGCTATCGTAACCAGCTTGAGTCAAAACATAAAGAAACACCAGAACACGCTTAAATTTTATTAAACTATTAGGGGGAATTATCATGGGTAAAAATTTTGAAGCACAACTTATCGGAACAGGGTTAAAAGTAGGAATAGTTGTCGGCAGGTTCAACGAGTTCATCACAGGAAAATTACTTTCTGGTGCATTGGATGGACTTAAACGTCATGGAGTTAGTGAGGATGATATTGACATCGCTTGGGTACCGGGGGCATTTGAAATTCCGATGATTGCCAAAAAATTAGTTCAAACTAAACAATATGACGCTGTGATTGGATTAGGTACAGTCATTCGCGGAGCAACATCACATTATGATTATGTATGTAATGAAGCAGCGAAAGGCATGGCTGCTGTAGGACTTGAATCTGGAACGCCTGTGATTTTTGGCTTACTTACGACAGAAAATATCGAGCAAGCCATTGAACGCGCAGGTACAAAAGCAGGAAACAAAGGTTATGATTCAGCTGTTTCCGCGATTGAAATGGCGAACCTATCTACTTTAATCGGAAAATAAGGAATGCGTATTTTGAATGATAAGTCGTTCTGTGTATATATCGGCTAAATTGCCGATTTAAATATGTTATGGAATCAGAAAAGGGAGCCAATGTGCTCCTTTTTTCGTGATTTGAAATAGATTGGCGTATAAGTTCAGAATCCGACGCAAATACGAGATTTGCAAATTGCTCGTCGGGACCACACTTTGTAGAAAAGAGACTCCTCTAAAAGTGGGATTGCGCAAAAATGCATTAAAAACCCTAAGCCAATTCACCGAACCACTCCATAATTACAATTTTTATAAAAAAACTCGAAGCTAAATGATGCAGAGCTACGACTAAAAGTGGAAACTAAAAGCCAAGTTGCGTTCAAAAACCCTCTTTTTCGAGCATTACGATCCGGAAATCAAATTTGCGCGCCAGGTTGGCCTTATTACGCGCCGGAGCTTGATTTTTAAGGTAAATGGCCACTATTTACGAAATATTAATCTTCCTCCGTAAGGTGAAATGGTATAATATGGGCATAGGAACATGCAGTAGTGAATCATATAGAGGGGGATTTCGTATTAAACATTATCTTTTTGATCTACCAGGAGAAAACGGTTGGAAAAGATACTTGCTATCATCGGTTATCATTTTGGTTGCGCTAATTGCCGGGAGTGTTCTGTACGCCATATTGATGATGATTACAGGTCTTCTAAATGGAGATGGTATCGTTTTTGATAATAAATCTGGCATGTTCGTAGGCGTCGACCCGACGCTCGATTTATTGTTTATGAATCTAATGTATGTCGTTTGGATGTTTGGAATTTGGCTTTCAATCCGAATTGTACATAAACGGAAACTGAAGACGCTGATTACTGCAAATGATCGAATCAATTGGAAACAAATCTTTGGTAGCTTTGCACTCTATTTTGGTCTTATGGTGCTATTAGAGCTCGTCTATTTCTTAATTTCCCCTGAACATTTTGTGTGGAATGAGTTTGATTTAGAAAAATTTTTATTCCTGTTTTTCGTCGTTTTAGTGTTAACTCCGATTCAAACGACAGTTGAGGAGTTAATCTTCAGGGGATTTCTTTTGCAGTGGATTGGAAAGGTGATCAACAACCCCATTGTACTAGCAATCATCATGGCATTGATTTTCGGATCATTGCATTTCTTTAATCCAGAAATGGAGCGTTCAGCTATTTGGGTCGGACTTGATTATGTATTTGTTGGGTTTATGTTGACATTCCTTGCCGTAAAAATGGGGAGCTCGGAGCTGTCAATCGGTGCACATGCTGCCAATAATATGTTCCTTTTCTGGTTTATCGGTGATCCACAATCTGTAGGTGGAAGTGTTCCTGCACTTATCACTGTGGTGAACAACGACCCGGCGATTTCATTAGTATTAGATGTCATTCTTTTTCTGGTATTTTATCTGATCGCCGTGAAGAAATTCAAACCGTCCGCTATATAAAGTGAAACTTCAATCAGTGGGGACCCAGAAGTCTAGATAGGTAGACTTTATGGGTGCCTTTTTAGGTACAACATCTATAAAGGTATTCCAGCATCGATGAGAATGTTCAGTGTGAGAATGAAAGATAAAACGTAAATTAGTACCAAGTAATAAAACTTAGTGATAAAATGGGTTTATCTATCCATATGGGGTGATTGTGAATGTATACACCTGTCGCTAAGTTAGTGAGGGTTCTGTTAAAATTACGGGGCAAATTGGTTGTGAAAAATATAGAAAACCTGCCTGAAGAGTCCGGCTATGTCATTGCTTGTACACACAGAGGGTGGGTCGATATCCTGGCGCTCGGCGTTTCGATTCTACCTGTGGAAATTCATTTTATGGCGAAGAAAGAACTATTTCAGAACAAAGCAATTGGTTGGTTTTTAAGAAAAATCAATGCATTTCCAGTCGACCGTGATAATCCAGGAACGAGCACAGTAAAAATTCCGATTCAATTATTGAAGCAAGAGAAGAATGTGGGGATTTTTCCTTCTGGCACTAGAACATCAGAGGAAGCTCCGTTAAAGCGGGGAGCGGTTACGATTGCGAAATTGGCTCGTGTTCCAATCGTGCCTGCTGCTTACTCAGGACCAACGGGTTTTAAGGACTTATTTAAAAGACAACCGATTACGATTATTATTGGTGAACCGATTTATCTAGATTCAGCTAAGAAAGGGAAAGACGAGCTGGACCTTGTCACAACGGAATTATCCGATGTTTTTAAAGCATTGGAACAGCGAATAAGTTCGTAATCGTTCAACAGTATCCTCTGAAATGGTAGAATATCCTGAGGCTGTAGTTATGAAGGAAAATGCTAAATCAGGGTAAGCTATAAAATATCTGTTTTTAGGAGGAATTATATGTACCATCTCTTTTCACATAATGATTTAGATGGAGTTGGCTGTGGCATTGTCGCAAAGCTTGCTTGGGGGAATGAAGTAAAGGTGAGCTATAATTCGATTGGTCGACTGAATCATCAAGTAGCTGGGTTTCTTGAAAATGCGACGGGAATGGACACGCTAATTATTACCGATTTATCCGTGAACGAAGAGAACGAGAAGAAGATTAATGAGTATGTCGCAGCGGGTGGAAAAGCATTGTTGATTGATCATCATAAAACGGCACTACATTTGAATGAACATGCCTGGGCGTCTGTAACCGTGGAGCAGGAAGACGGCAAGTTAACATCAGCTACATCTCTTTTGTATGATTACTTAGTCAAAAAAGACTTGCTTACAAAAACAAAAGCTGCAGATGAGTTCGTTGAATTAGTGAGGCAGTACGATACGTGGGAGTGGGACGCGAATCAGAATTTCACTGCAAAGAAATTGAACGATCTCTTCTTCATGATTTCAATTGATGAATTTGAAGGAAAAGTTCTGACAAAGCTCAATAGTAGCGAGCCATTTCAATTTGACGAGATTGAAAGCAAGCTACTTGATGTCGAAGAAAGCAGAGTCAAACGATACATAAATCGAAAAAAACGTGAAGTGTATCAAGTGGCCATTGGTGAACATTTAGCAGGCATTGTCCATGGCGAAAACTATCATTCAGAACTTGGGAATGAGCTTTCCAAGGAGTTTACACATCTTGACTATATTGCGATTGTGATGGCAGGGAGTAAACGGATTAGTTTACGAACGATTCATGATGATGTGGATGTTTCTGAAATTGCGGCGCTTTATGATGGTGGTGGACATCGCAAGGCCTCAGGGTGCAACTTAACAGAGAAGGCATTTAAGCAATTTGTTGAGCAAACATTCTATTTAGAGCCACTGAAGCGTGATGCTTTTAACAATCAACATAATCTGAAAGGTGCAAAAAGCGGTTCTCTTTATAAAGGTAGAAATGACGAGTCCATTTTTGTCTATCAAAAAGGGGAGGGAGATTGGGTGATTGAGGTAAGTCAGAAACCACTTACAAAAACCTTCCCTTCGTTTGAAGCGGCGGAAAAGCATTTGAAGAAGGAATACTTTGCAATATTGGTCAGAGATGCGGATTGGGTTGGCCATTTATTGAAATTCTCACCTTATTATAAAAAATAAGGAACATCCATCTGTGTCTGCTTTAAAAATTGATTCACCCTCTGAAGGCTGTACCATTTATTACACTAGACATACCTAATCACAATGGTGGCGGTGCGGAGCCAGATTTTGAGGTACTTTCTTAATAAAGAAAGTATACCTGCTAAGTCGATTGGTTATATTAGTAAGTCGCGAAGACTAAGTCCCCATATCCTTTATAAAAGAAGAAGTTCCAATAGGGTTAAGACCCACACTCTACACATCGTTAGTGTCATTGTACACGTTCTAAACGATAGATAGGAGATGTGAGGTCTTGCATCCGTTCGGGACTTCTTTTTTTGGGCTATTTTCGAGAAAAATTGCGGATAATAAACATAGCTCATCAGAATGTATGTGTTATTTGCGGCAATGTCACACCTAGTAACCAAATGAAGGAGGATGAGAGGAGTAGAAAAGCAGTATCGTAAAATTTACCTTGCTATGACAAGGCTTGTTAGGGGCTAACTCATAATGTCATGGAAATTTATTTTTTCATACGAATTTATTAATCATATAGCCATTTCTGTAGGGATTTTTTTACTATTCCTCATTTTTCGGAAGATATTTGCTAAGTATGTCATTGCACTACTTTTAAAAATAAGTCGAAAAGCACCAAATACTTTTTTCTATCACATCTTTGTATCATTTGAAAAACCAATTCAGTGGTTATTCATTTTATTAGGTATTTATGTATCTGTTTGGTATTTTCCTTATTTGGATCAAACGCATGAGTTATTTATAAAATTAGTAAAATCTACGATCATCTTTATTATTGGTTGGGGATTGTATAACTTATCGTCTTCATCTAAGTTCCTTTATGTAAAGCTTAATGAAAGATTCAATTTTGAAATTGATGAGATTCTTATCCCATTTTTGTCTAAAGTATTTCGGGTGATTATCGTGGTCTTAAGTTTTAGTGGGATTGCAGAAGAATTTAATTATAATGTAACGAGTTTTGTTGGAGGATTAGGGTTAGGCGGACTCGCATTTGCCCTAGCTGCTAAGGATGCAATTGGGAATTTATTTGGAGGAGTCATTATCGTAACAGAAAAACCCTTTACAATTGGAGATTGGGTTTTGACACCAAGCGTTGAAGGTACCGTTGAAACGATTACTTTTAGAAGCACAAAAATCCGTACATTTGCTCAGGCCCTCGTAACAGTACCGAATGCAAAGTTAGCCAATGAAACAATTACGAACTGGAGTGAGATGGGGAAAAGGCGAATTGTGTTTAATATAAGTGTCACCTATGAAACACCAAAAGATAAATTAGAAGATGTGATTAAGCAGATTGAATATATGCTAAGAAATCATTCTGAAATCCACCAAGACACAATTGTTGCTAAGTTTGATAAATATGGAGTAGATGGGTTAGATATTTACTTATACTTTTTTACGAAAACAACGGTTTGGACAGAGTTTTTAAAAGTAAAAGAAGAAATTAACTTTGCCATTATGGATATTCTTAATAATGAAGGAGTTGCCCTAGCGATCCCGAATAGAAAATTGTATGTCAACTCCAATTCTGAAGAAACACAAAGTGAAACGTATTTGAGGAATTCACAAGATTCTATTTAAAATATTTTAGCTATAGAAACTCCTACGGCGTTAAAATGCCGCCATTTACCAAGAAGGATTAATCAAGTCTCATACTGCCCCACCTCATCACAATGGTGGCGGTACGGAGCTCGAATTTTGGTCCCTTTCTAAATAAAATCAGTATCCCTGATAAATGGTTTGGCTATATGAGTAAGTTGCGCAGACCCGCCCCATGTCCCTCATATGAAACACATCGAGAGAATGTTCGAGAACAAAAGTATCTGATTCCACATCTACTCTAAATTGTTTACATGAAATATTAAACAGGATAGAGTGTGCGGTCAGACCTTTTAGGACCTTCTTCATGTGTTTTTTTTTATGGAAAAAGGATGTTTCTGAAACTATGCCTTCTTGGCGTCGTCTAAGAAAGTCCTATTTGTCTGATGAATGATGGTTTATAATCCTTCCTCTTTTTTGAAACGTACATTTTTTCCCCTTGATAATTGAATGCTTCTTATTTTAAATGATGTATGCATTATACTAATATTGTAATAATTATACTTTTTATGTAACAGTCGAATATTGGAGATGTTATGAGATTATATGGGATCTTTACATTTTATTGTTAAATAATGCGTTTTTATAATAAATGAATAATTATAATTCATTTAAAAATCAAAATTATCTTTCAATTAAATAAATTCTGTGATAATATTTTAAAATATTAATGAAAGTGAAGTGATTGTTATGTCGCAAATGTTAGCTTTAGTTATTCTTGTATTAATCTTATATATAGGTGACGTAGTAGCTGTTCGAACGAAAGCCTGGGTACCATCTGTATTCGTTTGTGCAGTACTATTTCTTATTGGTTATTGGACATTTTTCCCATCAGATATCGTAGCGGTGGCTGGAGTACCACCTGTGGTTGCGACTATGATGATGTTCTTATTAATCACAAATATGGGTACTTTGCTTTCTCTTCAAGAATTGAAGAATCAATGGAAGACCATTGTCATTGCCCTTTCCGGTGTTTTAGGAATTATCGCTATATTATTTACGATTGGAACATTGATTTTCGACTTTGAAACAGTCGTTGTTGCCATTCCTCCATTAGTAGGTGGAATCGTATCAGCATTAATTATGTCTGAAGGAGCCAAAGAAGCAGGACTTGCGTCTTTATCTGTATTTGCAATCGTCATCTACGTTATGCAAGGATTTGCAGGATATCCCATCACTTCAATTGTATTAAAAAAGGAAGGGAAAAGACTCCTTGAGAAATACCGCAGTGGAGAACTGACTATAAAAGATGCAAAAAATGGTGGGGAAGTAGAAAAAGAGCAGGAACTCAAACTTTTCAAAAATATGCCGGAAAAATATAACACAGAGTATTTCAAATTCTTTAGACTTGCCTTTGTCGGTTTCCTTGCCTATCTTGTCTCTACTTTACTTGCGCCGTTCGTGACGGTTAATGCACTTGTCCTATGTTTATTATTTGGGATTATTGCGAAAAGTGTCGGATTTTTGGAAAAACAACCGTTACAAAAAGCGAATGGGTTCGGTTTCTCCATTATGGCGCTTATGCTTTTCATTTTCGACGGTTTGCAAAAGGCGACACCAAGTATGATGCTTGAGATCTTATATCCTCTCATCGTTTGTATTATTTTAGCAGTCATCGGCATGTATATATTCTCATTCATCATCGGTAAGATTTTAAAAGTCAGCAAAGAAATGGCGTTCGCTGTATCGTTAACAGCCTTATATGGGTTTCCCGCAGACTATATCATCACAAATGAAGTAATTAAGTCTTTAACGAATGACGAGAAAGAAAAAGAAGTGCTAACAAGTCATATGCTACCACCTATGCTCGTTGGTGGATTCATAACTGTAACGATCGTTTCGGTCGTTTTAGCAGGAATATTCGTAGGATTCTTGTAAAAAACGAGGAGGGGTATTGTGAAAAAGTCCCAACAACGGATGGAAAGTCATATTAGGTCCTTAAGTGAATTTACAGCAACGCCTAATAAAGGCGTTACACGGCTTACGTACAGCAAAGAAGATTTGCAAGCAAGAAATTATATCAAGGAAAGAATGAAGGAATATGGTCTGGTCGTTTCGGAAGATGGTTTTGGCAATATTTTTGGAAAGTTTGAAGGAAGTTTAAAAGACGCACCAAGTGTTCTCATTGGTTCACATTTTGATTCTGTCCCGAATGGTGGAGCGTATGACGGTACTGCTGGAGTCGTTGCAGGTTTGGAGGTAGCCGCTCTCTTTTCTGAAAATCAATTAAAACCGAAATATCCTTTGGAAATCATTGCGATGGTCGAAGAAGAAGGATCAAGATTTGGTGGCGGACTGATGGGTTCACGAGGAATTATCGGTTCACTGAGTGCGGATGATTTTAAAAATCTAAAAGACAAAGATGGCATCTCGACGGAAGAGGCGATGTCAAAAATCGGACTAGATTCTTCATTAGCCAAAGAGAGAAAGCCAGATACAATAAAGGCATTTTTGGAATTGCATATCGAACAAGGCCCGATTCTAGAAGAAAAGAATATTCCAATCGGTGTCGTTGAAGCCATCGTTGGATTGGCCCAATTGGAAGTGACGATAGGAGGGCGAGCAGGTCATGCAGGTACAACGCCAATGGATCGCCGCTCGGATGCTTTAGTTACCGCTGCAAAGATCATTTCACAACTTCCGGATCTTGCAATCGATGAAGGAGAAGGAGCAGTCATCACAACAGGTCGTCTAGAAGTATTTCCAAATGGAGCCAATGTCATTCCAGACAAAGTTGTATTCTCTGTGGACATCAGATCTGGTAAGGAAGAAAACGTACGAAACATGATTCAGAAAACAATAGAATTGATACAGTCTCACAGTGAAAATGGAATCCGAACATCTGTTGAAGAGCTTTTGTTTATTCAACCAAAAGAGTTGAATACAGACATTCGTTCTTTGTTGAAACAAGAGAGTAGTAGACTAGAAATCCCGTATTGTTCGATTAATAGTGGCGCAGGTCATGATGCGATGATATTTTCTGATGTTACAAATGTCGGGATGATTTTCATTCCAAGTAAAGACGGGCTTAGCCATTGTCCAGAAGAATGGTCGGATGCACGTCATTTGACGAATGGGGTACAAATCCTTTTTGAAGCAGCAAAGAACTTAACGGAGGTTGAATAAACATGATTCATCAAAAAATTAAAGAAGCCATTCAGACGTATCGTGAAGAACTAACAGAATTACGTAGAAAACTCCACAGTGAACCCGAGGTATCATGGGAAGAAGAAAACACGACAGCATTCATTTGTGAATATCTAGAAAACTTAGGAGTTCCTTATCGTCGAACAAATCCTACAGGTGTTATTGCAAATATAGCAGGGGCCAAGGCAGGGAAAACGGTCGCTTTAAGAGCGGATATGGACGCATTACCGGTAGAAGAGTTGAACAAAGATCTTCCATATGCTTCAAAGGAAGATGGCAAAATGCATGCTTGTGGTCATGATGCCCATACGGCAATGTTGCTTATTGCAGCGAAAGCTCTAAATGAAAGTAAAGATGAGTTACCTGGGACTGTACGATTAATATTCCAACCTGCTGAAGAAGCTGCGACAGGTGCACGAGAAATGGTGAAGCAAGGTGCGATGGAAGACGTTGATAATGTATTTGGCATTCATATTTGGTCACAGATGCCGACTCATAAAGTTTCATGTACGCCGGGACCATCATTTGCATCAGCGGATATTGTTAAAGTGACATTTAAAGGAAAAGGCGGACATGGCGCTATGCCGCATGATTGCATTGATGCAGCCATTGTTGCATCTTCTTTCGTCATGAATATCCAAGCTGTTGTATCAAGAACAATTGACCCGCAAAAACCTGCCGTGCTTACGATCGGAAAGATGGATGTTGGCACACGGTTTAACGTCATTGCCGAAAATGCTGTCATCGAAGGAACGGTCCGTTGTTTTGACAATGAAACGCGTGCACATATTGAAAAGCAAATCGAGCAATACGCTGAAAATGTCGCAAATATTTACGGGGCAAGTGCCGAAGTGGAATATATCCACGGAACCCAACCGGTTATTAACGATGAATATAGTGCTAAGTTTGTACAAAAGGTCGCTTCAGAAGCATTCGGTAAGGATGTTTTATATACTGAAAAGCCGACAATGGGTGGGGAAGACTTCAGCTTCTATTTAGACGAGGCTCCTGGTAGTTTCGCTTTAGTAGGAAGTGGAAATCCCGACAAAGATACAGAATGGGCGCATCACCATGGCAAATTTAACATTGACGAAGACGCTCTCGTTACAGGAGCCGAACTATACGCGCAATATGCATGGTCATATTTGAACGAATAATGGAGTAGATAAAGTGAAACTTCAAACAGTGGGGTTTCTCCATCCCCCACCTACGATTCCTCTAAGCCTTGAGGTGGGGGTTTTGACTTTCCATTAATGCGGGACAAAAAAAGGTGCAAAACCAAAGAGTTCAGATACTACAAAACTTCACGCAGATTAAGTTTAGTGGATCTAACTTGAAAACTGTTTATTTAGAAATTTCATATTTTCACCCTTGACATTCAATAGTAATAGATATAAAGTGAGAATTATCAAATAATTAAATATGTAACTTTCTTATCCAGAGAGGTGGAGGGACTGGCCCTTTGATACCTCAGCAACAGACTTTTAAGTACTGTGCTAATTCCAGAAGCGTAAGGCTTGAAGATAAGAAGAGTAAATAGCCATTGCGCACAAAACTCTTCTTGTATTCAAGAAGGGTTTTTTATTTTTTGTTTACTAGTCAGCAAAAAATGTTGTTATCACAAATAATAAAAGAGAGAAGGAATTAGACATGACAAAAACAATTACGAAAGTCCCGTTCAAAGCAGATCACGTTGGTAGTTTATTGCGACCAGATAATCTACATAGCGCAAGAAAAGACTTTAAAGAAGGTACAATAACTGCGGAACAATTACGCGAGGTTGAAACAAAGGAAATAAAACGGATTGTTGATAAGCAAATTGAGGTTGGGTTGGAATTAGTGACGGATGGTGAGTTTAGACGTACATGGTGGCACTTAGATTTCTTAGAGCATATAAATGGATTTGAAGGCTTTGTACCAGAAAAAGGATACACTTTTGATGGTATAGAAACAGAGAGATATAACGTTAGAAACATCGGGAAGATTTCATTCAATCCTGAGCATCCATTCATTAAAGATTTCGTTGAATTTAAGGAAATCGTCGGTGACCGTGCAGTTGCGAAACAAACGATTCCAAGCCCGAACCAATTATTTAATCTTGGGATTCGTGATGAAACGATTTACCCTGACATCGAAGAATATGCAAATGATATTATTAAAGCGTATCAAGATGCATTAAAAGCATTTTACGAGGTTGGTGTACGATACTTACAACTAGATGATGTATACATTGCGGGTCTTTCCTCTCCGGGGATCCCTTTCAATGATGGAAAATATACAAGAGATTACTTAATTGATTTAGCATTACGCGTAATTAACGGCGTATTGGAAGGAAAACCTGAAGATTTAATCGTGACTACACATTTATGCCGCGGAAACTATCAATCTACATGGGCGTTTGGAGGAAGTTATGATCTTATCGCCCCAACGCTACTTGCAAAAGAAAAAGTAGACGGATTCTTCTTAGAATATGACGATGAACGTTCAGGAGATTTTAAAGCGTTAGAACATATTCCAAATGATGGTGCACAAGTTGTACTAGGAATCGTCACATCTAAAAATGGAGAAGTCGAAGATAAAGAAGCAATCATAGCTCGTATTAAGGACGCAGCCCAATATGTACCACATGAACAATTATGCTTAAGCCCACAATGCGGATTTGCTTCCACGCATCATGGCAACAAGCTAACTGAGGAACAACAATGGGAAAAATTAAAATTTATTGTTGATGTTTCAAAAGAGGTTTGGGGATAAGCCCAATTTAAATAAATGAAACAACGGAGCAAAGCTTAGAACTATAAGCTTCGCTCCGTTGTTAATTGTGAAGAAAGCGTAATAGAAGAATGGTTTAACTTGGAATGAATTCTTGGAGTTTGCCGACGTCTCGGTGAAGTTTTATTGACACGGTTGATAAGTTTCATTAAGTCGTCAATTTTCGGTCTTTTGAATTCATTGGCTTCACACGAGTTACTTCTTTTACTGAAGAATATCTGTTATGAAAAATGGCATTGATTTCTCCACCTATCACAAGAATAAGACCCGTTACATACAGCCATAGCATAAGAACGATGACACCACCAAGGCTTCCATATGTGGAAGAATAGTGGCCAAAGTTACTTACATAAAAGGAAAAGGCAATGGAAATGACTAGCCAAGTGACCGTGGCAATGATGGCACCGGGAAGTACATGTTTAAATAGGTATTTCTTATTAGGAGCAAATTTGTATAAAAAAGTAAGCACAATTGAAATAACAGCGAAAGCAATGACCCAGCGTAAAAGATTGAAGATGCTTTTAAATTCGTTTGAAACTGGTATAACTTGATTAGTCATATTTAAAATAACATTACCGAATACCGGAAGTACGAGGACAACGATAAAAGCAACAATCAACCCTAAAGTTAAGGCAATGGAAATTAGTCGAACTACAATGAAATTTCTTGTTTCTTTAACATCAAAGGCAATATTCATAGCGTGCATAAAGCTGTTCATTCCGTTGGATGCTGACCAAATCGTTCCTAAGATTCCTATAGTAAAAAGTCCACCATTCGACTCTGTTACAATTCCGATAATCGTATCGGCTAGCACGTCCGTAGTTTCTGATGGTAAGAAATGATTCATAAAATTGATTGCTTGTTGTGGCTCAATATTTAGATAGGGAAGAATTGAAAGCAGTAAAATGAGTAATGGAAAGATGGAAAGTAAGTAATAATACGCCTGTTCAGCAGCTAACCCTGTGGCCCGATCCTCCTTAACTTCGTTAGTAAGTTCTTTACCGAACGCTAATAGATGTTTCATTAGACTTCACTCCCGGATTTTTTACTGGTTAGAAGTCTATTCCCTACGAAAGATGATCATAATCCTTGGTGAGACTAAAACTTCTTGCTCACAAACAGAAAGAAGCCTGAATTTTTGGCTTCAAGCGTGATAGATATTAGCAAAAAAAGAATCTCTTCCAATGGATGAGATTCTTTTTTTGCGGTATTTAGTTTACTTGATAGCCTTTTGAAGTTTACTTATCAGATGTACAGAACGACCGGTTCCAATTGCGACCGATTCAAGCGGGTTTGACGCTAGATGAACAGGAACGACAATTTCTTGGCTCAGCCAGTCTTGAATGCCATTCAGCATAGCACCACCACCGGTAAGGACAACACCTCGGTCGACGATATCACCACTCAACTCTGGTGGACAATCCTCAAGGGTAGCACGAATGGCTTCTAAAACATGAAGAAGGGATTCACGAATCGCTTCTTGGATTTCTTCTGAATGTATGGTTACGGTTTTCGGCAGACCTGAGACAAGGTCTCGACCTCTTATATCCATGGTGAGACGGTCATGTGAAATGAGAGCATGGCCGATTTCTATTTTAATTCGTTCGGCAGTGCGCTCTCCAATAAGAAGATTATATTGTTTTCTAATATGTTGAACAATATCTTCGTCAAACTGATCTCCGCCAATTCGTATGGAGTTGCAGGATACGACGCCACCAAAGGAGATAATCGCCACTTCTGTTGTTCCGCCACCGATATCAACGACGACATTTGCGGTAGGTTCGTCAACGGGCAAGTCCGCTCCAATTGCGGCAGCAACTGTTTCTTCTATTAAATGCACCTGCTTGGCTCCGAAGCTCTTCACCGCATCTTCTATGGCTCTTCGCTCAACTGTCGTAGAACCAGATGGTGTACATACCACAACGACAGGCTTTCTGATTGAAAGTCCAAGCTTCTTGGCTGCTACTTTCATAATTTGTTTAAGCATTTGCGAAGTAATATCGAAATCTGCAATAACCCCATCTTTCAATGGCCGAATCGCCACTATATTTCCTGGCGTTTTTCCAATCATCTCTTTTGCATCATTCCCCACAGCAACCACTTTATTGGTGATTGTATCAATGGCTACAACAGATGGTTCGTTAAAAATAATTCCTTTGTTTTTACTATAAATTAATGTATTGGCTGTCCCTAAATCGATGCCAATTTCTGTATTTGAAAACATCTAGTCACCCCTATTAATTAGAGTTTGACCCCTATATAGCATTTTACATAAAATTTGTAGAATGTGGGGAAATAATTTGTGGTAATTGTTTACATTTTACAAAACTCTCTGTCGAAAGAATGAATATTTCCCGGAAAATACTCGACACTTAACATATCATTCTAGAAAATAAAAAACCATGCCAATTAAAGGGACAATTCATAAATGGTACCATAAGAAAACTTGCTATCTAGATAAATCACGTTATTTCGACTTACAGTCTTATGCATATATTGGCTTAGAAAATTGCAAGCGTGTAGTAGGTGAGATTGGGAGCTGAAATCTTTTTTACTATTACAAATGTAACGATAACGTATCCGGTAATTTAGTTAAAAGGTAAAATTTTTTTCAATAATTTGTGAATATTGAAAAAGTTTATAATTTTTTTCGATTCAGAAAACTAATCAGCAATCATATTGTTAGTTTTTTTGAAAAAAATAAAAAGGCACTCATTTTTTCATGTTTTCTACCGATATAAAGAAAAGAGAGTAGAAGAATAAATGAATGGGTGAATATGATGGATAAAACGTCAATAATTGGTGTCATTTTAGGAGTCATTGCAATAGGAGTTGGGATGTATTTAAAAGGTGTGGATATATCTGCTTTGGTGAATCCTGCTGCAATCTTAGTTATTTTAGGTGGAACAGCTGCAGCCGTCATCACAGCTTTCCCGTCATCTGAATTAAAGAAACTGCCAAAGCTAGTTAAGATTTTATTTACAGAACAAGAGCTGGCGAAGCCACAGGAATTAATTCAAACATTTTCCGAGTGGGCAGTCATTGCAAGGAAAGAAGGATTACTTGCATTAGAAGCGGTTGCAGAGCAAGTGGATAATCAATTTTTAAAGAATGGTTTGAATCTTGCTGTTGAAGGTCAAAGTGCTGATTATATTCGTGACGTACTGTCTGAAGAAATCGATGCAATGGAAGAACGTCACCTTGGCGGAGCGGCCATTTTCACACAAGCAGGTACATATGCGCCTACTCTAGGAGTATTAGGAGCGGTATTAGGGTTAATCGCTGCACTTGGAAATATGGATAATACGGACGAACTTGGGCATGCCATTTCAGCAGCATTTGTTGCGACCTTGCTCGGAATCTTCACAGGGTACCTGCTCTGGCATCCATTTGCCAATAAGCTGAAACGAAAATCACTAGCTGAAGTACGGATTAAGGAAATGATGATTGAAGGCATTCTATCGATTATTGAAGGAGAAGCGCCACGAACAATCGAACAGAAGCTGACTTCCTATTTGACGGCTGAGGAACGGAGAAAATGGCTGGAAGGCGTGAAGCAAGATGGCTAGGAAGAGAAGGAAAGATCGTAAGGAAGAGCATGTGGATGAATCATGGCTTGTTCCTTATGCGGATATTATGACTTTGCTTTTGGCGTTATTCATCGTGCTATTTTCTTCGAGTTCGGTGGATGCGAATAAATTCCAACAGCTTTCAGGCGTGTTCAATCAAATCTTCACAGGAGGAGCGGGAGTCATGGATTATCCTTCTCCTGTTCCAGACTCACCAGACAAGAAAGATCCTTCAGCAGATGGTGCTGGAAAGAATGAGCAAGGCAATCTTGGTCAAGTCGAACAAAAGGAGCTCTCAGAAATTCAAGAAAAAGTAAATGTATTTATCAAGAACAATGAATTGAATGACAAATTAGGCACCTCATTAACGAGCGGTGGCTTGCTCCTTACCATTCGGGATAATGTATTATTCGATTCAGGCAGTGCTGAGATAAGAACGGAAAATCAGGGGATTGCACGGGAGATTTCTAAATTGCTCGTCATGGATCCACCACGTAGTATCGTAATCAGTGGGCATACTGATAATGTACCGATTCAAAATGCTAGATATGATTCGAACTGGGATTTAAGTGTGATGCGTTCAGTGAACTTTATGAAAATACTGCTAGAAAATAATGGCCTGAATCCTAAATGGTTTAGTGCTAAAGGACATGGAGAGTTCATGCCAGTTGCTACTAATGAAACAGAAGCAGGGCGGGCGAAGAATCGGCGTGTGGAAATTCTTATTGTGCCACGGAACACTATAAAGCAATAAGCAAAATGAACTTGGTTACTTTAAATGGCATGAAAATACTTGCTGTTTAATAGAAGCCAGGTTTTTCATTGTTACGATCAAGATCTTGTTTAAACGAAGGGGCTGCTTACTAGAAACGGTGTATCGTTTGTAAAATCAGACCTGTATGCGATATACTTTTTGTCTTGAAAGAATCATGCATTGTTGTTCATATCTTAGCTTTTTTGCAGTAGAATAGAGGTAAACGTTATTTTAAAAGGAAGTGTCCAGAGTGATTGTATTGAAATCGGAACGAGAAATTCAGGCGATGCATGAGTCAGGAAAGATTCTGGCCGCATGCCACCTTGAAATTTCCAAGCTCATTAAGCCAGGTGTAACTACTTGGGAAATAGAAGAATTCGTTGAGGGCTTTTTAAAAAAGCGTGGAGCAAAACCGGAGCAGAAGGGCTATAAAGGGTATCAATATGCCACTTGTGCAAGTATAAATGAAGAAATCTGCCATGGATACCCTCGGAAAACGCCATTGAAGAATGGAGATATTGTTACCATTGACATGGTTGTTAATTACAATGGAGCACTTTCTGATTCAGCGTGGACCTACAAAGTAGGAAACGTATCCAAGGTGACAGAACGCCTCCTTGAAGTAACCGAAGAATCCTTATATCGGGCGATTGAAGTATGTGTACCAGGCAACCGGATTGGAGATATTGGTCACGCGATTCAGTCTTATGTGGAGGGTGAAGGCTTCTCAGTTGTCCGTGATTTCATCGGTCATGGAATTGGGAATGTCATTCACGAAAGCCCTGAAGTCCCGCATTACGGCTTGCCGCATAAAGGACCGCGCTTAAAGGAAGGTATGGTATTCACGATCGAACCGATGGTAAATGTCGGTACATATAAAGCAGTACGTGATCCAAATGGCTGGACAGCATCAACGGCTGATGGGGAATATTCCGCACAGTACGAGCATACTATTGCGATTACGAAGGATGGCGCATTGATCTTAACGAAGCAATAAATAGATGGAAAGCCGGCTCATTTTGTGTGAGCCGGCTTTTTTTCGAAGCTATGTTAAACAGAGTATTGTTGATTTTGAATCAAATTGAATGGGGGACTGTAGGTATATGGTCCCTCATACATCTTCAACTAAAGTTCCTCATTAGCTGAATAAACGATTTGTATAATCAAACTTTATATGTGCCATTAAAAAATAAAATCAAGTCGCCAATTGTACCAACACAAAAAAATATAAAATAATAACTTGCAATGGTGATCTCCTTGTTAAACAGCTCTTTGAATGCCTGAATAAACAAGGTATTAAACTTAAACCAATTTAATATCCAACCGATTAAAAGAAAACTTACAATCATCATTTCTTTTTTTGCCCTCCTCTTTTACGTGAAATATAAAAACCCCAAAAGCAATTCGAGCTTTTGGGGCAACCTAGGTTTAGTTGCGTAATTTGCCTAGTTCTTCAACAATAGCTTGCATTTCACTTGGGCTGAATTTGGATTTGCGCATCACCATTTCGTAAATATCTCGGAGTTCCTCATACATTTCTGCATTGAAATGTGTGGATTTTACAGCTCCAATATTCATCATTCTCAACTTTTCTTTTATCTTTTCAACCATGTAATCAGCTGTTTCTGCTGTGTTGTGTGACACATCCATGATATCATTCCTTTCGTTCCATTCATTTAGTTAATCTTGTCATTATTGTGATGATAAGTCAATGAAAAGTACAGGTGTTTCAATGGATGGAAATGCTTGTTAATGGAAAAAATAACGAGAGATTTTTTACAAAGAATCACGAATTGGTATATGATGGGATAACAGGATAAAATGAAGAATTACATACACACATATATAAAATATGAGAGGAGAGAAAAATTATGAATGAAAAATATGGGGTAAAAAAAAGTATCTTCTTGAAGTCGATTTTAATCGGAGCAGCAGCTGGAGCAGTGATCAGTTTATTTGATAAAACAACGAGAACCTCAATAATCAGTTCTGGAAAAGGATGCATTCAAGAAATGAGGACCTTTGTGAAAAATCCGAGCTTAAGCCTAACAAAAGTATGTGACACAACGGAACAAATTCGCATGACCATTGAAAAAATCACGGATGATGCTGTGTACATTTCACAAAAGGTGGAAGAATTGAAAGAAATCCCACCACAATTGGCACATGCAGTCATTGAAACGAAAGACGCGATTACGGCTGAAATTAAGAACAATAGGAATGAAGAATCTGACGATTTGAAGCTGCATACTGTGTGATATTTTAAAAAAAATCATAACGAAGGCGGATAAGATATATTATTGGGCCAAGTAACCGAGTTTGGGGTGGCAAAATGAAGGGAATTGCGTATGTTAAAAAGATGATCAAAAGGATGGATCAGGATGATGTAGGAGGACTGGCTGCACAGCTGGCTTATTTTTTCTTGCTTTCCCTCTTTCCTCTACTACTCGTTCTCATTAGCTTACTGCCGTATCTCCCTATTTCCGAAGCGGATTTATTAATGCTATTTCGTAACTTTGCCCCAGCTAGCTCAATGGCACTTATTGAGCAAAATATAAATCAAGTGATGCAAGCCAATACAAAACTGTTATCGTTTGGAGTCATTGCGACCATTTGGTCAGCTTCGAATGGGTTAAATGCCATTGTTCGTGCATTTAATCGAGCTTATAATGTCGAAGAAACGAGAAACTTTTTTGTAGCCAGAGGAATGTCAATCCTCCTTACATTGGCTATGATATTTATCTTTGTGATTGCTCTTGTATTACCAGTATTCGGCAGGCAACTTGGTGTGTTTTTATTTTCTTCATTCGGATTATCAGATGAGTTTCTGCAAATCTGGAATGCATTGCGGTGGCTTGTCAGCGGAATTGTGCTTGTCATTGTGTTTATTATGTTGTATTGGCTTGCGCCGAATAAAAAGCAGAAATGCCTACATGTTGTCCCAGGGGCTTTTTTTGCAACAGCGGGTTGGATTATCGCGTCGCTTGCGTTTTCCTATTATGTGGATCATTTCGGAGGGTACACGACTACATATGGAAGTCTTGGTGGCATCATCGTACTCATGATTTGGTTCTATCTGACCGGTATCATCATTATCATCGGTGGTGAAATCAATGCTCTATCAAGTGAACAGAAACATCCAACATGTTAATAGCCTTCCGAAAATTACCTTCATGAAGCGGCTGAATGAGGCCATACTATAACTGAAGTAGTTATTGGCTTCAGTAAAACAGAGCAGGGGGCGTTTGTGTGCCAAAAGGTCAGCAAAAGGACGGTAGTACGAAGCAAAAAGGAAAAAATAAACCGAAGCAAAAAACATCTGGTTCTGCAAATGGGCAAAATGGGTATCATTAGTTAACAAAAAAGGCTTGGACATCGTGTCCGAGCCTTTTTTCATGGGGTTTATTTGAGAGTCCAAATTGAAAAAGCCATTTTAGATACTGTGCTTGCAAATGGTTTAACAGGCTGTAATACCCCCACCTTAATTATTGCGAGAGAATCAAGAAATAAATAGGTGGGGGATAAACAGCCTGTAAACCCCCAATTGGTTCAACTAACCCACACTGAGTATCAAGCCTCTTATTTTCAGGTATCTTCACTTGATCTGACATGGTAATTCATCTAGTGTACAAGCTTAAAAAATCCCGCATCAATTGTTTATTGAACTAATAGAATGGGAAAAGCAGGAGATAGTATAGAGGAATGGAGGGGGAAATGATATGGGTAATAAAATGTTTTTCGTGCTTTTAGTTGCCGGTGTCCCGCTGTCGATCATCGGCTCCATTCTGCACTGGTCAACGATCTTAATGTTCATTGTATACTGTCTGACGATTATTGCACTTGCAAGCTTTATGGGCCGAGCGACAGAGAGCCTCGCGATTGTAATGGGACCGAGAATCGGCGGTTTATTGAATGCAACATTTGGCAACGCCGTTGAATTAATTATCTCCATCTTTTCTTTGAAAGCTGGATTGCTTGGAGTTGTACTTGCATCGTTGACGGGTTCCGTACTAGGAAATTTATTATTGGTCGCAGGTCTTTCCTTTTTTGTAGGTGGAACGAAATATAAGCGACAAACATTCAATGTATTTGATGCAAGGCATAATGCTGGCTTATTAATTTTTGCGATCGGCTTGGCCTTTGTGATTCCAGAAGTGTTTACGCAAAATATGAGTGAGAGCCGGACCATGTCATTAAGTGTAGGGATTTCCATTATATTAATCATCCTGTATCTTGCTGCGCTGTTCTTTAAACTTGTCACGCATCGGGGCGTGTACCAGCCTACTGAAAAAACAAAACAGATCGAACATGAAGAGGAAGTACCAGAATGGAGTAAGAAAAAGGCGATTGCGGTGCTTTTTGGGGCAACGCTCGTGGTGGCCTATGTTTCTGAAAAATTGGTTCATACGTTCAGTGTTGTCGGCGAAACATTCGGCTGGTCAGAACTATTTATCGGAGTTATTATCGTCGCAATCGTCGGGAATGCAGCGGAACATGCATCAGCAATCCTTATGGCTTATAAAAATAAAATGGATGTGGCGGTAGAAATCGCTGTTGGATCAACGTTACAAGTCGCTATGTTCGTAGCGCCTGTACTAGTCCTCATTTCATTATTTTTCCCGATTTCTATGCCACTGGTCTTCACTTTTCCTGAACTAATCGCCATGGTGACAGCGGTATTATTAATCATTATGATTTCCAATGATGGTGAGACAAACTGGTTTGAAGGCCTTACTCTTTTGGCAGCCTATGTGATCATGGGAATAGGGTTTTACTTATTGTAAGAGGATGTTCAAAAAGTCCGGTAAAAAAGCTTGCGAATTTCTTCGTCGCTTATTAATGACCTTCTATTAAAATCGCGCATGTCCTGTGCGTAACACAGAAGTCAGCATAACCTGTGCAAGTCCGGTCCTCTCGAGATGCGCTCCTCGAACTTCTCGGCTCTTTTTATCTTCCTTTTTGAACGCGCACGATAAGTAAACAAAAAAATGGCTCACCTCATCTTGATTAGGAGAGCCATTTTTATTCAATTACATTTTGTAAGTACATATAATCATCCAAAATTATCTTCACGCAACCTTATGTGACATGGAACCAATAATTCTAGAAGTAGCCACCATCCTTTATGTTTCGTTTTAGTTAAATAATCGTGTAATAAAGTAAAGGTTATGGAATCGTCTCTATAAGCATTCCTCCTTGACGTAATGTTGACTAAACGATTTCCCCTCCTTTATTTGAATGTAAGCTTATTATATATCATATAAATAAAATTGTAAATATTCAGAATTTTACATTTGTGTTACAAAACAACAAAATCTCAATCTTTTTTACAAAATCTTAATGGTGCTAAAGCTATCATTTACTATGAAGAATGAATCATGTAGCACGCTCCCTTCACCTAATCACAATGGTGACGATGCGGAGCTGGGTTTTGAGGCGCTTCCTTAAAGGAAATATATCTGCAAAGTAGATTGTCTATATTAATAAATCACGAAGCCCTGTCCTCCTAACCTCCATAAAAAACACAAATCTTTTATTCATCGCTTGCATATAAACGCTATGTCTGACAAACGATAGTAACAAAACCTTTTTTAAAGGAGTGCGTCATGATGAAGCGACTTAGAGTATGGATGATTGTTGGTGGTTTATTGATAGGGTTTCCTTATTTTTCAGACGAAGCTTTTGCTACACAAAAGGAGAATACGCCTGTAGAGAAGAAGGAAGATGCTCCAATATCAAAGGAGAAAGTACCCGAAGCAAGTAAAACTGTCATTCCTCCATCTGTTTTAAATATTGCAAAGGAAAACACGTATCCGAATTCGACTCAGGACTTACCTTATCTTCAACCTAGTGAATTCGCTCAATCCTTAATTGATACATCAAAAATAAAAATTGAGAATCCTGAACTCATTCATATGCTGAATGAATCAGCTGTTGGCAAAGCACCATTTTCATTTGGGTACAGAGCGACGATTTATTTAGGGCATTGGGCATTGAATTATCAATCAAGTGAAACAGCGCCCAATTGGGAATATCAAAAAATTAACACGAATTTCTTTGATAACCGTGCCAATTTGACACCACATCCCATTCATTATGTTCAAGAGATGCAGAAAGTCGTACGCGGTGGCTTAACTGCCAAGATTCCATCCTCACCAGACGTGCAAAAAATGATGCTGATTAAAGCGGCTGAAAAAACCCATTTACCGTTAGCGTTTGAAACGATTATTGGCGGAGCAACAAAGAAAGATCAAGTCTATAATATACCGGCAAAACGACTAGGCTACCTGAATGCATATGCTTCAGCCATTAACGAAAAAGGAAAAGTCACGTATGGTGAGGTGTATGTGATTTTAAAAGGAAGTAAGCGATCCTTACTAATCAAAAATATCACATCCCAAGGAATTGGTGCGTGGATTCCGGTTCAAGATCATCTTTCCTTCAACTTTATGGCTAGTGAGCAACCAAGATAATGTGGCTGGTCTAACCTAAATCAAAAGAAAGTGTCCAATGAAAGGACCTGCCCCCACTACTGTATATATCATTTAAATGACGTGTTGATGACATCATAAACGATGGAATAGTGTGAGGTCAGGCCCTGTAGGACACGCTCTTATTCTTAGATCGAAGACTTTCTTGTTTGAAAGTCCAGTTTTGGATAATAAGCGTTTTTAACGAGTACGTTTGGACCCAAGCACTTAACTGCTGGACAATGACAGTTCAATTCTCCGGCAAGCTTGGAGTTCATCCATGTTTCATACGATTGTGACAGCGGCTGATCGATAATATTGCCGAGTGATGGAGCGTCGCCAAAGTCTGTGACAATCACATCCCCCGTAAAAATATTCACGTTTAAGCGAGAGCGACCATCTGGATCATTTCGGACCGTGACTTTCTTCGTATCATATAAGCGTTTCAAAAGTTTTACATCTTCCTCGTTACTGCTACATGAATAAAAAGGAAGGGTGCCAAACAACATCCAGACATCTTTATTCCGGAAATCGAGCAGTTGATGAATCGCTTCACGCATTTGATCAAGGGTCAATGTCTCTAGCGCAGAAGCGAAATCGCTAGGATACATCGGATGGATTTCATGTCGCTGGCAGCCCATATCCTCAACAATTTGCTTATGAATATGCTCTAGATGAGGAAGAGTTCGTTTATTCAGCATCGTTTCCGCGGAGACTAAGACACCAGCCTTCGTCAAGGCCTGTGAATTTAGAATGATGTTATCAAATAGCTTTGCACGCTGCTCGCGAGTTGGCTTTCTGTCCATCATTGCGAACCCAGTATCAATGAATTCATCGGTCGTTCCCCAGTTATGCGAAATATGTAACACATCAAGGTAAGGAATGATTTCTTCGTAACGAGCAAGGTCAAGGGTTAAATTCGAATTCATTTGCGTTCGTACACCGCGTTCATGTGCATATTTTAACAGTGGCAGCACGTGATTTTTCACTGACTTTCTGGAAAGCATCGGTTCGCCGCCAGTAATGCTAAGTGAGCGTAATGTTGGTATTTCGTCAAGACGACGAAGAATGAGGTCCAGTGGAAGGGCGTTCGGATCTTTCGGCTGAAGCGTATAGCCAACAGCACAATGTTCACATCGCATATTGCATAGTGTCGTTGTCGTGAACTCGATATTGGTGAGCGTCATTTTTCCATATTGTTCAACGTCCATATAAGCTTCCCATGGATCATAGGCAGGTGAAATCGGTTGTATTGCTGGAATATTGGTTAAACTGGTCATTATGAAAACTCCTTCAGTAAGATTACATTCCTATTATGGGCAATCAAAAAATAATGTCAATGGCTACAAACATGTTAACATTGCACTTTCATAATATGTTCGATACGATATAGAAGGCGAAAGGAGCGTGCGTCATGGGAAAGCAAATAACCGATAAAGATGATCAATTAGTGTATTTGAAAGGTCGTCTAACGATGTTTATTGAGGTCTTAGAAAATATTGATCCAGAACATACTGAGCTTGAAGACATTGATCGCTTAATCAGTATGATTGATGAACTTGAAATGAAAATCGAACAATTCAAACGCTAATATATATGATACACAAATCCTGAATATATCAGAAGAACCGGCTTTAAGGTATTTTGCTGGTCTTTTCCTCTTTTTGCAACATGAAAAAAGGGTCAGACCCCACATACTATAAATCGTTTAAGACGTAAAAAACACATTAAACGGTTTATAGAGTGTGAAGTCTGACTCTTAAGTGGATTAACCTACATTTACAGTTCCATGTACTGCTTTTCTTCCATATAAGAAATAATATAAGAAGAGGCAAGCAAAAACCACGATAGCTATCGTCACATACAATTCGCGAAAGCCCATGACTGGAACTAAAGATCCTAGAATAAACGGCCTAATTCCAATCCCTAAATCTGTAAAAATAAAGTAAGTAGAAGTTGCCAACCCCATACGATGTTTCGGTGACACTTCAATCGAAATCGCATTCAAACGGTTGGCTAATTTATTTGCAAAACGGTTGATATAACAGAAAACAAGCTGATATTGTATATACAAATTCTTTTCCGCATGAAAAGATTAAGCTATTTGCTCCATTTATTCATACCAAAGCAGTTCTGCTTTCATCTTCTTGCCTTGTTTCTTTTTTTTATCGGTAATCTGCCATTCATCGTCTCTTTTTTTCAAGACATACATATAGTTTGTACCGTCTGCTCTTTTAAATAAAATATAGCCATGGCTACCATTTATAAAGGTAACGGGGTCAATGACGTTTTTAAACGGTGGTTTAATATCAGGATTGAGCATCGTTGTTACAATCTTTTCGGCAATATGAGAAAGAGATGTAAATTCCTTCAGTATTTCAGATTCAAATAAAAGCTGATCGTATGAATACATCTGATAATCTTTTAAGTTAAGCGCAAATGTTTGTTGAATATCCGCTAGAGCTTCTTTGTAAAATTGCTCCATTTTCTTTTCTTCCTCGCCCCCGATATGAACGAAATCTACTACTTTTACTGCAACCGGATCTACTGCTAAGGTAATCGTATCCGTTCCATAAGGCGGATTATGGGCATGTTCAAAAGTTGTCACCTGCACCTTTACGATAAAACTAAATCCACCTTCTTGTACTCTTTGAATATGGACGATTTTCGCATCATATAATCCGTATTGTTTGTTCGTTTTATAAAACTTTTGAACCTCTTTAGAAATAGTGGGGTTTAGTGTCGTTAATAAAGTGTCAGCTAACCCTTGATAACTTGGGCTTGCCGTAGCGATATTCGGTGGAAAAATAAAATTCAAGATAACGAATGTAAGAATAAAAGTCCAATTTTTCATCGTATTTTCCTCCCCAACCATTTACGGTTACTATGTCCCATCTCAAAAAGAATTATCAGCAATCATGTTAGGTGTATGGGTAATAAAGTTGTGTTATAAAAAAACAAGAGCCTGACTACATATTAATGTAATAAGGCTTTTAAAAGTTGTTTAATAGCATATTGATCTATACAGATTCCATTCATAGAAAAGATAATAAAGTTGTTTAATTCTACTTCAACAAACGCCTCCTTTAGCCTTCCTATAGAACGTGAATTTTCAATCAATTAGTATTCTCTCTTTTTCCCCTTTTTTACAAGATCCCAGTCTACTTCAATATTTTTTCCAACCCTTTGAAGAAGCTGGAAAAGTGTTTCTGTTTCTTCAGGGGAGAATCCAGATAGTGCAACGTTATTAGAATAATCTCCCTCTCGCTTTAAAAAGGGATAAACGCTCTTCCCTTTTTCTGTTGGAAATAATTTTTTTATTTTTTTATTATGATCATCTTCTCTCTTTTCTATAAAACCTTGTATTTCAAGTTTTTTTATGGCACGAGCTGCCGTTGTTCGGTCTACTTTTATCATTTCTGCCAACTTATCCTGAAAAATCCCCGGATTTTCACATATTCGAACCAAATACAAATACTGTCCTTTTGTAAGCTCATATTCTTTAAATTCGATATTACTTATAGAATCCAATGCTCTGGCTATCATTCCTATTTCACGAAGGATCTCCTGCATATAACACCCTCCAATTTTGTTGTATTTACAACAAAAATATTTTCATATATACTCTTGTATATTGACTTATTTTAATTATGGCTTGTCTAAGAAAATAAATCCAGAAAGGGCGAAGATAAGTGGAAGTAAAAAAAATAACGGTGGAAAATGATCTAAGAACTGCATTCTATATTAGAAAAGAAGTATTTGTTGTGGAACAAGGCGTACCACTAGAGGATGAATTTGATGAATTTGACGCACTTAATGGACGATGCGAACACATATTAGTTTTTTACAATGAACAACCAGTGGGAACGGGCAGAATAAGAGTTGTTGATGACTTAGGAAAATTAGAAAGAATTTGTATTTTAAAGCCATATCGTAAATATGGTCTAGGAAAAGTAATTATTAAAGCATTGGAAGAAAGCGCTGCTAAAAAGGGAGTATCCAAGGTTAAATTACACGGACAGACGCAAGCAGAGGGCTTTTATCAAAAAATTGGTTATCAGACTTCATCTACTATGTTTATGGAAGCTGGAATCCCACATATTTTAATGGTGAAAGAATTATCTATAAAAACATCATGAAAAATCAGAGTAAAGAAAAATATGGTCTTTTTGTATTAGGGATTTTGATATTAACCTTTGGAATTGCATTGACTATACAATCAGACCTTGGAACATCACCTTTTGATGCACTATTGGTCGGTTTATCCATAAACCTTGGCCTAACTGTAGGAAGTTGGGAAATAATAATAGCTTTCATATTGATTTGTTGTAATTCGTTATTAATAAGACAAAGACCAGAAGTTTTGGGGTTATTAACAGCATTTATTACTGGTGTTAGTATCGATATATGGCTTTTTTTATTACACAATTTGATAACACCCGAATTATGGTTTTACAAGCTTGCTTGTTTTTTGATCGGCTTAGTTGTTATAGGTTTAGGAACAGCCATTTATTTACACACAAATTTTGCACCGATTCCAATTGACCGATTAACATTAGTAATAAAAGAATTAACTAGAACAAATATACTGTTTTCGAGAACATTCATTTACCTCGTATTCTTGATACTGGCAATGATATTCGATGGACCAATTGGTATTGGAACGCTATTAACTGTTTGTTTAGGGGGGCTAATACTTAATTACTTTATGCCGTTTACTGAAAGGGTATTAGGCAACATACTAACGAATTCTAGTACACCATCAAATTTTGATGCAGATAAAGACCATTCAATCTAGATTACTTATGGTAATAAGAAAAGGTATATGCTTCTTGATAAAGGTGGAATGCCTGTAGTGCCTGTGATGAAGTATTTGAAGTATTTAGATGTAACAGGAAAGAGCAGCAATACACTAAAAACTATACTTTTCTTCTTACTACACAAATGTCATTAATCCCAATGCTCGTGATGCCATTCATGAGATAGACGGGGTGGCAGTATCCCTATTAGAGCTTATTATTCTAAAAAAGAAAGGCGCCATCCAAAATACATCGGATAGCGCCTTGATATTTCGAATAATTCAATTAAGGGTTCGTCGACCAAAGTCCAGCATGCTTTAATACAACTCGTGGATGAAGTTTTAGCTGTGCAACCATTAAATCTGCTAAATCTTCTGCTTGCATCACTTTTTCTGGATTGCCGTCTGTTAAGTTTAGCTCAACAGCCATATCTGTTGCAACCGTACTTGGCGTTAACGTTGTAACGCGAATATTTTTCTTACGCACTTCAAGCATTAATGACTCACTTAGTCCGATCACTGCAGCTTTTGAAGCCGAGTATGCACTTGTAATGGGTGCACCTTTTTGACCAGCTGTTGATGAGATATTAATGATGTCGCCTGTGTTACGCTCTATCATTTCCGGTAATATTGCACGTGTTGTGTAGTACACACCTTTTACGTTGACATCGATAATATTTGTCCATTCTTCAGGCGTTAAATCCATGAAGTTACCGAATTTTGAAATGCCAGCATTATTTACTAAAATATCAATTGGACCAAGCTCACCGCGAATTGATTCAACCGCTGTCGTGATCGAGTCTAAATCCGCTACATTTGCCGAAGCGATTGCTACCTTCACATCATACTGTTTGAGTTCCTCTGCTACTTGTTGTAAATTTTCAAGTGTACGTCCAACAAGACCTACGTGAATACCTTCTCGTGCAAAAGCTACTGCTGTTGCACGTCCTATTCCACGCCCTGCTCCTGTAATTAACGCCACTTTTCCTGCGATTGTTTGCATGTTTTTCTCTCCTTTAATTTTAGACGAAATAAAGTGTATTAAACGAAAACATTTTAATAATTAAGTAAGGTGAGTTTGATAAAATTGTTCGGGTGATATAATTAATAATGCTGTTTTACTCATAAATGTTTGCCGCCTAAAATAGATAAAGATTTGTCTTTAAGACTAACTTCATTCTACTTATGGTTTTCTACATTGTGAAGAATGCACTTTTTTGTGCGGAGGTTACCAAAAGGTTACTTATTGTATGAAAGGAAGTTAGCTCTATGTCGGATAAATTAAGAGAAGAAATAAAAGAGAGAATATTAACGCATGATTATCATTGTGAAAAAGAACTTACCTTATCGATTATTAGTGGGAAATGGAAAGTTGTTATTTTGTGGCATTTAGGTGTAGAAGGACCACATCGCTTCAGCGAACTTCAAAGACTTTTTCCGAAAATATCTCATAAGATATTAACAAACCAATTACGTGAACTGATGGAAGATGGAATTGTTCATAGGGAAGTGTTTCCAGAAATTCCTCCGAAAGTCGAATATTCAATGACTGAACTAGGGATGACGTTATTACCAATCGTTGAGATGATGTATGAATGGGGAAAAAAGAGAATAGATCAAATTAAACAAGAAAACAGCCATTTTGAATAAGAAAAATAACGGGATCATTTCCAATGATCTAAATTGCCTGTGCTGTTAGCAAAAGTTATATTGAATATCAAAAAGGATATTTTGTTGCATTAAAAACCTTGGACTTATTCCTTACTTATGTTAAAAAGGCAGAAAGAGAAAGGCGTTTTATCTTGTTCCGATCGGGCGCGATTGTTGAACAAGAAGTAAAAGGGTGGTACAGATTATATGACTAATCTGTACCACCCTTTATTTTTTATGACTTCTTACAATTTAGGTCTTGATAATAAATTAAACAACTTTATTGTCATTAAACACAGGTTGAGCGAATCCAAATCATATATGTAGAAGGAAATGGGCTTGGACATATGGAAATTATGTGTATCTACCCTGGGATGTCATGCTAATGTTGTGTGTCTGACTAAACCGAAGAAGAGGTGATCTAAGTAAATGGCGCAATTTGTGAAGGTTGAAAAGGAAGACAAACTAGCGATTATTACGATAACGAATCCCCCTTTGAACGTGATCAACAGACAAGTTTTTCGAGATTTAAAAGAAGTCTATACAGATATTAAGCATGATTTTGAGACGGTTGCGGTTATTATAACGGGATCTGGCTATACAGCGTTTGCAGCAGGAGCAGATATTAAAGAATTCCCCGACATGTTCGGCGATGAGAATATCAAACAGCAAATTATAGAATGCCATGAGGCGCTGGATCTGATCGCTACATGTCCGAAGCCGACCATCGCTGTTTTAAATGGCATAACCTTCGGTGGTGGCTGTGAGCTGGCGCTCGCTTGTGATATCCGCATTGCCGAGGAACATGTTCAAATCGGATTACCTGAAGTGAAACTTGGCTTATTCCCAGGTGGCGGTGGTACACAGAGATTACCTCGCCTCATAGGAACAGCGAAAGCGAAGGAGATGATGCTGACAGGAGATCCGATATCAGCACTGCAAGCAGAAAAAATCGGCCTCGTTAATCGTGTTGTTACAAGAGGACACGGCCTAATTGAAGGGAAAAATTTCGCAGCTAAAATCGCCAAAAACTCCTTGCAATCATTATCGAGGATTAAGCAAGCCATTGATGAAGGCTTTGATACTTCGATGGACAGAGGACTTCAATTAGAGGCGGAATTGTTTATCGAGATTTTTCGAACAGAGGATAGCAAAGAAGGCGTTTTAGCATTCATCGAAAAACGCAAACCGGTGTTTCAGCATAAATAAGTGGACTGCAAATCAAAAAGAGCCAAGATTTGTCCCATTAGGGTCAAACTTGGCTCCAAAAATTTGCTTTGTTATCCACATTTCCTAAGTATTCATAACCTGATTATTTTGGGTCGTTTCCATCAACTTCTTGTTTATCTTCCGTATTTTCTACATAAGCATGAAAAGATGGTTTTACAAATTCTTCATTCTTCAAACCACTCCTTAGGAAATAAATAAAAATCATGCCGATAATCCCTAAAATAATCAAGAAGCCAATCGTTGTGACCCACCACAAAGCCATAGACACTCCCCCTTTGTACAGATATATGCCGCAACCTAGATTTTTTTCCAATTTCCACTTCGTATAATTTCAATCCTGGCTCAAACACTAAGTAAAAAAGAGCAAAGGAGCGGAATTATGAAAAGGCTAATGATCGTACCGATGGTGCTGATGTTGTTTTTTGTCACCCAGCTGGAAGCTTTGGCGACAATCTCGAATACACCTAATCATTGGGGCTTTAATAAAGGAAAAAATGAGCAGCCAGCACAAGCGGGGGCCAAGCTTGATGAGATGTTGAAGAAGCATGGTGCAATATATAAAGGAAGCTCAGCCAAAAAGAATATTTATCTAACCTTTGATAATGGCTATGAAAATGGATATACAGCTAATATTCTAAATATCCTGCGTCGACAACATGTGCCGGCAACGTTTTTCGTGACGGGGCATTATTTGAAAACAACGCCTGAATTGGCTGTAAGAATGGTGAGGGAAGGACATATCGTCGGCAATCATTCTTGGAGCCATCCAGATATGACGTCAAAAACGGATGAAGCTATTCGAAATGAATTGCAGAAAGTAAAGGAAGAAACTGAGCGAATTACAGGGCAGAAAACGATGAACTATTTACGCCCCCCTCGGGGAATTTTTAGTGAGCGGACAATGGCCATCGCCAATCAAGAAGGATATACACATATCTTCTGGTCGCTTGCCTTTAAAGATTGGATTGTCGATCAGCAAAAAGGAGCAAACTATTCGTATAGTGAAGTGATGAAGCAGGTTCATCCTGGTGCGATCCTCCTGCTACATACAGTATCCAAGGATAACGCCGAAGCGCTTGATTCAATTATTACTGATTTGAAAAAGCAAGGGTATACGTTTAAGAGCTTGGATGATTTGATGATTGAACAGCAATTGAAGAATCCGATGTTGTATTAAGGGTCTGATCTCACACTCTTACGCAATTTAATGTGTTAAATAAACCAAATAGAATAGTCGTGGTGTCTGACCCTCCGGAAGATTTCATTAGAAGAGCAATCATTTATCCCGCATTAACGGGCAGTAAGACCCCCACCAAAAGGCTAAGAAGAATCGAAGAAGCCGTAGGTGGGGGACAAACTGCCAGTAAAAGCCCGATTGGTTCAACTAACCATCAGTGGGGGATGAAAGACCTCCCACTGGTGGAAGTTTCACTTTATGTGCTATTCTTGTTGGAAAAAGGAAGCAAAAGGTGATAGGATGGCTACTAAATTTAAAATCGAACAACCAAAGATTCCTTATGATTTAACTCCAACAGATTTTCACGTAATGGACGACGAACCTTATTATGAATTGTGCATCATAAGCGATTGCTCGATCATTGGGGAAGATATCCATCGAATCAGATTTGAACAAGTGATATTTAAAAATGTGACCTTTGTCGATGTGTCATTCCGCAATATTGAATTAACAGATGTGATTTTTGAAAAGTGTAACCTATCTAATACGGATTTCAGCGATGCAATTATTCATCGCGTTGAATTCAAGGAATCGAAAATACTAGGTCTGAATCTATCAGATGCAACATTAGGCAATGTTCGGTTCGAAAATTGTCATGCAAACTTAAGTAATTTTGGCTTTGCGAAATTAAAACAGGTTATGTTTGATTCGTGTTCGCTTTGCAATGTGGATGTATTTGAAGCGAAGTTCAACAAAGTAGCATTCAAGCAATGTGATTTAAATGAAGCAAACTTTATCGGAACTTCGCTTAAAGGCGTGGATTTAAGCAACTGCCGGTTTCAGCAAATAAGCATATCACTTGATGATCTTAAAGGCTGCGAGGTTTCATCAGAGCAAGCCATTGGTTTTGCTGCGTTGATGGGGTTGAAGATTAAAGAATAGAGAAAAAGCCAATTCTTCTATAAACGTGGAATTGGCTTTTTTAACATTTAAAGTCGTTTAATAATGCTTTCAATTCTTCACACACAAAATTAAATTCAAAGAATAACTAGTAGACATGGAACTGAATCACTTGCGACTTATTTAGGAATACAGCGCTCAGAAATATTCATCCGTGAATTCATAACTAAAAAGGCTTGAAGAAATTTCTCCAAGCTTCTTTTAGGCTATAATCGTATCAGGATAAGGTCATTAGAAGAAAATACTGATTAAGTCAAGGAGTTAGAGGCCTTATTATTTTTTATCGTCGCGTAAATAATAAGGGCTAAGAGAATGACTCCCAGAACAAGAGAAGAACCAGTAGTACCTAAATTTAATCCTCCTTTTTCAGTTGGTTTAGTAAGAAGATCTCCAAATGTCGCTCCAAAAGGACGTGTTAAGACAAAGGCAATCCAAAATAGGAATACGCGAGAAATTTTTGTGAAATACTTGGCTAGTACGATGATAACTAATAGAATGCCGATTAGAACGGCTCCTCCGATATATCCAAGACCAGAACTATCCGCCAAGAAATCACCTAAAGCTGTACCTAAAGTATTGGAGAATAGGATAGCAACCCAATAAAGTATTTCAACTTTACGTGTGCGAATATCATGGATATTCAACGAACGTTCACTTGCATACCAATAGGCAAATATAATTAATAAGATACAAACTAATATTGTGGAACCCATTGCATACCCTAACCCTAGAGTACGATCCATAAAATCAGACATCGTGGTTCCAGCGACGGCGGTTGACGTAATGACGAGCCAATAGATGATTGGGTAATACTTTTTGGATAGAAGTTGAGCGATAAGAGTAATGATAAACAGAGCAAATAAAATAATGGTGCTGACCCCGTATCCAACCCCCATCGTCATGGACAACAAGTCACCTGCTGTTTCACCTAGTGTAGTAGCATCAATCTTCATGATCCAAAAGAGAAGTGTGACCTGTGGAATTTTATTCATTTGTGAGTTATCTCTCCATTCTAAACAGTATGTCGTTTCTATTATGTTAAATTGTCCAGATAGCTATTCATATATGTTGGTTTATCTCTTACTTGTATTGATCAATAGGGAGTATTTGTTTTTTACGTGGGAGTAGAGGAAAAAAGACTATAGGCTTTGCCACATCCTAAAGCTTGATCCGCATCGGACAAGGCTAACCGCAACTTACCGAAGTTTTGTTTCATGAGACATTCTTTTCAAGTTACCGCATCGTATCGCATATATGCTATAATACGTGGAAAACTGTTAAAGGAAGGTAGTATGTGGAAGGAAACGATACGGGTAGAAGCTCCTTATAATTTTGATTTAGTGCTTGATCGCTTAAGCCTAGACCCATTACATGTCATTGATTTTCAAGAGCGGACGATTAAGGTACCGCTATATATAGAAGAAACACCACTTATTGTTCACATTCAAAGTATCGGCAATACAGACAAACCTATATTTATTTTGCAAGGGGAGCAAAATGAATATCAGGAAGCAGCACTTGAGAGAGTGAAGAAAGTATTCCATTTTCATGAGCCATTATCAAAAATCGCAGCGCATTTTCAAGAGACAGACCTACAGGCATTATTTACCGAGCATCGCGGCACACCTATTGTGTTAGACTTCGATTATTATAGCTGTCTTGTGAGATGCATCATCCATCAACAACTAAACCTCTCCTTTGCCCATACACTAACAGAACGCTATGTAAAAACATTTGGCTTTGAAATAGATGGTGTACCATTTTTTCCGACACCGGAACGTGCAGCCAAACTAACGGTGGAAGAATTGCGTGACATTCAATTTAGCACGCGAAAAGCAGAGTATGTGATTGGTTTATCACAGAAGATAGCCACTGGAGAGTTACATTTAAAACAACTAGCAGAAAAAACAGACACGGAAATCATCGATACACTCGTAAAAATAAGAGGGATTGGCAATTGGACGGCAGAAAACTTCCTGCTATTTGGCA
Source organism: Peribacillus sp. JNUCC 23 (assembly GCF_053653995.1). The sequence goes on from NZ_CM132202.1 coordinate 789,822, forward strand.
TTGGAAGACCAGATTTGTTTCCAGTCGCTGACATTGGCATCCAAAGGGCTTTGCAGCAATTATATAACTTACCGCAAAAGCCGACCAAAGAAGAAATGCTCAAATATAGCGAAAACTGGTCGCCCTATTTAAGCTATGCTTCCCTCTATTTATGGAGAAGTACGGAAAAACGGAGTGAAAAGAAATGAGCCAAACTCAAGATCAACAACTAGAAGTCAACCAAACTTTCCCATTAACGATAAAACGACTCGGCATTAACGGTGAAGGAGTCGGTTATTTTAAGAAAAAAGTCGTCTTCGTCCCTGGTGCATTACCTGGTGAAGAAATCGTCGCCATTGCGACAAAAGTAGATACGAAATTTTCACAAGCAAAGATTAAACAAATTCGCAAAGCATCACCACACCGTGTTGCAGCACCTTGCCCGGTCTATGAACAATGTGGCGGTTGCCAACTACAGCATCTTAGCTATGACCAACAACTTGTCGAAAAACGCGACATCGTCGTTCAAGCGATGGAACGCTATCTACGTGTTCCAATGGAAACATTAAATATTAAAGAAACGATCGGAATGGAAGATCCATGGAATTACCGAAACAAAAGCCAATTCCAAGTCGGTATAAAAGAAGGCAAGATCATTGCTGGACTATACGGTACCGACTCACACCAGCTAATCGATATTCCAAACTGTCTGGTTCAACATAAATCAACAAATAAAGTAACACGAACAGTAAAGAAAATCTTAAAGAACTTAGATATTTCTATATATAACGAGCGGAAGAAAAAAGGTGTCATCCGTACCGTGATCACACGTGTTGGTTTCGAAACAGGAGAAGTCCAAGTCGTCTTAGTCACAAGAACAAACGAAATCCCAAGAAAAGACGAACTTATCAAGCAAATTCGCGATCAACTACCAGAAGTGAAATCACTCGTCCAAAATGTGAATGACCGCAATACATCCGTCATCTTTGGCGACAAAACGATTCACCTAGCAGGAGAACGCATCATCAATGAAACACTCGGTGACCTATCTTACGAACTATCAGCTAGAACCTTCTTCCAGTTGAACCCAGTCCAAACGGTCAAACTTTACAACGAAGTAAAGCAAGCAGCAGCCCTTACAGGACAAGAAACAGTTGTCGATGCCTATTGCGGAGTTGGCACAATCGGCCTCTGGCTATCTGATCAAGCCAAAGAAGTTCGCGGCATGGACATCATCAAAGAATCGATTGATGACGCCAAGAAAAATGCAAAAAAACACAACCGAAATAACGTCCATTACGAAGTTGGTAAAGCAGAAAATGTTATGCCTCGCTGGGTAAAAGAGGGCTTTAGACCAGATGTCATTGTTGTGGATCCACCAAGAACTGGCTGTGACCAAGCATTACTACGCACGATTATGAAAGTAAAACCGAAGAAGATTGTGTATGTATCTTGTAATCCATCGACATTGGCGAAGGATTTGCAGGAGTTGAGTAAGCTTTATAAGGTGGAGAGCATGCAGCCTGTGGATATGTTTCCGCAGACGAGTCATGTGGAGGTTGTTACGGAGCTTGAGTTGAAAAGTGTAACGGAATAATAGACTCTTGCTCCATATGACAAACTCTTGTCATAATCCAAATAAAGTCTTGATACTTCTGTGGGAAACGCGTGGATAAAGGCATGAAAAGAATAAAGGAACAAAGAGGGTGGGAACAGGAATCCCATCCTTTTCCTGTACTTTTTTCCGTAAGCTCAATGTGATGGGCGCTTTGTATGGAGATACTGGCAGTACGATTTATGGCTTTGATAATAAGACTGAAATGATTCGAATTAATCCTGCTTATTATTCATTTATACAGCGATATCAAGGGGTATTGAACTATTTAACCAACTATCAATTTGCTCTATTTTTGGAGAAGTTCAATGAACAAGGAGATACGACAAATCTACTTTTAAAAGTAGAGAATGTATCTAAACGAGCGTCTTTGGATCAGTTTTATTATCTTTTATCCTCGTTATATAAGGGGAATTGTTTCTATTGCGGCAAGTCGATCAAGAAGAAACAATTGGCTCATGCCGATCATTTTATTCCTTGGAGCTTTGTTCAAGCGGATCAAATTGGGAACCTGGTTATCGCCTGTAAATCTTGTAATCTTTCAAAAAACGACAAGTTGGCTGAAGACAGGTATTTGTCTTCTTTAATTGATCGAAATGAGGAAATAGTGGAGACAGATCTTGTTCACAGGTCTGATATGAAGGTGTATTCTGAGAGAAAACTGACTGACCTTTACAAATATTCGATTGATAATGGATTTACTGACTTTTGGGCACCAATGAAAATTATCATATAAATTACCTATCTTGCTTTTAGTTTATTTCGGGGAGTGACAGGCACCCATCATAGTGCTTTGGCGGAATCGGTAAGATTCCTCGTTAAGTAAGTGTATGTTGAGCGATGGGTAAGACGGGGTAGCAAAATAATAACTATTTTTTGTTATATTGTTTAAAGAAGATAGAGTGGGGGAAATAAGTATGGCTGTTCCAGATTATCAAGATTTTATGTATCCATTTCTTAAGCAATTAGAAGAATGAAGAAAGCTAAAACAATTCCAAATAGAATCAAATACCGGGAACATCGACGTATAGTCTTTAAGGAATCTTTTTCACTTTTTCCTTTTGAGATTTGACTTTCAAATGCCAGAACAAACCCATGCCCTACTAAAACGGCAAACATCGCTCTTGCTCGGTTATCAATAATGAACATGCCAAAAAGGTTCACGATTTGATCAAAGAAGTTAATACTTTCCACCCTATGCATGATCCCAGGTTTAGTGGCGTACAAATATAGTGGGGCATGTGCAAGTGCAATTAGTAGTACCATAGCACCTCTAGCTAGATCTTATGAAACGGCACGTTTTTTTCTTCTTGTTGTTCTAATGTTTAATGGAAAGGTCATACTGATCTTCTCCTTGGTCTATTACAGATACCCCTAGCTCGCACAAATCTTTACGTAAATGCTTCACTTTTTTCTTATCGCCGTCCTGGAGGGAATTTCGTCTCAATAAAATAAATTAGGAGGTGTTAGTTTTCAAAGGGAACTAGTTCAAGCTGAAAAAGAAGAGAAGTATAAAGGTTTTAGATATACTCGATTGACTGCCTGTAAATAATTATGAAGACATTAATACTAGAAAGGGAATAGATTGATGTTATGATTATTAAAGGAGATTTTTCATATTTTAGTTTGTAATATAGAGAGATATGGTATGGGAATTTAACTGAAACACAATAAGTTAGCTCGTAGTAGAGCTAAGCATATTATTATTTAAAAATAAAGAAAGGTATTTCTCCTTATTAAAACTTTTTGTAGGTAGTAGCGAAAATAAACAAACTCGTATTTCCGAACCCTATCACATTAAGCATTGTCAGTAGAATAATACCATAATGAAAGCTGCCTAATTTAATCAATACGGCAGCTTTTTCAGGTTAAAACATCCGTTTTATAAACTTCTATCGAATGTGGAAAGTAAGTAAAACAATCCAATAAATGAGATTACATTAAATCAATCTACTAAATTATAATTATCTTAGAAATTCCCTTTTTACAAATTGTAAAGATTCTTTAATATCGGCATCCAATTTAGCTTCATCTGCTTTTTCAGAAAGGTCTCTCCAAATTTTAATATCCGAACCTACAATGCCTCCTGGGCGAACGAATGGTTCCATCACAATGTAGCCTTCATAATTGATGTCACGAAGTGCCTGCCCCATTTCTGACCATGGCATATGACCTTTGCCGGGCACTTTTCGATTACATTCACCAATGTGGAAATGCCCTAAATAATCACCAGTATAACGAATGGCATCACCAATAAAATCTTCCTCAATGTTCATATGAAAGCTGTCTAACATGACTTTAACATTGTCTTTTCCTATATCTTTTACCAATTCAACCGCTTCTTTCGCATCATTCACTAAAAATTGCTCAAATCTATTTAAAGTCTCTATTAACAGGGTAATATCATATTGAGCAGCATAATCTGCTAATTCCCTCATACTCTTTATACTTTGTTTCCGAGTTTCTGGTTTGTTTATTGATTTTGTGTAATCTACAGGCCAATAAGAATAGATGGTACCGCCAATCTTATGTATACCGGCTTTATGCAGTGCATCTAAAATCTCTTTCATAAAATCAATTCCATTTTGCCTAATGTTTTCATCTCGGGAGGATACATCGTATTCTTTTGGAAGTCCAATTCCTGCCGTTAAAGTAATATTGTATTTCTCGGCTTCAAACCTTAAAGAATATAAATCTTCTTCAGACATATTGACAATTCCTGCAGCTCCTACCTCTAACACATCAAATCCAAGATCAGAAACTTTTTTTACATATTTCAGATAATTTGTATCCCAATCTTCTTCCCAATAAGCAAAATAGATTCCATACTTCATTCTTAACGCCTCCATTATTATAATTTTAATAGTGTATAAACTTCCTCTAATATAGAGAAAGTGCTTACAAAAAATAAGAGGTCAGACGAACTTTCAATTTCTTGTTTATTGAATTCGTAATTTAAGTATGTTACTATGTAGTAACAATACGATATTAATATGCTATGTATCAATAATAAGAATCTCTGAAGGAATATGTCAAGGAAAATATAAGATATTGAATTTGGAAATTCAAATAAAATCTAGGTTAATAGAAGAGAATATATAGAAAAAGGAATGAAGTGAGGAATGGTTTTATTGAAAAATGTGCGATTGGATAAATCGGTGCCAATACCATTATATTTCCAACTAAAAGAACTAATATTATCAGAAATCAAAGAAGGTAATTATAAGATTGGGAGTCTGATTCCTACAGAAAATGAATTGAGTGAGATGTTTGGGATTAGCCGTACAACCGTAAGGCAAGCAATAACGGAACTTGCTCAAGAGGGCTGGTTATATCGTGTGAAAAGTAAAGGAACATTTGTATCCAAGCCAAAAATTGACCAAAGTTTCATTCAGGCTTTAGGTTCTTTTAATGACCAAATTGCAGATTTGGGAAGAGTCCCTAGCACAGAGCTTCTTGAGTTTGAAGTGATACTAGCTCCTGTTGAAGTGGCAAAAGAGCTTAAATTAAAACCAAATGAAAAGGTAGTCTACATTCATCGTAAACGCTTTGCTGATGAAGATCCGATTGTCATGGTAAAGACGTATCTTCCATTTAACAAGTGCAAGTTTGTTTTGAATCATGATTTAGAAAAAGAGTCATTGTATCCTGTTCTAGCATTACATGATGATACGCAGATATATAAAATCCGTCGTTTCATAGAAGCTGTAGTGGCAGACGATTATGATATAGAAAATCTAAATATTAGCAGTGATATGGCAATACAGCAATTTCTTTCGATTGGTTACAACGTATATGACGAACCGATTGAATACTCATTAGCGAGATATAGGGGAGATAGAAACAGGTTCGAGGTAATAATCTCGGCCAATTCACCAAAATAGTTCATTATCATCTATGGTTCCATCCTTGCGAATGGGAGCATAGATGATAAAAAAATATATGATTTTTGAATAGATTTAAGGGGTGCTAAAAAAATGACAAAATATATTTTAGCTCATGACTTAGGAACATCGGGGAATAAGGCTACTTTATTTTCAGAAAATGGTAAATTGATCGGGAGTTCTGTTTATTCTTATTCTACTGATTATTTTAATGGCACATGGGTAGAGCAGGATGCAGAGGATTGGTGGAAGGCCGTATGCATCACAAGTAAGAAATTAATTGGATCTTTAGGTATTAATCCGCTAGATATTGCCGTTGTTAGCTTTAGCGGCCAAATGATGGGGTGTCTTTGTGTGGACAAATCAGGGAATCCTTTACGAAGGGCAATTATTTGGGCTGATCAGCGTGCCCAAAAACAAGTAGCCCAAATTGAAGAGTATATCACGCAAAAGGACTTTTATCATATTGTCGGACATCGTAATACGGCCTCATATGGAATTCAAAAGCTTATGTGGGTTCGGGATAATGAACCGGAAATATATGAGCAAACCTATAAAACCTTAAATGCAAAGGATTTCATTGTATCCCGACTTACGGGGAATTTTTATACAGACTATTCAGATGGGAACAGTAATGGATGTTTTGATTTGGTGAATTTAAAATGGTCAGATGAAATTATCGAATATGCAGGAATAGACACAGATAAACTTCCTGAATTAAAGCCCTCAACCTTTGTTGCTGGAGGAGTAACAAAGAAAGCAGCAGAAGCAACAGGTTTAGCTGAAGGAACATCTGTTGTTATTGGTGGTGGTGATGGTGTAACGGCAAGCGTAGGCGCAGGATCCATAAGTCCTGGGAAAACCTATTGTAGTATCGGGACATCCGCATGGATTACGACAGCTTCTGAAAAACCGATTTTTGACGAAGAAATGAGAACGGTTACTTGGGCGCATGTAGTTCCTGGATTATATGCTCCAAATGGTACTATGCAAACTGCTGGTGGTTCCTATAATTGGGTGAAAAATACCATCTGCCAATATGAAATCCAAGAAGCAGAGGCCAATGGGAAGTCACCCTATGAATATATGAATACACAAATCGAACAGTCTCCTGTCGGCTCAAACGGTGTTATTTTTCTTCCGTATCTCCTTGGGGAAAGAGCTCCTAGATGGGATGCTCAGGCAAAAGGTGCTTTTATTGGTTTGAAATCTGAAAATCAACGAGGAGATTTACTCCGAAGTGTTTTAGAGGGGGTAACGATGAATCTCTCTATCATTTTGGACATTCTCCGCAAACATATGGATATTGATGAAATGCTTGTCGTTGGCGGTGGAGCGAAAGGTGCTGTTTGGCGCCAAATCATTGCGGATATATATAATGCGAAGATTATTGTCCCAAACCTGTTAGAAGAAGCAGGTAGTATGGGAGCTGCTGTAACAGGTGGTGTAGGGGTAGGAATGTATAAAGATTTTAATATCATTAATCAATTCATTGAAATTAATCATGTACATACACCTAATTCAGAGGCAGTTATAGACTATCAGCCTATTAAGAAAGTCTTTGATAATTGTTATTTTGCCTTGAAAGATGTTTTTGCAATAGATAAATAGTTAATGTTGATATGGATAATTATTTAATTATTTACTACAAAAAATGTTTATGGATGCTCAAAAAGAAGGTTATGCAGTAGGTGCATTTATTGAAGTTTCACTTTATGATCAAGTCACTATTTCACACCTATAAATATTGTTAAAGGAGACTATATGTATGGATATGCTGAAAAAATTATTCTCACTTGAAGGAAAAGTAGTACTTATAACTGGGGGGGCACAGGGCATAGGGAGAGCCGTTGCTGAACATATTGCAGCAGTAGGTGCAGATATTGTGATTTTTGACCAACAGGCAGAAAAGGCACAGGCTACGGCGGATGTAATCGAAAGAGAATATCAATGCAGAGCAATGGCAATAGGGGTTGATGTAACAAAGCCAGAGGAGATTGCCGTTGCTATTGAAAAAGCAGATGCCGAAATGGGGAAATTAGATTTATTGTTTAATAATGCAGGAATTGTGATTCAAAAACCAGCAATTGATTTAACCTCGGATGAATGGTTTAAAGTGATTAATGTCAATCTAAATGGGGTTTTCTTTGTAGCTCAGGCTTTTGGACGATATTTAATTGCTCGTGATAAGCAAGGTGCTATCGTTAACACAGCTTCTATGTCAGGTACGATTGTCAATTACCCGCAGCAGCAAGCATCTTACAATACATCAAAGGCCGGTGTGGTTCAATTGACTAAATCCCTAGCAGTCGAATGGGCTGATAAAGGAATAAGAGTAAACTGCATAAGTCCTGGCTATATATTTACAGAATTAACATCATTTGTTAGACAGGATTGGCAAGATTTATGGAAGGAGCTAACCCCATATAAACGGATGGGTAAGCCAGAAGAATTAGCTGGTGCTGTAATTTATTTGCTATCTGATTCTTCATCCTTTGCAACTGGAACAGATTTAATTATTGATGGTGGGTTCACGATTGTTTAATAACTCTTATTCATGCCTAAGGAAGCTTCAGAGGGGGATTTTAATATGATTGATAGTATTATATTTGATTTAGATGGGACTCTATGGGATACCACCCATATAGGGGCGCAAATTTGGTCAGATGCTGCTTCAAACTATCATATTCGTGTTCAAGTGACAGCTGATCAATTAAAAGGCCTGTACGGATTACCAGTTGATATTATTGCAAAGAGATTATTTCCATATGCCTCAGATGAAGTACTCCAAGCTATTATGCAGGAAAGTTCTAGGAAACAATGTCAGTACCTTGAAGAAGATGGTGGCATAATTTTCCCAAGTCTTCTAGAGACATTAAATGAACTAAAGAAAAACTATCGGCTTTTTATTGTAAGCAATTGTGAGGAAGGTTATATTCAAAGTTTCATTAAAGGAAATCAACTGGAAGGTTACTTTGAAGATTTTGAATACCCGGGTAGGACGGGGCTGTCAAAGGCAGATAATATCCGTATGATTATTGATCGTAATCATTTAAAGAACCCTATCTATGTAGGCGATACAGAGTTAGATGCTACGTCTTCAAAGGAAGCTGGCATACCTTTTGTTTATGCTAAATACGGGTTTGGAAATGTTGAAAAGTTCGACGATGTCATTGAGTCGTTAAATGAACTAAATCAATTATCACTTATTAAAATTTAATATAGTTTCAATTTTAATAAACTCCTATTAATTATTTTTAGAATATTCATTTTATTAGTAGATAATTATAATTTATGTAAAATTTATCTGGTATTGACGGGCGGTAAAACCCCCATCTCAAGGCTTAGAGGAATTGAAGAAGCGTCGGTGGGGGATGAAGAAAACCCCACTGAATGAAGTTTCACTATATCTAAAGCAAAACATAGAAGTGTTTTTTATTTTTCTTAAAATTCTTTTAATAAGAATATTGATAACGCTATCATTTTATTGTATAGTATGGACATGCATACATTGTAATGTAGTAACAATACAATGTATTGAAAAATACGATCTAATATAGGGGGATATGCACATGAAGAAAAAGTCTTTATTTTCATTACTATTAGGTGTGTTAATGGCAGTGTTACTAGTTGGATGTAATTCTTCAGAGGGATCATCTGGAGACGGAAAATCGGGTAATGAAAAGTTTAAAGTTGGTTTTGCGATCAAGACTCAAGATTCGCCTTACTTTGTGTCATTAGTTGATGCTGTTGAAGAATATGCAGGGGCAAAAGGTTGGGATTTAACGGTCCTAGATGCAAATGGAGATACTACAAAAGAAGCAGAAAACATGGAAACTTTTATTGCTCAAGGTATGGACTTAATTTTCTTAGATAGCATTGAACCAGATGCCGCAGTTCCTAGTATTAATAAAGCTGCAGAAGCTGGAATCGGTGTTATTAACCTCGACAGTGGAGTTGGCGAAGGAGCTAAAGATATTACAACGGTTTATTCAGATAATAAACAAAATGGTAGATTAGTAGGGTTAACTTATGCTGAAAAAATGGCGGATAAAGAAATTAAATCTATTATCCTAAGCGGTGCTAAAGGGAATGTAGCAGGTATGGAAAGAAGAACAGGTCTTTTTGCTGGTATTATTGAAGGAAAGACTGGAATTACAGAAGAAGAAGCTTGGAAGCAAGCAGAAGCGTTTGATAAAGAATTAACATCAAAGGGTAAAGCCACTCATGCTGAAGCGAAATTTACGGTTGCAGGACAAGGTTGGGGGAACTGGACTGAGGAAGAGGGTCTAACAGCTTCTGAGGATCTGATTACAGCTAATCCAGGTTTAACAACTGTATTAGGTGAAAACGATCATATGTTATTTGGTGCAATGACAGCGCTTAAAAATTCTGGGGCTAAAGGTGTTGATATTGTTGCTGCTGCGGACGGAGCGAAAGCAGCTTATGACTTAATTAAAGAAGACAAATACTATGCTACAGGTGAAAACAGTCCTTATAAAGTTGCAGAGTTAGGTGTTAAGATTGCCGAAGAAATTTTAGTGGATGGCAAAGATATGTGGAGCTACGAAGACATTACTTTAACAAAGCCAGCAGCTGTAACGAAGGAAAATGTAGACGAATATTATGAATTCGGTTTCTAGAAACTAAAATCTACAAACTGTCTATTACTTAAAGGCAATGATAGTAATAGACAGTACCACTTATCTTTAGGGTTTTGGTTTTATTGCTATCATATAAAAATTATTATAAGTGAAGTCAGTTGAATTAAAGATCTGCCATTTTACGAAAGAGGAGGATTACTTTTTATCATTATTTCTATAGAAAGGGGAGACAAAAATTATGCAGAAAGAATATGCCGTACAAATGAAAAATATTACAAAACATTTCGGCGGTGTGAAAGCTTTAACGGATGTTTCTCTTAATGTTGAAAAAGGGGAAATCCATGCATTAATAGGTGAAAATGGTGCTGGAAAATCCACCTTGATGAAAATCTTAGCAGGTGCCTATCAAAATGATAATGGCCAGATATTAATTAACAGTAAAGAAGCAAAAATTACATCACCTAAAGATGTTATTAATTTAGGAGTTTCAGTTATTTATCAAGAATTTATGCTGGCACCTGATCTTACTGTTGCAGAAAATATCTTTATTGATAAACTAGCTGATTCTGGAATGTTAATTAATTGGAAGATGTTGAAAAAGAGGGCGAAGGAAGAATTAAAAAAGCTTGGGTTCGATGATATAGACCCAGACGCAAAAGTAGGGAGTTTGAGTGTTGCATATCAACAAATTGTGGAAATCTCTAAATGTCTTGCAAGAGAATCAAATGTATTAGTTTTTGATGAGCCAACGGCTGTATTAACGTTTTCTGAGACTCAAAAGTTACTATCCATTATCAATAATTTAAAAAATAATGGTGTTAGTATTATCTATATTTCTCATCGTCTCGAAGAATTATTAGAAATCAGTGATCACATTACCGTATTAAAAGATGGGAAATATGTAGATACAGTAGTTACCTCCTCTATTAATAAGGAAGAATTAGTTTCCATGATGGTTGGACGAGAGATTACCCAATTGTTCCCTGAACGCAAAACGAAAATAGGAAAAGAAATATTAAAGGTTGATAACTTAAGTGCCGGAAACCTGGTTAAAGATGTCAGCTTCTCAATTAAAAGTGGTGAAGTAGTTGGATTTAGTGGTTTAGTAGGCTCAGGCAGAACTGAAGCAATGCGGGCTATATTTGGAGTAGATAAAAAGAAATCTGGAAAAGTAATTTATTTTGGAGAAGAAGTGAATTTTAAAGATCCAAAAGAGGCAATAAATAAAGGATTTGGACTTCTCCCTGAGGATAGAAAAAAACAAGGCTTATTGTTAGAGCAATCCATTCGGATGAATACGACAATAGCGTCAATGTTTAAAATAACGAAATTCGGTGTTATTAATCATAATAAAGAAAAAGAGTATGTGGAAGATTTGTTGGCTAGTATAGCTACAAAGTACGGTTCTATGGAAGATGATGTAAATAGTCTAAGCGGAGGAAACCAGCAAAAAATTGCCCTTGCAAAATGGCTCTCTGCGGATTGTAAATGTCTTGTATTTGATGAGCCTACCCGAGGGGTAGACGTTGGTGCGAAAACAGAAATCTATAAGATTATTAACCAGCTTGCCGAAGAAGGTGTAGGGGTTATCGTTATTTCCTCTGAAATGTCTGAGATTATCGGAATGTGTGACCGTGCCATTGTTATGCGTCAAGGATTAATAGCCGGAGAGGTAGATAAGTCTGGGTTGACTGAAAATAACCTAATAAAACTTGCAATGGGGGTATAAGAGATATGGCTAACATGGAATTGGGATATAACAAAAACCTGACTAAAGAAAAAAAAAATAAAAAGCTTAATTTCAAACAATTCCTGATCGATAACAATACGTATATCATCCTAGTATTATTAATCATTATCAGCAGTATGCTTACCGATACCTTTTTAACATCCATGAACCTGAGGAATATTGCTCTTCAACAGGCAGCGCCAATATTAGTCGCTATTGGGATGTTATTTGTTATCGTAGCAGGTGGTATTGACTTATCAGTCGGTTCAGTTATGGCTGTAGGAGCGACCGTATCTGCCATTTTAATTAGTGATATGGGAATGAATTATCTTCCGGCAATGTTTCTTGCTGTTGTGATCGGAATTATTTTTGGATTATTTACGGGTATTTTAGTAGCCTACGCAGGTATGCAGGGGTTTGTGGCATCCTTAGCTACTATGACTATTGCAAGAGGGGTTTCCTTTGTAATTACGGGAGGAAGACCAGTTAAACTCGAATCTGGAACTCTAGATACGATTGTAAGCAAGGAATTCTTTTACCCAATTATTCTCATAGCTATTGTTTTGATTGTTGTATTCGCGTTTGTACAAAAATATACCAGTTGGGGACGAATCGCTATTGCTATCGGTAGTAACCCAACAGCAGTACAGCTTGCGGGTATCCGGACAAAAAGATACATCATGTCAACATATGCTGTGTCAGCTGCGCTAGCCGCATTAGCAGGTGTTTTTATTGCAGCAAGATCTTCAACCGGAAGTGCTACAGTAGGAATGGGTCAAGAGTTGGATGCCATTGCTGCTTGTGTAATCGGTGGGGCAAGTCTGGCAGGGGGGAAGGGCTTTGTAGTGAAAGCAGTGGCTGGCGGACTTATATTAGGATTAATCGGAAATATTATGAACTTAATGGCCGTCCCATCTTATCCGCAGGACATTATTAAAGGCTTCATAATTATCGCGGCGGTATTATTGGGGATTTTAACTAATAAATCTGAAAAGACAGTTTAATAGTTTAGGAGCCTTTGTATGAGGGGCAGAGATTAGAAAATCAATAAGTAATGAAAGGGCGAAGAATTTTATGAAAACATTAGTAGTAAATTCTGATGGCCAATTAGTGATTATAGAAGTACCCGTTCCCAAATACAATTCTAAACAAGCTTTGGTAAAAACCATCAGCTGTGGAATTTGTGGTACGGATGCTACTATTATTAAATCTGAATTTAAAGGCTTTCCTAGAGAGAAATATCCCTTAATGCTTGGACATGAAGGTGTAGGCCGAGTCGTTGAGATAGGCTCTGAGGTAACAAGCTTTAAAGTCGGAGATATTGTTTTGCTTCCTTTTAACGATGAGGATGAAGAACAATACGGCTCTTTAGGTTCGGCCTGGGGAGCGTTTAGTGAGTACGGTGTTATAAATGATAAGTCTGCTTACCAGGAGGATGATATTCCTGAGGCTGCTTATGCACAGCAGGTTGTACCTGTTGATATTGACCCGGTAGATGCAACAATTCTAATTACCTTAAGAGAAGTTTATAGCACGATTAGATATTTTAATATTAATAAAGATGATAGTATTGTTGTTTTCGGCAGCGGACCTGTTGCCGTAACCTTTATCAAATTAATGAGTTTAATGGGATTCCAGTCGATTATTGGAATTGCTAGAAGTGTGGAAAAGCAGAACGTTCTTTTGGAGAACGGGGCAAATGCCGCTTTTAATTGCAGAGAGACTGATATTAAGAATGAGATCCGAACATTATACCCTAATGGAGTCAAGTATGTTTTAGACGCTGTTGGGACTGCTGAGATTATTAATCAAGCGATGGAATTGATTGAAGATCGAGGAGAAATACTTTGTTATGGTGTACCAAAGTACAATCAAATGCAGCTTGATTGGAGTAAGGCTCCCTACAATTGGAAGCTTAATTTCCAACAAATGCCCTCTAAGCTTGAGGAAAGTGAGTCGTACGGTCAGATTTTATCCTGGATTAGGGAAGGCAAGATTAACTTGAAGGACTTTGTTTCAAATTACTTTACGTTTGAAAATATTTTGGATGCTTTTGAAGAGTATACGAATCATCGAATTTTAAAGAAAGCAATAATTACTTATCCATCTTGATGGGAATTTATTTTTCAAAATATGAGGGGGATGTGCAAATGCTTCAAGCAATTATGGTTGAGCCCGGTAAAATTGAATTTAATGATGTACCAGTTTCAAAAGTAAAGCCTTACCAAATTAAAATTAAAGTGAAGCGAATCGGAGTCTGCGGTTCTGATATCCATGTGAATCACGGGAAACATCCTTATACTAGTTATCCGGTAGTACAAGGTCATGAAGTATCAGCAGAAGTTGTTGAGGTGGGCTCTGAAGTTACGAATGTTAAGATAGGAGATAAAGTTACCATCCAGCCACAAGTAGTCTGCGGCGAGTGTTATCAATGTACCCATGGATTATATAATGACTGTGAAGAACTGAAGGTTATGGGTTTTCAAACAACAGGGATGGCAAGCGAGTATTTTGTCGTCGATGCTAGTAAAGCATTAGCACTACCTGCTGAAATGAGTTTTGAGCATGGAGCAATGATCGAACCTCTTGCTGTTGCCGTGCATGCTGTAAGACGTGCTGGAGATGTAACGAATAAAAAGATCCTAGTGCTAGGCGGGGGGCCAATTGGTAATCTCGTTGCCCAAACAGCTAAAGCAATGGGAGCAGAATCAGTGCTCATATCAGAACTAAGTAAATATCGTTTAGAAGTTGCTGAAAAGTGCGGCATTAAGACTATTGATGCTAAAAATGAGGACATATTGAATGGTATCATTGCGAATTTTGGTAATGACCGAGCAGACGTTATATTTGAGTGCATAGGAATCAATGTTACCATTAACCAGGCCATTAATTCTGCCCGAAAAGGAAGTACCATCATCGTTGTTGGTGTATTTGCAGAGCTAGCAAATATCAACATGGGCTATGTGCAAGACCACGAACTATCCTTACTCGGCAGTGCTATGTATCGTGAAGAAGATTATGTAAAAGCAATTGAACTTGTCAATGAAGGTTTAATTGATTTTGATACGTTAATCACGCATCGAGTGAAATTTGAAGATTATGCCAAAGCTTATGCTCTTATTGATGAGCAGAAAGACTATGCGATGAAGGTCATGATCGAAATAGACTAATATTTTTTCAATCGTAATGTTTATGTTTATTTGGAAATAGCGTTGCCTATTCCAAATAAAATTTTTAATCAGTTATGTCGTGACATAACTACATAATAACAATTAATAGACCGGAAACGATTGACTGAAAAATCAAGAACTTACTATAGGGGGATGAGGATGTAATGAAAGAAAAAATCTTAATCACGCCTAAATCATTTAAAAACTACAAAGAAAAGGCTCATAAGCTACTTCAGGAACATGGCTATGAGATCATCGAAAATAATTTGGGCAGAACGATGACGGAGGAAGAGATCATCGAGCTAGCCAATGATGATGTTGTCGGTATTATCATAGGTGTAGATCCACTTCCATCTAATGTTCTAGAACAATGCAAGAGCTTACGAGCAATCTCTAAATATGGGGTTGGTATGGATAATATTGATCTTAAAAAAGCAGACGAACTTGGAATCCTTGTAAAAAATGCGGTAGGAACGAATTCGATTTCAGTGGCTGAACATGCGATTGCTCTTATGTTCGCGGGTGCAAGACATTTACCGAGTATAGCCGCTGGAGTTAAAGCATATGGATGGGAACGAAGCATTGGCTTCGAGTTAACTAATAAAAACCTTGGTCTAGTTGGTGGCGGACAAATTGGAAAAGAGGTTGCCAAGAGAGCAGTTGGAATTGGTATGAAAGTTACAATCTATGATCCTTATTTTAATGACTTCGAATTCCTTGAAAAATATAATATCCAAACAGCCGACGAGTTATCAGAACTATTAAAAATGTCCGATATTATTTCCCTTCACTTGCCGGCAACGGAAGAGACAAAAGGGCTAATCAATGTTGAAACATTAAAACTAATGAAGCCAACTACCATCCTTATTAACACATCTCGTGGAGAACTCGTGGATGAAGCAGCGCTTTATCATGCGCTTGTTAATCAGGAGATAGCCGTTGCTGCACAGGATGTGTACTCTTCTGAACCACCAAAACAAGGGGATTTATTAGTGGCACTTCCAAATTTCATCTTAACACCGCATATTGGTGCTTTTACCTATGAGGCAGTGGAACGAATGGCAATGACTTCAACGGAAAATATCATCAATATGCTTGCTCAAAAGGAAGTTGCAAAATGAATAATGGCTTAGATTATTTAACTAGTGTACCGAATTCATCTAAGGGTTTAATTATTGAGAGCCAAGAGGATGTAAGTGGCAATGAGCAATCTTATCACCAAGTCATTACCACTGTAACTGGGCCAATAGCGTCGGAAGAAATCGGCTTTTGTCACAGTCATGAGCATCTTTTTTTAAAAAAAGGCCCAAATGCTGAAATAGATTCTTCTTTGCAAATAGATGATTTTGATAAAACCACTCAGGAACTGAATTTGTTTAAAGCGGTTGGTGGTACGACCGTAGTGGATGCCCAACCCATTGGAAGTGGCCGCCATAGTCAGTGGTTAATGGCTGCTTCGCAACAAACAGGTATTCAGGTCGTTGCTTCCACTGGGTTTCATAAATTAATGTTTTACTCTGAAAATCATTGGATTCGAACGGCAGATGTTGATACACTCACTGAACTATTTATAGATGAACTGGAAGACGGGATGTATGCAGATGGAGAAGATGCATGGCCTGTAGAAAAGATTGTGGCAAGGGCAGGTATTATTAAGACGGCCGCGGATTTTGAAGGTGTGGGAGGTCAATATTATCGGCTTTTCAAAGCTGCTTCCCAGGCAGCGATTGCTACTGGGACACCCATCATGAGTCACACTGAACTCGGGTATGGAGCTCTTGATCAGATTAAGCTGTTTACAGATTTAGGCGTTGCTCCAAGCCAATTAATCATCTGCCATTTAGACCGAAAAATGGATAACGTTGATTATATGCTTCATGTTGCGAGCACGGGGGTTTATTTGGAACTCGATACCATCGGACGATTTAAATATCATTCGGATGACGAAGAAGTAGAGCTGATTATTAAGCTGATTGAGGCAGGTTATGAAAATCAAATTTTACTCGGACTGGATTCCACCCGCAAGCGATTAAGAAGCTACGGTGGTGAACTCGGTTTGGATTATTTGGTCAAAAGCTTTTTGCCCAGACTCGAGTATAGTGGTGTATCAAAAGCCTTAATCCGAAAATTCATCCACGAAAACCCGGCAAAAGCATTCAGTAAACATATTTTTACAACATAAAACAGGAGAACAGAGAGGAGATTTTCCATTGAAATTACCAGAAAAAGCAACTCAGCCAACTATGTATTTTATCGGTGTAACTACCACGAAATCCTCCATCATGAAGCTTTTCCCTCTTTGGGCGGAAGCTTTAGGACTTGAAAAAGCGGTCTTAAAAGGGATTGATATCGATATTCATGCGGATCCTCAAGTCTATCGGGATGTGGTGCAGTTTATCAAGGATGATGAATTATCGCTAGGGGCCCTTGTAACTACCCATAAGATTGACCTTTATCATGCTGCTAAGGATCTCTTTGATTACCTTGATCCTTATGCAACCATGTTTGGTGAACTTTCTTCTATTTCCAAAAAGAATGGTAGGCTTGAAGGCTATGCAAAAGACCCTATTTCTAGCGGTTTAGCAATGGAAGCTTTTATTCCAGAAAACTATTGGAATGATCACGGTGGAGAATTGTTCATTATGGGAGCAGGCGGCAGTGCCATAGCGATTTGCTCCTACCTATTAGATCCTAAAAAAAGGGGAAACATCCCATCGAAAGTGGTAATCGCAAACCGTAGCCAACCGCGTCTTGATGAGATTGCACGAATTGTTCAAGAAATTAATCCTGATGTAGAAGCTGAATACCATTTAACACCAGAACAAGGCCAGAACGATGACCTGCTTGCTCAACTTAAACCGCATTCCCTAATAATAAATTCAACCGGGTTAGGAAAAGATCGACCAGGTTCACCATTAGCTGATAGCTGTAGGTTTCCTGAAGAGAGCTTAGTCTGGGAATTGAATTATCGGGGGGGGCTTGATTTCATGCATCAAGCACTAGCTCAAAAAGAAACAAAAGACCTTTATATAGAAGATGGCTGGATTTACTTCATCCACGGCTGGACGCAGGTTGTTGCTGAAGTCTTCCATATTGACATAACCGGATCTGTTTTCGACCGAATTGAACAAATTTCAAATGAAACAAGGTAAGTAATTTTCGAATGAACTCTATTGGTTTTATTAGAATGATAAACCCAATAACCAACTAAGCACATATGTGGTTCAACACTCTGAATGGATTAATGCTGAACTTTATGGCAGATGCAAATTTAATAAAATGAAAGAGTTAATATAAAAACAAACAGAGGTGACTTAAGGATGACTGAAAAAGTTTTAAAACCATTTACTATTGATTTTGATCTTATTACTGGCTACTCCCAAGCGAAAAATTCAACTAAGCGTCCGCTTTCGAAAATGAAGGGTATGTATGCAGATGACGTTGCTTTTGATTCAGCAATACAAAACGACGATCCGCTAGTCTATGAGTTTTACGAACTTGACCTACCAGAAACGCCAGGTAATCTATTATTCGGAACAAGTATCGTCTACCCAGGAAAAGTTGGCGATGAGTATTTTATGACGAAAGGTCACTTCCATACCATTTTAGACACAGGTGAAGTGTACTATTGCTTAAGTGGTTATGGAGCCATGTTAATGGAAAATCCGGAAGGGGATTGGGATATACAGTATTTCTCCCCAGGAAAAGCCGTCTATGTACCACCACGCTATGCACATAGAAGCATCAATCTTGGAAATGAGCCACTTGTGACGTTCTTTACATTCCGCGCAGATGCCGGTCATGACTACGGTACCATCGAAACCAAGGGATACAGAAAACTTGTTGTTGAAAGAGATGGAAAGCCTGAAATAATTGATAATCCAAAATGGAAAGAATAAGGGGCGTATACTATGAGTAATAAATGGGAAGTTATAAAAAAAATTACTGACTCAGGATTAGTTGTAGTTGTCCGGGCAAACGATGCGGATGAAGCGAAAAAAATTACCGAAGCCTGTCTAAAAGGAGGAGCAGCGGCGATTGAAATTACTTACACTGTTCCAGGTGCTACCCAAGTCATCGAAGAGTTGGCTAAAGAATACCAAAACGAGATTATTATTGGGGCCGGAACCGTATTAGATCCTGAAACTGCACGAATTGCTTTGCTTTCAGGTGCAGAATATGTTGTCAGTCCTTATCTCAATGAAGAAACTCTTAAACTGTGCAATCGATATCAAGTCCCATGTATGCCAGGTGTAATGACTGTTGATGGTGTGGTCAAAGCAATGGAACTTGGTGCTGACATTTTAAAAGTGTTCCCAGGGGAAGCCTTTGGACCAAATATTATCAAAGCAATTAAAGGTCCTCTACCTAAATCCAGTCTTATGCCAACAGGAGGTGTAAGCCTTGATAATGTAGGGCAATGGATTAAAGCAGGAGCTGTTGCTGTAGGTGCTGGAGGATCGCTCACTGCTAGTGCCAAAACTGGTGATTACAAAACCATTTCCTCATTAGCCGAACAGTTTGTCCAAAAAATAAAAGAGGCAAGATTAGAAAAAGCATTCTCGGGAAGATAAATATTAGCCAGGACCAGCACACGAAAACTTGAATAAAGTTAGCTAACAAATGGACACGGGATCATCATTAACCGTGTCCATTTGATTACCTTCGAATTTGGTTAATTTTTTTTGTAAGATAGTTCATATGGAAAACTGGTATGATTCTTAAAAATTTCTTAAACGACCATCTGCTTTAGGTGGTCGTTTAAGGATAGAAATGGTTGCATCCAGTATCTCTTATAAACCTTACTTAGATATATCACGCTAAAGCGTATTTTCAGAAGAGGGCAACTAATGGGACAGGTTACCTGTCCTTATGTCTCACGCAGTAGGAAAAGCCGGAAATGTCAAGCCTCGTTGGGTCAAAGAAGGCTTTAGACCAGATGTCATCGTAGTCGACCCACCAAGAACCGGCTGCGACCAAGCATTACTACACACGATTATGAAGGTAAAACCGAAGAAGATTGTGAATGTGTCTTGTAATCCATAAACATTGGCGAAGGATTTGCAGGAGTTGAGTAAGCTTTATAAGGTGGAGAGCATGCAGCCTGTGGATATGTTTCCACAGACTGTCCATGTTGAGGTTGTTACGGAGCTTAAGTTGAAATTGTAACGGAATAATAAACCCTTGCCATTCATAACAAACTCATAGCAAAATCAAAACAAAGTTCTGATATTCCTGTGGAAAATGTGGATTTGTGCAGGACTCTATTTTAAATGGTAGAATTTAGGTAGAGTGGGAATGCGGGTTTGAGAGGGATGGAGTAGCAATACAATAATATTTCTGAACAGAAATAATAATGCTAAACCCTTGCCGTATGGCAGGGTTTTTTAGGATTAATGGTAGTGAACCGTACCATAAGTAAATGAGGTATATAAAAAGACCTTTTATGTTTCTATCAATTAAACATAAAAGGTCTTAATTTTATTATTTTCCCTGTATTCATTGACCTATTTATATAGCCATACGTGCATAATAGATAATAATTGTTCCATGATTACTGGCTTACTAATATAATCTGAAGCACCTGCATCAATACATTGATCTCGATCATATTTCATTGCCTTCGCTGTAAGTGCAATAATAGGAAGATTATTGAATTCAGGAATTTGTCGTATAAATTGAATTGTCTGGAATCCATCCATCTTAGGCATCATAATATCCATGAGAATTAGTTCGATGTCTGGATTACTTTGTAAAATTGCGATACCTTCCTCTCCATTTTCCGCAAACAATACTTCAACTTGATAACTTTCAAGTGCTGATGATAATGCAAATATATTTCGGATATCATCATCAACTAAAAGTATTTTTCTGCCCTCTAACAATTCCCTTCTTTCAAGCAAACCTATCCATGGTTCACCATCTTGTAATCGAGTCACAGATGGGGCCGATGTTGCGGAACTGGAATCTTCAAAAAGCCCCGTAGCTATCTCTGCTTCAGCTAGCGATAATCTATTTGTGTTTATATTATTTTGATTCGGTAAAAATAAAGAAAAAATGCTTCCTTGGCCCACTGTACTTTCAACTTCAATAAAGCCACCTAATAAGTGAGAGATTTCCCGGCTAATGGAAAGTCCTAATCCTGTTCCGCCATATTTGCGGCTAATGGTTCCATCAGCTTGTTTAAAAGCGTCAAAAATAGTGCCTTGTTTTTCTGCTGGTATGCCAATTCCCGTATCCTTAACTGAAAATGCAAGTTCAATATCTAAATGAGTTAACGTCTGCAAGTTTGTAAGTGACTCTTTTTTTACTTTTTCAATGATGAATGAAACAGAACCATGGTCGGTAAATTTAAAGGCATTCGATAATAAATTTTTCAAAATTTGCTGTAAACGCTGCTTATCGGTATGAATCGATTTGGGCAAATTAGAATCAAGAAGAATGTTGAACTCTATATTTTTCTTACGTGCAACAGGGGTAAATTGTGCTTCCACAAAATCCTTAACGTCGCTAAGTAATACTTCATTAATATTAATTTCCATTTTCCCTGCTTCCACTTTTGCTATATCTAAAATGTCATTTATTAAATGTAACAGATCATTTCCTGAAGAAAAAATAGTTTCCGCATAATTGACTTGTTTTGAAGTCAGGTTTCCATGGGCATTTTCAGCTAGCAATTGGGCTAGAATCAGCAAGCTGTTGAGCGGTGTGCGCAGCTCGTGGGACATATTAGCAAGAAATTCTGATTTATATTGAGAACTAATGGCTAACTGTTGTGCCTTTTCTTCAAGAATGCTTTGTACTTGCTCTACCTCTTTTGTCTTCTGTTCAGACTGTTCAATTTGTACTTCAAGTTGCTCATTAACTGTTTTTAACTCTTCTTGCTGCAATTGAAGCTCTTCAGAGTGGCTTTGCAGTTCTTCTGTTAAAGCCTGTGACTCTTGGAGCAGCTTTTTAAACTGCATATTTCTTAGTATACTGTTTATATTGACACCGAGATTGTCCATTAATTCTTTTAGCAGCATTTGTTCTTCAGTATTAAAAGATTTAAATGAAGCTAATTCAATAACAGCTAAAACTTCTCCTTCAAATTTTACTGGTATAATCAAAATGGCTGATGGCGATGCTTTACCAACACCAGAAGTAATTTTAATATAATTCTCAGGCACTCGGTCTAGCAGAATCATACGATTCTCTAATGCGCACTGTCCTACAAGACCCTCTCCTAAACGAAAGCTCTCTGCACCAATGTTCTGTTGATTATAAGCATAAGCAGCTACTTTTTGGAAAAGCCTTTCAGTTCCTTCTTCATTTTTTATATAGAAAACCCCATAAGATCCTTCAACCATAGGCGTGACTTTTGATATGAACAGATTTGCTAAAGAGTTTAAATCAGCTATCCCTGAATGCATCGTAGCAATTTCAGCAATTTTTGTTTTTATCCAGCTTTGTTTCTCTGCAATATTTTTTAGTTCAATCAGTTCAAGTTGGGTCATTTCGAGTTCTTCTGTTCTAATTTTAAGTTGACGAACTAAGGACTCATTTTCAAAAATTGTAATGACTTGTCGAATGACAATAAATAAAAGAATAAATGCTCCACCTATTACAAAACTTGAGTAATCTTCTTTTTTGGTCATACCAAGAATGATGAAAATCAGCAAACTAAAATATGGTAATATATTAAACAGTCTGTAGAACGGTTTTTCATGCTCTTTTTTTTCTTGTGATAGATTATCCTTCATTTTGACAGAATAAAAACTTGATATACCTATTAATAATAGACAGAAATTCCATACTGGGTTTAAAGGTGACAAAAGATCAAATGTAGAAGTAATTGAATAGAATAACCAAAAACAATCTACAATGGTGTAAATAATCATTGCTATACCATTTAAAAATATGATTTTAGGCGAAAAAATCCCTTTATTAAAAAAGAAAAGCAACGCAATACTAAACATAACCCCTAAAATAGCTACCGGATAAGTGACCGAGATAATGAGTTTAAAAGTGGATATTTCAGAATTATGTAAAAATGGTTTTAAGAAATAAACCCACGATATTGTTGTTAACACAGTCATAAATATAAAGGAATTAAAAAAAAGTTGAATTGTTCGATATTTCACTTTTTTTGTAAATATTTTATAAATTACAGCAATACTGTATATAATACTAAACATGGCATAAAACAAATTATCCCAACCTGGGAATGGGTTGTACTCGTTTAAAACAAACTGGTGGTATCTCCATATTATTTCCCCAATAAATTGACTAAATAATGCGAGGCAGAGAATGAGCCAAAATCTTTTCTCCTCTTTTTCCTTTATATGATAACTGGCTATACCTATAAATGTAATTGCAATCAATGGACCTAAAATTGCAATTAATCCAATTCCTAATAGGTTTGTTGGCCATAGTACAATCAACAAATAATAAACGAATGTATAGACCAATGTAATTAATATTGAAGGTTTCTTGAATTTCTCCAATGAGTTTCATCTCCTTTCATCGTTTAGGGGTTTTTCTAAAAGATAATTATTTTAATAGTTTAAACCATTTGAAAATTGAGAATATTTAATGCGCATGATCATTGACGGCCCTTGATTCGATAAAGAACTGTACAATTAATGTGTAATATATACGGAATAACGCCTTTCTTAAATTTTACCAAAATACTGCAATTAAAAAAATTATATTGAATCAATTTTACCCTTAGAGCCTTAAGGACCATAGGGAACAAAAAAAGGAGTACCTCCCCAGAATGTAGAAATAAGTAGTCACCACAACAAACTTATAAGACTGGAGGAAGACCCCCTATGGACTATTATACGGCAAGGAAGCCTATTTGGACTACAAGGATTATTTGATTTAGAACCTACCCACCGTTTTGAGGCTATTTTTTCTAACATCGACATTGATCCGATCTTCGCTGTGGTAACGAAGAAATCGTATTTTGGTAGACCTGTTGAACTGAACTACGCAGCTACGATTTCCTCACTTGAGACCAAAAAAATCCTGAATTTTATATGAAACTGTTAAGCAACAGCAAAATAAGAAGAGCGTGTAAGTGGGTATTCTGGCTAATGTGTTTTAAGACACTTTTCTGAATTTTACGGTTTCAAAGCTTTATCCTTATAACTACTTTAGTAGTAATTGATTTCATATGCATGACGTTTTATGCAGGGGAAAATCTATAAAAGGGGATAACAGTAAGAAGAAGCAGAGAGACATTGCTCTCCACTTCGCTTCACACTATACCGATTAGTCGGGGACATTCGATTTATATCATTCTTCTTAAATCATGATAGTTTTGCAAAAGAGCTGTCCATATGGATCACCTAATGTTTTGAATTGGCACTGCGCCTGATCGGCGGCGTTCAAGTTCTATGTCCATTTCTGCCCGTTTATTATCGAGCTTGTAGGGAATTATGGTGATTGCGATTAGTACACAGATGACAAGTGGTATCCAGATAAAGCTTATTTCAATATAATTTAAAGCGGTTTCAGTTTGTTTAGCATTCGGAATATAACCGCCCATTTTCAAAATAACGCCTACAATTGCACTCCCAAGGCCTAGGCTTACTTTTACAAAAAATCCTTGGAAAGCGGCAATCATCCCCGCAATACTTCGATTATTTTTGTACTCTGAATAATCAATTACATCTGGCTGAATCGCAAAAGTGGTGCCGAAGATGCCATAGATTCCAAGCCCGGTAATGGCTAAACCGGCAATCAGCAAGCCAGGTGATGACTTTCCAAAATAAATGACAAAATCTCCAACAATATAAATAGCTGTACTTAAAAGCAATACATTTTTCTTCGGCATTTTCTTCTGCAACCAGGGCAATATTAGCAGTATGGGCAGACCAGAGAGAATACCGAAAAGTCCTACAAACGTCAGCCAATCCGTACGGCCCAAATTGTATGTGAAATAGTAGATAACGGTTGTATTTCTAATGACAAAAAGACCAAAATAGAGAAAATTCAAGATAAAGAAAATAACGGCAGGGCCAGTCAATCCTTTAAAATCCTGTTTAAAAGAGGATTTCCCAGGTTGAACGGTTGGCGGAACCACCTCTTTCGTATTTATGAAGGTAAACACAAATACGAGCACTGCGACAATGCCATAAACGGTCATCGTAATGAAATAACCTTTTTGGTTATCTCCTTGACCGAAGAAATTCACCATTGGCGTCGTAATCGACATAACTAAAGCGGTTCCAATTAACGCGCAAATCATACGAGTCGATACTAACCAGTTTCGCTCGTGGTTATCAGAAGTTAACCTCGGTACAATCGTATTTAACGGGATATTAACCACCGTATAAGCAATATTCAACAAGCAATATGTGATATACGCCCAGAGAATTTTTCCTGACATACTAAAATCGGGAACCATAAAGGTCATGATCGTAAAGACAGCAAACGGAATGGCTCCAATTATGAAGTAGGGTCTTCCTTGTCCCCATCTAGTCCGAGTTCGGTCAACCAATAATCCCATTCCGGTATCGGCAAAAGCATCAATGATTTTGGTTACTAGCATTAAGGTACCAGCAACGGTTGCGGAGATTCCAAAGACATCTGTATAAAAAAACAACAGGTAAGACGCCATTGTACTAAATACGAGGTTGCAGGCGAAGTCGCCCGCCCCGTATCCAATTCTTTTTTTCCATTTATTCATTGTTATCACATATCCTTATTTTAAAATTGGTAAAGCATATGCTCAAATTATGTTGCAGAAAGTCTTGTCAACGTTTTCATATTAGACTTTAAATTTTGATAGATTGATTTATAAACTTGGTAATAGTCATTATATATCCTATGATTCTCTTTATTTGGCATGATTTTTTGATCGAGAACCTGCCATTTCTTCACATCTTCATAAGAGAGAAGACCTGTACCAATACCAGCAAGCATGACATCGCCCATATTTGCTTCTACATCATGAATCGGGCAGACCACTGGATAGCCTGTGACATCAGCGAAGATTTGTCTCCACAATTTTGAATTTGTTACACCACCGGCAAGTAAGATATATTCGCCTATATTTTCTCCGGTCGCTTCAATCGCATCTCGTAGAGAAAAGGCAACCGCTTCCAGAAAGGCACGATAAATATGAGCCTTTGTATGTGCCAATGAAAGTCCCACGATGGTACCTTTTGCATCAGAATCCCAAATAGGACTTCGTTCTCCCATAAAGTAAGGAAGGACAACCAACCCTTCGCTTCCAACTGGAATGTCTGCGGCCTGTTCATTTAACACATCATAGGCATTTTTTCCGCCTTCTTTTTCTGTTTCCAATTCATATTGACACATCGTCTGACGGAACCATTTTACAATCGCTCCAGCTGTAGCTCCTCCGGCAAAATAATAGGAAAGTCTTTTCGCATCAAATAAATACGGCCAAACAATCAAATCTTTCCCTTTCACTGGTTGATCAGATATTAAGGCTGCGCACATCGAAGTTCCAATGGCCGCTGCATAAATACCAGATTCAAATACGCCTAGGCCGATATTGGCAGCACCGCTGTCAATCCCACTGGCGACCACAGGCATTCCTTCTGAAAGGCCCAGCTCCTCCGCGGCTTCTTTGGTCAATCCACCGACAATATCGGTTGATTCCACGATTTTCTCCGGCATCATCGACAGCGGAATTCCCATCGCATCCATCATTTCTTTAGACCAGGTTCGGTTATTCATATCAAAAATCCCGCCGATATTTCCTGCAGAGGAATAATCAATGGCAATTTGTCCGGTCAGTTTATAGATTACATAATCGTTGGGCGGGAGAAAGAGCCTGGTTTTCTGCCAATTTTCCGGTTCGTGATTTTTCATCCATAACATTTTGGTATAGCCGTAATAGGGGTCAGCTCCATTATGGGTAACTTCGCGGAGTCTTTCTTCTCCAATATGATCTAAGACCCACTTTGTTTCCGCTTCGGCTCTTCGGTCCATCCAAATCATGCACGGCCTAACTGGTTCCATGTTTTCGTCCAATGGAATTCCTGAACCCCCATAAAGCCCGCTAATGGCGATTCCACGGATTTTCCCCGCAGGTACTCCTGACTTTTGTACCGTGTTTTTAATCGATGTTTTCGTTGCATCCAGCCATACATCCGGCCACTGCTCTGCCCATAATGATTTTGGGGTTAGCACATCGTATTCTTGTAAATCTTGAGCGATTAAATTTCCTTCCGTGTCCATTAGGATTGTTTTGGTACCGGATGTTCCGATATCTGTACCGAGTAAGTAATTCATAGATGCTTCCTCCCGAATTATTAATCTATTAAATGCAAGTGAAAGCTCCATCGATGGTAAAGTCAGATCCTGTAGTAAAGCTGCTCGTGTCTCCTGCCAGATAAACACAAATGGACTGAAGCTCTTCTGGTCTACCCATTCGGTGAAGCGGTGCCATTTCATTCCACTGTTCGATCAATGGCTGTAAGTTTGGAGAATTTAAGGTAAGTTCTGTTCCGATATATCCTGGACTGATACAATTTACCCGTACATTTCTTGTTGCCCATTCTACTGCCAGCGATTTGGTTAACTGGATGACACCTGCTTTAGATGCGTTGTACGAGCACTGTGGTTGCGGCACATTTACAATATGTCCTGACATCGAAGCCGTATTAATAATCGAACCGCCACCTTGTTTTAACATGACTTTTCCCGCTGCTTGTGCTGTTAAAAATACACCGGTAAGATTAATATCAATGACTTTTTTCCACTGTTCATAGGTCATTTCCTCTGCTGGCACATTCATGCAGATTCCAGCATTACAAAAAGCAACATCTAAACGACCAAATGCTTTTAGGATGGTTTCGATCATGGCATCTACATCTGCTGGGTTGGTGACATCTGTCTTGATGGCAATTGACTTAATTCCATTATTTTTTTCAAGTTCCTGAGCTGTCTTGGTGGCTTCCTCAATATCCAGGTCCACAATCGCTATATCTGCTCCTGCTTCAGCAAAAGCCGTTGCCACACTTTTACCAATACCTCTTGCCCCTCCTGTTACAAAAATCTTCTTTCCGTCCAATCTCATTTTTTCAATAATCCCCATTTTTCCCAAATCCCTTTTTGTTAATTTATTTTGTAAAACAGTTTTATAAAATACATTTACATAATAAAACTATTTTCTCTGATAGTCAATATATACAAAATTTATAATTGGCAGATACTTTATGACAAAGCTGTGATTGTATCCGTTCTTGTGATATATTTGAAGAGTTAAAGTAAGTGTTTTTATAAAATTAGTTTATATAATGGGGTGTTTTTTTCATGGACAATAGCATCACGTTTAAAGATATAAAAAAAAGCAATTATTCATCGATTTACCACCTCATTTTTCAAAATGAGAAGCTTTCGAAACAAGAAATTGCTAATCAACTTCATTTGAGTTTACCAACGGTCACCCAGAATCTCGTTCGTTTGGAAAAGGAAAAATTGATTGAGAAGAGCGGGCAGTTTGAATCTTCTGTGGGAAGGCGTGCAACAGCTTATGCCATTTGCCCTCAGGCTCGGATTAGCATTGGGGTAGAGATTCAGAAGAGGACCGTACAGATTCTGGCCATTGATTTGCGTGGTCATGCTTTTTTGCAAGAGAGACTAGCGATGGATTATGCCAATGAAGATCGTTATTATAAAGAGTTAAGTCAAGCTGTACAATCTTTCATCTCGTCACTCGATGTGACAAATGAGCAGGTTCTAGGTATTGGTTTTGCCGTACAAGGATTAACGTCAAATGACGGGAAAAAAATCACATATGGAAAAATCTTAATTGCTACAGGATTAGATATTGAAGTATTTTCAAAGTATCTCCCTTACCCATGTATGTTTTTACATGATGCTAAGTGTGCGGCAACAACAGAGTTGTGGGTAAGAAATGATATTGGCGATGCAGTCTATCTATCGATTGGTCCACACCTTGGGGGTGCGATTATCATAAATAGTCAAATTTATATGGGGAAAGAAGGGCATAGTGGAACGGTCGAACATATGACGATTATTCCTGATGGTCCTACTTGCTACTGCGGGAAAAAAGGATGCATGGAAACGATTAGCTCTGTTCATGCACTTCTAGATGATGATGAAACATTAGATTTCTTTTTTCTACAGGTCCGTTCCAGAATTCCTTCTTATGTGAAGAGGTGGAATTCTTTTTTAGATCATTTAGCCATTTCCATCAACAATATCCATCTTGTTTTGAACAGTGAATTTATTCTAGGCGGTTATTTATCTCCTTATTTAACGGCAGATGATATCGAAACACTTCATGAAAAAGTAAACGAAAAAACGGCATTTCCTAGCAATGACCCATTTATTTATATCAGCCGTTCACTGGCAAATGGAGTACCCATTGGTGCTGCTATCCCATTTATTCAATCATTTTTGAATGAAATTTAATGGGATTAATATGTATCTTTCTTAATCAAAATGAAACAAGGGAACTGTCTCTAAATAGCATGGACTACTGAAGATTTATTCGAAAAAGCAGAAATCGCAGTTTTAAAAGAGATAGTGATGCAGGGAATCAAAGGGCACAGGTGATGACATGATACATACCTACTTAGGTGAAACAATACGTTTTGAAATCAAATACAAAAATCGTACATCTATAGGGATTATAATAGATAGTTATGGAAATATTGAAGTTCAGGCTCCGAAAGGGACACCTAATGGCAGAGTACTTCAGTTATTAGAGGATAAGTGGGATCTTATTCAGCAAAAATTAAAAGAAATGCGGGATAGACTGCAAGGACCACAGAAAAAGGTCTATGAGTATGGTGAGAGTTTTCTTTATATGGGAAAGACCTATCCAATAGAGATCTTTCAAGATATAAATATAACGCAAGACCATGTAGTGTTTAAAGAAGAAAAGTTACATATTTATGTAAAGCGGTCTGACACTGAAAAAATGAAACAAGCTGTAAAACGATTTTATTACCAGGAGTGCAAGGGATTAGTGGAGAAGAGCATATCTTCCTATCAGTGGAATTTCAAAACAAAACCACGTTCTGTTCGTATTACGGATAGTAATACTACCTGGGGCACCTGTGATTCAAATCGGCAGTTAACGTTTAATTGGAGACTGGCAATGGCACCACGGGAGGTAATCGACTATGTAGTCGTTCATGAAATGTGCCATATGGTTCATATGAATCACGACCGATCCTTCTGGCGCCTTGTTGGAAAAATGATGCCTGATTATAAGGAAAAGGAAAGCTGGCTGACTTTATCAGGATGGAAAATGACCATCTAGTAGTCCATTTAGCTAGTTACAAAATGCAAATGAACAAGTTAAACATGTGGATAGTATATTTCCACATACACACAACACATGTGGAGTGTTGTGTGTTGCTTACATCGAATTTGTAACTAACCAATAAACTCACTATGCAGTCACAATAAACATTTCCGATTTATCTTTCGAGTGAGAAAAAAGATTTCGTAAAAAAGACAGGGCAACCTACGAGGGATGCCTTTTTGTTTTTTGTAGACTCGGAAAACTTTATTCGAATTCAAGAAAAAGCGTGAAAAAAGAGCCGAAGAATGATTCCATGGGGGCAATGTAATGCTTGTGTGATACAAAGGCACAAAGTGAATCTATTGGGTAATAATTTAACAAAGAGTTACTTTTTTGGCTATTGTTACTTTCTATTATTAGAACACCCACCAACATCCATGTGTTGCCACATACACTCCGCACCTGTAATTGTAGTAGTACGGCTCCTGAACTAAGTTTCCAACGTAATGAGGGTTAGTTAAGATTAGTTTAAACGTGGAATCATTCCACTTAACACCGGCAATCAAGTGGTTATTTATAGGGGCTTTTCAGAAGTTTCGCGACTTTTTGGAGGCCTTTATTTCATAGCTATTTCAAGGAAGAGCAGAGAATAAAACTTAATTTTACCTCATAATAAAATGTGTTGTCAATAAGGAATTTGCAATATTTTCAAAAAATGTTATAATAGTCTTACAATTGTTTTTTTAATCGTATTCCGAATTCCGCTGTATTTTTTTGCAGATAGAATTATGGATACGTTTTTTTAATCTCCTTTTTTAAACCGAAGAAAAATACAAATAGTTGTGTGAGCTTTAAAGGAAGTTAGTTGAATAAAATTATTAATTTACTATCTAATAGTAACTGAGTTTTTATTCTACAAGGAGGACTAGAATAATGAATCTAATCAATAAGAAAGTTACACACGAGCGCTTTGGCATGGGTAGTATAGTTAACCATAATGAATCTAGTATTGAAATACATTTCGCATCCGAAAATAAAAAGTTTGTTTTCCCCGACGTATTTGAAAAGCATCTAAAACTACATGATAAAAGTGTTGCTAATTCACTTGAAAAGATTATACAAAAAAAGGAAATGGAGCGAAATGAGGAAGAATGGAAGAAGGAAGAGGAAAAAAAACTACAAAGAAAAAACCAGGAACTTCGCTTAGAGCATGAAAAACTTATGAAAAATCATAAACTTCATCCTGAATCACAAATAGTTTTTTGGTGTGACAGAGAAGAACAGAATCGTTCTTTTTCAGAGTGGAAGGTTTTTTCAGGCGTAATAAAAAGTGGTAATAACAAGGGAAAGCCAAACAAACCCATCCGCTTGCACCAAAATAGCGCTGTCCTGTTAACTGCAATAGATTCCAGCATGCCTGAAAAAGACCGACGTATCTTAGGTGTCTATATGGTGAATGAAGATTTTATCGGGAAGCTTTGTGAAGATGGATATATTCCTGCTCATTCAAAATACAGACTCCAACTTACAGAACAGGAATCGGATCAGATGCTTTTTTGGGAATATTATGTAAATGAAAAATCCCCCCAAAAAATGACATGGAATACAGGTAAATACCGTTATTTTGATAATTCATGGATGGCTCAAATTTTGCTTGATATAGTTTCGTTGAAAAGTGACCCAAAGGAACGAGAGCTGGCACAACAATTTTTTGAACATTTTTGTAAAATGAATCAGATAACAGATCAGGAGTTACCAAAGCCTAATGGCACATTAATGCGTATTTAGACGTTAGCCCAAAGATAATAAGAATGACAGGGGACTGACCCATTTTTCCGACCCATCACTAATGGCGAACAGTGCCTGGCTATTGTAAAGCGGTCGCGTAGTTGAAGTTGGTATAATAGAAAAAACAGATGATATAGAAAAAATCTATACCATCTGTTTTTTTGTTTATAAAAATACCATTTAGGACCGATTTTCGTTAAAATAAATATTGTCGAATTTCACAATAGTTTTTCACAAATAATAAATGTCCACATGCACTTGTGTTTGATAATAAGTTATTAAGCATGATATAAGTGTAAAAGAAGTGGAATATTTGGCATTCTATTTTTTGACCGAGAGTTTGAAGTTGTATCCATAGTGAGAGGATTTGAGTTTGAAATGATAGATAATTTTTGGCGTGATTTACCACGACCATTTTTTGTACTTGCACCAATGGAAGATGTGACAGATGTTGTTTTTCGTCACGTAGTAAGTAAAGCCGGTCGACCGGATGTATTTTTCACAGAGTTTACAAACTCGGATAGCTATTGTCATCCAGAGGGCATGAAAAGTGTGCGTGGCCGTTTGACTTTTACAGAAGATGAACAGCCAATGGTGGCGCATATTTGGGGGGATAATCCCGAATATTTTCGTCAAATGAGTATTGGCATGGCAGAGCTAGGATTTAAAGGCATCGATATTAATATGGGCTGTCCTGTACCGAATGTGGCATCGAGAGGGAAAGGTAGTGGCCTTATTCTGCGTCCAGACGTTGCGGCAGAACTTATTCAAGCAGCAAAAGCGGGCGGACTGCCTGTTAGCGTGAAAACACGACTTGGCGATAAGGATGTAAATGAGTGGGAGGAGTGGCTAACGCATATTTTAAAACAGGATATTGCGAATCTTTCTATTCATTTACGTACAAGAAAGGAAATGAGCCAAGTAGATGCGCATTGGGAGCTAATTCCGGAAATTAAAAAATTACGTGACCGTATCGCACCAAATACGCTACTAACAATCAATGGAGACATTCCTGACCGTCAAACTGGGCTGCAGCTTGCTGAACAATATGGTATTGATGGCGTTATGATCGGGCGAGGTATTTTTAAAAATCCTTTTGCTTTTGAAAAAGAGCCAAAAGAGCATAGCAGTAAAGAATATCTTGATCTATTAAGACTGCAGCTTGATCTTCAAGATCAATATGCGGAAGTACTGCCACGTTCAATCACAGGGCTTCATCGCTTTTTCAAAATTTATGTCAAAGGATTCCGTGGAGCTGGTGAATTAAGAAATCAATTGATGAACACGAAATCAACAGATGAAGTGCGTGCATTGCTTGATAACTTTGGAAAAGAATGTTGATGGGACCGGGACAGTGAAATGATGTAACTCTCAAAAGTTAGAGAAAAAATGAATCATATCAACTCATGTGTCCTTATTTTATTCAGTTTCAAGTTCCTTTGCGACCGGCAACTTTTGTTTTGATATAGTCTGTTTTCTGAAAGAAAAAGGTCTTAAGAATGTAATAAACCCACCAGCACCCTTGTGTTGCGACATACACTCGACGCATGTCGAGTGTATCCCACAGCTCATTTTAAAAGAAGGCAACGAACCCTTGTGGGTGTTGCCTTTTAACGTTTCCTGCAACGTATGAACACTTCCATTTGACTGACCCGAGTATAAACTGAAGCGTTACAGCTCAGGGGCTAAGGCACCATTTTTTCGTTATTGATAAAGTAAAATTGACAGTTTAGATACTTTACCCGTAAAGTTGCTTATTATGCAGATTGAAACGGAGGAGAACAGATGCAATTCATTAATAATCTACTTCTGGATATGGAACTAGATCCTAGATTAGTACAATATCTTTCGATTATAATCAAGATTTTGCTAATAGGGCTTATCTGTATCGTAGCGAATTTTATTTCAAAGAAAATAGTGATCAGGATTATTACTCGTATCGTTACAAACTCCAAAGTCAAGTGGGGTAAAGTCATTTTGGAAAGACAAGTTTTTCGAAAGTTATCCCACATTGTTCCTGCGATCATTATTTATTCGTTTTCTTCAACCTTTCCAACCTATCAATCAGTTATCGGAAAATTGGCCATTACCTATATCATTATTGTAGGGTTAGTGTTTATTCAAAGCTTACTTAATGCACTTAATGATATTTATCAAACCTTTGAAATATCCAAGGTTAAGCCTATTAAAGGATATATTCAGGTGGTTAACATTATTATCATGACTCTCGGGTTCATCTTAGTCATCTCGAACCTAATAGGGGAGAGTCCTCTTATCATATTAAGTGGTATTGGTGCTCTCTCGGCAGTTTTGATGTTAGTATTTAAAGATTCGTTATTAGGTCTAGTGGCAGGAATTCAGTTAACGACCAATGATATGGTTCGGGTTGGTGACTGGATTGAAGTGCCAAAGTATGGAGCAGATGGTGACATTATTGATATTTCTTTAAATACCGTACAGGTTCAAAATTTTGACAAAACGATTACGATGATACCAAGTTATGCCCTTATTTCCGATTCTTTTATAAACTGGAGAGGGATGCAAAGCTCAGGCGGCCGACGAATCAAGCGCCCTTTGTATATAGATACCAGCAGTATCACGTTTTGCACTGAGGAAATGATTGAGAAATTTATAAAAGTTCATTACCTTTCAGACTTCATTATTCAAAAGGAAAAGGAAATTACTGAGTACAATGCCAAAAATGAAATAGATCGGAACAATCGTGTGAATGGTAGGGCCCTTACCAATATCGGTGTTTTTAGGGTGTATATCAGCAATTACCTCAAGAATCACCATGGAATCAATCAGAATATGTCCTTAATGGTTAGACAGCTGGGACATAGTGAACACGGGTTGCCTATAGAAATTTATGCATTTACCAATGACGTACAGTGGGCAGTATATGAATCTGTGCAATCTGATATCTTTGACCATCTATTTGCAGTTGCACCAGAGTTTGGACTTAGAGTATTCCAGAATCCATCTGGGGCTGATTTAAGAAACATGGTAGAAGAATCGAGCAACAAAGCCTTGATTGGCGAAAGAAGCTATTGAAATAATCAATCACCGAAACAAAACCGACTGTTTTAAATAACACAGTCGGTTTATTCTAATTCAAGAGACTACTTTGGTAATCCTTTATACCTTGCCGTTGTCAAGTTTTGTATGTATTCCTCAAGCGCAGGCATTTCCGCTTCTCTGGCTATTCTTATGGATAATTTAATATCATAATGATATAAATTCATGCAATCGTATATTCTAGATTAAAATATAAAATAAAGATTTATTTTATATTTTTAACAAAAATGACCGTTGTTAACTATAAAAAGCTAAAATATACCCACTTATTATAACAGCATTAATTATAGCTCACAAAAGACTCACCAACATCCCATGTGTTGCCACTTACACTCGGGACATGTGGAGTGAATCTCACAGCTCATTTTAAAGAAAGGCAACTAACCTATTGGGGTTGTTGCCTTTTAGTTTTCTTGCAACGGATTAACAAAGCTATATAAATTAATAGGTGAAAGTGTGAAACAAGACAATCAATATATTGATTGAATCAGTCTGTCGAGAAAGTCTCGACAGATTTTATTATTTTATGAATATTTAAACAATTAATCACTTTAATTTACTATAATATAAGTAATTAAACGAATAATGGGTGGTAAATAAAAAGGTATTAAAATAAAAGTATCCTCACAAAACGAATATGAATTTGTGAAAGGTATTCCCCTTGTCAGGGTTGACTAGACTTGTAGCGAACTGAAAGAAGCATAGTAGGTAAAATAAGAAAGGATGACAAAATGCCAGAAATAAAAGATGAAATCATTTTAAGAGGGCTTAAAGAAAATAACTTAAAAAACGTAGATTTAAACATACCAAAAGAAAAAATCATCGTATTTACTGGTCTTTCAGGCTCTGGAAAGAGCTCAGTTGTTTTTGATACATTAGCAACAGAAAGTAGAAGACAAATGACTTTGAACTATCCTCACTATGTCAGATATCAAATGCCAAGGTACGAAAGACCCCACGCCGATCTTATGCAAAACTTAAGCCCAGTTATCGTAGTAGAGCAAAGACCGATAGGAGGCAATTCCCGTTCAACACTTGGCACCTATATGGATATAAATCCACTCATTAGACTTTTATTTTCAAGAATAGGAAAACCATCAATAGGTTCTGCCAGTGATTTTTTGAGCCAAAGTTCCTTTGGAAGATGTCCAGAATGTAGTGGATTTGGGGAGGTCATTTCGCCGGACCTAAATAAGATGGTCGACTTGGATAAGTCACTTCGAGGTTATGCAGTGAGATTTAAGCCATTATCGCCTTCGGGTTGGCAAGGTAATTGGATGATGACTTGCGGATTATTCGATCCAGATAAACCCATAAAAGACTATTCAGAAGAAAAACTCCATCTACTATTATATGGCCCTCGAGAAGGTGAAAAAGTCAATGCACCGTTTCACACAAAACATGGACCTCAAAAACATGATTGGGATGGGTTATTGCCTAGGTTTACGCGCCTCTATATAAATAGAGATATCTCAAAGCTAAAAGGAGTAACCCAAGATGACGTCTTAGCAGTATCAAAACATTCATTATGCCCAACTTGCCAAGGTTCAGGACTAAACCCAAAGGTATTGGAATGTAGAATAAATGGTTTAAATATCGCAGAATACGATCGATTAGAGCTTACAGAACTACTGGAAGAACTAAAGAACATAAAAGATCCATTGGGAGAATATATAGCACTGCAAGTAATCCCACATATAAAACAATTAGTTGAAATGGGATTAGGATATTTGAGTCTGTCAAGAAAAATAGGCACCCTGTCTGGTGGCGAAGCTCAAAGGGGAAAAATCGCTCGTCAATTAGGGAGCAGTCTAAACAATATCACATACATTTTCGACGAACCAAGTGCAGGACTCCATCCAGAAGAAGTGGATATGTTAATACAAATGCTAAAAAGGCTAAAAGACCAACATAATACTGTCATCGTAATCGAACACGATCTATCAGTAATAAAAGTAGCGGATGAAATAATAGAGATGGGACCAGAAGCAGGTGTAAACGGAGGAGAAGTTGTCTACCAAGGAAAATTAGAAGGACTAAAAAACTCTCCAACCGCAACAACTCTAAACCACAAGCTAAAAATAAACAAAAATCCAAGAGATATAAAAAGTTATTTTACAATAAAAAGAGCAAGTAACAATAACTTAAAGAATATAAGCGTAAATATTCCTAAAAATGTCTTAGTCTCTATATGTGGAGTATCTGGTTCAGGTAAAAGTTCCTTAATGTTGGAAGCATTCACAGAAAGTTATCCAGAAACCATAATGGTTGGGCAAGGCAGTATAGGAATTTCTAACCGTTCAACGCTGGCTACATATATGGGAATAATGGACGATATTCGCTCAATATTTTCAAAAGAGACAGGGCAACCAGCGGGTTTGTTCAGCTTTAACTCCTTAGGAGCATGTCCGATCTGCAATGGAAAAGGAGTAATAGCGCCAGACGTAGCATTTGCAGATCCAGTGACAATCTCATGTGAAGCATGTGACGGTACGAGATATTCAGAAGAAGCGCTTGTCTATCGATATCGAGATAAAAATATAGTAAAGATTTTAGATTTAACTATAGACGAGGCTATTAACTATTTCAAAGTACCAAAGATTATAAAAAGGGTGAATACGTTAAAAGACGTAGGATTAGGGTATCTAACCTTAGGACAGACGACAAGTTCTCTAAGCGGAGGAGAAATCCAGCGTCTAAAACTCGCAAGCCACTTACAAAAAGAAGGACAAATCTATCTATTAGACGAGCCATCCTTAGGACTACACACAGAAGATAATGAAAAACTCTTAGACGTATTTCAAAATCTCGTAAACAGAGGTAATTCTGTCATCATAATCGAACACAATCTAAGCTTTATAGCGGCGAGCGACTGGGTAATAGAATTGGGTCCAGGAGGAGGCAAACAAGGTGGACAAATTATATTAGAAGGTCCACCAGAAGGAATGTTAAATGCAGAGACATTGACAGCGAAATGGTTAAAGGATGGAGTTAGAAAAGATTTCACTCAAAATTAAGTCAGAGGAAACAGAAAAGAGCATTTTTATTAACGATTAGCAGGATTGAGTTTTGCGAAAATAGTTAAACAATTTGGCAAAGGTTTACTGAATACGCAAATATTTAAGAACAAGCTAGAAAAGAAGGTGATAATGAAGAAAATTTAAAAAAGTAGTTCAAAACTCTTTTGTTATTTTGTATAAGAGTTATGTGATATCGCATGTGGAGTGCTGTTCACTACTCATAAGGAAAGATAAATAATAGAGATGTAACAGTAAGTAAAGAGTCTTTCAATTGCGGAAAGGCTCTTTGGTTTGTATACATGGGAGAAACTTTCATGGATGGAATAAATCAAAAGGTGAAGACTGGCAGTAA
Organism: Peribacillus sp. JNUCC 23; assembly: GCF_053653995.1. The sequence continues at coordinate 828,285 of NZ_CM132202.1, forward strand.
GTTCGCAAATTTTATAAGTACCATAAGGAAGAACTATTAGAATGTAAAGTGCGACGCAGGAATTATCGAGGGATACTAAAGGTATTATTGGACTATTTAATAATAATCTGGTGAAGATACTGCGAACAATGCAAAAGAATTCTTAGCAATGTTTAGTATAGAATATGCAGGACTATCCCCAAGGCAGCTTGATTTATTTTTGTAGATATAATCTTTGAAAATTAAAGGACTGTATAGATTCGTTTATAGAATCTATACAGTCCTCTGTTAATTAATTAACTCTTTGAATTCTTCCTTCAGAGCTATATTCAAAAGGAGAAGGTAATGTTTTTACAAAATCAACGGTTGCATCTACATCTATTGGGCCAACTTCTAAATCAGTAGAAAGAGCCCCAATACCGTAATTAAGGTTTCCAGTCATATAGTTGTTGACAACAACAGTGTATTCCTTCGTTTTATCAATCTTGCTTCCGTCTGGTAAGAAGATGTTTACAACCTTGCCTGTTTTAGCTGTACTGTCATAAGTATATGTGTATTTAAAGCCAGCAATATGGAAGTCAAGACCTCTATCTGTAATCTGGTTATTTAAAACTGTCTCTAGATCTGCACCGCTAAGTTTTACTTTATTTAATACATTACCAAACGGCTGAATGGCAAATAAATCACCAAATGTTACTTCACCTGCTTCTAATGGAGAGCGGACACCGCCACCATTCATCATGGCGAAGTCTGTGTTCATTGCAGCTTTCATACCATCCGCAATAAGATTTCCAAGAGCAAAATCCCCAAATTCATTAGCTACCGTTGGATAACCTTTTTCAAGGGTAGATAAAGATTGCCCAACAACTTCTGCTTTAATTGGTTCGACCTTCTCTGTATATTTTTTCATAATCGCTGCAACTTCTGGATCTGGAGTATAGTCCTTTTGATAAACAGTTTTAATCTCCGCTGATTTATTAATGATATCTCCAGTAACGCGGTCAATTTCAACTTCTACATCAGAAAAAGCAGATCCATAAGAATAGGCTTGAACAATTAGTTTGTTGTCCACTACTCGGTTTACATTTGCATGGTTGTGTGCAGCGAAGATGACATCCACTTCATCATCAATTTGTTCTGCAATTCTGCTAGCATCGAATGAAGCTGTATAACCTGTTTGGGTAGCAGGATTATGTGCAAGGACGATAATTGCTTCGATTCCCTGTCCCTTTAATTCTTCAGTATACTTATTAATGGCTTCAACTTCGTCTGTAATCTTTAATGATTCGTTTCCTTTCGTGACAATCATGGAAGGAGTTTCTTGAGTTACAACTCCGATCACACCAATTTTTTCACCTTCAATTGGGAATACGGTATAAGGATCCGTAATTAAATTTCCATCTCTTGTATCATATGCATTTGCTGCAACAAGAGGGAAGTTCATTCCGTCATAACCAACAGATCCGTTTGGATGATCTCCACCGTTCATCATACGGCGTAGTTCATCAATCCCTTCATCAAACTCGTGATTTCCGAAAGTACCTGCATCAAAACCGATATTTTCCAATATTTCAATGGTAGGCTCATCTTGGAAAAGAGCGGAAATTAATGGGCTTCCCCCAATCATATCACCTGAATGTAAAAGAAGTGTATTTGGATTTGTTGCTTCTTCTTGTTTTAATGCAGCTGCTAAGTACTCAATATGCCCAGCTGATAAATCTCCAACCTGTGTAACCGTATCTAACTGTCCGTGTAAATCATTTACTCCTAAAAGCTGAACCTTTAATCGGTCGCTATCCGAATGGCTACTCAAGTTAACATTAAAGATTCCAAAGCCTTTTGAATCGGTTTTGTGCGTATAAGAGAATGGGCTATCTTCCGTGATATATTGCTCTGCCTTTGGTGAAGTCGTAAAAGTAACATTCACATTTCCTGAGATTGGAGCAATAGACCAGTTTCCATCAGCTGTCGGGGTAATTTCTTTCACCTCAGAAATGTAGTCCATTAAAACTTGACGGTTTTCATCGGCTGAATCGACTACTAATTCACTTCCTTTTAATCCAGGGAAATTTCCTCCGCCACCAGCACGGTAATTATTTGTAACTACGATAAATTCTTGCTCAGGATCTAAAGGTTTACCATTATATTCAAGTTTCACAACACGGCTTGAGTCTGGGGTTAGAAGTGTCCCATTCGGAGCGTATTTGGCAGGCTTTGTAACATCAACTTGATATTCTACGCCATCAATTACATCAAAGTTAAATACTTGAAATGCAGGATTTATTAACGGTTGTTCAGTTGTTTTTGAAGGATCAATGGTGTTGTATTGACCGGCGGACATTTCAATCCACTCTTTAACAACCGAACCTTTTACTTTAATGGCTTTTAAAGTGTTGTCATAAAGATATAAGTCACCTGCACTACGAATCGTCAAATCACCTTTTTTGATTTCTGTGTATTCGTCAACACTATTACGACCAGCTTTAAAAGGGGCTCCTACTGATAAAATTGGAAGATCTTTTAATTCTGGCTTGTTTAGTTCAATATATTTTTCGACATACCATTTTTGTGCGTTTGTAACTACTTGAATAGACGGATCATCTTGTACGAGTGCGAAATAGCTATAAATGTCATCCGTTGTAGTACCAATTGGTGTATTAACATATTTTAAGGTCGCTTCATGATCTGCTTCCACAGCATTAACAATTGCTTGGTCTGGTTGAACAGATTCTATTTGTCTTGTGAAGGATTGGGAATTAGAAACAGACCATTTCCCTTTTACTTTTTGTAAGTTAAGATCAATAATTCCTAATGATCCACCTCCAAATCCAGCTTGTACAGCAGCAACACCGTTGATTGTTCCTTTTTCGTTATCTACTCCAGGGAGAGGTTGTCCATCGTCACCTTTGAACAATGTATCTAAACTAGCTACATTGTTTGCTGGGAATGTTTTATGAGTGTGTGAAAATGTAATGGCATCAATACCGGGTACTTTACTTAAAGCATATACTGTATCTTCAGTATTTGCTGTATTTCCACTAAAACCTGAGTGAGCTAATGCGATAATTACATCTGCTCCTTCTTTTTTCATAATAGGGATATAGTTTTTAGCTGTTTCTACGATGTTTTTGGTTATGACCTTTCCATCTAGATTAGATTTATCCCACTCATTAATTTGAGGAGGAACAAATCCGATATATCCGATTTTAATGACATTTGTTTTACCAGATTCATCTTTGACTTTTTTATTCACAATTTTATAAGGGGTATATTTATTAATATCATTAGTTGGATCATTATCATGATCATCTACATATACATTTGCATTTACAAAAGAGAAGTTTGCATCATCATATACTTCGTCTAGATACTCCAACCCATAGTTGAACTCATGGTTTCCAAGTGTCGCCATATCATAGCCCATTAAGTTCATGGCATTGATAGCTGGATGTATTTCTCCTTCCTCTAAAGGGTCAATTTTTGCTTTGTATGTACCGAGAGGATTCCCTTGTATAAGGTCACCATTATCTACGAGTACAGAGTTTTTTACTTCTGCTCGTGCTTCTTTAACAAGAGTTGCGGTTTTAGCCAGTCCCAGTTTAGGGGCCAAACTATTTTTGTAATAGTCAAAGCTTAGTAGATTTGTATGAATATCAGTCGTTTCCATGATGCGAAGTTCAACTTGTGATTGAACCTTGTCTTTAGAAGGGTTTGCAGCCATTGCATTGCCAGACAAGAAAGGAGCTGCTAACACGGTGATTGCTAGTGTACTGGACAAAATTTTCTTGCCCCTATTTCTTCTTCCTAATTTCATTATGCACTCATCCTTTTATATTTTTTGTGTTTAATAGGTCCAAAAAATAATATAGCAGAATAAATTTTAAGATAGTGTTAATTTTTAGAATACCAGGTAGATAATACTAGTTAATTTGCACTTTATCCATAAATTGGTCAATTGTGCTTACCTTTTGATTTGGTAAATTTATTTTTTTGAGAATAAATACACGGGTAGTTTGTAGGGCATTTGTGTTAATGGACCACCATTTAAAGTGAAGTAGAAAAATTGTAAATAGTAGTTTACAATTTATTAACTTACAAAAAAAGTAAGTGAGAGGAAGATTAAGAGAATATGTAAAAATTTATTTAGAGGCATTTTTAATATTTTAGTAATTTGGTTCACGTTCTAAGAAATGGGATTTTTGTTATTATCGAGTTGACTGCGTTTGCTGTGATATCAATTTTACAAAGGACATTAAAATGTTTGAGATTTTCAAGTATTGTACTATGATAAATTTGAGTTGGGCAATTGTGGCATATGGTCCTTTACTTTTGACCTATCCAAAGAACATTTTTCATAAGGAGTCGTGATCATGGCACGAGTTTTTATTTATGAAATAGCCGAGAACACTCGTGACTTTAGTCATGAGAGGTTCAGTGAACCTCCCTGAAAAAGTATTAAAGAAGAATATTAAGATATTAGCACCCGATGATGACTTTGAAAGTTCCATTCGTTTAAGATCCAAGCATCATTTTAAAAAGATTCCTGTCGTGATGAAGCAGGCAGGGGTGTAGGGATTATAAGCCGTGGAGATATTATCCATAATTTATCAAAATCAATATTTAATGAAGGATTCTAAATACTTACCAGCACCTCATGTGTTGCCACATACACACTGGACACGTTGAGACAGTTGCGCTGCTGGAACGAAAATAAGTAGTAAAAATCAAGGATCACAGGCGATATTTAATCAGATAGTTTCGTGTGTTTACGTCAGAGGAACAGAAAAGAGCATTTTTATTATAGATTAGTAGGGTTGATTTATGCGAAAATAGTTAAACAAGGCAAAGGTTTACTGAATACGCAAATATTTAAGAAAAAGTTAGAAAAGAAAGCGATCAATGAAGGCATTTTAAAAAAGTAGTGCTAAACATATTATACGAGGAGATTTAATATGAAAAATGAAAAAAGGAAGTTGTCATCTGAACAGCGTGAAGAAATACTCAAAACATTGAAAGCACGTTTTGAGAAAAACATAAATCGCCATAAAGGACTTGACTGGGCTAAAGTACAAGTGAAGCTAGAAACTAATTCTGAAAAACTGTGGTCGCTTAATGAAATGGAAATAACCGGTGGTGAACCGGATGTTATTGTTCATGATAAAGAGGCGGGCGAATACATTTTTTATGATTGTTCAGCGGAAAGTCCTAAAGGCCGCAGAAGTGTTTGTTACGACCGTGAAGCGCTAGAGTCAAGGAAAGCACACAAACCACAAAACAACGCTATTGATATGGCTGCTGACATGGGTATTGAGATTTTAATGGAAGAACAGTACCGGGAGCTGCAGAAACTTGGGAATTTCGATACTAAAACATCAAGCTGGGTGAAAACACCTGCTAATATTAGAGAACTCGGTGGGGCCATCTTTTGTGATCGTCGCTACGACACTGTCTTTGTATACCACAATGGAGCAGAGTCTTATTATGCTGCAAGAGGTTTCCGTGGTTCGTTAAGGGTCTAAAATTTGGTGTGTAACGCTGCCTGGTGAAGGGACGGGGGAACAGCAGAAGTGTCCCAATTCAAGGTACAAGCGAAGTGGGACGTTAAACTGATATGCCCCCAAAAAGTTAGAATTTATATGAAGCAGTTAATTGGCTGGTGTGAATGCGGTATTGAACCGGGCTCATTCCCGCCAATTTTTGCTTTATCCGTTTGCTATTATAGTAAGCTATATTAGGGTATGAATTTGCAAATTAAAAGTGCACAAATGGGAGATCATTATTTTCTTCGATATAATTGAACCTCGGAATGAAAGACGTCATGTTAAGTGGAACCATACCACAAGTAAATGAGGTTTCTTAATGTAATTTTAAAGAACAAAAATTCGATTCTTAGATCAATATTTCCTTTAATCAGAAACCTTAATCTTGATAAGTTCTTTTGCAATTGTCCGCTTGATTTTTAGAGGTAAGCACCTAGTCCAATTTAAAAAGAAGTATCAAAGAACAACTCAACGTTCTTGATACTTCTTTCTTGCATTTTATTTGAAGGATTAACTGTAATCTCGTTTATATTATGCTGCTTTTTGTTGTTTTTGGTCTAAGCGATGACTTAAGAAAGTTAGAAGACTTGCAAAAATAGCAAGTAGTCCACCGACCAATGTCACACTCATCAAATTTCCTTGATGGTAAACAATTCCGCCTAATGCGGAACCAAAGGCGATACCGACATTGCTTGCTACTGGCATCAGTGAAGCAGCTAGTCCTGTAGCTTTTGGTTGATAAATACCGGCAAGGTCTATCAAATAAAGCTGGGTAGATGTTGTTAAGAGGATGGCCATTAATGACATCAAACCAATGTTAACCAATCCAAAGATAAAATTATTTGTCGTCCAATATAAACTGATCAGAACAATGGCTTGAACGAGGAAAACAAACCGGAGGCGTCCGATAGCATTGTAGCTGGCAATTTTACCAGCGAGTATGTTGCTGAAAATAGAAATAAATCCGTAACCAAACAAGATCAAACTGATTGAACTACTTGGTGCTTCCATTCCTTCTAGGATCGGAACAAGATACGTATAAACGGCATACGTCGCTCCAAATCCAAGAGATGGAATGAAAAAAGCCATTAAGATTCGTGGGTGTGTTAATAAAGAAAATTGATCACGCATTGAACTGCGAACTGGACTGTGCATAGTAGGCAAAATGAAGAAAGATGCCAAAAACGCAATTCCACCGAGAAAAGTCGTTAACAGGAAGGTTGCATTCCAGTTGTACCATTCAGCGATGACAGTGCCTATTGGTACTCCAATCACGTTTGCAAGAGTAAAACCACCGAAAACGAATGATATAGCAAGTCCACGTTTGGCAATCGGCATGGTTTCACTTGCAACAATCATGGCAAGAGAAATTAAAACGCCTGTTACAATCGCAGTCATCATCCGAAGTGTAAGGAGCATGATGTAACTCGTTGAAATCACGCACAAAGCATTCAGGATGATGAATGAACCTATCAAAAACAACATCCATTTACGCTTTGGAAAATGGCTTGTTGTCGACATCACGAGTGGTGTGGCAATGGCGAACGTAATCGCAAATGCAGAAACGAGTGTGCCTGCTTTTGCATTTGTTATATGGAGACTCGAGGAAATATCGGTTAAGATCCCGATGATAACAAACTCGCTTGTCCCGAGAACAAATGTTAATAAAGTAAGTGTTAAGATGAGTAACCAATGTCGCTTGGATAATTTTGTGTCGTGCATAAATACCTCTTTTCTTAGATGAATGTAAATGTGTCACAGGGTAGATAAACAGTTTAACTATCATACCATAAAACATTTTTACGAGGAAAACCCTTGTTTAGTTATCGTTGATCATTTCTATAAAAATTGATGAACGATATGTCTTTCAGTGATGGCTCATTCTTTCATTCCAGGAGAAAAATTGACTGCTAGTAAGGCAATTGGGCTCTTGATCGGAATATGTAGGTTGTTTTTAGCAATGGATATTCAGTTTGGAGGAAATATATGGGCACCTATTCTTGCGTTAAGCTCTGCAGTAACATGGGCGCTTTCCAGTTTAATTTTCAAAAGAAATGGCAAGGCTGTGACACTATTCAATTTACTACATGGCAAATGGGAGCGGGAGCTATTGGCTTGTTTACTTATTCGATCAGTTTTGAACATGGTCAGTCACCTTGGAGTCTGGCTGTAGTATACCTTTTATATTCTGGCGTTTTGGTATCTGCATTAGCTTTTGTTATCTGGTCTCATCTTCTTTCTAAAATGGAAGCTAGTAAAGCATCGATTTCTTTGCTAATAGTATCCGTAGTTGGTACTCTGTCAGGGTTTTTATTTTTAAAAGAGGATTTAACTACTATTACATTGTTAGGAATAACTTTGGCACTTTTAGGAGTTTGGTTGGTAAATCGTACAGGCTCTACCCGTACCACATTTACAAGATTAACAGGTAAATAAGATAAAGTGAATAGATTGCTGTGTCAGCTGTATAAGTGACTACTATTTTACATGAGAATCTCTCTTTTTAATGCAATTTTTTGGGTGGAAATCAGATAATCAACACACGTAATATTATATTAGTAAACAAATAAAAAACAATTGTTAAAAATATTAACAGTTGTTTTTTATTTGTTGACGAGACTTTAAATCGTTGCTATTATAAGTATAAATTTAATGTAGGATTATGTCGTATAATATTGGGGATATGGCCCAAAAGTTTCTACCGAGCCGCCGTAAAGGGCTTGACTACGAGCTGAGTTTTAATTGAAAGAGGGAGTCTCTTTCTTATTTACTCATGCCCTAGTTAAGCGCTCCGGTAGATATCGGAGCGTTTTTTTATCGTTTAAGTAATATTTAATTCTAGATTTTATTATGCGAAATGATATACTAAGCAAATTTTGTTCGCTCTTAATGTGTAATAAAGTGTGCCCCATTCCAGGGCTAGGAAAACAGTTGGATCAATTCGTAAAGCAAAATAAAAATTCAATTTGGAAGGATTGAGAAAGAATGAAAAAGAAGATTTACTTTAATCATGATGGCGGTGTAGATGATCTTGTTTCTCTATTTTTATTACTACAAATGGATAACATTGAACTAACTGGTGTTTCCGTCATTCCAGCTGATTGTTATTTAGAACCAGCTATGTTTGCAAGCCGGAAAATCATTGATCGCTTTGGAAAAGGAAGTCTAGATGTAGCAGAGTCAAATTCTCGTGGAAAAAATCCTTTTCCTAAAGATTGGCGTTTGCACGCTTTCTTTGTGGATGCCTTGCCAATATTAAATGAATCCGGAAAGATTGTTACACCAGTAGCGGAGAAACCAGCACATCTTCATATGATAGATGCGATTCACGCTTCAGATGAAAAAACTACTCTTTTATTCACCGGTCCACTTACGGATCTTGCTCGTGCACTAGATGAAGACCCTTCTATTGAAGAAAAAATCGATCGACTCGTATGGATGGGCGGCACATTTCGTGATGTAGGAAATGTGGAAGAGCCCGAACACGATGGGACAGCGGAATGGAATGTGTTTTGGGACCCCGAAGCAGCTGGTCGAGTATGGAAAAGTAGTATAGAAATTGATTTAGTAGCGCTTGAAAGCACTAGCCAGGTACCTCTTACAGTAGATATACGTAATCGTTGGGCATCTGAACGCAAACACCTTGGTGTTGATTTTATTGGCCAATGTTATGCGATGTGCCCGCCGTTGGTTCATTTTACAACAAACTCAACATATTTTTTATGGGACGTCTTAACAACAGCATTTGTTGGTAATAGTGATCTTGTAAAAGTGAAAAGAATTAATAGTATCGTGCATACAGATGGGCCGAGTCAAGGGCGTACAGAAGAAACAGACAATGGTCGCCCAGTAAATGTGGTTTATGATGTAAATTCTAATGCTTTCTTCGATTATATTACCGAATTATCTAAAAAAGCTTAATCTATAACATACAGATTTTGAAATAGATAGTAAATTAACATGAAATTACAGTCTTTGTTAAAGTTAATAACTATCTTGAAAGCTTAAAGAACATTCGTGTTTGTGAACCATTGATCGTAATACATTTAGAGAGAAGTTCTAAATGTATTACGATCAATATAAATGATAGTATTTTTTATAGAAAAAATTATAGTGTGAGTAAGTCAAATACCAATATCATAGATATAATTACCGGAATTTTTAGAAAATAAATACATGGCTCTAATTTAATATCAAGATTTTAAAAAATTTAGTTTCAGCACAAAAAAGCATTGTTGGAGGAAAAAATGACTATAAAATCACGACTTAAAATTATGATGTCTCTTCAGTTTTTTATTTGGGGATGTTGGCTTGTTACACTTGGCTCATATATGTTCAATACTTTGCAATTTACTGGCACACAAGTTGGAGGTGTTTATAGCTCAATAGGGCTTGCTTCTCTTCTAATGCCAAGTCTTGTAGGGATTATTGCAGATCGTTGGATAAAAGCAAATAGATTATATGGAATTTGCCATTTCCTTGGAGCGATTTTCTTATTTTCAGCTGCAGGGATTTCAGATCCTAATCTCATGTTTTGGGCTATGCTTTTTAACGCAATGGTTTACATGCCGACGATTTCTTTATCTTATACGATTTCATATTTTTGCCTAGAAAAAGAAGGACTTGATACAACGAAAGACTTCCCTTCTGTTCGTGTTTTTGGAACAATTAGTTTTATTCTTGCGATGTGGATAATTAGTCTTGGTGGATTTGAGCTAAGCAATATCCAGCTATACATGGCTGCGGGGGCTTCATTCTTACTTGCACTTTATTCATTTACACTGCCAGATAATCCAACATCAAATGTCAAAAAGGATAAGTCGTTAGTAAGTCTTTTAGGTCTAGATGCTTTTGTATTATTTAAGCAAAAGAGAATGGCTATCTTTTTCATTTTTGCTATGCTGTTAGGTGCTGCATTGCAAATTAATCTTGTATTTGCTGATCCATTTTTACATGATTTTGCGCTGAGCCCTGACTATACAGATAGTCTTGTTGTTAAATATCCAGCCATTTTATTATCAATGGGACAAATTGCTGAAGTGTTCTTTATTCTTGCCATTCCTTTTTTCTTACGTAAATTTGGGATTAAGACGGTAATGTTGTTGAGTATGGTGGCGTGGACATTACGCTTTATTCTTTTCGCCTATGGAGACCCATCAAGTGTAGGTGTCATCTTATTGCTATTATCAATGGTTGTATATGGTGCTGCATTTGACTTCTTTAATATTTCCGGCTCTATTTTTGTTGAAAAGGAAGTGGATAGTCGAATTCGTGGAAGTGCACAAGGCTTATTTATGACAATGGTCAACGGAATCGGTACCTATTTAGGCGCTGTTCTTAGTGGGAAAATGGTGGATTATTTTACGATTAACGGAGTGAAGGATTGGCAAAGTATCTGGTTAGTTTTTGCAGCATACACATTCGTCCTTGCAATCATTTTTGCTGTAAGTTTTAAATACAAGAATGACCATAATGGAATTAAGAATGTAAATAATGTTGCTTAATAGATATTCTAGATCATTTTTGTTTTTGCTTTGAAACGATATTTGGTTTGAAATGTAATCTCTGTGCCTGTCACCACTCGGGTTATGTAGAATTATGCCGAGATTTATAAGGCTACATTAGTGCTATTGGCAGTCCGAGTCTATCCTTAGCACTTGGGGGAAACTTGAAAAGTATCACGGTGTTTGTACATTATTTAGAGTAACCTTCTTCCTAATAACCATTTCAGGCTGTAAGGGGGGTTCCTTTTTTCTTCAAATTGTTTAACTCACCAGTATCCTATGTGTTGCCACATACACTCCGCGCATGTGGAGACGGTCTCTTTGCTAGTGAAAAAGTAAAAAAACAACCCTTGAAAATGCTGTATTTACAGCATTTTCAAGGGTTGTTTTTTTGAGGGAATTGAAGGATTTTTATTAGGTATTATGGTTGCAACACTTGGAATAAATAGTTCTCCTGTAATTGCACTATATATAGTAAATCTCGATTCCGAATCTACTGAAATAATATATAAATTAATGAGAGATATAAATAGAAAGTTCAGTACGACTTTTGTAGTAATAACCTATGATAAAAAAATAGCTGAGAAGGCTGATAGAATAGTAGGAATTAAAGATCATATCCAAATAGAAGTATAGAAATATAGGTAAGTTATCTAAATATAAGGAATATTGTTGACAATGGAAACCTATGATGCTAACATTTTTATAAACTGAAGACGAGGGAGTTAAACTGTTAAACGATCTCTCAGCGAATCCGGGATGGTGTAAGCCGGACAGATGCAGTAACAGCCAAGTGGGCCTCAGAGGGCGAAGCGAAAAAAATTTTTAGTAGCTTAGACGTATAGCCAGCGTTATAGGGCTAAGGGTGTTTGTGTGAGCACTCTGCAGAGAGGGTATGTATGATACATATCAAACAAGGTGGTACCGCAAGTTAACACTTGTCCTTGAATTATTATTTAAGGATAGGTGTTTTTTATTATTTTATGGGCCAAAACGACTGTAAGTAAGCAGGATATAATTGTTGCGGAGAAACCCTATTCGTTATGTATGAAAGTAGGAAATCTCAGAATTATAAAGAAGAAAAGGAGAATGAAAAAAGTAATGAAAGTAGCAGGTTTATTAATTATAAATGTTGATAGGAGTACGTGTCATGGATGATAAATTTATGCTATATAACTTAAAAGTAGAAGTTGTAGGTACAGATAAACCAATGGTTTGCAAGCATAAGGAAGGTGGCTATTTCTTAGTTATAGGGGAAGACCTTATCTTCCCAGAAAGTAATTCATTTTCAATGTATGCCTTAAGCGCTATTTTGCCGTTACTGCCTGCAAAGCAACGAGTATTACACGCTAATGACTGGATGTTGTCTGATAGTGTAATTGCCTGCCCAGATCCAAACTGTGGGGCTAGATTTAAAATAACTCGTATCGGAACTCAAGAATTTAGTCATGCTGAATGCACAACAGAGCCTATATATAAAGGAGATAATAAATAATGGTAGAACGATTCGAATTAGCAAAAGATTATACGATCAGTAGAGTGATCAACGGGTGTTGGCAACTATCGGAAGGTCATAGCTTAGAATCTAATTTAGACAAGCAAGATATAATGAGGGCCTTCCATATGCTTGTCGAAAAAGGATTTACGACATTTGATTGTGCTGATATATATACAGGTACTGAAGAACTCCTAGGTGAATTCTCAAAGCAACTTAAGCATGGAAGCACCATTTCACCCAATGATATTCAAATTCATACTAAGTATGTACCTGATATCAATTTACTTAGTGATGTCGATTTTACATATACAGAAAAAATCATTGACAGAAGCCTTAAACGGCAAAATCGAGATGTATTAGATCTAGTGCAGTTTCATTGGTGGGATTACGATGTGCCCGGCTATATCGAGACAGCTAGGGATCTGTTAAGACTAAAGGAAAAAGGGAAAATACGTAATATCGCTGTTACAAACTTTGATACGAAACATTTGAAAGAAATCGTTGATGCTGGGATACCGATTGTGTCTTGTCAAAATCAATACTCGGTTTTTGATAGACGTCCAGAGAAAGAATTATTAGATTATTGTAAAAGTAAAGGGATTTCCCTGCTATGCTATGGTACATTATCAGGTGGTTTATTAGCAGAAAAATGGATCGGCAAACCATCTATACAGCCCGAAACACGCTCACATGTTAAATATCTTCAGGTGATTGAAGAGACTTTGGGTTGGGATAGCTATCAGGAATTGTTGTTATTGTTACAAAGAATCGCTAAAAAGCATTCTGTCAGCGTCGCTCATGTTGCTACAAAATATATCTTAAGTCAACAAGGTGTTGGGGCCACAATTATTGGAGTTAGAAATAGCAGCCACGTTGAGTCAAATGCACACATATTTACTTTCGAACTCGATCGTTCTGATATTAAAGAACTAAATCAATTCTTAGATAATTATCCAATATTAGATGGTGAACCTTTTGAGTTAGAGCGTACGGCTGATTCAAAATTCCGAAATATTATGAAGATGAATTTGAATGAAGAATAATTATACCAAACGATCTTAACGCAGTTTTTTTGGTGTTGCGACGATTAAACAAGAGTACACGTTTAATACATAAGAGGGAGTTTCTATATGGATAAAAAACTTGAATTTAGAGGTGGCTGGGGAGTTGCGTTTATTCCAGTCGTTATTTTTCTGTTTTTCTGCATATTGTATTTTATCGTTTTTAAAGCGTTTGAAATGTATGCACTCGCAATGGGTGCTTTCGTCGCACTTATGGTGGGTGCAATTTTTGTCAAAAAGGGTAACTATGAACGATTCTGGGATTCAGTCTATGAAGGCGTAAGGGAAGCCGTACCGATTGCAATTCTGCTGTTCGTCATCGGAATGTTCTCGGAGCTGATCAAAACTACTAACATTTCGGCAGGTTTCGTGTGGCTTGCCGACTTGCTAGGCGTGGATGGAGGGTTATTCACTGCGTTCACATTCTTAGCAATTTGTATCATTTCTACTGCTACTGGATCATCCATCGGATCAATGTTTACCTGCTTCCCTATTTTCTACCCGGCAGGAGTATTGTTGGGATGCGATCCTGCCGTTCTTGCGGGCGCAATTGTCAGTGCTTCTATTTTTGGTGATAACTTAGCACCAATATCAGATACCACCATCATCTCTGCAGGAACTCAAGAATACACAAAAAAAGAAGGTTTTGCTGAAGTGGGTGGCTGTGTTGCCAGTCGGCTGAAGTATTCCTTGGTCGCAGGTGTTATCTCTTTTGTTCTGTTCTGGATCTTTGGTGGTGGCGGCACGGTAGGTGCAGGCGCTTCAGATATCCTTGCGAAAAACATGAATCCCATCACACTGGTCATGCTGGTTCCGGTAGTCATCATGTTAATCGTAGCAATCAAAACTCGCAATATTTATAAGGCAATTACTATAGGCATCATTTTAGGGACAATAACAGGTTTAGCGTTTAATCTCTTAACTTTCGACAATATTATCTCAGTTGCGGATGGTACTCCGGTAGGATTCCTAACGGGCGGCATCAGCAGCATGATGGCAACAGTTACGCTAGTTATTTCAGTCTACGGTATAATGGGTGTGCTCAACGGTGCGGGAGTGCTTGAAAAAGTCACAAATGGCATACTTAACAGTAAAATGGGCAAGACGGTTCGCGGTGCTGAAATCGCTATGATGTTAGGTATCTCGTTTACAACTTTAATCTTCGGTGGTGTAACTAGTGCATCGATGACGACATTTGGAAAAGTACAGAATGAGATTGGCAAACGTGTTGGTTTGCATCCATACCGTCGTGCCAATCTACTTGATGGTTTTGCTAATTCTATCGTACTAGTAATCCCTTTTTTGAGTGTTTTTGTATTCCTCGGTGCTTTGCTGACACAAGGTTATGATTTTGTTGCACCGCTTTTACTAACACAAATCAGCAGCGGTATGATTTATTGCATGGTACTGTTCTTGGTTCTATTGTTCTCAGTTATAACGGGATGGGGCCGCAAATATGAAGGCCTGGAGGGGAAAGCAGTTAGCAATCCTCAAGATTAGTAAACAAGATACCAAGTCCGGCTCTCATAATATGGTGAGAGCCTTTTTTTATATCGATCGTTTATCGTCACAGTGAGAGCGACTGAGCGATGTCGCAATATATAGCGGGTGGAATTCCCGTCGGGGAAGAACTAGCCACTCACTTGTATCGAATCTTGGAGGGCAACTTGTAGCTGTAGTCTTTAATCGTAGACAGTTAGATGATGGGCCGTAAGCCAATTGGTTAAAGGGATTGCTCCGTAATACACATGAGTGTGCTGATGCGTTTCACTGTGTAGAAGGCAAAATTTCTATAATAGATAATGCGATATGGTAGAAATTTCTCCGGAGTCAGCGACCATGGCAACACAACAATTGTGAAAGAAATCGTGAGAGAAAATCTTTATTTTAAACCGATAAAAAACGTGAAAAAGCGGGAGAAAAGGAAAGAGTTTATTTTACTAGCGAAAGCGCGGTACATATAAAATTTTGTCTACTTTCTAGACCTAATACCAAAATACTAGTTTTGGTGTGTATAATAAATGTAGGAATATTTGTAAATATGATTTGCGTTAGAGGTGAACATGTGACAACTAAAGAATTGAGTAAAATTGTTATTGTAGATGATGAAATTTTAATAAGGCAAGGCATAAAACATTACCTTAATTGGGAGCAAGAAGGTTTTCAAATTGTCGGAGAAGCTTCTAATGGAAAGGAGGCACTTGAAATCATTGAACGAACCCATCCACAAATTGTTATAACCGATATTGTAATGCCTATTATGGATGGAGAAGAATTGACAAGAATAGTTAAATCAAAATATCCAGATATCGAAATTATTATACTAAGTAGTTTTGGGGAATTTGACTACGTTCGTTCTACCTTTCAAAGTGGAGTTGTTGATTATATATTAAAGCCTAAGCTTGATGCAAATACGCTATTAGAAGTGCTAAATAAGGCAGTGAGTAGAATTCCAACTCCTGAATCGAATGGGACAAAACAGCAGGAGCGAATGTCTGTAAATCATATAGTTGAAAAGTTAATTTCTGGTTATGAAGCGGATTATGATGCAGAGCTACTAACTAGGGTGTTTCTCTATGATAGCTTCTATTTATTAGGTGTAGTGTTTAGTCGGAATATTCCTAGAGGAGATCTTATTCAAGTTCAAGATAGTATCACACAACATTACCAATCTTATCTAGATCAAGCAACATTTCATACCATTACCTTTGATAGAAATGAAATCGCATTCATACTGAACGTAAACAAAGATAAGTCCCAGGAGGTCATTGATTTCGCAAAAAGAGTTGCGGGAAATCATACAAATTCGGGCTTTGTTCTAAGTGAACAATTCTCTGATTTATCACAAATAGGGCCTATCTATAATGAAAAGGTATCAAAATTGATCCAATATAAATTTTATTTCCCTCACATCCCTCTTTTAAGGGAACAGGATTTACAACGAGAAATACCAACTATTGAAGCTTTTGAAATCGAGTGGTTCACAAACGAATGGAAGCATAGTCGCTTTCAGGAGGCTTTCAGCTATTTACAGGAATATGTATCTGAATTTTCTAAATGTTACACAACGGATGTATTCGAATTTAAATCATTCTTTGAAAATATCATTTTTCATATTAATGTAATTCTAAATAATATGGAATACGATGTAGCTGAAATAGGAAGTTCCAAGTATGAGTATTTAAGGTCCATTAACGAGGCCAATTCATCCAGTGAGACAGTAGAACAACTAAATAAATTTATTAGTCAAGTGAACAAATGCTTACATGCGGAGAGAAATCAACCTAGTAATTTAAAAATGAAAAAACTCCTGCAATATATTGAAGACCATTATGCAGATCCACTCAGCCTTACAGATGTAGCAGAGCATTTTCATTTTAATCCTTCCTATTTGTCTAACTATTTTTCTACAAATAATAAAGAAGGGTTTGTTGAGTATTTGAATAAGGTTCGAATTGAAAAAGCTTCACAGCTCCTACTTAAGGATTCAGCATCCATTTCAGAAATTAGTGGAATAGTAGGTTATTCAGATCATAGCTATTTCTGTAAAGTATTTAAAAAGATAAATGGAATGTCACCTAGTAAATTTAGAAAAAAACACATTTGAGGATAAGAGATGAGGTATAAATGAGAATAATAACGAATCGAATTAAACATAACAGTTTATTTTTTAAAATGTTTCTTATTACCATACTAATCATTGTTACTATATCCTTCCTTATAACCTGGACTACATTTCGTATGTCAGAGAAGTTTTTTATTGATCGGTTTAGTTTTAACAATAGCAAGGTTATAGATCAGATAAAGGAGAGTTTAGGTACGTTTCAATATTCAATTGTTATCGCTTCAAATAACCTTATGAACAATGGAACGATTAAGAGTTTTCTCTCAGGTAAGCACTCAAACAAACAGTTGGGCACATATTATTATAATGTCAAAAAACAGATGGGCAATATAAAAACAAGTGTAGAAGCTTATGATGTAGGGATCTTGGTCTACGGTATTAATGGTATTAGTTTTGCAACAGAAAGATCTTCATGGTCTGTATCCGATAAAGAACTACAGAATCACTCTATTACCGCAAATGCACTCAAGCAGCCTAATAAACTGTTATTTCATCTAGAACAATCAAAAGATCAAACACAGGGTGAGGAGGTTATTATTGCTACAAAGGCCTTTATGGAACCAACTTCAAAATATATTTATGGAACGATGTACTTTACGATTCGAGAAAAGGATTTTAGAAAGTTTTATAGTAGTTATACAAGCTTAGGTAATGATGTGTTAGTTATGGATCAGACAGGTACCATTTTATCAAGTAATCGTAATGAGTTCATTGGAAATAAAGAAGTTGAGCTCATGGATTATGCGATCCAATTAGAGGATCAGCAAATGGATTATATGGATGCAGATTTTAAGGGTAAGGACCATCTTATTATGATTGAATATCTACCTACCTTTGATTTGTATTTGGTAAATTTAATTGATAAGAAAGCTGCTTTTGGAAATATCATTGATAAAAAGTCAATCGTACTTATTAGTATTCTATTCATCTTTCTAGCAATTATCATTGTGTTTTTTGCTTCTAGAAAGGTAACAAATTCGTTGTCAAATCTAGTAAAACAAATTGAAAATACCCCAAAAAATGACTTTGATCATTATATACCTGTAACAGGTACGTACGAAACGAGACAAATTGGTCAAGCCTTTAACTCAATGCTTGATGAACTTCATGAGTATGTTGATAAGCTTGTACTTATCCAGAATCAGAAACGTAATGCGGAATTAGCAGCATTGCAGCAGCAGATAAATCCACATTTCTTATATAATACGTTAACTTCAATCAAATTCATGGTGCAACAGGGTGGAAAGGAAGAAGCAACCGAAACCGTTAATGCGTTTATATCCTTATTACAAAATACATTAGGCAATATTAGTGAAACCATAACCGTTAGGCAAGAAATAGATAATTTAAAAAGCTACGTCTTAATTAATCAGAAGCGCTATGGAGAACGAATTAGAGTGAATTATTTTATAGAGCCAAAGTGCTTTGAAACCCAAATTCCCAAACTAATTTTACAACCCTTTATTGAAAATTCTTTCTTTCATGGTTTCAATAAAAAAAGTGGAGGGACGATTAATGTCCTCGTTTGGGAGGAAGGAGCAACCCTTATTTGCGAGGTATTGGATAATGGTGACGGAATGGAAGTATCAGCAGATAACAAACTTCCGGATACGAGGCGCAAGCAGGAGATGTTCAGTGGGATTGGAGTTCGAAACGTCGATGAGCGTATTCAGTTGATTTATGGTGAAGCGTATGGTGTTTCAATCTCAAGTAAGATAGGTGAAGGGACCAAAGTTCGCATCTCACTACCAGTACAAAAAAACTAAAAATAGTCATAGAACCTAAAAATAGTCCAAACGAATAAGTGGGTGTATATTTACTTTCTAAAAATATCACAAAATTGCAAAAATATCGTCCTAACTCGTCCTCTCTAAATGATGATAACATAGTAATCGTAAGGTAGATAGCGCTTACAATATAAATAGATATAATCTTAGGGGGATTTCAGATGAAAAAACTATTAGCATTAATAATGGTAAGTATGCTTTTACTTACTGCATGTTCTTCTGGGGCTTCAAATAGTACTGAACCAGAAGGAGGCTCAAATTCAAATCAAATTACAATTTGGGCGTGGGATCCAAAATTCAACATTAAAGCAATAGAATTAGCGAAAGAAGCTTATGCTTCTGAGAATCCAGACCTTAAAGTTAATGTGATTGAAAATGCTCAAGATGACATTGTTCAAAAACTAAATACTAGTTTAAGTTCTGGTACTACTAAGGGATTGCCAAATATTGTGTTGATTGAAGATTATCGTGCAAAAAGTTTCCTTCAAGCATATCCAGATATGTTCCAACCACTAACTGGTTCTTTTGAAACAGAAGATTTTGTTCAATATAAAGTGGAAGCAACAAGTGTAGATGGCGAAAACTACGGACTTCCATTTGATACTGGAGTAACTGGATTATATGTTAGAACAGATTATTTAACAGAAGCCGGGTTTTCAATTGAAGATTTACAAAACATCGACTGGAAAGAATATATTGAAATTGGCAAGAAAGTAAAAGAAGCAACTGGTAAAAGATTGCTTACTATCGACCCAAATGAATTAGGAATTCTTCGTACAATGATTCAGTCAGCAGGTAAGTGGTATGTGAAGGAAGATGGTACTACACCTGATTTAGCAAATAATGAAGCTCTTAAACTATCTTTCGAAATTTATAAGGAACTTGTTGATAATGATTTAATGAATTTCCATTCAGACTGGAATCAGTTCTTGGCTACATTTAATGGTGGAGAGGTTGCTACAGTAACGACTGGTAACTGGATTACACCTTCAATAAAAGCGGAGGCTTCACAATCAGGAAAATGGGCAGTGGTGCCACATCCTAGTCTTCCAGGTATGAAATCCGTAAATGCTTCTAATTTAGGTGGTGCGTCATGGTACATTCTAGATGTTCCAGGTAAAGAGAATGCAGTTGATTTCCTTACAAAGACTTTTGGTTCGAATGTAGATTTATATCAAAAATTAGTTACTGAAATCGGTGTTATTGGTACTTATATCCCAGCTACTGAGGGAGAAGCGTATAAGACAGAAGATGAGTTCTTCGGTGGTCAGTCAATTATCTCAGATTTTTCAAAGTGGGCTGAAGAAATTCCGCAAGTAAACTATGGTATGCACACATATGCGATTGAGGATATTTTAATTGTTGCTATGCAAAATTACCTTGGTGGTCAAGACCTTGATAAAGTATTAGAAGATGCACAACAACAAGCGGAAACGCAAATTAAATAATTTGCCTTGAATTTAGCCTCGCATATATTTTTCAAGAAATAGGCTGTGTTAAAGCTCATTGTTGATATTGGAGCACCATGTTGATTGGAGCGGAAAGCGAACGCCTCAACAGCCATGTTTAACAGAGCCAAGAAATAAGATATATAAGAGATACAGCCTTGGAACTCGCCAGCTGAAGCTATTACAACTGTTAGGTGAGCTCTTCCGAGGCTATTCTTTTATAGATAAGTAGGGAGTTGAAACAAATGATACCAGCAACTACGAAGCAGAACATACAGCCGAAACCAAGAAAATATAATAACAAATTTCGATTAAAAAATGGATTAATTGGTTGGGCTTTTATTTCAATAGCAACGGTCATGATCTGTTTATTTTATTTCTACCCAATGGTTCAAGCACTTATTCTTTCTTTTCAATCAGGTGCGGGAACAAATCTCCAATTTGTAGGTTTGGATAACTACCTACGATTATTTACAGATCCGGCATTTATAGCTGCTTTGAAAAATACAGTAATTTACCTCATCATCCAAGTACCAGTCATGATTATTTTTGCATTGTTTATTTCTGTTTTATTAAATAATAAGAAATTGAAACTAAAAGGATTCTTCCGAACGGCCATATTTTTACCGTGTATTACATCGCTTGTAGCATATTCCGTAGTATTCAAATATTTATTTGCTACAGATGGCATCATTAATAAAATGTTAATCAATGTTTCACTTATTTCAGAGCCGATACAATGGCTAACAGATCCTTTTTGGGCAAAAGTAACAATTATCATTGCAATAACATGGCGTTGGACAGGCTACAATATGATTTTCTATTTATCTGCTCTGCAAAACGTGGACCATTCCATTTATGAAGCAGCTAAAATTGATGGTGCAAATGCATTCCAACAATTCTTTAAAATTACAATTCCAATGCTAAAGCCAATCATCCTATTTACTTCTATTACATCAACCATCGGTACTCTTCAGTTGTTTGATGAAGTTATGAATATAACAAAGGGTGGTCCAGGAAATGCAACGATAACCATTTCTCAGTATATTTATAATCTATCATTCAAATATACGCCTGATTTTGGCTATGCAGCAACTGTCTCATATGCAATTGTTATCATGATCGTCGTCTTTTCTATCATTCAGTTCAAAGTAGCAGGTGATAAAAATGCATAAAATAAAACAAATATTCATTTATATTTTATTATCAATTTTCACTGTCATCTCCATCTTTCCATTCATATGGATGATTATTAGTGCAACGAATAAATCTATCGATGTTACAAAAGGAAGATTATTACCAGGAACTCATTTGGTAGAGAACATCCAGAATCTTTTGAGTACGGTTGACCTTGTTCCTGCTTTAATAAACTCAGCAACCATATCCATTGCAACGACCATTTTATCCCTAATCATTGCATCTCTTGCTGGTTATGGCTTTGAAATATATAGAAGTAAGGCAAAGGATGTTGTATTTAATATTTTGCTTCTTTCGATGATGATTCCTTTTGCTGCACTAATGATACCGTTATTCCGAATGTTTGGGACAATCTCTCAAATTGCACCTGGGATTGGTATTGATACATTAACATCTGCAATGTTACCAAGCATTACAACTGCTTTTCTGATCTTTTTCTTCAGACAAAATACAAAGATGTTTCCAAGAGAGCTACTTGAAGCTGGAAGAATAGATGGTTTAACAGAGCTTGGTGTTTTCTTCCGTATTTATGTACCTACGATGAAAACAACATATGCAGCAGCTGCCATTATTACATTCATGGCAAGTTGGAATAATTATCTGTGGCCACTTGTTGTTCTACAGTCTCCTGAAAACCATACGATTCCATTGCTCATATCTAATCTTGGTTCAAGTAATTCACCTGACTTTGGGATTATTATGACATCCATTGTGATCGCAACTTTACCAACAGCACTGATCTTCTTCTTGCTTCAAAGACATTTTGTAGCAGGTATGATGGGATCTGTAAAATAAATAACCAACGTCTGATAGAAGAATAAAAAGGAAGAGTAGGCATATGACAAATACACAAGCGTAAGCTCCATCTATTGATTGGCTTACTGATTTAAATGTGCTTGCAGTTAACAAAATTCCGGTACATTCTGATCATGTGTACTATACAACAATAGTAGAAAATAATAGGAAGAGGAGCGGGAACAAAATATATATATTCACCTTAAAATAGGGACAAAATGGGACATTACAAAAAATAATAATAAAATGAGGTAAAATCATTTGTTATTTAATCTGGTTTTACCTCGTTTTAAATAAATTAAGATTGAAGTTAGTTCATCCTATCCAATTATTGCTAAATTCGCATTCTATATGTGGTTAGAACTACAAACCCGCTCATTTTCAAAAAAAGAAGTAAGCGGGTTTTAAGCGTTCTACAAACTCACTCCGATGTCGTCAGGGATGCCTGAACATCCGGACTAATTGCCGGTTGAGGATAGTTAATTTGTTCATCGAATTCTACCCAGTCGAGATTTGCCATCATCAGCAGAAAGCGTTTACCGGTGGAAGGGTCGCTGATGATGAGGTGGTCACGACCAGCCGTTTCTACGCGTCCGTGGTAAACCATTGCATTCCATTTGCTGTTACCTTGATAAGTAAAGTAGAATGTACCTACCTTACCTTTGTTGAAGCGTAGGATATTTTCGATAAATGATTCTTCCATCGTGCCTCCCCCAAATTGCTGCCCAGTCCCGATAGGAACCACTGGAACACCGTACGAGGGTCCAGATGGCGTATTCGCTGGGAAGCCAGCAGGTTGTTGTGCGCCACTAACTCGCATCATGGAAGTTGGATAATAATTCATTGGATTATAACTAGAGTCTCCACAAGTCATGAGAAGATCAGCTCCTTTTTAATTTATCTATAAAACTCTGGGCAATAGCCCGGTACCGCAACATAGAAGCAATGGTTCTTGTGCGAAAAGTCGAACTTCGTCATTGGGGATCTTGGCATCGTTTCGGTACAAGGAGCTCGGTACTTTTTCCCTGGACTGGGGTTAAAAAACCACAAATTCATTCTTGAACGAGGTTCCCTATGACCCTGTAACAAATTCCTAGCCCTCTGGAGGTCAGCTTCGTCGGGACGTTGCGTATACAATGATCCATTTAAGACAGGCTCGAAGTGAGGGATTCCAGTTCCGGGTATGGTTTGATAGATCGCATGTCTGATATTGCGCAACCCTTTGAAGTCAGGTGCACAGTCAGCTTCGACTCGATTGGCTACAACCGATCCCACCATGTTCATCCCTTGAACTCCTTCACCGCTCGCTTCCGCCAGCATGAGCCTAGCTAACTCCTCTACGTCACGTGAGGTATGTTTTATTCGTCTACCCATTTTCTCACTCCTTTGGCCTATACAGATAACTTATTACCTGAAGCTGGTTTTGGTAACTTGCCTATCAGCCCAAATACTTCGATTTCATCAGTTGGGTATATACCGATCAGTATCTTACTAAATATAGCAAGTGGGCCGGAAATGAAATTATCATATTATAGATCTGGTAGAATACTAGAACATAATGAAGAAACACACCAATCATTAGAGAGAATTTTTACAAACTTAGAACGCTAATAATAGAATAGCGTTTCTTGATATTTTGAAATTTTTTTTGGGGTAGCTGCTATGATAAAAATGACAGCCGATCAAATGAAGGTAAGAATGAACAGCAGCTAATTTAGTTTCTAAAGAATACTTTTTCATAAGAAAACTGCACCTTCAATTGTTAGTTGTGTCTAACAATTGAAGGTGCGGTTCAAAATTCTACGCCTTGATTGGCCTACTTATTCTAAAAAGATTACTACCAAGTTCATTTAACGCAATCGCTGCTAATATAATAGCCGTGCCTAACCACTGAATCGGCATTACCGCTTCTGATAAAATAAGGCTGGCTGATAGGATGGCGATCGGTAATTCAATGGATGTTAATATATTGGCGACTCCACCTGAAACCAATGGTGCGCCCACTGCGAAAAATAGTGGGGGAAGGACTGCACCAAATAGCGAAACACCAACGGCGGTCGTTAATAAGTTTGCCTCCAATGGCAGTACAGATGAAATGTCACGCATGAATAGGACAAGTACTAAGATGGTTGACCCAGTTGCCATTAAAGAAGTCCGAATCAATGGGTCTACATTTACAGCGACCTTTCCACTGAAAAAAATAAATCCGGCATAAGTGAATGCAGATAGAATACCAAAAAGGAAACCTTTAAAAGGTAGTCCTTGTATGTCGCCATTTAATATATTGGAAGCAAAAAAGACCCCAATCAAAATTAAAATGATGGACAATACGGTTACAGGGGCAGGCTTTATTTTACTAAAAATCCATTCTAAAATAATTCCTATCCAAACGAATTGAAACATTAAAATGATGGCTAATGAGGCCGGTAGATATTGCATCGCACCATAATAAAAAATACTTGTTAATCCGATAAAACAACCGGTTATCATAATTTGAGGAAGATTTTTCTTATTTAGCCCTTTAAAGCTGGGGCGTTTAATTAGAGTGAAAGACCATAATAATAATGAGGAAAAAATCATTTGAACGATATTAATTTGGCCAAGTGAGTAGCCGTAGCTAAACCCCAATTTAGCAAATATCGGTGTAAAACCAAAACATCCAGCACCTAATAATACAAATAAAATACCTTTATTTAATTTCATTGTGAAACCTCCCAGAAGCTCAAAACTACCGAACTATTATATCAGAAAAATGACTGCCTTGGGTAAATACTTTGTTTCTGGATTTAAACAAGTAGCGGGTGTATACGTTCCCTATCTGTTAGAAGATAAAGACAACGATATTATAGTTATCAATACGACCAAGTTACATAGCGAACTATGAGGAAAAGGAATATCGAGTATATCGTTTTACATACAGGTGGAGTTACGCCAGAAAAGCTTCAAGTCATATGTGAGCATAATAAAAATGAACCTGTCCCTACGCCCCCAAAAAGAAATTATCTACGAAGATGGAGCTAGCACAGAAAATATTATTCTTAAATAAAGCATATTGTAAAGAACAGGAGAGCTTATTAAGTTCTCCTGTTCTTTACAATATGCTTACAATATCTTTACTTTATATCCAAATAATAACCATTTTCAAATGGTACTATATACTGGGGAAATAAGAAAGAGTATACTACTGACGGAACGCCGTATGCGGTGAAAGTCGCACGTACGGTGTAGGCCCGAAACGAAAGCCACAAAAATGTGGTATAAGACGGGAATAGCAAAGAACCAGCATTAAAACCTACTTTACAATATTCTAGTGGTAACAATCTTTTAAAGGTATCACAAATTGCTAGATATGAGAGTGGAAAAGGAGCAGCAGGAACAGAAATTTTGGCTTATGATGCTAAGACTCAAAAAGCATTTGTAACAAATGGTGCGGTTAGTGGATTTGATATTTTATCATTTGCTGATTTAGAGTCTGGTAAATTTACAGAAGTAGCATCTCAAAAACGTGTTCTATTATCTGAGTTTGGTATTGAAAATGTAGATAGTATTACAAGTATTGCTGTACATCCTACAAAAGATTTAGTAGCTGTTGCTGCTGTAAACAGTTCGAAAACAGACAAAGGATACATTGTATTTGTTAATAAGACTGGGGAATTCCTATCTAAGGTGCAAGTAGGGGCATTACCAGACATGGTGACTTTTACCCCAGATGGGACAAAGGCACTTGTAGCCAACGAAGGTGAACCAAACGATGATTACTCTGTAGATCCAGAAGGTTCTATCTCTGTTATTGATGTAACGGGTGAACCTGTAAAATTTACAGTTAAAGAACTTAAGTTTGCGGAAGATTTACTGGATGAAAAAGTTCGTGTTTCTTCAAAAGGTACAAAATTACAACAACTTGAACCAGAATACATCACCGTTTCTGAAGATAGCAAAACAGCATACGTTTCAATGCAAGAAAACAATGCCATTGCAACGATTGATCTTGTAGAAGGAAAAATTGTTGATGTAAAAGGTCTGGGAGTAATTGATCATTCTAAACCAGGAAATGAAATGGATGCAATTAAAGATGGTGAAATCAAAATCGAAAAACAGCCGATTTTAACTTACTATCTACCAGATGCAATTAGTACTTTTACAGCAGGTGGAACGACGTATATCATCACTCCGAATGAAGGAGATACCCGTGATTGGGATGGTTATTCAGAGGAAAAGAAAATCGGCAAATTGGGTGAGATTCAATTAAATGAGAACAATTATGCAGGTTATACACAAGCAGAATTAGCTGTATTCGACCTTAGTAAATTAAAAGATTTTAAAGTTACAATTGAAAGTGGAAAAAATCTTGGAACTGGTAAATACGAAGCATTATATGGCTTTGGCGGGCGTAGTTTCTCCATTTTCAATGCAGACACGATGGAATTGGTTTATGACAGTGGAAGTGAATTTGAATCAATAATTGAACAAGCCGCTCCTGATTACTTTAATATTGACAATGAAAAAGTAGCAAAGGATGACAGAAGTAGCAGTAAAGGTCCGGAACCAGAAACAGCTGTAACAGGCATAATTGATGAAACTACTTATGCATTTATCGCTTTAGAACGTTTCAGCGGTATCATGGTTTATGATTTAACAAATCCAGAAGCGCCAAAATTTGTAACATTGCTTTCAAGTCGTGATTTTTCAGTAACAGAATTTGCTGGTGACCTTAGAGGCGACGATGCAGGTAAATTTGCAGGAGATGTTTCACCGGAAGGATTGCAATTCATCCCTGCTGACCAAAGCCCTACAGGTAAAGCTTTATTAGCTGCAACTCATGAAATTTCAGGAACCGTTGCAGTTTATGAGTTTGAATAAGTCATTAGTCATTTCTCAAGCCTTATTAAGATATTGGTAGGTACAAAGAAGATTTAAGAAAACTCTGTAGAGAGAAATCTCTACAGAGTTTTTTTGAATGGATTTGTTACGAATTGTCGAATGTATATTAATTATAGTATGAATCCGACTTGGCTAGGCAGCAATCGTTGCTTTGTCCATGAAAGTCTAAGGGAAATAGCTGAGTGGCTGATGTCAGCCGAAAACTCGTTTTCGGTCATTCAGACGAAGGCTGAATGAAAGTACCTTAGAACCTCATGACTTTAGTCATGAGAGGTTCAGAAGCTCATGTTAAGACCGTCAACTAACTATAATTTTCGTGAAAAACTGACAAAAAAATTAGATTCGTTATATAGAGAAGAATTTGACTACTCATTTACTGAGAACGACCCTAATTTGGACATTCATATTTTTACCACTTATCTGATTTATGGAATGATAGGCTTGATACTAGAATGGATTGAAAATAACTTTCAACAATCATCATCATATATGGGAGATCAACTTATCCGTATCTATAAATCTAATACACCGAAACTATATGTGAGTAATCAAGGCTAATTAGAGCTGCATGTCATTACTTTAATTTACAAATGCGTGGTCAAACTCCCTCGTCATTAGACGGTACAAGCTTGTAGCCTTACCCTTAAATGTCCATGCTTGTATAATGATGACCTAGGTGTTTCTCATATTTTGGCACTTTGCCATTTGGATGAAAATAGAAATAGTCGTCAGTCAGATATTGCGAGAACTTTAAGACTAACTCCATCGACTTTAACACGTTTATTGTTTGCAATTGGATTAGTGCGATATTATGATCTTTTTGACTCCTTTTCGTTTAACATCCCTTTTTTTATGATGCTTATCGGAGCAATGATTTCATTTATTGCTTATATCATTTGGGAGTTCATAAAAACAACAGATAATGTTGGATATACGGTGAATGTATTATAATTGAATATATCCATATTTATCACGATAATAGAGAAGTAATTGGAAGCGAACAAACTAGTTGATTTAAAGAAAAATTTTATAAAATTAGGAGGTAATCATGGGGAAATTAGTTCATTTTGAAATTCATGTAGATGACATGGAACGAGCAAAGAAGTTTTATGGAGAGGTGTTCGGATGGTCTTTTCAAAATTGGAGTGATTATGCTGGTATGCCTTACTTTGGAGCCGTGACTGGTGATGAAAATGAACCAAGAATCGATGGAGCTTTGATGCAGCGTCAAAGTGCTCCTCCAGAAGCAAATCAGGGGTTAAATGCATTTGCTTGTACAATGGGAGTGGAAAACTACGATTTAACGGAAACTAAAATTATTGAGAATGGTGGCCAAGTCGCAATGCCTAAATATGCCCTGCCTGGAATGGCGTGGCAAGGATACTATATGGATACCGAAGGCAATATATTTGGAATTCATCAACCAGATGTGAATGCAAAATAGACTTCAAGCATGAAATCACATAATGCAGTAGGAACTCCAAGATTTCCTAACGTATAGTCATTTACGGCTACATGAGCATGCCTTTCCAACTGAAGACAGTTCCCGCATCCAAATGGAAGAACTGTCGGTACAGCTGGTGTTTACATAATAATCATTACTAAAAAGGCTTCGTATCTTAAATGATGGGAAGCCTTTTGGTGGTTTTGCAGCATACTAAGAGTGAAAGTGTGAAAATTGCCTCCCACAGAATATCGGCATTTTTTTAGTAGAGATATCGAATGTTAATAAATCTTCATCAAAGTTGATTTTGGGGACATTAAACGATCTGTAAGTTCATAGTGTTAAGAGAGATTGTGGAAAAAGGTATATACTACAAAGGTTTATATTTAGCTTTCGGGTTAAAGAGATGTGATTTTTGAGGGAAATATTTTGGTTGATTTTTATGAAAAATGCTTGTATGAATTGCATTTATTTATAAGAAGTCGTTAAGTAGAGGGAATGTATAGTATGAATAAGGAATTAATAAAAAATGCCGATGCGTGCTATCGATTGGCGGAGAAAAAGGCTGTTCAATATTATCAATCACTTTATACGCAAGTTATGCAAAAGACCTATGTACCTACTTTGACAAAAGATATTCGGTCCTGGAAACAGAATCACATCCATCATCATTCATTCGTATCCTTTTTTTTGCGCGATAAGAACAAAGCTGATTCTCGGGAGTATCACAATTATATTAAATGGCTGGATTACACAGATAAACTAGATAATTACCTGGATCGCAGCATCTCTTATATTTTCTTGCGGGATCTAGGCAAAGCTTTGGACTCATCTGACACACAGACAAGGATTCGACGTGTCGTTGACCGTTTAAAAACACACCTGACTCATTCCACCTCAACCAATCGAGGTAACAATTCGGAGATGTTTAGCATGGCTGGGATGTATCGGAAGGCCCAGGAGGAAGGTGTTGAATCCACGATGATTTGGGTGATGGACAAACTAAAGACTGTCTCTTCCAATATTCCAAAGGGAATGGATGCAGAGCAAGCCCAGCGAAAACTTATCAAAATCATGGCTGGGGTAATCATGCATGTGGTGGATGAGATGGGCGATGAAATATCTTCTGAAGAACGTTCTCAGAAACTTGATGAGGCTATTCGGTTAGGGTATTTCTATGGTCTGACCTATCCATTCATTGACGATCTTCTCGATGCCAAAGTCTTATCCGAAAAAGAGAAAAGACAATATTCCGATTTAATACGTACCACACTTATCACAGGTGCTGTTCCGGAATTGGGCGAGTGGACTGGAAAAAACTCAGATCTAATCCGCTATATTCATACGGAACTCCGAGATGCCTTTGAGTATATGAAGGCCTATCAGCGACCAGAGACGAGAAAAAATTTTTTCGAGCAATCCTATGTGTTTTTTCATTCTCAGGAAGTGGACCGTATAAAAGAACTATCCAATGCAAATTACACTAATGAAGAGCTTTATATCCCGATTATTTTAAAATCCTCTTCTTCCCGATTAATTGTCCGTTCAGTAATCAGTGCTTCTTTTGACGAGGGTTTTGACAACCGAACATTCTTTTATGGGATTTACAATCAGCTTGCTGATGATTTTGCAGATATGTTTGATGACATGAAGGACGGTGCGGTAACCCCTTATACCTATTATATGAAATATCATGATCAACGTCCGGATCTTATAAATCCATTTGAATTATACTGGACGGTCATCTCCCATTTGATCCATAACGTGTATCATTCAGATACGAAGACCTGTGAAGTGATTTTAGATCGTGCGATAAATGGCCTGAAACGATTTAAAGAACGAATGGGAACCAAAAAATACAATGAAATTATGGAGTTATTTGCTCCTGAAAATCCGAATTTCAATCGTGTAATCCAAAAAATGGTTCAAAAAGCGGATGATGTGGATTTCTTTGATAAATTGCTTCGGGACCATATGCTTACCATCCTGAAAAATGAGCGGAAAGAGCAGGAAGAATTTTTAGATACGATCGAAACCGTACGCAATCAGATCAACAACATCTTACATATCCCTAGAACCGATTATGTTTCTTTGATGAAAGAGGACCCGATCATTGATGCTGCAAATTATAGTTTAGTAGGCGATGGAAAGCGGTTGAGGCCAATTGTGACTTGGGTGATGGGTGTTCATGTATATGGATTAGAAAGATCAGCAATCGTTCCACTTCTAAGATCATTGGAGTATATGCATACCGCATCCCTAATCTTCGATGATTTGCCATCCCAAGATAATGCGTCCATCCGTAGGGGGCGGCCAACCCTCCATCAAGTGTATACCATTGCGATAGCTGAATTAACCGGTCTCTTTCTGACCCAGAGGGCAACCGGGGAACAAGCATCTCTAGATCAGTTCGATTCGAAAACTGTACTTAACTTGATTCAATATTCGGCCCAAATGACAGAGGATATGTGTAAGGGACAAGCAATGGACTTGAATTCTAGAGGGAAACAATTGACACTGGAACAATTGAATATGATAAGTTTTTATAAAACTGGGATTGCATTCGAAGCTTCCCTCGTCATGCCTGCCATTCTCGCCCATGCCAATGAGGTAGAAATTGAAGCTTTGAAAAAATTTGCTCAGCATGCCGGAATTGCGTTTCAGATTAAGGATGATCTGCTTGATGTTGAGGGAGATTTGAACGCACTTGGAAAACCAATTGGAAAAGATGCTGAAAACAACAATAAAACTTTTGTGTCAATCCTAGGTGCTGCAGGTGCTAGAAAAGCAATGTGGGAACATTATTGTCTTGCGATGGAAGCGATGCACGAGATACCCCGGAAAACTCCTTTTCTGAAGCATCTATTAAATTATATTGTGAACCGGGATCATTAAGAGTTTGTTATACGTAAAATGTAGATAGAATACCGAGGGGTTTATTCACTCTGGGAACAAGGGGACAGGTTGAACTACACCTAATTGTTAGTGTGTGTCTAACAATTGGGGGGCAGTTCAATTTCCTGTCCCTATGTCCCTGATTAGAATTTATTTAATGCTTCAGAAATTAGATCCTCACCAGACACAAGATCAAATGAACGATTAAACGTGTTTTCCGCTGTTAAAGTGGCCATAATTGTTTTAGCTACGTCTTCACGTGGAATAGATGCTGCACTTAAATTTTCGGCAATTGAAACTTTTCCAGTAGCCGGTTCATTCAAAAGACCTCCAGGACGAATAATCGTATAGGTTAAGCTACTTTGTTCAAGGATTTTATCCGCATAGTGTTTGGCAGCCAAATAATGTTTTATACTACTCCAATTTTCTCTTCGATTAGCATAAATCGCACTTACCATAATAAATCGTTGGATGCCAATTTTCTCAGCAGCTTCTATCGTTTTAGCTGCCCCATCCAAATCGATCAAGATTGTCTTGTCTGCGCCTGTATGACCACCAGATCCCGCGGTGAAAACAACGGCATCACAACCTTTTGCAGCTTCTGCAATTTCTTCCACACTACCTTCTAAATTCGCAAGCTTTGCTTCTACTTCGAACTTATCGAAATCTTTTGCTTGTTCTTCCTTTCTAACCATAGCTCTAACTGTATGTTCATTACTTTCTATTAATAGATGTACAAGATGTTTACCAATTTGTCCGTTTGCTCCAACAACAAAAACTTTCATCTCGATCAAACTCCTTCTATTCTATTTGTGCTTCGTAATGATTAGTGGAAAATTCGATCAATTTCTTCTCTTTTTTAGCAAATTTAAGAGCTTCTTTAACCACCTCTTCAAATGCATGACTTGCCCAGTCGATTTGGATTCCTTCTACCATTAAAGAAAAACCCATCTTTAGATCGTTTTTGGTTTTTGTATCTAATGGGGTTGATTTACACCCATTGAACAATTTCATCTAGATTTTTTCTTGTTTTGGGTCTTCTAGGTTCTTCCTTACGATACCCAAAAGCCGCCATTACTGAAGGTTTTAACTTGCCATTTTCTAGTAAATCTTCGCTTTCAAGAAGGGAATGAACATCATCAAAGTTGAACCCTTCTATTGGTGTAGAATCAATGCCAATTTGTGCAGCCGCCGTCAACATATTTGCTAAAGCAATATATGTTTGTTTAGATGACCAATCAAATAAAGTACGCTCATTTTCTAAGAGTTTCAATTTGTTTTCTTGGAAACCTTTTAATGAACCTACTAACATCTCGAGAAACTCATCAGGCATTTTTTGAACAGATTTTATATGATTGATAATATATTCCGAATCATATCGAACATCCGTGCGAGCAAGTATAATGACAAAATGACTTGCTCCTCGAAGTTGACGTTCTGCACCTGAAGCTATTTTCATTAATCGTTGTCTTAACTCAGGGCTTTGAATAATTAAAAATTTCCAAGGTTCAAAACCATATGAACTAGGAGATAATCTACCTGCTTCTAAAATGAAATTGAAATCGTCCTCTGAAATCTTTTTGCTTTCGTCGTATTCTTTTGTGGCGAATCTGAATTGGAATGCTTCCAAAATTTCTCGTTTTTTTATCACTGTGTTTAACATACTCCACCTCTTTCATTCATTCATTCATTTATTGAGTTGGATTATCGAGTATATTTATATAGAATAACGATAGCATAAATTTTAAAGTAATCCTATTTTTTTACATTGTTATAAAAATAGGACTATTAATAGAAATATTTCATTTTATAGAATCGTCTAATTGCACAGGATTCCTGTCCCTATGTGCTCATAGGTTGGTAGTTAAGGAACTGCCAAAAATGGGTGGGAAGGTGACGGAAAATCAAGTATTAACACTAGAATTGTACAACATACTTTTTCTTCAGCTAAAGGAGGATTGATCATTCGGATCTTGATATCTGCAACTGGATCAATAGGTCTTTAGACAGTTGAGCCATTATTGCGAGTGAACTTTGATGTTTTGCATATATGGGAATCAGGGATAAACCCAATTGGCGCCATGAAGCAACTTCGTCCTTATATCTCACATTTTCACTTTAAAAATATTGCCTCACGTGAACAACTTGGTGTTTTTTCTCCAAGCAATGTTTATGCTGCATCGGGGTCTAGAGATGGGATGGTACCATTGTTTGAAGGTGCAATTAATTATGAGGAATTCCTAGCAAAAGTACTTCCAATCATGGAGGTAGATGCTTCATTGGAATGGTTCGGATCGAATGTGAAGAGCGTATTAGAAAATGATGTTCAAGAGGTTAACAAGGCGTTGCAGTTGATGCAAATATGAAGTAAGGTTGTTTAAAACATATATGAGAATCATTTGATTCAATCTAAATTAAAAGCATCTCTACTAACTAGTGAACTACACCGCCAATTGATAGATATGTCTAACAATTGGGGTGTAGTTCACTTATTAGAGGAAAAGGGTCTGCTTTTTATGTTATTTAAAAATCAAAGTTGTCTGGATCTGGTCCTACTCGATGATTTTGATTTAGCTCGTTAATTAGCTGCATCTCTTCTTTAGTTAGTTCGAAGTCGAATACAGTTGAGTTCTCAACAATTCGATGTTCCTTCGTGGATTTTGGAATGGTTACAACGCCATTTTGTAAATCCCATCGTAAAATAACTTGGGCAATAGTCTTGTTATACTTATTTGCAATTTCTTGTAAGACTAGATTATCTAATAATTGACCTTGCATTAAAGGTGACCAAGCTTCTAACTGAATTCCATGTTCTTGGCAAAAGGCTTGAATTTCTTTCTGAGTTAAACGTGGATGGTATTCTACTTGATTGATCATTGGTTTAATTTCGGCATCATTCATTAAGTTTTCAAGATGGTGGACCTGGAAGTTACTTACTCCAATAGCCTTTACTCTTCCTTCTTTATAAAGAGTCTCTAATGCACGCCAAGCTTCCTTATATTTACCTTCTACAGGCCAGTGAATAAGATATAGATCTAAATATTCAAGATCAAGTTTCTTTAGGCTTGTTTCATAAGCCGCTATAGTTGATTCGTAACCTAGATCAGAATTCCAAACTTTCGATGTAATAAATAGTTCTTCTCTAGGGATACTTGCTTCTTTTATCCCCTCTCGGATAGCTTGACCAACTCCTTCTTCATTTTCATAAATGGCTGCTGTATCAATACTACGGTACCCATGTTTAATTGCAAATTTAACGGCATTAACTAATTCAGGGCCTTCTTCTACTTTAAACACCCCAATTCCAAACCAAGGCATTTTTACACCATTATGCAAAGTAGTTGTATCTTGTATGTTTTTAATCATTATAAATAACCTCCAATTATTATTATGAGAAATGAGATCGTTCTATATTTGGTGATTTCACACATTTATTACTTAGGAAACCACCTCCTTCAATTTATCCCTTTTTTGGTCATTTCCTTCAAGAGATGCACTCCAACCTGCAAGGATGGCAGCCATCAGTACCATAAGTGCTCCTACCCAAGAGGTGTGAATCAGTCCAATAGAGTCTGTGATAATACCACCTAAGTAGGATCCAATTGCAATTCCGGCGTTAAACGCAGCAATATTAATGGCCGATGCCACATCTACTCCAGTAGGTACAAATCGTTCTGCTAACATGACCACATACACTTGTAATCCCGGCACATTCATAAAAGCTAGAACCCCCATTAAGAAAATGGTAATCAATCCTGCTATTTTAAATGGCGCCGTAAACATCAGAATAAATAGTATCACCGCTTGTACAATAAACATGTAAAATAATGCCCTAATCGGATTGTGATTAGACAGCTTTCCACCTAACATGTTGCCAATAGCGATCGCAATACCATATACAAGAAGAATCACAGCAACTGTTCCTTCTTTAAAGCCTGTTATGTCCTGTAACATGGGAGATAGATAAGTAAAGACAACGAATGTTCCTCCATATCCTAAGGCAGTAATCATAAATAAAAGTAATAAGCGACCATTTGTCACTAATTTGAACTGATCACGAAACGTTGTACGAGTCCCTTTTCGTAAACTAGATGGAACTAGGATGCTATTCGCGATTAAGGCAATAATTCCAACTATAATAATGATGATAAAGGCCATTCTCCAACCAAATTGTTGTCCCATAAATGTTCCCAATGGTACACCTGTTACAGTGGCTACCGTGAGTCCTGTAAACATAATGGATATAGCACTAGCTCTTCTGTTTTCTGGTACTAAATCTGCTGCAATGGTAGAGCCAATGGACATAAAAACTCCATGTGAAAAGGCAGAAATGACACGAGCAATAAGTAACACACCAATGCTTGTCGCACTAGCAGCAATACTATTGCCTATAATAAAAATAACCATAATCCAAAGTAGTAATGATTTTCGTGACATACTAGAAGTAATCGATGTTAGAATCGGTGCCCCAACTGTTACTCCTAATGCATATAAGGAAACGGTTAAGCCTGCTGTCGTAACAGATATTTGTAAATCATTCGCTATTAATGGTAATAGACCTACACTGATAAATTCTGTTGTTCCTATTGCAAATGCACTTATAGCTAAGGCTAATAGCGCTAATGTACTTTGTTTTTTATCTAAAGACATTTTTCTCCTCCTTAATAATTTGGTCATGGATGAACAATCTTGTTTTAAGTAAACTAAAAAATAATTACATTAAAACTCAACCGATAAATGCTATTATGATACATATGAAATCATTAGAGAAGTACGTACTTAAAAGTACTATAGGAACCTAAAGGTGCTATAGGCACTTTTAAGTTCCTATACATGTGGAGGAATTATATATGAAGAAAAAGAAATACAATATTTCAGTAGAGGCGACACTTGAAGTGATAGGGGGAAAGTGGAAATGTGTAATTCTATGTCATCTAACACACGGTAAGAAACGAACAAGTGAATTGAAACGTCTTATGCCTGATATTACACAGAAGATGTTAACTCAACAATTACGTGAATTAGAGGTAGATGGAGTCATTAATAGAATTGTTTATAATCAAATTCCTCCAAAAGTGGAGTATGAGCTAAGTGAATATGGCTGGAGCTTACAAGGTATCTTAAATTCGCTTTGCAATTGGGGAGAAAAACATATTATCAAAGTGTATGGCGATACATTGGATGTCTTGGAAGAGAACGTTCTAAATGAACATCTAAAATAATGAACGAGGGAATTTGAAAAGATTTCTTAACAATTCTGTATAAGCACCCGATTGATGCTGTATCAGAATTGTTGCTTGCTTTGCTATCCTACTCCTCTATGGTTCAGGAACGATCCTGATAAAAACATGTTTCGAAAAGTTGAAAAATAACATTGTCTAAATTGAAGAAAATAAATAGATTTTTTTCAGTTATAGATAAAGTCTTTAATAAGCGAGAAGGAGATTGGACGTATCCAGTCTCCTTTATTTTCTATAGGTAAGAGATCATAGATGTACGCCTCTAATTACGATCAGAGGAGTTATCTGTTTTGTTTATTGTTTTTAAGGAAGCATAAAAACGGCTTGTATTGAAAATGGAAATAGTACATTATTAGGATATTTTAGGTGGCAACTAGGGGGAGACTTTCAGAGCGTTACCTCCTCATTCGACTCCTTGACATACCCCTTCATTTGCTAAATAATTTGCTGCAACATAACCTGCTAACAAGGACAATATCCCATCACGAAAGTTTTAAGGGATTATTAGAAAGTAAACCGAAAGTTACTAAAAACTAAGATTAGTGAAAAGGGGAGAATCATGGGAACGGTTAGCCAATTCCTTCAGCTGAATTATCTGAATAATTGATAGTTTAGGTGGTCTGTTACCATCTGAAAGATCCTTTTTCACAGCAATGTTCCCATAACCTCTTTATTGAGTGCTATTTTATATACAAAATGAATATGGCGTTATCACGCCACCATTTACTATAAATATAAAGGATTAGTCTTGTACCACGCTACACCCACCTAATCACAATGGTGGCGGTGAGGAGCCGGATTTTGGGTGCTTTCAAGGTACAATGAGTAGACCTGCTAAGTAGATTGGCTATATTAATAAGTCGCGAAGCCCCGCCCCATGTCCTTCATACAAGAGGAGAAGCAGATCACTGTAAAGCTCTCCATTTCATTCATATTAATACCTTCCGTGGAACGTCTTGTGAAACGAATGTTTTTGGGCGTCAAAGTGACAGTAGTTTTTTGAAAGCGTTTTCGATTTTAGTTGACATGATCGAATTTCAGAATTATTCTATAAATATATAATAATTCTGAAAATACAGAAAATATAAGATGGATGAAAGTTGCAGGAGAGTGTTTAGT
Source organism: Peribacillus sp. JNUCC 23 (assembly GCF_053653995.1). The sequence goes on from NZ_CM132202.1 coordinate 866,298, forward strand.
ATAAGCCACCGAAGGAGCAAACTTCAATAAGGCCCTTGAAGTGAATCTCTCAGGTAGAAGAAACTGCAACTGGACACGCCTCTGGAGAGAGCGTATGAATCGATACGCCACCAAAGGGGAAAGGCTCCAATGAGCTAAACTCTCAGGTAAAAGGACAGAGAAGGGCAGAGAAAAACAGAATGTTTTTCTCTGTCCTTTTTTGTTGTGCCTGCAATTTACACGATCATCATCACTGAAGAGACATAGTTAGTTTAATGGATATTTAACCAAAAAGGAGAGGTTTACCATGAAAACAAGCTATAAAGGTAATAATAGAATGATGACGGGGATTGTGTTTGGGGTGCTTACTTATTGGCTTTTCTCACAGTCACTAATAAATGTGATGCCGGAAGTTCAGTTAGATATGGGAATTTCATTGGGACTTTTGAATACAGCCATTAGTTTATCCGGTTTATTTTCAGGCATGTTTATTGTAGCAGCTGGAGGAATATCTGATCGAATTGGACGCAAGAAAATTACGACTATTGGCTTACTATTAAATATAATTGGTTCACTTTGCCTCGTCTTTGCACAGGAGACGGTCCTCTTAATGATTGGGCGTGTGATTCAAGGCTTCTCGGCAGCGTGTATTATGCCTGCGACGATTGCTTTGGTGAAAACCTATTTTGACGGTGCTGATCGACAAAGGGCCTTAAGCTACTGGTCTTTTGGATCTTGGGGCGGCATGGGCATTTGTTCGTTTGCTGGAGGTTTAATTGCTACGTCTTTGGGATGGCGTTGGATCTTTATTTTTTCCATCATCTTCACTTTGCTATCTATGTTTTTAATTAAAAATGTACCAGAGAGTAAAGCAGAACAAAGTCATTCATCAAAATTTGATTTTTCTGGCTTTGTTATCTTTCTCCTAGTGATGGTCGCTTTAAATGTTGTCATTACACGTGGAGAGGACTTCGGTTGGACAAGCCCCATTTCGTTAACGTTAATGGCTGTCACTGTCATAGGCGGTTGGGTATTTTTAAACGTTGTAAAAGGAAAATCTAACGGATTTATCGATCTTTCTTTATTTAAAAATAACTATTTTACTGGGGCTACGGTGTCAAACTTTTTACTGAGTGCTGTAGCGGGAGCACTTATTGTTGCCAATACCTATGTCCAAATGGCAAGAGGATACAGTTCTTTTCAATCTGGGTTATTATCTATTGGCAATTTAGTTGCTGTATTAGTGATGATTCGTGTAGGAGAAAAAATATTACAACGAAGTGGTCCAAGAAAGCCGATGATCTTAGCTTGTCTTTTAGTGATGGCTGGAATTATGTTAATGACCTTAACAATCTTACCAAATGCGATTTATTCCGTTGTTGTTTTTATTGGTTTTACCGTGTATGGGATTGGACTTGGGCTTTATGCGACACCATCTATAGATACAGCCGTAGACAATGTTCCGACAGCAAAGGCAGGAGAGGCAGCAGGTATTTATAAAATGACTAGTACACTTGGCAGTTCATTCGGTTTAGCGATATCTGTGACTGTTTATAGTGTAGTTGAAAAGGCTGGAAATATGGAAGCGGCTGCAAGTATAGGGTTGCTGGTAAATGTTATTTTTGCTGGACTAGCTTTACTAGCTATAGTAGTTGCGATTCCAAAAGAAGGTGTCAAGAAATCAATAAAAGGGAGGAAGGCTTCTTGAACTACATTGAGTCATGTACCATAAAGAAAGATAATGGGGAAGAAAAAATTGTAGGAATAGAAGTATATTGGAAATAAAGATCAAAAGTAAATTTCATTTAAATCCGAAGTTTAATGGAAAAAAGAAGGAGAATGCTTGATATACGAAGCGTTTCCCCTTTTTCATGTACTATAAAATAATGTTTATAAGAATTATTTGTGTTATTGCCCATCTTTTTAATAACTATTTAAAAAGCGGAATTTTTTTCAGTACAGCACAAACTGGAATGGCTACACAGATCCCCACAACGTTTTGAACGATGTTTCCGGGAATAGAGGCCGCTGGTATAATCCAGCTACTAAATAGTACCCCTTCACAAATGTAATAACCAGCTAACATAAAAGGAGCCGAAATGATAGTAGCAAATAGATTGAAACCAATACTATTTCCGTTGCGGCCTTTCGACCAGGCGATTTTCCCAACTATATATCCTTGCAAGCCGCGAGCTAAAATAGTGAACGGTGCCCACAATGTCCAACCAGAGATTAAGTCAAATAACCCCATTCCAACGGCGCCAGCGATGGCGCCTTTTTTAGGACCAAATAAGATGGACCCGATAAAGAGCATAGCTGTCCCCAGATGAACTAAACCGCCATTTGCCGTGATCGGTAGTTTGATATTTAACAAGACCGTGGCAACGAATACGAGTGCAATTAACATTGATGTTTGAATTAAATCGAAAGTACGTGTGTTTGAATAACTCGTTGTTTTTTGCATAGACATAAACCTTTCTTATCTTTTCTTTATAGGCATCAAGGGAGAAGTGCAAGGTTGTCGTTTCCTTTGAAATCTAGATCGCGTACGTCTTCAACAGGGTTACCTTAATGATAGTCAACACTGCAACGGACTCCTGCTATCAGTCAGAACGAAAAATTATATAAACCCTTCACCATGGATACCGTTATCGAGCACTTGGACATGATAAACGAGTTCAGTCCATACAGTGGTTTCCGATGATAGCAGCATCCTTTCCCCTTAATTCCGTTTATTTACTGAAAACATTAGCAAAGGATTGGTATATTTAAAAGTGTCAATTTAGCTTAAAACTTAGGTGCCAGTTTATAGAAAACCGGTAAAATATTTTTATATGCTATCTGAATTTTGTGGTGGCAGTAACTTTATCATTTTCCGAAAGAAGACTCCTTCCTCAACGAATGAGAAAGGCATAACCCAATGAGTAGGTGAGAGATGAATTTCGGTAGGCGTTAGCCTAAATTGTTGAGGAATGCGAACGTTTGTGCTACTGTATATTTGTACAAACGCTCTTTGAAAACTGAAGATAGGAGGTTACAACAGGAAAATCGTCTGTTGCGTAAAATCTTCAACGTTCTAATCGCTCCACACGTATCGAAGTAGCGAAAACCAAGCAGAGTAGAGCGTGCGGTGAGTCCAACGTGCAAGATACTAAAAGTTTTCACCGTAGGGACTATGGTAGAGCCTGTTCAATAACTGGTGGGTAGTTCAACAGAGTCAGATATTGCACAAGACGTTGCTGATAAATGGATCTCAAGCGGTGAAGAACTGAGAATGTCAGTGGGCCGGAGTTGTTACTGTTGACTTTTAGGGAATCGCCTAGACAATGAATTTTCCAAAAGTAAGATTTCCAATCTGCTTGATATGGTAAAAAATACGATTATCGGTTCTCCAGGATGTTAGGGAACTAGGGGACAGGTACATTGACCCTCAAATATTTCATTTCGTAGATGTCTAATGGGGCAGTCCGAGCTCACTGAAAAAGTGCTTTTCTTTGAAAATAAATAGGTCCATCTCTTTTCTTTAATAAACTGGTAATTAAATTAAATAGAAACAGTATTCAAAGAGGATAGTATGCTTGCTATCCTCTTTGAGTACTGTCATGGAAAGATAGGTGGATTCGTAGACCTGTTTAAAAATTTACGATGAATTAAATCTCTAAATGAATAATACCAAAAGGGCTCTTTGATCAAAAAAGGCTTTAGATTTCTTTTATTCTTTGAAAGCATGAATGGTAAGCTTTACATCATCGATTCGTTTACAATTAGTATGAGTACGTCGATTCGAAATAACACAACATAATTATTAGTCGTTATGCCAACATAAGAAAAACTAAATTGAGAGAATTGAGAGGATATCATTCACTATGAAAATCAATCAATTAATTGCGAACAATATTAACAAATTAGATGCAGTACTACCAGTAGATAAATCGTTAGGAATTGCTGGTTTGTCTGGATCTGGTAAAACAACTTTTTGCCAAACAATTGGTGAAGAATCTAAGAAGCGTCTCGTTTCCTTATTGCCAAAGGCTGAATATCAGTATTTATTTCCTAATATAATGGAAACCAATTTCAGTGCCATCAAGATGGAAGAAATGCCTTTAGTCCTGTTTCTCGGAAAATCAGCCATTTCTGCCAATCCACGTTCAACGATTGGCACCCATACGGGCGTTTTTAAAGACCTCCGCGTGCGGCTTGCTGAGAAATTTAATCTTTCTCCAGAAGTGTTTTCATTTAATAATGAATTAGGCTGGTGTCCTAAGTGTAAAGGACGCGGTACTACCCAAAATGTCGAATGTAAAAAGTGTGAGGGCAAGCGCTATAATCCAGAAGTTGAGCAAAAAAGAATAGAATTATTGGATCAACCACATAGTATTTCCGATATCAACAACTTAAACATTGAATTGATTCTTTCCCTTGCAGAAGAATTACATATTAGTGAAGCAAAACAGCATATTCTTAAAAATATGATCAATATGAGTATTGGTTACTTAACATTAAATCGTATTATGGGTACATTGTCAGGTGGAGAATTAACACGACTTTACTTGGCAGAATTCATGGCAGCAAGTGAAAATACCGTTATTATTATTGATGAAATCTCCGTTGGGCTTGATCACCAAACACTATTGCAAATTTTGGAACAGATTAAACAATTAGGCTATAAAAATCAAATTTGGCTCATTGATCATTCAGACACAGTGCTCGATACAACGAATGAGCAATTGTTCTTTGGTCCTGGTAGTGGGAAATATGGCGGGAAAATCGTGGAAGAATCACCACGCCCACAACCAATCCATTGGGAACGAAATCAGGCAATACCAACAGAATACTATCGATTTCATGATCTATATTGCCGTAATATTCAAATGGCTGAAATTCAGATTCCTCAAAATAGACTTGTAACCGTTACGGGTGAGTCTGGATGTGGTAAATCTACACTTGTCAATGAATGTATAGCCAAAGATTTTCTGAAGCGATATCCAAAAGATAAACTAGTTATGGTAGGTCAAGATCGAAACCAATCGATTACCAGTCGGTCAACCGTTGCGACTTTTCTTGATATTAAAAAGAAACTGACAAAATATAGTGAAGATATTGAAGATATTTTTCAGCGCTCAATTGAAGATATTATTGAAGAACTACCAAATCAAGACATCGCTCATAAACGCTTGAGCTTACTGATTAAACTTGGACTGGGTTATTTGACGTTGGAAAGAAAAACACAGTCCTTATCAACTGGTGAATTTCAATGTGTTCATTTAGTTTCGGAGCTGTTTGCTAACTCGAGAAACCCACATACGCTTTTTATTTTTGACGAGCCTTCAAAAGGTTTATCACAAAATATTTTAAACCAATTCATTGATAGTATTAGGGGCATTCTGCAAGATGAATCCGTCTCAATCATGATGATTGAACATAATTCTTACATGCTAGAAAGCTCTGACTTTATCGTTGATTTTGGTAAAAGACAGCATGCGTCTGTAGAACATCTTGAGGTTATCAGTCATGATGATTATTATCGCCAAAAAAACAGTGCAGATAGAGTTGACCCATTGTATCTTTCTTCCACACTCAAGCAGCAAAAGGGTATTCACTATTTAGAAGAAAATCAGATTGACTATTTTAAAAATGCAGAGAACCTTTATAAGGGCGGCATCTTAAAAAGCTTATCATCAATGGCTCGATTGATTTATGGTGAATATGAATCTGAAACCATTGCACCCGTCATCGCCATTGATTTTGAAAGACATTTGTATAGTCAATATAGTTTTCTCTATGAAATTGGCGGTCTAATCAACCATATTGTGGCGGCGCATCCAACCAATAAAGATACAAGAAGCTTCGATTTCTATGATCAAGATAATCATTGTCCAAGCTGCTTGGGCCGCCGGATGATTGAAAAATTTGATATTGATGTTGTCATTCAAGACAAAACCGTACCATTTTGGGATGGCCTATTGCATTCAGACGTGATGGAGGTATTAAAATATTATCAATATCCGAAATTGCAATTCCTTTTTGATGAGATCAAGAATGAACTTGGTCAAGATATTAGTAAAAGCTATCATGAGATGACAGAAGCAGAGAAGCATACCTTTTTATACGGGTATTGGGAAAAGTCATTCTATGATAAGAAAGGCAAAGCGCGGAGGACGTGGGATGGCTTTAATAAAATTCTTGGGATGTATATGTCCATTTCGAAATCGATTATTAAAGAGCATATGAAAGCGTCAAAAGAGATGATTACCTGTCCAATTTGTCAGGGCGCCGTGCTAAGCCATCATAAAAAGCTCGAATTTGGCGACACAGATATTCGTGAGATTATTCATCAGCCGCTTGATCAGGTTTTGAAAATGGTAGGTGAGTTACCGGAACTCGTAAAAATGAAATCGATTGTTGGCGGCGAGATGGCCTTGACGGAAGATGTCTCCCTGTTGCCTAGGGAAACACAAGTCGCACTGAAAATGCTTGAACTGGAACAGGCAAGCTTTGCCCACTATGAAATGGTATTACAAAATGTCTTACCATTCTGGGACAGAATTAAAGGAAACATCGAAGCTATAAGCAGTAAAAATCTGATAACAATTTGTGATTTTGCCAATATTGACGAAACAAGAGAAACAATTATTGATAAGTATTTCACCAATGGCAAATACAAAAAACTAACGTATGTTTATGAAGCATTTGGTTACAAAAAAATTGTTACCCAAATAAATAAGATTAAAAAAAGTCATCCATGCCCATTCTGTAAAGGGAAGAAAGTCATTTCAGAAGATGGTCTCCATGACGGTGTGTACAAATTATCGATACCATGTGTGAGTTGTGATGCAAGTGGTATCAATGAAGAAGGGCGTAAGGAAATCGTCGATGGTTTTGACGTGCAAACATGGCTAACTGGCAAAGTACGTGATGTTGTGGCTGAGAGCTTAATAAATGAGGCTGTTAGTGATATTCCAATTTTTAATCGTATTCGCGAGTTGAATAAACGAGATATGATGGCGGTTTACCAATGCATTGAGCAGAACAATTAAAGTAGAATGATTCATACAAGCCGTATTAAAAAAAGCTAGATGTCAGCTAGTGATTATTACTCATTTGCAATAATGAATGGCAAATGAGTTTTTTTTGCTATTCTAAAACCGGAGCCTGTTGGTTAAAAGAATATCTTGTACAGGTGTTTTTAAATGTTATATTAATATATCATTTTCTATGTTAGTATTTTCCTGTATTTTCTTATTTTTGGAATGATTAATAGATAAATATTATATTGACATCGTAATATTTATAATTATATAATAATTATAATGAATAAATATACCTCACTTTTTATAATTGTGAGGTAGAGGCGCGATATTTATTAGTGCTTAGTGGAGTCAGAGAAGACGAAGAAGCTATGCAGAAGGAAATGTCGCCGAAGTATATAATGAGTTCTCGCCATTATGTGCTGGGTCTGTAATGAATAATTACAGGACTGTCTTAATAAGTTACCCAATTTATTAAGTTGTGCTATCTCTCAGTAGAGACAAAAGGGTGAGGAATTTGGAATGGCTACATCGATTTCCGGGTTCTTTCTCGGAAGGTATCTAGTCTTTTTTTATTGCCTTTAAGAGATTCCTTTAGCATATAGGGGAATCTCTTTTTTCTATGGAAAAGGGGCGGGCTTCCAAAAAATCAGCTCCGCATCGCCACCTTTATAAGGTGATACGTTTTTTAGAACCCGAACCTTTTTCATCATTTAAGTTAGGATCAGATGCTCACGAATGTTTTGTATTGAAGAAATGAATATAGCTTGTATAGGCTAAGATGGAGGAAATGAATATGGAAAAACTGCAAACACTTTATTACGAATTTATCCCGACGGGCGAAGATAAAATGAAATTAGATCCAGCAAAAACAGCACTTTTAGTCGTGGATATGCAAAATCAATTTATTAGCCGTGATGGATTGGATGCTCAAGTTGCACGAGAAAAAGGCATGTTCGATAAGTGGGAATCTTTCTATGATCGTATCGATAACGTAGCGATTCCAAACAATAAAAAACTACTAGACTTTTTCCGTGCCAATCAATTAGAAGTCACTTTCGGACGGATTGCTTGTCATCATAAGGATGGACGTGACCGTTCCCCTGTACAACGTCGCCCAGGTTGGAATAATATCTTATTACCAATCGGTGATCCAGGTGCAGAAATGGTAGATGAATTAAAACCATTAGAAGATGAAATCGTGGTAAATAAAACGACAGACAGTGTTTTAAGTGGAACAAACTATGAATTTTTACTTCGTAATATGGGCATTGAAACAGTTGTATGTACAGGTGTTGTAACAGACCAATGTGTTGCCTCAACTGTACGTAGCTTAGCAGACGCTGGTTTTGAAGTAATTTTAGTAGAAGATGCTTGCGCAGCGGCAACGAAAGAGTTACATGATGCAGAAATCATGATCATGAATCAAATTTATTGCCAAGTGATGAGCACAGATGAAACCATTCAATTCATTTCGGAGGAAATTGAACAACGTACTGTTGTTCAAAAATAGAGAGGAAGCTTTTTAAATGAGTCAAGGACAAAGTAATGCAAATCAAGACAGTGCAGCTCCTCATTTTAAGCGTGTTCTAACACTGAAGGATTTGGTGATTTATGGCATCGCCTTTATGACGCCCATTGCGCCTGCTTATATATATGGTTTTGCAGCACAGTCTACAGGCGGTATGTTGCCATTAGCGTATTTAATCGCGATGGTTGCGATGATGTTTTCGGCATATAGCTATGGCAGGATGGCTGCAGCGTTTCCAGTTTCTGGTTCAACGTATACGTATACACAACGTGCGATTCATCCACATTTAGGCTTTTTTGCCGGCTGGGCCATGTTTATGGACTATGTATTAGTGCCTTTAATCGTCTTTATGGTTGGTGCCTCCTATGCCAATGCATTAATTCCATCCATTCCATATTGGGTATGGGTATTCATTATTGCTGGAGTTATTACTGTTGTAAATATTCTCGGAATTGCAGTGGCAGCAAAAACGAACCAAATTTTAGTGTTATTTATGGGAATCGTTGTTGTCATCTTCGTTGTTTTTTGTATGAAGGCGATTATGGTAGAGGATGGTGCATCGGCTTTAGTATCGATTACTCCGTTCTTTAATAACGAAACATTCGTAATGTCAGCCATCATTTCAGGTGCAGCCATGGCATGTTTCTCATTTTTAGGATTTGACTCGATTACAACCTTATCGGAAGAATCAGTGAATCCAAAAAATGATATTTGGAAAGCGGCCATTCTTTCTTGTTTAATCGGTGGCGTTATTTTTATCGTGCAAGCGTATGTTGCTCAGCTAGTCTGGCCAGATGTAAATAACTTTAGCTCAGCAGATACAGCATTATTTGATATTGCGAATGTAGCAGGTGGTGCGGTACTTGTAACACTTTATACAGTAGCGATTATCGTTTCAACTTTTACAGCTGGTTTAACAGGTCAAGCAAGTGCTTCACGTTTAATGTTTAGTATGGGGCGTGATGAGGTTCTACCGAAAAAGTTCTTTACACATTTACATCCTAAATATAAAACACCGATCTACAATATTTTATTGATGTGCAGCATTAGTATTGCTGGAGCCCTTTTCTTATCAATCGATTTTGTTGCAGAATTAATGAGCTTTGGCGGTTTAACTGGTTTTATGTTTGTTAACCTATCTGTTATTGTGTATTACTATTTCCGTAAAAAAGAGAAGAAATTTATCCGTTATTTATTAATTCCGGGCCTCGGTTTCTTAATCTGTTTCTACTTATTTATTAATTTATCACCAACGACGTTAAAAGTAGGCTTTATATGGCTCGCAATTGGGGTTGTCTATGCGCTTATTACAACAAAAGGATTTAAAAAGCTACCTCCGAGTCTTATCGATTTGTAATTGGTAGTTTGCATGGCATGAACTTGGTATTATTACTTGAGTTCATGCCTTTTATTTTGCTCTTATTAAGAGACATTATTTATGTTTCGAGGCATCACGGTGACAACAATTAATGAAAGCGTTTTCTATTTTCAGTTGACGTGTTATAATTTAATAATTATTCTAAGTATATAGAAAATATAGATGGATGAAAGTTGCAGGAGAGTGTTTAGTATAAGCCACCGAAGGAGCAAACTTCAATAAGACCCTTGAAGCGAATCTCTCAGGTAGAAGAAACTGCAACTGGACACGCCTCTGGAGAGAGCGTATGAATCGATACGCCACCAAAGGGGAAAGGCTCCAATGAGCTAAACTCTCAGGTAAAAGGACAGAGAAGGGCAGAGAAAAACAGAATGTTTTTCTCTGCCCTTCTTTGTTGTGCCTGCAATTTACACGATCATCATCACTGAAGAGACATAGTTAGTTTAATGGATATTAACCAAAAGGAGAGGTTTACCATGGAAACAAGCTATAAAGGTAATAACAGAATGATAACGGGGATTGTGTTTGGGGTGCTTACTTATTGGCTTTTCTCACAGTCACTAATAAATGTGATACCGGAAGTTCAGTTAGATTTGGGAATTTCATTGGGTCTTTTGAATACAGCCATTAGTTTATCTGGATTATTTTCAGGTATGTTTGTTGTAGTAGCTGGAGGAATATCTGATCGAATTGGACGCAAGAAAATTACGACTATTGGCTTACTATTAAATATAATTGGTTCACTTTGCCTCGTCTTTGCACAGGAGACAGTTCTCTTAATGATTGGGCGTGTGATTCAAGGCTTCTCGGCAGCATGTATTATGCCTGCGACGATTGCTTTGGTGAAAACCTATTTTGACGGTGCTGATCGACAAAGAGCCTTAAGCTACTGGTCTTTTGGATCTTGGGGCGGCGCAGGCATTTGTTCGTTTGCTGGAGGTTTAATTGCTACGTCTTTGGGATGGCGTTGGATCTTTATTTTTTCCATCATCTTCACTTTGCTATCTATGTTTTTAATAAAAGATATACCAGAGAGTAAAGCAGAACAAAGCCATGCATCAAAATTTGATTTTTCTGGATTTGTTATCTTTCTCCTAGTGATGGTCGCTTTAAATGTTGTCATTACACGTGGAGAAGACTTCGGTTGGACAAGCCCCATCTCGTTAACGCTAATGGCTGTCACTGTCATAGGAGGTTGGGTATTTTTAAACGTTGTAAAAGGAAAATCTAACGGATTTATCGATCTTTCTTTATTTAAAAATAACTATTTTACTGGGGCTACGGTGTCAAACTTTTTAATGAATGCTGTAGCGGGAGCACTTATTGTTGCCAATACCTATGTCCAAATGGCAAGAGGATACAGTTCTTTTCAATCTGGGTTACTATCTTTTGGCAATTTAGTTGCTGTATTAGTGATGATTCGTGTGGGTGAAAAAGTATTACAACGAAATGGTCCAAGAAAACCGATGATCTTAGCTTGTCTTTTAGTGATGGCTGGAATTATGTTAATGACCTTAACAATCTTACCAAATTCGGTTTATTCCGTTGTTGTTTTTATTGGTTTTACCGTGTATGGGATTGGACTTGGGCTTTATGCAACACCATCTACAGATACAGCCGTAGACAATGTTCCGCAAGCAAAGGCAGGAGAGGCAGCAGGTATTTATAAAATGTCTAGTACACTTGGTGGCTCATTCGGTTTAGCGATATCTGTGACTGTTTATAGTGTAGTTGAAAAGGCTGGAAATATGGAAGCGGCCGCAAGTATAGGGTTGCTGGTAAATGCTATTTTTGCTGGACTAGCTTTACTAGCTATAGTAGCTACGATTCCAAAAGAAGGTGTCAAGAAATCAATAAAAGAGAGGAAGGCTTCTTAAACTACATTGAGTCATGTACCATTAAGAAAGATAATGGGGAAGAAAAAATTGTAGGATAGAAGTATATTAGAAATAAAGATCAAAAGTAAATCTCACTTAGAGGTATTACGGTGGACCGTACCATAAATAACGGTAAACCATAAAAATGAAATCAAAAAAGAGTATATCCCAAAAGGGTCTGACCTCGTCCCCTCTAAACAGTAAATAGTAGTAAAATACTGTTAGAGTCATTGCGAGGTCTGCCCCTTTCGTTATGGGGAGCCCCTATTAGTATTACAACTTAACTTCAAACTTTTTTTGATTAAAGTGTATCTTTCCTTCTAGGGAAGTAAATTTATTCACAATTCTGTACGTTCTTTCCTCATCAAGTGCTAGAAATCTTATATTGCAAATGTTTAAAACATCCTTACGATTTCTTTAATGGAAAGCGGATCGTCACTGTTGTTCCCTCACCTTTTGAGCTTTGGAAATCAATGGTCCCATTGTATTTTTCGGTAATATGATAGCAAATCATTAAACCTAGTCCTGTTCCATTACTTTTTAACGAGTAAAAAGGAGTACCGAGAGATTTAACTTCCACTTCTGACATGCCGAAACCATGGTCCGCTACTTTCATCTCGACAAAATGCTTTTTTCTTTTCGCCGTAACAAGAACAGAATCGCCAATTTTTGAGGCTTCAATGGCATTTTTAATAATATTGATCATTAATTGTTTATACTCAATGGTGTTGGCGTAGATATAGCAATCTTCATCCACACTTAAATTAATCGTATTATCATGTAAGAGTCCATATGATTTTAGTAAATCTGTTACACTATGAAGCACATCTTTCACATTCACAATTTCCATTATTTTATCTTTATCGGGCTTAGCTATAGATAAAAATTGAGCAATGACTTGTTCTGCCGTATTTAATTCGTCAATCATCAAAGTAAAATGATTTTTTGTCTCATGACTCATTGGTGTGTCTTTTTCATTGTAAAGCTGTAAAAAACCTTTAACAACTGTCAACGGATTTCTAATTTCATGTGCAACAGCAGCTGATAATTGGCTGGTTGTCTTTAATCGTTCCGAATTTTGTAATTGTTCATAATATAACTGCTGTTTTATTATACGTAAATTTGATGTTCGATAAATAAAATAAATAAGCACTTGACTGCCTATAAAGTTGATAATATTTCCAACTACATCTTGTTTGATGTGAGGATATAAACTTCCTTGATCAATCAGCACAATATAACAAAACGTAACTGCGATTGAAAGCCCGTTTATTAGTAATGAAAAATAAAATAGCTTTGAATCAAAAAATAAAATGGAGATAGCTGGGATTAAACATAGAAAGATAAAGGTAGACCAAGTTTCAGGATATAAAAAGAAAATTGTATAGAAATAAGCGGATCCTACGATAATAATGACAACCCTAAAGATATGATTTTCATATTTAGGATAAAGCAATAAACATGCCGATAGAACGATTGCAAGCACACTATGTAACGTGTAACCTGCCTCAAGTTCACCATAATGTGGAATAGATAATAACATCCCTGCCACCATTAGAGCGATGATGATGAGCACTACCGTATAATATAATCTTTTACTGATTTGAGTATAAAATTCTTTCATACATACTCCTTTTGTTGTACTTAATTGTAAGTATTTGATCATCTTTTGCGTGGTACATGGGCAGTGAGTTGCATACGTATGTAAACTCTCGTTAAATGTGTACCTCGTGGTTTATGGTAACAATATGGTTGTTTAATAGGACCTTTAATAAAAAAGACTATTTTACTATAATAGCATAAATGAATATAACATTTAGTGGGGATTTACCATTTGTCACTACCGATCGGAAAAGAAATTATTGGGAAATTTTAGGATAAGGTTCCGTGCTCCTTCACTTTTGTTTTTTGCATACATTTACTCTTTCAAGAATACATTGGTATAAAAATTAGAAAAGGATAGATAAATATGCCCGTTATGCTTCCAGTTAGCATTAAAACGGTTGAAATCAGCAGCGGCCCGGATAAAACAGTGTTTTATCCTAAAGTAATAGGTATGCAAAATCTAGAAATGGAAAGATCAATTAATCGAGCGATTGTCGATCAAACCCAGCAACTCATAAATCAACAAATTGGGAATATGCCGACAACTGTGGTACAAATGATTGGGTCGTATGAAATAAAAAACAATCAACGCCAGGTTCTGAGCTTAGCACTTTCCAATTATACTTACCATTACCATGCTGCTCATGGGATGACGTATATAAAGTCTTTAACGTTTGACTTGCAAACGGGGGGCCTTTGTGAACTTAAGGACTTGTTTAAACCTGGAAGTGATTATGTCAAAAGACTATCAGCCTTAATTCATTCACAAATTAAGCAACGTGATATTCAGCTAATCAACGGCTTCACAGTCATTCGGCCTAATCAAGACTATTACATTGCGGATAAAGTCCTCGTTATCTATTTTCAACTATATGAAATCACTCCATATGTTTTTGGTTTCCCTATGTTCCCAATCTCTGTATTTGATATACAGGATATCATTGATGAAAATGGCCCCCTTGGTCGAATGGCTGTTAATAATTAAACAACCTTTTCACATAATAGTAAATACGAAGAATCTTCAAATATAAACCTCATATTGAAAGCGGCCTATCTCTTTTACAATCATTCAAACGCTCAGAGCATTATCACTCTGAGCGTTTGAATGATTGTTACACGTATTAAGGTCGTGCTCATTCGTTACTTGAAGAAAAAATCAAATAAAATGCATTCCTGTAAGTATAATCATTCTTGGTGTTTAGTTTCTGAATATTAACCCATTTTCCTTCAAAGTAGACCTAAGTTTAGGTAAAGAAGCTGGTCCCATACCGTGAAATTGCAAAATCTCTTTTTCACTATATTTTGATAGATCTTGCAAAGAAGTTATCCCATTGTTTTCTAACGCTCGTCTTGCTGGTGCCGAGAGCAATGAAAGAAATCCATTAACGGGTTTGCGTTCTTGCTCACAAGTCGGACAGGTTGGACAATTGCTACTTTTATAATATGTATGTCCTTTGTTGCAAGTCCTTACATTTTTTTCTGAAGTTGTCATTTAAAATATCTCCTTCCTTCTATGGTCGAACGAAAACCATCATTAATTAATAATGTAACAACTTAAATATCAAGATGTCAAAGCTAGAACAGTGATGGTGATGGGCAATCACCTTTACTTAAAAGGCGCTATATGCCTGTGGAAACGGTATAATAACTTGGCAGAGGTAGACATTAAAAAGGACTGTAGTGTGTTTTGGAATGTACAAAAGTCAAAAGAAGAAAAGGAGAAACTATGGCAATGAGTAAAGAAATAGGTTGGAACTTAGACAACAGTTATGCCCGTCTGCCGAAATCATTTTCTACCAGTATTAACCCAACTCCTGTGCGCTCACCAAAGTTGATTATTCTTAATAACCAGGTGGCAACATCTTTGGGTTTGAACATTCAAGAGCTGGAAAGCGAAGATGGCGTAGCGATGCTTGCTGGCAACCAGATTCCCAAAGGTGCTAAGCCTCTTGCTCAAGCTTACGCGGGACATCAATTCGGGAATTTTAACATGTTAGGGGACGGCCGGGCGGTGCTACTAGGCGAGCAAATCCTGTCCCGAGGTGAGAGGGTAGATATTCAGCTTAAGGGTGCAGGGAGAACGCCATACTCCCGCGGGGGTGATGGTCGCGCGGCGCTTGGGCCGATGTTACGCGAATACATCATCAGTGAAGCTATGCATGCATTAGGTATTCCTACCACTCGTAGTCTAGCAGTGGTGACAACTGGTGAGTCAATAATCCGCGAGACCGAGTTACCTGGGGCAATTATGACTCGGGTGGCTGCCAGTCATCTGCGCGTCGGAACCTTTCAATATGTTGCACAATGGGGTACAGTTGATGAACTTCGGACTTTGGCTGACTATACAATAAAGCGTCATTATTCAGACATTGAAGCTAACGGGAATCCCTATCTTTCCTTACTTCAAGAAGTGATCAAGCGTCAGGCGAAGCTTATTGCCAAATGGCAACTGGTTGGCTTTATTCATGGTGTAATGAACACCGACAACATGACCATTAGTGGAGAAACGATTGATTATGGTCCTTGTGCCTTCATGGATAGCTATGACCCAGAAACGGTATTCAGTTCCATTGATATTCAAGGCCGCTATGCCTATGGTAATCAGCCGTATATGGCCGGGTGGAATCTTGCCCGATTTGCTGAAACTTTATTGCCACTATTGCATGATAATCAGGAGCAGGCTGTCGAAGTTGCTCAGGACGAAATTTCAAATTTTATGGAGTTGTATCACGCTAATTGGCTCGCTGGAATGAGAGCAAAATTGGGGATCTTTAACGAAGAGTCAGAGGATGAAGCCCTTATCAATGGCCTCCTCAGTCTGATGAAGAAGTATCAAGCGGATTATACCAATACTTTCCGCGCGTTAACTTTTGATCGACAGGAGGATACGGTCCTGTTTGGCACCCCGGAATTCGCTCAATGGCATGAGATCTGGCAGGCGAGATTAAGCAGACAACAGGAATCGAAGGACTCCGTAAATCAATTGATGCGAAACAGCAATCCTGCTGTAATCCCACGAAACCACCGAGTAGAAGCGGCCTTAGAAGCTGCAGTGGAACAAGAAGATTACAGTGTGATGGAGCGGCTCTTGGAAGTTCTTTCAAATCCTTATGAGCATTCCACTGAACAGGCTGAATACTCCACACTGCCAAAGTCAATAACCCCTTACCAAACTTTTTGTGGTACATGAGTTTTATCAGAAATGCGTGGTCTAAAACCCCCGTCTTTAGACGGTATTTTTAGCTTTATCTGTTAGTTTTTGAACTTTTCTTTTGAGTGTGATTTTGTGTGTTAAGCAAAGGAAACACCACGTTAATAAAGAAAAAAGGGACTGTCGAGAGGATTTCTCGACAGTCTGATTAGGATGAAATCAATTTAGTTTTCGTTAGTATCTTTAATCATACCGTTTAGCAAGAATAGGTCAATAAATGTCCAAACCCCTAAACCCCAAAGTGTTAATAACATAGCAACAGCCGTACCTGTTTTCCCTAAATAAAAACGATGTCCATCCATCCCTTTAGTGAAAAAATAAAGTAACCAATTAGTACCAGTTGATTTTTGTTTTTTTGTTCATCTCTGAGCTAAGTAGTTGTAAATCCTCTGATCTCCTAACCTTCGATATATTTATTCGATTAATCTATTGAACTTATATTATGTCAATATAGTGTGTTAGTTGTGTAAAACTCATAGTGTTTTTGTAATAAAATGTATTTTTGTGTATATAAGGTTATCTCGTGTCAAGGCTACTGGTGATCTTGCCCAATTGTATCAAGGCTTATTTGCCGATTTCAGTCTAATAATATAATAACTTAACAATGATCCAAAATGAGATTAATATACGATTGGTTAAATAGAAATGGGGAAATAAGTTGTAAGATTTTATTACTATTGATAGCACGCCGTATGCGATGAAAGTCGCCTGTGCGGTGTAGGCCCGAACCGAAAGCCACGAATATGTGGTATAAGACGGGAATAGCTCAACATCGTCATTGTTGTATTTTCAAGATGCACATGAAATAACACCCGTAACTAGGGCAGATGGAGAACGTGGTAGTATTTCAAGATTGTCTACTGTCATTAATCAGCAACAAACTCTATATCCAAATTCATCTGTTATATTCGGTGGTGACTTAGCAGGTGGTACATTATTTGGTGGATTATACCGTGGGGAACCATTTGTAGAGGCATTTAATCAAATTGGTGTTGATGTAGCTAGCTTTGGGCAACACGACTTCGATTTTGGTGCAGCTCAAACATTAAAATTAATGAATGATTCAAATTTTCCTTGGGTATCATCAAATCTTGTAAATGTGGATGAAACACCATTTACTAGGAATGAAACTTATATACAAGAATTGAACGGCCAACGAATCGGTTATATTGGTTTAACAGGTGGTATGTCAAATACGTCTGCTTTTAGCGAAGTGATTGAAAAAGATGATTTAGTATCTGCCAAAGCAGCAGTAGAAAAATTACAAAGTCAAAACGTTGATACGATTGTTGCGATTACGCAAATTAGCTTAAAAGCTAATATCGAAATTTTAAACGAAATTCCAGAAATTGATATTGCCCTCCGAGAAGAAAATAGTTCAGCTGCAGAATCTGATATTACGGTATTAGACGATGGCCGTTTAATTGTATCACCTGAGGGGGATTATGGAAGTGTTGTCAGAGTTGATATAACTTTTAATTCAAATGGAGAAAAAACGTTTAACTATGAAGTTATTCAAGTAGATGAAAATGTTGTCTCTGATCCAGCATTAAAAGAATTAGAAGATTCTTATGTACAAGATATGGAAGCTAAGTTAGACATTAAAATTTCTTCATCTACAAATGAGATTCAACATCGACCAAAGGGATATTTAATTGCTGATTCATTTCGCGACTGGGCCAAAGCTGATTTAGGTTGGGTCAATGGTGGCGGAGCTCGGGGAAGTAACATTCCAGCTGGTGACATCACTTTAAGAAATTTATACGCTATTCAGCCTTTTGCTAATAGAGTCATGTTAATTGAAGTGACAGGTGAGCAGTTAATGCTCGGATTAGAGCAAGCAGGAAATTCAAGCGATAGTTATTCTGGAGGATATGCATTCCCTTCAGGTTTTACCTATAAATATGATCCAAATGCATCTGAAGGAAATAAAATAATAGATTTAAAATTAGCAGATGGTACGTCAATTAATCCTAATCAAACTTACTCTTTAGCGATTACAAACTATGTAGTTAATGGTGGAAATAATGTAACAGCTTTTAGAGATGCAAAGGTATTAATTAGCTCTGATGAAGGTACGCAAGACGTTAATGCGTTGATTGACTATGTTACAAAAAAAGAGACAATAATTCCAGAAACTGAATTAAGAGAACATTATATTGGTAAAGATATTTAAAGGGTTTGATTCTCGTTGCATTAAAGTAATAATGATTTAGATAAGCTCCGTGGAGAGAAATCTCTGCGGGGCTTTTATTCTAATTGCATAGAAGTATTATTTGAGTTTCCTGTATAAAGACGATTACGATTATGATAAAGAACTATAAAGGAAGAGAAACACCTTCGTCGGTTGTGACGTCAAGATTCTCGAAAATATCTAATATAGCCTCTCGGAATAAATAAGGTAAAAATATCAAATTTGTAAAAAAATCACTAGGAATTCCGATAAATCACCAATTTTTGGAGGAGTGATTCAAGGACTCGTTAAAAATAGGCACATCAAACAAAAGGAAGAAAAGCCTGCAGCATATCCTGCAGGCTTTTCAATCAACTTTCTTTTTTTAGAAGTTCAAGTGCTTCTCCGAATTCCTTATCAATTTCAGCATTCGGTCGATACGTTGCCATACTTACAAAGTATGTAACAATCCAACAGATGATGAAACCGGGAACAATTTCATAAATTGTATTAGACAATGAAGCAACATTGCCCCAAATCATAACGGTGATCGCGCCTGCAATCATTCCCAATAGGGCACCTTTAGCTGTAATCCTCCGCCAGTATAGGGAAAGTAGGATGACTGGGCCGAATGAAGCACCGAACCCCGCCCATGCGAACGATACGATTTTCAAAATGGATTCGTCATTTGGCCAAGCGAGCGCACCCGCTATAATTGATACGACAAGGACAGCCATTCTACCTAAAAATACGTATTGTTTATCTGTTGCGTCTGTCTTTATAATCGCTTTATACA
Organism: Peribacillus sp. JNUCC 23; assembly: GCF_053653995.1. The sequence goes on from NZ_CM132202.1 coordinate 885,876, forward strand.
AGTCTTCAATGAGCGCCGAAGACGTAACGATCAGTTGCGAAGAAATCGTACTCATAACAGCTGCAAGAACAGCTGCAAGCATAATTCCCGAAATGAACGGATGGAAGATGATCTGACCGAGAGTAATAAACACGGTTTCCGGATCTGCAAGTGTAGCGTTATTTTGCTGATAATAAGCAACCCCGACAAGTGCCGTTGCAACAGCTCCAAAAAGGCTGAGGAACATCCAGCTGATTCCAATGCGACGAGCGCTTTTCACTTCTTTAACCGAACTGATCGCCATGAAACGGACAATAATATGCGGTTGACCAAAATAACCAAGCCCCCATGCAACAGCTGACAAAATACCGAGGAAGGAAGCACCGGAAATGAAGTTTAACAATTGTGGATTAACTTCCCGAATGCTCGTGGCTGTGTCCGAAATACCTCCTGTAAGAAATAACCCGGCTATCGGTATAAGTAGAAGTGCAAAAAACATAATAAGACCTTGGACAACATCCGTATAGCTAACCGCCAAAAATCCACCAAACAGTGTATAGAAAATTACGACGGCAGATACGATCAAAAGACCGACATGATAGTTAAGTCCGAATGAGCTAAGGAAAAATTTCCCGCCCGCAACCATTCCAGAAGATACGTAGAAAGTAAAGAAAATAAGAATAATAATACCTGAAGCAATCCGTAATAGACGCGATTTATCTTTCAGACGACTTTCCAAGTAACTTGGAATCGTAATGGAATCATTCGACACTTCCGTATAGGCCCGAAGACGTGGTGCAACGAGTACATAGTTTAAATATGCCCCGACCGTAAGTCCGACTGCAATCCATGCTTCAACAAGACCGCTCAAATAGATTGCACCCGGAAGCCCCATAAGTAACCAGCCCGACATATCCGCAGCGCCAGCGCTGAGAGCCGTAACCATTGGTCCAAGTGAACGTCCGCCAAGCATGTAGTCCGTTAGGTTAGATGTTCGTTTAAATGCATACCAACCGATGAAAACCATCGCAGCCATATAAATAATAATCGCTACTAATTGGTATATTTCATTGGACATAGTAAATCCTCCTTCTCAATTAGTATGTTCATAACATAATTGTTACGACTTAGATTATTTCTATATTTTATAATACGGGTATACTGGCTTAAATTCAATGAATCTTTGAGAAGAGGGAAGCCCATGAAATTGCGGTTATTCGAATCCGCAGTTCCATTTCCACAGTCCGCAAACAAGTGCGTAAATTTCTTGCCGACTTTTCATTCGAGAGAATACCTATGTAGTTATCATTATTCATAATTTCAATAAAAAATAACAGTACTATTTTCTGTAAACAAAGAATAGAATGTCTTTTCCTTGCAATGGAAGCGTTGTTTGTAGGTGACCAACTTCAAAAAAAGAGTCAATTTTTTAATAGGAGTTAAGAGGGGAATGTTCGGAAGTGTAGCAAAACAAAAAGGTCAGGCTTTTCGTTTTGCGACACGTTGTTTAGAAACAGAAATTCACTTACCAAAGTTTTTCACTTGGAATTACTTCCACGAATTCTACTGAAATTCAAAGAAGACAAGCACTGAATTTAAACAGCATTAAAACATACTAAACGACCATTTTCTAATGATCCATGACTCTTCAGGCTTTCAACAGGAAAAATGAATGTCCATGGCATACTCGTTTCTGGCGGAACAGTTAGTGAAGGGAGGGTGAAAGTATGCTCAGCAATGATTTTGTTGTTTTCAAGATAGCGCAGTTTTTTGCTAATAAATGAACATACTTGGTGACTGAAATTATGGACAAGCACGGTGACCAATAATTCGTCTTTATGATTCATCGCTTGCCATAAAGGAGTGAATTGAATAAGACTATGATTCGGCAAACTCGTTTCTAGAAAAATTTCCTCAATAGTTTTACGATCTTTATTGGATATGGTCTTATCCCACGATGATTCATACTGAAGTGTTTGCATCTAGTGCCACCTACCTTTTAAATACCTTTATTTTAACACATAAAAAAGCAGGTATAGTTTTGCTCGTTTAGTATGGATCTCAATCAGAAACTTTTAAGGTGTTTGAAGAGGAATATCATGTAGGGACTGGTGAGCTGGTATTGTATGTACAGTAGAGGTTAATTCAGTAGTACATGATACGTTTTTCTTTGTTCGCTCCAGTCTAAAAATAGGACCTTAGCTTGTCCGTTTTTTTGATTGATTCACTTAATGTACTGAATCCAATTTTATGTTCTTCATCCTATAATTTTGATAATCTAGCATGTTACCATACTGCATCGACAAGAAATTCTTGAACCTCTCTCTAAAATAATATGATCGTTCATTGGCTCTGCTTCTTTCAGATTTAGCACTATTTTTAGTTGAACGATGGAGGGTCATTTGACGACGATGCGATTGCCTGGTGCCCACCTTTTTTCTACCCTAAATAAAACTTATTTTGTCCGTAATAATTAGGCAATAACACTCTATTTTGTATAACGGTTTGCGTAGCTTGAAGCGACGAAAGCATTCGGCTTAATTTTCGGTTCGACACCCATGGCTTCCATTCTTGCTACCATTTCATTTACAAATTCACTTGTTTTATTCTTTTTTCCTGCACCAATATCAATATGGCCTTCCATCGTAAATGTCGCTCCTTGATAAAGGTGAGGGAGAACGATATCGATTAATTGATTTTTTCTTTCTTCTGTAAATAAGGAAACAATTTCTTCTGATAAAGATAATTCATAGGAAATTCGTTCATGCAAATGCAGCATTCTCCTTGGAATCATGACTTTTCTAATACAAGCCCATACACCATTTCCTTCATTAAATATGACAATTCCTGTTATAAAGATCGTATGTGTCTGATGAACTTGAGAATCTGTTCCTACCATTAATCGAAAGTTACTACATGGCTGCGATTGCATGAACTTCACAATTTGCTCAAAAACCTGGTCAAATGACATCGCATTTTCCTGTAAATTTTTAAACAGGTACTGATTACTCAAATCGTTTTTCATATGGTCATATCACAACTTTCTTCGCCAATTAATGAATCCAAAAATCTGTTCTTATCTGTATCTTATGAAAAAGAACCTTTTATGGTGTTAGGCAAGTGTGGTGAGCGATTTATTTTTTTATAGAGAATTGATCAGCTCATTAGCATAGTATTCAAGTACTAAGCAATTTATTATGAAAAGATGAGGAAGGGGTTATTGGAAGATTGATTTGATTGTTTAGAAAGAAGACTTCTTCGGATTTAACTGGCTAAAATGAAGTTTGTGGCATAAATGAACGAGGTTAACGATGGCCGATATAGCCGAATCTACCGCCTCTCGATAAAAAATTGACGTTCATCCCAGATTTTTCCGAAAGATAAGCAATGAATGTTCCGAGTATCCCAGCAACGATGATGGCATAAGTGGAGGATATAATCGCATTAATGGCGCCAAATGGAAGTGCCATAACACTTCCTATTTAAAAATAGAAAATGGCTGTTGCGATGCCAAAGGTAATATTGGTTATACTTACCCACCCCATATTCCTTTTTTCACGTGGAACTTTATTTAATGTATAATCATCCTTTATTGTTTCTTTCTCTTATTGGTCTGTTATTTGGTTAGATCCCATACTTATCAACCTCTCTTTATGTATCAATTCGTCATCCATTAGAAGTGGATATTCCGAATAGGAGAATTAATTTTCGTATCCTACGTAATACATATAATCTCCCTTGAATTTTCTGAAAAATCATCTTTCTTTACTTGGATTATAGGATTCATGCAATAAAGCATGAGTTAGATACAATTCTGTGATCCTAACAAAAGGAAAACAGCAGCCATCATCTATACTGAGAGATGGTTTTTTTGTACCTTTATAGCGTTTTTTGTAAAAGTTACCGATGCATCATGTTTATTTTTAAGCTAAATGAACACAATAATTCCCAAGTACATCAATTAAAGGAAGAAGGGGGATATTCGATGAGTGAAAATGATGAAAGAAAAGATGCGATGACCCGTAGGCAATTTATTCGTAAGGGAGGTTATGTTGCTGGTGGGGCTATAGGTGGTGGAATTTTGGGTGCTTCAATTTCTCAAATGTTCACACCGACAGCACCAGAAGTGAGTAAGACTAAAAATGAAGTTGTCCAAAAAGCCGATGTAGAACGTTATAATCAAGCGCTTATGTTCTTCAATAAGCAAGAGGATTTTAAAGTACTTGCGCAAGCATCTGAACGAATTTTTCCAGCGGACGACCTTGGCCCAGGTGCAATTGATTTAGATGTCCCATTTTATATCGATCATCAATTAGCTGGAGCTTGGGGAAATAATTCGCGAGACTATATGTTGGGGCCATTTTATCCTGGTATAGAAACGCAAGGTTTCCAGTCGCATTTAAAACGGAATGAAATCATTAGTCAAGGTATTACTAGAATACAGTCGGTTAGCCAAGAGAATTTTAAGAAGAAATTCACAGAGTTAAACGAGCAACAGCAAGATGATATTTTGGCTGCTTTTGAAAAAGGCAAAGTGAAAATGAAAGGTGTAAGTTCGAATGATTTCTTTACTTTGCTGCGCATGTCCGTATTAGAAGGAGTTTATGCTGATCCTTTATATGGTGGTAATCGTGACATGGCAGGCTGGAAAATGAAAGGGTTCCCAGGCAATCAGATGAGTTATCTGGCCCAAATTGAATCTAAGGATTTTCTCGAAATTGAACCGAGTAGTCTACATTCCCATATTTCTTCACCAAAAAAATAGCTTGTATGGAACATACATATTTAAGACAGAGAGGAAGTAAAAAGTGGCTAAAACATTACCTAAAGTCGATGTATTAACAGTTGGAGTTGGTTGGGCTGGAGGAATTATCGCAGCCGAATGTGCGAAAAATGGATTAAACGTTGTTGGCTTAGAACGTGGCGGGAATCGAAATACGGAAGATTTCTCGATGATCCATGATGAATTAAGATACGCCATTCGCTATGATTTGATGCAAGATGTGTCAAAAGAGACCATCACATTTCGCAATAAACAAGATCAAAGATCGTTACCAATGAGGCAATTAGGTTCTTTCCTACTAGGATCCAATGTTGGTGGTTCCGGTGTCCACTGGAATGGTCATACTTTCCGTTTCCTTCCATACGATTTTGAGATTAAATCAAAAACAATTGAAAAGTACGGGAAGTCGAAACTCAAAGATGATTATTTACTTCAGGATTGGGGCATTACCTATGATGAATTAGAGCCATACTATGATACGTTTGAGAAAACATGTGGAATTTCTGGAGAACCAAATCCACTTGGTGGCAAACGCAGCAGTGACTATCCTACGCCGCCAATGAAAAATACAGTCATAACCAATAAGTTTAGAGATGCGGCAAAAAAGCTAAATTTACACCCGTTTTCTTTGCCATCTGCTAATTTGTCTGAGGCGTATACGAATCCTGATGGTGAAAAACTCAATGCCTGTCAATATTGTGCATTTTGTGAACGGTTTGGATGTGAATATGGAGCAAAAACATCTCCCAATATAACGGTTATTCCAACGGCCATGAAAACAGGTAAATTTGAGTTGAGAACCCACGCCAATGTGATTGAAATTATTCACGAAGGCGGCAAGGCAACGGGAGTTAAGTATATTGACACTTTACAAGGAGAAGAAGTCATCCAGCCGGCAGATGTCGTTGTGCTAACAAGCTACGTGATGAATAACGCTAAGTTGTTACTCGTATCGAAGCTTGGAAAACAATATGATCCGAAAACCGGTAAAGGCGTGATTGGGAAAAATTATTGTTATCAGCTGACCCCTGGCAGTACTGGATTTTTTGAAAAGGAACGATTTAATTCTTATATGGGTGCTGGCGCTCTTGGTCAAGTCGTTGATGATTTTAATGGCGATAACTTTGATCATAGTAATCTTGATTTTATTCATGGAGGTACATTGGTCGTTAGTCAATCTGGATATCGTCCAATCGCAAGCAATCCAGTCCCTCCTGGAACACCATTATGGGGGAAAGAGTTCAAGGAAAAATCGATTAAATATTATACACGGACCATTAATGCAGGGTTTCAAGGCGCATCTTTGCCTCATCGTAACAACTACCTTGATTTAGATCCTACGTTTAAAGACGCATACGGAGTTCCATTATTAAGATTGACTTATAATTTTACTGATCAAGATCGTAAATTACATGACTATTTAACTAAGCAAAGTGAAAAGATAATGAAGGAAATGGGCGCAGATACAGTTATGAATATTGGGAAATTAGTGGATTATAATATTGTGCCATACCAGACGACTCATAATGTAGGTGGTGTCGTAATGGGAGATGACCCAAATATTTCAGCGGTGAATAACTATTCGCAAATGTGGGATGCTGAAAATGTATTTGTCGTCGGTGCCTCTGCCTTTCCGCATAATAGCGGCTACAATCCGACCGGTACACTCGGAGCGCTCGCTTATCGTGCGGCAGAAGGGATTGTGAAATATAGTAAAAGTGGCGGCCAGCTTGTTTAAAAAGGAGCATAGAGTATGTTACAAAACATCGGAATTCCAGGTTTAATCATTATTCTTGTCATTACACTGATAATTTTTGGTCCGAAAAAACTTCCTGAAGTTGGTTCCGCCTTCGGAAAAACCCTATCTGAGTTTAAAAAATCTGCTCAAGATATAGTAAGTGATGAATTAGATCAGGTAGCTGAGGCGGATAAGGCGTCTGATTTAGTAAAGAAATGAGTATTTATTTATGATTTTGTTGTTTTTCTTTAATCAACTACTTTTGATTGAAGCATAGTCTTGTGTCAAAACAGGGTCAGAATCGCATTCTATATATCCGTTTAAAACGATATATAGAGGATGTGAAGTCTGACTCTTATTTTAATGAAATATTAATTTTTTCCTGAAAATGAAAAAAAATTTATGGAAATGATTGATATGCTAATATTGGTAAGTGGTTTTCTGAAAATACAATTGTATTTTTACAGAGAACATATTATTATGATATAAGAAAAAGTATTAGATTAGATAGATAGAGTCTATAATGGCCTTAATTAGGTAATATAGGCAATTGGAGGAGTTAGTTTTGGCAAATAAAGAATTAAAGAGAGGGCTAGAGGCACGTCATATTCAAATGATTGCTTTGGGCGGTACGATTGGTGTTGGGTTATTTATGGGCTCAGCCAGTACCATTAAATGGACCGGCCCATCTGTCATGTTAGCTTATGCTGTCTGTGGTCTTTTTATATTTTTCATCATGCGCTCTATGGGAGAAATGCTTTATTTAGAGCCTACTACGGGTTCATTTGCAACCTTTGCGAGTAACTATATTCATCCTTTAGCAGGTTATATGACTGCATGGAGTAATTGGTTTCAATGGGTAATCGTCGGCATGTCCGAGATCATTGCCGTTGGAATGTATATGAAGTATTGGTTCCCAGATCTACCCGCATGGATACCAGGTGTGGTCGCCATGGTTATCTTAGGAGCTGCAAACCTCATTTCTGTAAAATCTTTCGGGGAATTTGAATTTTGGTTTGCGCTAATTAAAATTGTCACGATTGTATTGATGATTATTGCTGGCCTAGGTCTGATTTTTTTCGGATTAGGAAATGGCGGCGATGCAATTGGCTTATCAAATCTTTGGGCAAATGGCGGCTTCTTCACAGGGGGCTTTTCAGGATTCTTCTTCGCGCTTTCCCTTGTCATAGCATCCTACCAAGGTGTTGAACTGATCGGAATCACTGCGGGTGAAGCAAAAAATCCAACGAAGACTATAACAAGAGCGATCCAAACGATCATTTGGCGTATATTAATCTTTTATATTGGCGCTATTTTTGTCATCGTAACCGTCTATCCATGGGATCGACTAGATGACATTGGTAGTCCATTTGTTTCAACCTTTGCCAAAATTGGTATTACTGCGGCGGCAGGTATTATTAACTTTGTCGTCATCACAGCAGCAATGTCTGGATGTAATAGCGGGATTTTTAGTGCAGGGCGTATGCTGTACACTTTAGCATTGAACGGGCAAGCTCCAAAAATCTTTGCAAAAGTATCGAAAAATGGAGTGCCAGCATACTGTACGGTCGCTGTCCTTTTAGGTTTAGCAATTGGTGTTATCTTGAACTTCCTTGCACCGCCACAACTATTCCTTTATGTGTACAGTGCTAGTGTTTTACCTGGAATGATTCCATGGTTTGTCATCCTTATTAGTGAGCTTAAATTCAGAAAGGTAAGAGCTGTAGAAATGGACAACCATCCGTTCAAGATGCCTTTTGCTCCTTACAGTAACTATGTAACAATTGCCTTTTTACTGATGGTGTTGGTTGGAATGTGGTTTAACCCTGGAACTCGTATCTCCCTTATTGTGGGAGTCGTTTTTCTTGCTATTGTTGCAGCAAGTTATTACTTGTTAAAAATGGATAAGCGAGTACCGTTAGAGACTGATGCGGATGATGATCTTACTGGGTAAGTAGCTTTGGGCCGTTCGATATAAACATCCTATTTTGTCATAAAAAAAGGTCAGACTCACACTTTATATATCGATTTTAAACGATATATAGTAGTTAGGAGTCTGGCCCTTTCTTTTGTGCTTTTTTACATGAGTGAGAAATTTTATGGCCGAATGAAAGAGAATAAGATACAACTAGATTATTAATTAAATAATCTAAAGTGAAAAGAGGGAACGAAATTTAAGTTTCGATTTACTGGAACAATACATTTAGCCGGAAGTTTTTATTTTAATCCCAGTGATTTATCTAGACTGTCCCATCTAATAGTGGGAGTCAGTACAAAATTCGTTGTTTCTGTGAAATACCCGAATGGTTTTAATACGGATTTAACCGCTTTTTTACCAAAGTCAAGAGTTATTCGTATATTGTTACTGCGACTGTGCCCGGTATTCTTCTTCAACTGTAGGTTCATCCTTTACATACCAGATAAACTTCCCTGTATAGCCATATATCACTGCAATCGTAATAGCTACAAAAGGAAACCATACAAAAGGTGCATACGCGAAGGTTGATACACCAAGGACGGATGTCATGTACATGGCGTTTTCTGTCCAAGGAATCATTACACCAGTTAATGTACCACCTGTCTCTGCATTTCTTGAGAGTACTCGTCGTTCGATTTTTAGTTTGTCATAGTTTTCTCCTGTCATTTTAGTAGCTGTAATAAGAGCTACAAAAGCGGCGCTACCGAAGAAATTCCCAAAGAATCCTGCTGCAATAGTTGAAACAGTTAATCTTCCTGCATTTTTAGCCCAACGTGAAAGAATATCACTGACAACTTTTATGACGCCTGTTTGATCCATTAATCCTCCAAAACCAAGAGCAACTAAGAAAAATGCAATTAACCCAGACATAGAGTCGATGCCGCCCCTGTTTAACAATCCATCTAAAAACTCAATCCCTGTATTTGCACTATATCCGCCATAAGCTGTTTTTAATGCAGAAATAAATTCCATCCCTTGAAATGCCCAAGCCCAAATTACTCCAAGTAACGCACCGAATGCAATGGTTGGAATAGATGGCTTATTTAAGGCTAGTAATATGATGACTATCAAAGCTGGTATAAGTGAATACCAGGATAAATTGAAGTGACCGCTTAATGCATTTGCATTTTCTTGTACTTTGCTCACGTCCAAGCTACCATCCGAATAGATTAATCCTGCGAAGTAAAACAGAATGGCAGTAATTAAGATCGCAGGTAAACTAACATAAAGCATAGAACGAATATGATCCATCAACCTAACTTTGGACAGAGATGCAGTTAATACAGTCGTATCAGATATTGGAGACAGTTTATCACCAAAAAATGATCCCGAGATGACAGCACCTGCAACAAGAGGAAGTGGTAATCCGAAACTTTGCCCAATTCCCATCATGGCAATGCCTGCGGTACCTGCTGTTCCCCAAGAAGTACCGGTGGCTAACGAGGTAATAGCGCAAATAATTACTGTACCCGGTAGAAAAACACTCGGATGCATGAGTTCAAGCCCGTAATAAATAATACTTGGTACAATGCCTCCTGCAATCCATGTTCCAATTAAAGCTCCAACTGCTAAGATAATTAATGGTGCCTGAAGCCCGTTCGTAATTCCTTTGATAATTGATTCTTGAAGGTCATCATACGTATGTCCAAGGTAAAGTCCAAAGCCTATAACAATGAACCAGACAATGAAAAGAGAAAGTGAAATATCAATTTCAAATATACTAACCGAACTGAACATTACAACCATAAATAATACTAATAGAATAATAATTTCTCCTAAATTAGGCAATCGAGGCTGTTTCCTTATGTTTGACATTTGCATCCCCCAGTTCTAGTACTTGAATTACAAATGGAATATTTCGCTTCCATAATAAATCATAAGCTGCATAACTTACTTTTGTAATAAAGCGTTGTAGCATAAGTTTATTTGGTACGATAAATAAGTGAAATGGTGAATTGTCCTGCATGTCGTTGTTATCCCGCTTGATGAAAGCGCTTAAAATTCTACGAGCTAAAAACGGTAACAAAGCACCCTATGTTAGTTCTTAATACACAGAAGCCTCAGTATTGACAGGGGATGATCAATAAAAATAATAATCCCCTCAGACAAAGCTTATCTTGTCTAACAATCATCGTCACCCCTTTTCAAAATTGATTTTAGAGAAAATATAGAAAATTCATTTTTTGTGATTTATTAAAGTATTAACCAATTATTAGTCCATGTAAAATGAATATAAATGATAGTAAGGATTAGTATTACTAATGTAAGGTAGGTTCTTCAAAATATTACTAAATTTGTAGTGGAAATAATAGTTTCGATGAAATCTTAAGTGAATTGCTCCACCCATACTTTCACACACTCTATAAATTTTTCTGTTGCAGGAGAAGTAGTGGATGTTGTAGCAAGTCCAATGATACGATAACTATCAATCTCTAAATTAAGAATAGAAAAATCATTGGATGAGTTATTTAATGCTACCATTTCCGAAAGTATACTAATGCCAAGATTATTTTCAACCATCGAGATGATGGCATTATCTTCATATAACTCATATTTAATAGCTGGTTTAATAGTATGTTCTTTAAAAATCCGTGTTACATCTGTATCTCCTCCTTCTTTAGGAATAATGAAGGGTTCATTCTCAATTTGGTTAAATGTAATTTTTTTTTGTTTATGTAACGGATTTTGATTAGACACAATACATACCATTGGATCTTTCTTTAATGGAATGACCTCAAGGGATTTAGACAAAGCAGGAAGAACCAAAAATCCACAATCCACTTCATTATTTACTAACCAGTGCTCAATGGTTTTATAATCTCCTTCAAATAATTTAATTTCAATATTTGGGTAACTTTGTTGAAAAAAAGTGATGATCTTAGGCAGCCATTGAGATGCCACGCTTGCAAAAGTTCCTACCTTGACCGTACCCACTTCCATTCCTTTAATTGCAGCAACCTCTTGTTTAATTTCTTCATTAATTTGTAATAGTTCACGAATATGTTTGATAATACGTGCTCCATCACTCGTTAGTTGAACGCCTGAACGCGATCGAGTGATCAATGGTATTCCCCACTCCGTTTCAAGGCTATTAATGGCATGGCTTACGCCGGGTTGTGTTAAATTGAGTGAATTTGCGGCTTTTGTAAGACTCTTTAATTCAACAACTCTACTAATTACTTCATATCGTGAAATGGTCATTAGCTCACCTCATCCATTAGTTTGTATTATATTTAATATTATAAATATTCATTTTACTTATGTAAATACTACGATTATAGTAATAAATAAGCAAATGTAATTTAAGTGAGAGGGAATTATTAAAGGAATGACATGTAAACCCTTACACGCGCGTATACGCTGGTAAAAATAATCTTCTCGTACTTAAAATAGAATATAAAAAATTAGGAGGAATTTTAAATGAAATTAGGTCTATTTTTATATGCTTCCCACCCGCCGGAGAGATCTTATTATGATGCAACGCAATGGGATTTAGAAATGATTAAGTATGCAGATGAATTAGATTATGAAGAAGTGTGGATGGGCGAACATTTTACAGCTGAATGGGAACCGATTCCTGCTCCTGATCTCGTGGTAGCTCAAGCACTGCTTCAGACAAAAAAGATTAAACTAGGTGTAGGAGCACACTTGTTGCCATACCATCATCCTGCTGAACTGGCTCATCGTGTAGCATACTTAGATCATTTAGCTCAAGGAAGATTTTTATTTGGAGTGGGCTCAAGTGGTTTAAGTAGTGATTTAGCTCTTTTCAACGTAGATGGAAGTACCGGTGAAAATATTAAGATGACGGCAGAAGCACTCGAAATCATCCTTAAATACTGGACAGAGGATGAGCCGTTTGAATATAGAGGTACCTATTGGAATGTTAATAAGACAGACCGTATGCATAAAGTGTTAGGTCCTCATATGAAACCTTATCAAAAACCATACCCTCCAATTGGGGTGGCTGGTTTGAGTCCTTATTCAGAAACATTAAAGATCGCAGGACAAAGGGGCTTTATTCCGATGAGTTTAGCTTATCGACATAGTGCAGCATCAAAGAATTGGGAATCCGTTGTTGAAGGCGCAAAACGTAGTGGTAGAACCCCTGATCGTGAGGATTGGAGAGTTGGTAAAAATATATTTGTAGCTGAAACCGATGAGGAAGCGTATGAGCATTCGGTACATTCAATGATGGGAAGACATTTTGGAGAATACTCTATCCCTTTATTTAAGAGCTTGGGTAGATTGTCTATCTTTAAAGAGGATGAGAATATTCCAGATGAAGATGTAACAGTAGATTATATCGCGAAAAACTGTTGGTTTATCGGTTCGCCTGATACAGTGGCCAAGAAACTCGATCATTTCTATGAAATTTCCGGTGGTTTTGGTACTTTGCTAACCCCAGGCTATGATTATCTTGACAATCCAGAAGTATGGAAGAAATCAATGAGACTGCTAAAGGAAGAAGTTCTTCCAAGATTAAAGCAGAACCGTATAGTGTACTATTAATCGTTCTTGTATTTGGCGTTGTTATTTTTAATCAAGTTCTTCCAATAAATTGTTAAGAGGTGTTTTAAAATGGGGCGTTTAAACGGAAAAGTAGCGATCATTACAGGAGCAGCCAGTGGCCAAGGTGCCTGTGAAGCTGAAATTTTTGCAAAAGAAGGAGCAAAAGTTGTAGCGGTCGATGTACAAATGGATCTTCTCCAACAGGTAGTTTCAGACATACGAGATTTTGGTGGAGAAGCAGTTGCCATAAAACTTGATGTGTCTTCAGAAGAAGAGTGGAAAAAAGTAATAGAACATACTGTTGAAAACTATGGGCAAGTAGATATTCTTGTGAATAATGCAGGGGTCATTATCTCAAATAATATTGAAAACTGTACATCAGATGAATGGAATAAGATTCAGAACATCAATTCAACAGGAGTTTACTTAGGGATGAAATATGCCATTGCAGAAATGCTTAAAACGGGTGGGGGTTCGATTGTTAATATTTCATCTATCGATAGTCTTGTAGGCGGTAGTAGTTCTGCTGCATATGCTGCTTCAAAGGGTTCTGTTAGATCCCTATCAAGACATACAGCCATTGATTATGCAAAAAGTAATATTCGAGTGAATTCTGTTTTCCCGGGTTATATTATAACTCCAATGACTGCAGAGCAGCTTACTGATGATGATAGAAGTGAATACATTTACAGTCAAACCGCTCTTCCTTATTTAGGAAATCCTGAAGATGTTGCTTACGGAGTTCTCTATCTTGCTTCAGACGAGGCTAAATTCGTTACTGGAACGGAATTGGTAATCGATGGGGGCTTCACAGCCAAATAAAGTGAAACTTCAATCAGTGGGTTTTTTTCATCCCCCTACCTACGCTTCTTCGATTTCTCTAAGCCTGGTCTTGGCTTTCCGTGAATGCGGGATAAATGGTTAGGACTACAAGTAGATAACTTCACCATGTAATTACTCTAAAAATGGGGTGTTTCGAAATGAATTCATTCATTACTTCCATTCATGGAACAGTCATTTCCGGGAAACAAATAGGTCGAACAATTGGTTTCCCTACAGCCAATTTGCAGATATTATCTGAAATTCCGAAGTTAGATTATGGAGTATACGGAGTCATTGTCGATTGGAAAGGAAGTAAAATTCTAGGCATAATGAATATAGGAATAAGACCAACATTTTATGACCATTCTGAAGTCAGCTACGAAGTGCATTTACTGGATTTTGATGAAAATATCTATTATGAACATATAAATGTAGATATATGTTTTCAGGTAAGAGAAGAAAGGCCTTTTAAAGATATTTCAGAACTAATTAAACAAATCCAAAGTGATGTTGCTTATGTTAAAGAAAAACTACGAGTTATGGATCAGAGTAATCAAAATAAAAATCACTTTGTTCATGTGTAAGGTGAATGTATGAAAAACGATACGAATACCCTTATACATTTACCTGACTTATTATTTGTACAATGGTGTGATACTGAATTTGGCATAAATCGTGGTGTATACAATACGATCGACTCTTGGTTCTACCAAAAAGGGGTAAAGGAAATTACTCAGCGCCGAAAATACATTCTGAAATTTTCACAAAGTTTAAATCAGTACTGTGATAAAAAAGTGAAAATTAAATTTGGGTCTGGTGGATTGGTTCCTTGCTTAAATCATTATTGGGAAGTATTCATAGAGAGTGGATTGAAACAAAATGCTTAATTAAATAATAGAGTCTCTAACAAATTATACATTCTAATAATATACGTATGATTTTTCTAGATAATAGAATTTCTATAAACATAGAAAGGGTGGGCGGGCATGACAAAAGCAGTCATAATTTATGGAGGCCATACCCGAAAGTCTCGATTAAAAGGAGTGCTAGACAGAGCAGAAAAGTTCCTATCTATAAATGATTTTGAGTTTGAGACAATTTATGTTCATGAATTGCCTGCACATGATTTAATTAGCGCCAATTTTAAGAGTGAATCCATCATTGATGCGAATGCATTGGTAGCGGCGGCAGAGGTGGTTATTATCGTAACGCCTACTTATAAAGCTTCGTATAGTGGTATCTTGAAGACCTATCTGGATTTACTACCACAAAAAGGATTTGAGGGGAAAACGATATTGCCACTTGTCGTTGGTGGATCGTTTGGTCACTTGTTAGTCATTGAGTATGCTTTGAAGCCGGTACTATCAGCACTAGGTGCGAGAATGATATTAAAAGGTGCATTCGTGCTTGATACACAGATTGAGTATGCAGAAAATAATCAATTTCAGCTCCATCCTCAGGCTGAAGAGCGACTTGCAAATGTGCTCCAGCTCGTCCAAGAAGAAAGCCGATATTCAACTCCAATTTACAGATAAATCAATAAAAAAACTGAAACGATTAGGGTGCTCCATAAGGGTCTGACCTCGCACTTTAAATCAGTATGTAGTATTTCATTCCACTTATCCTATATTATATTTAACTGTGGCGGGGTCTAACCTTTTTCTTTTGGGTCACCCCGAGTTAAAGAAGAGCGGAAACATAAAAATTAGAAGCATGCCACTGCATCTTTAATATCTGGATTAACACTATAACCCGCTATGAAGAGGTGGGTAAAATCATAGAAAAATTAATTGGAAAAAGCCTGAATTCTTATAGAATTGGGCTTTTTTCGTCTTTTAAAGGAGGAATATTTTTAGACTGAAGAGATCTTATTAAAAAATAGTCGATTGACATGCTAAGAGGTCTTATATTAAGATACTAATATACTTACTTACACAAAAGCATAAAAGCGTTGAATCGAAAAAGTGACTGATTGTTTAGTAAATTTATAAATTCGGTAGATGGTACAAAATAAGCTGAACACTCAGTTAATTATAATGAGAAAGCTGGCTTCTGTCCGGCAATGCCGTTATTCAAATGAGTGAATAAATTTTTTTGTTAATGAAGGTGGTGCTATGAAGCTTCCATCTCTTTTTAGGGATGGAAGCCTCTTCGTTATGATTGGTAATAAAATGTCCAATTTATTAAGGAAATGAGTCATGACAAGCTTCTGCTGTCTCTCTTACCTTAAGTTAAAGTCCCTCCAGTTCGTCCGTTGATGAGCAGGGTGCCGATATTAAGCAAACAATTAGTAAAGGAAGTGAAAAGTAAGATGGGAAAAAATATATCAATTGGTTTAGCGCTATTGCCTATTGTAACTTTAATGACTGCAGGAGCTGCTTCTATTTTAATTTGGAAAGCTGGTATGTTTATTCCTTTAATTATTGGAATTATTGTGACAATCCTTGTTGGAGTGATCAGTGGTTATAAATGGGATGAGCTGGAGCAAATGATGGTGAATGGTGTTTCAAAAGCTTTGCCTGCGATGTTTATATTGCTAGTTATTGGATTGATCGTGGGAACATGGATTGCTAGTGGTGTGATTCCATCTATGATCTACTATGGATTATCATTTATTCACCCTTCATTCTTTATTCCAGCTGTCGCTCTTGTTACCGGGATCGTTTCCGTCACTCTTGGTAGCTCATTTACTTCGATTGCCACGATCGGTTTAGCGTTTATGGTAATTGGTGAAGGGATGGGGTTTCCGCCAGGACTTATTGCTGGTGCTGTTATATCAGGGGCATTTTTTGGAGACAAATTATCACCTCTATCTGATACGACGAATATTGCACCAGCAATGGCAGAAACGGATTTATTCAGTCATGTTCGCCATATGCTCTGGGATACCATTCCTGCATTTATCATCACACTCGTTTTATATGGAATAATCAGCAATGGGTCACAGCAAAATGTTGTAGATACAGGGAAAATTGATATGATTTTGGCGGGGATCGAAAAGACGTTTTTCATTCATCCCTTGCTGTTATTATTACCTGTACTAACTATTTTACTTATGATGAAGCGTTTGCCAGCTTTGCCCATATTAATGATTGTTGGCTTGCTGGGTGGATTAGTAGCATTTATTATTCAAGGTCAATCAATCACTTCCGTTGTTAACACAATGACATATGGATTCACGGCTAAATCCGGTGTCAAAGAGGTTGACTCGTTATTAAATAATGGTGGAATAGTTTCCATGCTTAATACAATCGGTTTATTAACCATTGCTACAGCTTTAGGAGGACTTTTAGAAGGTACTCGTGTCTTCCAAACTTTAATTCGGCCTATCATCAATAAAATAAAGACGACTCGTTCATTAATTGCGACAACGATTGTATCGACTTTTATCGTTGCCTTCGCAAGTGGTGCCCAATTTTTAGCGATAATCTTACCTACAAGAACATTTGTTCAAACATATAAAGATTTAAAAATTGATACGAAAAATTTATCTAGATGTGTTGAAGCGGCAGGAACAGTCGGAATCACACTGGTGCCTTGGGGTGTACCAGCTGTTTTTGCAGCGAATATGTTAGGGGTAGGAGTAGAGCAATTTATTCCATATTTATTCTTTGCTTTCCTCGTTCCCCTTATCAATATCATTTATGGATTCACTGGTTGGACGATAACGAAAAAAGATTATCTTGAGGAGCAGGTGCAAGAGAGGGAATCATTAGGAGGAAATTAACATGAGCGAAGTCATCGTGAATATCATTGGCACAGCGCAAGATGCTGGTGTCCCGCATCCGAATTGTTTTTGCAAGAACTGTGTAAAAGCAATAGAAGATGCAAAGTTTCGGAGGTTTGCTTCTTCCTTGGCTATTATTCTACCAAAGTCAAAAGAATGGCACTTGATTGATGCAACTCCTGACTTAAGGGAGCAAATGGCATTTATCCAAATGAAGTACCAGCTACAAAAACAATTGATGGATAGCATTTGGCTTACTCATGCCCATATTGGACATTATCCTGGATTAATGTTTTTAGGAAAAGAAGCGATCGGCGCTAAAGGAACATCTGTTTATTGTGGTGAAAAAATGAAGCAGCTACTAGAAAATCATGCACCATGGAAGCAACTAGTTGATCTTGAAAATATTAATCCAATAGAGATCACACATGAACATCCCGTCGAACTTACATCAGCTGTTCGAATAACTCCTGTGGAAGTTCCGCACCGAAATGAGTTTTCTGAGACTTTTGCATTTTGGATTGAAGGGCCGACTCGTAAACTCCTTTATATACCTGATATCGATCGATGGGATGAATGGGATCGTGATATATATGAAATGGCCAAGGAAGCAGATATTTGCTTATTGGATGGGACTTTCTATTCAATAGAAGAAATTGAACGAATGGGGCGAGATTATAAAGAAATTCCTCATCCGGTGATGACGGAAACAATGGATCGCCTGCAAGACTTAGTGGATGAAACAGCTATATATTTTACTCATTTCAATCATACCAACCCCGTTATAGATCCAGAAAACTCCTTTATCAAACAAGTAAAGGACAGAGGGTTTCACATTGCTGTTGAGGGTATGGAAATTTTATTATAAAGATTTTTTTACAGACCTACCCGAATGAAAAAGCCCACTTCTTCAGGGGTGGTATGATAATGAGGTCGAACCAGGCGTGTTTTATGACACGTAATGGTTCGACTTTTTTCTATGTTAAACAAAAATCAGAGGAATAGGAAAGAAAGCAATCATCTTTTGTCTATTCTTTCACGAAAAGTAAGAGCGCTCGCTACCGGGAATCATGATTACGAGTCGAACTCTGGGATTTACACGTCAGAATGGGCAACGTACGTGAAAAATCTCTAACTTGCAAGCGGGAAAGGTTGCTTTTCGCGCTAAATTTTTGGTTTACGATCCGGAATGATCACTTTTCGCGCCAGATTAGAATTTGCACACCAGTCTGAGAATTTTCGGAACCAGCTCCGAAAAGTTATGCTC
This sequence comes from Peribacillus sp. JNUCC 23, assembly GCF_053653995.1. The sequence goes on from NZ_CM132202.1 coordinate 904,682, forward strand.
CATAACAAGTATATTATATTATTAAAGCATTTGGCATATACTACTATGGGTGATAAATATGCCATGCCAATCTAGTGATGAACTAAAGATATTAGTGGAAGAAGCGAGGATCTGTACAAAAAACGGCAAGGTTGCTAACTATATTCCTGCACTTGGAAAAGCAAAGGCGAACGATTTATCCATTGCTATTCACTATCCTGACGGGCGCTGTCTATCAGCAGGAAATATCGAAAAAAAGATTACCCTGCAAAGTATCTCAAAGGTGATTAGCTTAGCTTTAGTCTTGATGGACAGAGGACTAGACGATGTGTTTGGGCATGTTGGAATGGAGCCAACTGGAGATCCGTTCAATTCAATTGTGAAATTAGAAACGATGGCTCCTACGAAACCGTTAAATCCTTTGATCAATGCAGGTGCCCTTGTTGTGACAAACATGATTAAAGGGAACACGGTTGAAGAGCGGTTTTTGCGGCTCTTATCCTTCATTCGGGAGATGACCAACGATTCAACAATCGGTTATTGTGAGGAAGTAGCACGTTCTGAATTTGAAACATCTCATTTAAACCGGGCTTTATGTTATTTTTTAAAACAGCATAATATGATGGCTGAGAATACAGATGTAGAACAACTAATGGATTTATATACAAAACAATGTGCCATAGAAATGAATTGTTTGGATTTGGCTCGAATCGGCTTGGTGTTTGCAATGGATGGAGTCGATCCTCTAAGTGGCAAACAAATCATCCCTACAGATGTCGCTCGTATTTGTAAAACATTTATGGTGACATGTGGCATGTATAATGCCTCTGGAGAATTTGCCATCAAAATTGGCATTCCCGCGAAAAGCGGTGTATCCGGTGGAATTATGGGTGCTGTACCAGGAAAGTTCGGCATTGGAATTTTTGGCCCTGCCCTAGACGAAAAAGGAAACAGTATTGCTGGAATAAAATTATTGGAGCTGTTATCAAAGAATTATCAGTTGAGTATGTTTTAGAAGAAGCTTATCCCGGTTTAACAGGCTGTTGTATCCCGAAAAGTAAGTTTGACGCTAAATATCTATAATATAAAGTTACCTTTTTTATATCGAACAATAAAGAAGAGAGAAGCCAAGAATACGGCCTCTCTCTTCTTTATTGTTTTTATCTCTTATCCAGTAACACAGATATCTCTTGTTCAAGTCTTACAAATCCATCTGACATACTTTGAATCTCTTTTTGTTGATTGGACACAAGTTGGAGTGTGTCATCAAGACTTTCTTTATTTATTTCAGTTGTATTTAAGTTTATTTCTACACCTGCACCAACCTCTTGCATCATGCTTCGCACATTCAAGATAAAATCTTGCAGATCTTTTGTTTGGTTAGAAATGTTTTGCATATAGGAATCCACATTAGAGAAAATTCCTTTCACTTCAACCATTCCGACTGTATTTTTCTCGATTGATTTTTGCGATTGCGAAATTGTGTTTGCAGCTGTATTCATTTTTGAATGGATTCCGGAAAGTAATTCGGAAATAGAGTCAGATGATACTTTAGAGGATTCTGCTAATTTTCTAACCTCTTCAGCTACAACAGCAAATCCTTTCCCATGTTCCCCTGCTCGTGCTGCTTCTATTGATGCGTTTAAAGCAAGTAGGTTCGTCTGTTTTGATATGTCAGAAATCGTCTGAATGATTTTCTCAATTGATTCTGTTTCCTCATTTAACTCTTGCATAAGATGAATCGTACCTTGAATATCACGATTGAAAGTAACTAAGTCATTCTCCAACGTGTCAATCCGTTTCCCACTTTCATGGGTTGCCATTTTCGTAGACTCTACATAATTGTGCATCTCCGTAATGGAGCTTGTCATATCGTCTACTTGATTATTCGTAGATTCCATGCCTTTATTTAATTCTTTAGATTTTTCCGTTTGAGCATCAAATGTTTGAAGCATTTCATCTAATAAGGCAACAATTTCTAAACCGCGTGTATTTGCACCATCCGTTGCTTGATTCAAATCCACTTGATACTCTTTTACGGATGCTAGCGAATGAGTAATGCCATCTAACATTTGTTGTAATTTCTCTTGCGATTCAATCGCTTCTAATTTTTGCACGACTACATCTTTCTGTAACTTATTATTGAAATATGCTTGCAACATAGAAGCTAATGATACAAAACAAAAGGTGAGTAAGAAATACATTAAATCAACAGGATTCGTTGAATGAAAAATGACATCTCCTTGTGTGAAAAAGTAATAGGATACGATTGCTAACGTGATTAAAATGGTTAATCCGTTAATAATTTTATCTTGGTAAATGCCCATAACGGCAACATAAAAGTAGATAGTCATAATATTGATCATATGTGGATCAATACTCACGATTGTGAACATGAAAGCCCCAATTACAATTAAATTAAAATATTTCATAAATATAGCCAGTTTATCTTTCCATCTCGGTCGATTGGAGATATAGGCAAATGGAGCTAATATCCCATAAATGATGCCAAGAACTGTCGCAACAAAAGCAAATGAAATACCAAGGACGAGGTTCAATAACTGGACTGTTGTTATAATGCCTGCAAAAACTAGAACGACCCAATTATTTCTTCTTACTAATAAGTCAATATTCTCCAACTAAATCCCCTTCTTTCTGTTCAATTGATGTTGAAAGCCAAGTATATTTTTCAAGATGCTTGTTTTCATAAACTTCCTTTAGATGAAAAAGCGTAGGCACTGCATACGCACCTTTGTAAAAAACATCATCCTTTACCTTTACAGATAAGATATGGTATGAATCGTTAAATGAACGAAAAACGTTAGGATCAGCGATTCCAATTGCATGTGTGTAGCCATTTTTTTCTGCATAATCAATCATTAAAGAAATCCCACTTCTGCCAAGCATTCCACGATATTCAGGTAAAACGGCAAAACTATCAACTTCCATGACTTTCATATCATTCGTTACAACATCTTTAAATAAGTTCTTCATAAAAGGGTTTGTCCACATTCCATAAGGTGTGAATTCAAATGTCCCGCCATAATTCCCGTCTTCACTAACGAATAAAAATAAATCAGAACCATTTTTGGCATATTCCATTTCGAATCCCTTTTCATCCCACGACACTTTCTTAATACGATGAAATGTTGCAAGTTCCTCTTCTGTGCTAACTTTTTTGTACTTCAAGGTGCTTCTTTCTTTTACTGCATTCAAGGTATATACTCCTCCAGTGTTACAATCTACGATTTATGTAGATGTATTAATTTAATTAAACAAAATCTATGCTATTTGGCCTATATGTTATTATTCGACATATTATGAAAAATTTTTAGCTTATCTTATAAGGCTTTTCATAAAACACCAAAAATTTCTCCAAATCCCAACAATTTCCCTGTGGGATTAATTTTTCTATAAACGTTCAAAAAGAAGGACAAAAGAGTGATTGCATCATTCTATATCATTAAAAATGAAGAAATCTTTTGAAGGGGATCGAACGAAAGTCTTAAATCAGGTACGAAATGGACGATTTTGAATCGAGTCGGATGGGTATTGAATAAGGATTTCTTAAAAAATACCGTTGTATAAAAATTAATATATATGTATAATTCTTTTTATTTGAAAGCTGATTTACTACTTTTCATTCTGCAAGGAAATAAGAGTAGATTTTACAAAAGAGTCTTCACAAATCATATAGGGTGATAAGTGGATAATAGTAGGGGTAAGGAGGAAATGGATTAAGTGGTTGTTGCCCTTTTTCTTTATTCAAATTGGGATTACCATTATCGCACTTATAATTGCACAGTGGATTCATTATGGACCGTTTTAAACAAAGGAGGAAATTTTTTTGCCGTATACCCATATAGATGAACAGTTAATTAAACAAGCGATTGAAGATCGTCGCTTTTTTCACCAATATCCCGAGTTATCGGGATTAGAATTCGAAACATGTGCATTTATTCGTAACAGACTTGAAGCATTAAAAATAGAAATATTAGATTTCGAACCACCTAGTGTGATTGGTTTTGTAAAAGGGACAAAAGGAAACAAAACGATCGCGTTAAGAGCAGATATTGACGCTTTGCCGATAACAGAAGAAGGTGATAAACCTTATCTATCAAAAAATCCAGGCGTTGCGCATATGTGTGGGCATGATGGTCATACAGCGACATTGTTAGCTGTAGCCGAATGGCTATCGATTAAAGGAAATGAAATCGAACCAAATATTGTCCTTATTTTTCAATCGGCCGAAGAAATTACCCCTAGTGGAGCAGATAGGCTCATTAAACAGGGAGTTTTAGAAAATGTCGATGCCATTTTTGGGATTCATTTGTGGCAAGGGATGGAAAAAGGAAAAATTGGCCTAACACATGGACCGATGATGGCGTCAATTGATGACTTTGAAATCATGATTCAGGGTTCAGGTGGACATGGATCAATGCCTCATGAGACCGTTGATCCGATCTATGTGGCCACCCACGTGATTCAATCTTTGCAAAGTATCATTAGTCGAAAATTAAATCCAATCGATTCTGGTGTCATTACAGTTGGAAAGATTGAAGCGGGAACAACCTATAATATTATTCCTGATACAGCGAAATTAATTGGTACGATCCGGGCATTAACGCCGGAAGCTGTTGATACGCTTCAAAGCCAAATGGTTCAATTAACAGAAGGGATTTGCAAAGCATTCGAGGCAATTGGTCAAGTGGATTTTATCATCGGAACGCCACCGCTTGTTAATAATCCTAAAGAATCTCGCTTTGTGGAGTCAGTCATTCGCCAATCTTTTGGTGATGATGTATTCGAGTTAGTTGATCCAGTGATGGGAGGGGAAGACTTCTCTTATTATTTACAAAATAAACCGGGTGCGTTTATCTTTGTAGGTATGGGTGGAGAGAAGAGCATGTATCCGCACCACCATCCTAAATTCGACATTGATGAAGAGGTTATACCAGAAGCGATTAAGTTATTTATCGAAATTGCTAAAAATTATAAATAAGGAAGAATGCTTGTAATGCTTCTCATTCGTCTTTATCGTAATTTGGCGAGAATATGATCCGGTTTTATTTGAATAATTTGATATTTCGTTAATTAAACAGGACAGCTCATCGGGAGCCGTCCTGTTTTTAATTTCAAATTAAGAGAACCCCGCGACTTCATGAAAGTGCCATTCGATGATGAAGGAGACTGCTAAGTATTCGATATAGGAACTTCTAAGGTAGTTATGTTAGTACAAACTTTTTAGCGTAACATATTGCCAAACAGTGATAAAAAAACAAAGAACAAAGATCGAAATGGCGGTTTTGCTTTTTTTGTCATTTAGAATTAATAGACTAAGACTTATAGCAAAAGCTTGTCTCCTTTCATAGGATAAAGAAAAGCTGTATTCAATGCTACCTGAATTCAGTTGTCCCAAACGGGCTTAGCATAACGCGGAAAACGTATGTTAATCAAATTTCGAAATGAAAAAATAGAAGGATTTCAGAATAAGAGGAGTTGTGCAATTTTACTTAAAATGATTGTTAATTTGCTATCGTAGCAGTTTAGTAATGAATAATTTTAATGGAGAGGTGAAAAACATTGAAGGTAGATGCTGTTTTTGAAGGTGGTGGAGTCAGGGGAATTGCTTTTATCGGTGCGATTCAAGCAATGGAAGAGGAAAACGTAGAATGGGAAAGGCTGGCTGGAACATCAGCGGGAGCGGTAATTGCTGCTCTTTTGGCAAGCGGCTATAAAAGCTATGAAATTAGAGACCAGCTGAGTGACATTGATTTCTCAAAGCTTCGAGGTAGGACGATTTTGAACCGACTTCCCGTTGTGGGCACTTTTTTAGCACTTATGGTTCATCTAGGAATGTATAAAAATGATTATTTGGAAACATGGTTGGATTCACTTCTTGCAGAAAAAGGCATTAAGACATTTGCGGATCTTCCAGAAGGCAAGTTAAAGATTATTGCTTCTGATATTTCGAATGGCCAAATGCTTATTTTGCCAGATGATTTGGGACGTTATAGGATGACTCCTGCTGATTTAAAAGTTTCGACTGCCGTTATGATGAGTACTTCCTTGCCCTTTTTCTTCCGTCCGGTTATTTGGAAATCAAAAGACCGTAACAAATCCTACATTTTAGATGGTGGTTTGCTTAGTAACTTCCCAATCTGGATATTTGATACAGACAACCCTCGTTTTCCAACGTTTGGCTTCCATTTTGTGAAAAATGAAGTGAACATAAATGCCGTTATCCCAACGCCAATCCACCTTTTTAAAAATATATTTAAAACGATGCTTCAAGCTCATGATTTACGATATATGAACGAAGGAACGATTGAACGCACGATTCAAATTCCTACTGGCGACATCAGCGCAACTGATTTTGAACTGAATGAGGATGAAATCGATTTTCTCTATAAATCAGGCTATACCTCTACTAAAGAATTTTTGTCGAAGTGGGATTTTGAACAATATAAGATCAAACGAATGCAAAGAGTAAAGAATAAGTAGATAAAAGAAAACTCTATCTCGTCAAAACAGGGCTATAGTGTAACCAAACATAAAAAGCGGGCCTCTGTTCGCTACATGTGTTTTCTGCTTAGCCATTTCTGCTCGAAATAGTAACCATTTTAATAAATGAGGTATATGTGAGCACACTTTTCATGAGGTGTGCTTGTTGTTCTTTTAGGAGCTGTGATGTCTGTATATGTTGAAGAGGTTGTTCAAAAAGTCCGGTAAAAAAGCTTGCGAATTGTATCAAAGCTCATGAATGACCTTCTGTTAAAACCGCGCACGTCCTGTGCGCAATACAGAAATCAGCACATCCTGTGCAAGTCTGGTCCTCTCGAGATGCGCTCCTCGAACTTTTCGGCTCTTTTTATCCACCTTTTTGAACATGCACTTGAATGGGAGTTTGCCAATTTTAACTTTATTGTGAGTAAACTCGTTATGGAATGTGCATTTCAATTCTGGTTTGCAAATCGTAAATCGGGCTCGTGAACTTAACTTCTGGATCCCGAGGTGCTCTTCTTTTCGCTGAGAAATAGGCTAAAGGCAGGATGTTCTCTATCATTTTACTTTGATACTACTATAATCCTGGGTAAAGGTCTGCAATTTGCGAAATAAAGGGTAATTCGTTCATTGAATTATCAGAATAATATAACTACCATGACGTATTTATGTTAAAATAGTTTTATAGAGTGTTTTACATACTATTTTGCTGCAAGCAAGGCTTGTTTGAGAGGGAGAAATCAATGATTATTGGGTTGTTACTTATTTTACTTCTAGTATTATTTTTGCCTTTTTTCGTAAAATACATTGAAGAAAATTTAGAAGTATTTTTGTTTATTATGGGTTTTTTAGCTGCAATCGTTGGCGGCGTATTTGACAAGCATCTTCTAATTAAAGCATTAGAGGATCCGATTAAAATTACGATTGCCGTTTTGGTGGCTGGGCTATTATTTAAGTGGCTTAAGACACCTTTAGAAAAAGGGATTCTAGGCATAAGTCGTGCGATGCCTTTTCGGTTATTTATTGCTCTAGTCGTTATTATCTTAGGCTTGATTTCAAGTGTGATTACTGCAATTATTGCTGCTTTAATTTTAGTTCTCATTGTCAGTGTTCTGACACTTGACCGTCAATCAGAGGTTCGACTTGTCGTTTTAGCCTGCTTCTCTATTGGTCTTGGAGCAGCGTTAACACCGATTGGTGAGCCGCTTTCAACCATCGCCATCAGTAAATTAGGAGAGGATTTCTTTTATCTCTTGCGATTAATTGGCCCTGAAGTTATTCCAGCTGTGCTGATTTTCGGGATTCTTGCTGCGGTTTTGGTGCATCCGAAACAAACTCAAGATGGGCTGTCCAACAATCAATCGAGCGAAACCTATCGTGAAATTATGATTAGAACGATAAAAATTTATCTGTTTGTCATGGGATTAACCCTTCTTGGAGCAGGTTTTGAAACGTTGATTAACCGTTACCTACTTGATTTGAATACCGGAATTCTTTACTGGATTAATATGATTTCAGCAGTTCTCGATAATGCAACACTTGCTGCCGCTGAAATTAGCCCTTCTATGGATGAACCGACCATAAAGGCAATTCTACTTGGTCTATTGATTAGTGGTGGGATGCTTATACCAGGTAACATCCCGAACATCATTTCAGCAGGAAAGCTAGGGATCACAAGTAAGGAATGGGCAAAATTTGGTCTTCCTGTTGGTCTAGCTACTATGTTTGTTTTCTTTATTGTTATCACTTTATTTTAATAGGATAGGGAGCATGGAATTTCTTATTAGCGCACAACACTAATACGACAAAGGAGCCACAAAGGTTCCTTTGTCTTTTGAAGTTATGGGATAAAACTTGCCTAACACTATGTTTTCATTCACAATTCAACTCTCTGAATCAATCTAACTTTTGAAATAAATCAATCTTCATCTCATATTTGTGTGTCATACAAAAAAAGTAATATAATATAGAAAGGACTAAAAATGTCCTCGGAAAATTCAACGATGGAGGGGAACACGATGAGCAATCAAATTAAAATAGGAATCGTCGGGTATGGTAATCTTGGCAGAGGAACAGTAGAGGCAATTAAACAATGTCCAGATATGGATCTTGTCGCTATTTTTACAAGAAGAACACCTGACAGTATTTCGGTAAATGAACCAAATGTGAAGGTTTTACATATTTCCAAAGCAGTAGATTATAAGGATGAAATTGATGTTATGATTTTATGTGGAGGATCAGCAACGGATCTTCCAGAACAAGGCCCTGATTTGGCCAAAATGTTTAACACAATTGACAGCTATGATACACATGCTAAAATTCCTGAATATTTTAATTCGGTTGATCGTTCTGCAAAAGAAAGTGGAAAGACAAGCATTATTTCTGTTGGCTGGGATCCAGGTTTATTCTCGATCAATCGTTTAATGGCAGAAGCGATTTTACCGAACGGTGAAAATTACACGTTCTGGGGTAAAGGTGTTAGCCAAGGACACTCAGATGCTGTTCGTAGAGTTGAAGGTGTGAAAGGTGCTGTTCAATATACGGTACCAATCGATGAGGCAATTGAAAAAGTAAGAAATGGCTCAAATCCTGAATTATCCACGGCAGAGAAACATCTTCGTGTTTGCTATGTTGTTGCGGAAGAAGGATATGATCAAGCTAAAATTGAACAAGATATTGTCACGATGCCGAACTACTTTGCCGATTATGAAACAAAAGTGAACTTTATTACAGAAGAAGAATTAAAAGAGAATCACTCAAAATTGCCACATGGTGGTTTTGTTATTCGTGGTGGGAAAACAGGATCAGACAATAAACAAATTATTGAATTCTCACTAAATCTCGAGAGTAATCCAGAATTTACAGCAAGCGTATTAGTCGCATATGCGCGAGCTGCATATCGCTTAAACAAAGAGGGACAAGTTGGTGCCAAAACCGTTTATGAGATTGCACCTGTATATTTATCTCCAAAATCTGCAGAAGAATTAAGAAGAGATCTATTGTAGAATTTCCCTTTGAGAATCCCTTGAAGCTATATAGCATATTTAACAAATAAAGAGGATGTCCATAAGGGTCTGACCTCGCACTCTAAATCAGTATGTAGCGTTTTATACACTGTATTTAGTTATTGCGGGGTCTGACCCTTTGCTTTTGGGACACCCCTTTTTTTTTGTATCAAAATTCAGGTCCCAGCGCGAAAAACTCATGTTCTAATTTGTATTCTTAATCTACGATACTGTGCCGATTTACTTCAAAGGTCTTTTCCTAAAAATGATTCATAGTATTTATAGAAAAACCCTTTACACAATGAAAGCCATGACTCATCGGCAGAAAGGGGATTCTTTTTGGAAAAGACGAAACTGACAGGTCGAATTGTCACACCGAATGATTCTGATTATGAGCAAGCGAGAATAAATCTGAACTTGAGCATCCCAAAGTTTCCAAGGGTGATCGTTTTTTGTCAAAATGTTCAAGATGTAGTGAATGCATTAAAATGGGTGAGGGAGAATCGTATCCCTTTCCGTTTGAGAAGTGGACGCCATAGCTTTGAAAATTTTTCTTTAGTGAACAGAGGCCTGATTATTGATGTAAGTGAAATGAATCAAATAACAGTTAATCGCCAAAGTTTAACCGCGAAGATTGAAGCGGGTGCTGGATTAGGGAAAGCATATCAAGAATTATGGGAATACGGAGTCACCATTCCTGCTGGAACATCTGTCAATACGGGGATTGTCGGTCTCACGCTTGGTGGTGGAATTGGTTTACTAACAAGATTATTTGGCCTGACTTGTGATCAACTACTTGAAATTGAAATGGTTAAAGCTTCTTCCAAAAGAGGCGCGGAAGTTATTAAAGCGAATAAGTATGAAAATAGTGATTTGTTTTGGGCTTCTCGTGGTGGTGGTGGCGGGAACTTTGGTATTGTCACATCCTTAACATTTAGGGTACATCCAATCTCGGACGTAGCGATTTTCTCGATTACATGGGGATGGGAGGATTTTGAGGAGGTATTTAACGTATGGCAGAATTGGGCACCTTTCACGGATAAACGCCTTACTTCTACAATTGAATTAAGAGCGAAGGAAGTAAATAGAATCGAAGTACTTGGGGAGTTTGTTGGTCCTGTTGCCAAATTAAAACAGCTTATTCAGCCATTATTAAAAGCCGGCAGTCCCATTGCTCAAAGAGTAAAAGCGGTACGGTATATTGATACGGTCAAATTTTTTGATTCTCCAAGTGGAGACCGTCCATCCAATTTTAAGCGATCCGGTTCGTTTATAGAAGAACCACTTCCTAGAGAAGCCATTCTAAAGATGAAACAATTTTTGGCCAGAGCACCTAACGAAAATGCGGCCATATGGCATCAATCACTGGGAGGTGCAGTTAACCGACTTGCCCCTAAAGATACAGCTTACTATTACCGAGAAGCTATTATCGCTCAGGAGTATATTTCTTCTTGGAATTCCACTAGTGAGGAACGGCAAAACGTCCATTGGATTGAAAGTCTAAGAAAGGCGCTATCAAAGAATACAATGGGCGACTATGTGAACTGGCCGGATATTTATATTAAAGACTGGCCAACCACCTACTATGGCGAAAATGTCAACCGACTTAGAAAAGTTAAAACCGAATATGATCCGTATAACGTATTTACCTTTCCTCAAAGCATCCCTCCCTACAATAAACGAATATTTTAATAACGAAAGGAAATGACTCTAAAGGTAGTACGTAACGAGTCATTTTCTTTTATCGTATTCCGACGTAATCTTCTAAACAACGGGGGACTGCGTCCTGTTTTTAACAATCTTAAGATATTTGAGGAACATCGTATTATCAATGCCGCCAAACAACGTATTTCTAACGTTCAATATGCTACATTTGGAGATCATTACAAGTAATACCGCACGAAAAAAACGGTGGCTTTCACATGAATGTGCACTGTTTTTTAGTTAATAAATAGCAAGACTAGATTTGCTTAATCACCTTGCAAGGTACACCGGCAGCTACAACATTCGGGGGAATATCTTTTGTAACAACGCTACCTGACCCGATGATACTATTTTCACCAATCGTAACACCAGGGTTCACAACAACGTTTGCTCCTAACCATACCTTATTTCCAATCGTAACAGGTAAAGCATATACATCACCCTTTGCTCTGGCTTCAGGATCTGTCACGTGATTTGCGGTGTAAATTCCTACTCTTGGTCCAAATAATACATCATTCCCAATCGTAACTTTTGCACAATCTAGTATGATTGCATCGTAATTGGCAAAGAAATTATCCCCTACATGGATATTAAATCCGTATTCAACTCGAAAGTTAGGCTCAATCATTGTATTCTTGCCTCGTGCTTGAAATAACTTGTCCAATAATAGATTTCTCTGTTCCATTTCACTATCAGTTGTCAAATTATATAATCGTGTTATTTTTTTCGCATCTTCTCGTCCTTTTATCAACTCAGGTTCAAAATCACAATACACTTCTCCTAAGCACATCTTTTCTATCAAATCCATCATTTTTACCTCGTTTCTATTTAACCAGCTGTAATACCCCATGTTTTAAAACCTCGATCCAACTAATTAATCTTCTCAAGAACAGAGGTAATCGTCGTTTTTTCTTTCCCCTCTTGCATAGTGAACTCCCGCTTAACTTCACCGAGTCCTGCCACAAAATATTTACGTGTAACAGAATGGTCCTCGTTGTTTATTTCAATGACAATTACGTTTTCAAATTGTTTGTATGGTGTAGAAAGTATAAGCGAGTCCTCAATCACTTTCCAACCATCAAACTCAGATCCAGTTTTTAATGGTAGCTGCAAGTACGTATACAACGGGTTTAGTTGATCAAGTTCATTTTCGGTAGGCAAATAATCATCATAAGCCTCGCTTATTTCTTTCACGACGACAACTTTATTCTCTTCTATGCGAAACGTTCTTAACATTACCGTTCCACCATTATCTTCGTATACATTTACATAATGGTCATTCAACCATTGAGTTCGCGAATTGTATTGCGCATATTCGTTGCCTATCCCCAAGTATTCAGCAATCGCTCCATCCTTCATAAAAAAGTCAGATAAAATACTTTGTTCCGTTTGATTTGTACCGTTATTTTCCGTTTCATGCACAATTTCTTTCTTATGCTCATCTCTTTGATTAGGCACCGACTCATTTCGTCCACAAGCAGCCATAATCAAGAGAGAGAGGATCATGAATACACATTGAAATCTTCTCACAAATAAACACTCCTTTACTAATTATTATGATATGGGAGGGTATTCAAGAACATTTCAACGAACAGAAACATGTACTCTTATTCTACATACAAATAGAATGCCCTTCCACCTATTGTAAATGTTTTGTTAATCTATGATTTAATTGGAGGATTTTCCTATAAGTTAAAGAATTCATAAATACAAGCTTCTAAAGGAGAAACAAATAGGAGGATGTACTTTGATATCAAAAGTAGTAGTTCGTACCCCTTTTATAATGAATATGTGGGAGCATCACCCTAAAACCTGGAAATTTTTAATTGATTTGGGGATTTTCTTTAAATATAAAACATTAAACATTGATAAAATTCCAAACAAAATCGTATTACCTTCGTCCAATGTTCTATATATTAATTCAGAGGAAAACCGTGGTAGAGCGTTATTAATTAGCGACGGAATCACACAAAAGCGACTCTCCTATTTTTGGCGTACATCTGTAAAAGAGTTCTCGCCAGATCTGATCATAGACGTAGGGGTAAACTATGGTGAATGTCTTTTTTCTACAACCTATCCCGTTCGAACAACCATATATGGAATCGAGGCAAATCACCATCTGATTCAATACATTATTAAGTCAAGAGAGGTTCATCCGAATAAAACCCAAATCACGATTATCAATGCCTTTGCATCAGACAAAGATGACGAACAGAAAGAATTCTTTATTGATAAACATTGGTCGGGGACATCTTCTGCTTCCTATATACCTGCTCACAATATGATTGAAAGGGTACCAGTTCGAACCATCGCGATTGATTCAATCTTAAAAAAAGACATAACAAATGGAACCGTGCTATTTAAAGTAGATGTAGAAGGGTATGAAGCATTCGTCTTAAAAGGAATGATCGAGTTATTCAAGAGATGTGAATCTGCGATTGGTTTTATTGAATTTAATAGTGAGTATATAGAAAAATCTGGAATAAAAGTAGAGGCGTTTTTTTCTTTTTTGCAAAAGTACTTTACGGTTTATATGTATGTAGAAGATGAGATCTTAGTTAAAGCTGACGGTGTTCATTATGAAGATTTAAAAACTATTTTTGGAAAGGATTATATTCATACAGATTTACTAGTTGTAACAGATGAAGAGAATATAGAAGTATTTGATTTTGACATACAAGCTAAGGCCTAAACAAATAGTACGAAGAAGCCTATTCAACCAGAATGGACTTCTTCCTATCAATATTTGATTTGACTTGATTTAATTCAAAACTAAGGATTGCTTATTTAAGCATTTGTGGCTAATTTCATCCCGGTTTAACAGGTTGTAATACCCCACCTTAAAGCTTGAGGTGGGGGGAGAAAACCCTTGCTAATAGTTATGTATCTTTTTTATCGAATAACATCTAAGTAGATTTAAGGTTTGAACAGCTTGTTTCCTATCCCATTTTTGTAAAGTGATTATCTTGAGTCATACGATCAATCACGGAATAGACGGGTAGGATAATAGAGAAACAGGTTCCCTCCTCATGCTCACTAGTCACATGAATGTTTCCATTCATCTCTTTAATAATACTAAACGAAACCATCATTCCGAGTCCAGTTCCTTTTTCCTTTGTTGTAAAAAAAGGCTCCCCAAGACGATCGATTTGTTCTTGTGTCATTCCTATTCCTTCATCCTGAATATTAATATGGATCATGCTATTTTCATAGTTTAAGTGGATTTTAATTTCTCCATGATTTGACATGGATTCAATTCCATTTTTCATGATATTAATTAAACATTGTTGGAACTTTTTTCTATCCCCTTTAGCTACATAATAATGATCTACTACAGATAACTTCACCTGTATACCATTCATATTGGCTAAGGGGATAATGACATTGACGGCATGCTGAACTTCCTCATTAATATTAATATTTTCTTCTATGTCGAATGCTGGTTTGGCAAAAGTTAAATAATCGTTAATCACTTCTGTAGCACGATCCAATTCTTGTAACGCAATATTTGCATACTCTTTTCTCGCTTGTGTGGCTTCACCTTCATATAACATTTGGATAAATCCTCGGCTGACAGTGAGTGGATTTCTGACTTCATGAGAGATGCTTGCAGCAAGATGGCTCACAATTTGTAATTTTTCTGCCTTCACTAACTTTTGTAGTACCTGAAAATTTGTTTGAATCACTTCCCAAAGAAGAGTTGAAATGAACATGCCAATGATATGAATGGTGACATACTTCACCCAAAATATGCTATCTAAACTAACTCCAAATATATGTATTGAAACAAATAATGAACTAAATAAGGCAAAAATAATTAATGCGATACTTAACGCTACTTTTTGTTTGATGTTCATTTGTAAATAGTATTTGGATAAGAAGAATACGAGTAAACCGATAAAGATGAATGTGATCGCTGTCACATAAAAACCCACATCATGCCCTTGATAATAGCGGATGATTAGAACCAATAACAATTGAAGTATACCTAAACGAAATCCTCCGATTAAACCTCCTAAAATAAAAGGAATCCAGCGAAGGTCCCAGACGAAACTCTTTTCAAGAGCAACAGGAAGTAGCATGCATAGGATAAGTGAGACAACTGGAAAAATGCCAATAACCCATTTTTTTATTTCCTCTAATCGATACGCATATTTAATCAAATAAACCATTTGTACTAAAAATAGAGTAAGAAGAATAAATAAAAAATTGATAAGTAAGTCCTTTGTCAAAAGATCCATAGCTGCACCGAACTTTCAATAATAGTATGAATAGTATAAATATTATATGTGAATCATACCAAAATAAGTAAATTATTACTAGTGGTAATTAGAAAAGAAAGAGTTTTCAGGAAGTTAGACATGAAAATGGTTCGGCTACAAGTTAAGAAATTTGAAGAACGGCAAGACGGGGGAAGTAGCTTCGTGAGATATTTTTTCACAAAAAAATCCTGACAAATTCATGTCAGGCTCTTACTCTTCTTATTCGATGATAAACAATATTTGCAAAATGATACGATGACGAAATCATTGATGAATCATTGGAAATAAATCGAGCTTTCCAATCCGATCAACGGCTTCCACTAACAGCTTTTCATCCACCAATAAACCGACCCGGATATACCCTTCTCCATATTCACCAAACCCTTTTCCAGCAGCAACTGCTACATCTGCTTTCTCAAGCAAATAATCGGCGAATGTTTCACTAGTAAACCCATTAGGAACCGGCAACCAAGCGAAAAACGATCCAGTTGGTGCTTCGACTTTCCAACCAATATTTTGACACGCCGTAATAAAGGCATTTCGGCGTTGTTCATAACGGTTGACAAGTTCTTCAACACATTGCTGATCATCTGTTAGCGCAGCAATTGCGGCCTTTTGCACAGCCGGAAATAGACTAACATATAAATGGTCTTGAATGAGGTTTAAGGCTTCAATTATTTTGGGATTCCCGACTGCAAAGCCAACGCGCCAGCCAGCCATATTGTAGGTTTTCGATAAGGTATACATTTCCACACCAACGTCTTTTGCCCCGTCAACTTCAAGAAAACTTACTGGTTTTTTTCCTTCAAAACCGATGGCACCATAGGCGAAATCATGCAAAATCGTGATGGAATGTTTTTTCGCAAAAGCAACTGTTTCTTCAAAGAAAGTCCGATCTACTGTAGCACCAGTCGGATTGTTCGGATAGTTAAGATACATTAATTTTGCTGCTTTCCTTTGATTTAGCGGTATGGCGTTGAAATCAGGTAAAAACTGATTTTCAGCTTTAAGCGGAAAGGTCTGATACTCGACATTCGCCAACACTGCACCTGATAAATAATCTGGGTAACCTGGATCAGGCAATAACATGAGTTCACCTTCATTTAACAAGCACATTGGCAACTCAACTAAACCGGTTTTCGTCCCGAATAAAATAGCTACTTCAGTCTCTGGGTTGATATCAACTCCGTATTGCTTTTTATAAAATTCAGCTGCAGCAAGCTTTAACTCATTAAGACCTCGAAATGGAGAATATTTGTGTGTTTGAGGATCCTCTGCCGCGGTTTGTAGCGCTTTGATGATATGAGGTGGTGTCGGCTGATCAGGGTTACCTTGACCTAAGTTAATAACATCCCGTCCTTCTGCAACTGCTTTGCCTACCTTTTCAACTAGGTTTGCGAAAAATTGTACTGGTAATTTTTTTAAGCGCTCTGAATATTCCATGTGAACCACCTTTTATGTAAGAGTTGCTATTTAATCTAAAATTTTATAATATTTAGATAAAAAAGTCTAGAGGTGTCGAAAAATGAAGATTGCTTGTGTGCAAATGGATATCGCCTTTGGTGAGCCAGAAAAAAATTTAACAGCGATTGAAAAATATATCGAAGAAGCGTCAAATGCACAAGTGGATGTCATTGTTTTTCCGGAAATGTGGAATACAGGCTACGCTCTCGATAAGCTTGACGGTCTGGCTGATCGCGAGGGAAGTATAACAAGAAAGCTACTGTCTCAGCTTGCCAAAAAACATCAAGTGAACATTGTCGGTGGTTCAGTAGCAACGAAAAGAGCGGACAAATACTTTAATACGATGTATATCGTGGATAGAACTGGAAAAATTGTCGCTGCCTACGATAAAGCTCATTTATTCAAGTTAATGGATGAGCATGTATATTTGAACGAAGGACAAAGTATGAATGTATTTGAATTGGATGGTATAACATGTGGCGGGGTCATCTGTTATGATTTGCGTTTTCCAGAATGGATTCGGACTCATACTTTAAATGGAGCCAAAATTATGTTTATACCGGCGGAGTGGCCAAAGCAACGGATTGACCATTGGCAATTATTATTGCAAGCAAGGGCGATTGAAAACCAATGTTTTATCGTGGCTGTCAACCGCGTCGGTAAGGACCCAAATAATGAATTTAATGGTCATTCGATGGTCATTGCACCTTGGGGTGAGCTACTTATTAGCAATCAAACAGCGGAAGGGATCTTGTACGCGGAACTGGATTTAGAGGAAGTCGATCGGGTACGGAAGACGATTCCAGTTTTTCAAGACAGGCGGACGGATTTATACGAATCATAAGGATTTGGCAAACCTGGATGGATGAAGTAATTAGAAGCTATTGACTAGTGTGACGTTATGTGTAAATAATAAATGAACAAGATAAGAAGCTAGGTGTGGTTCGAAATCTGAATCATCCCTAGCTTATGTTATGTTATAGCGCCCAAAATTGTATGAGATAGTAAAGCTAAACTAAGCAGCCGAATATTTTATCCAAATAGCTTATTATAATTTGTCATGCATTCATAAGTATATTAAAACCAAAATTGCTAACGATAACTACCTGTAAGACACTCATCCTAGCTGTTTGGATCTAGTCGTTGTCTGGGAAATCTCACTATATGTAGATAGTGTTTCCTGTTCAATTTTTTCTTGCTGTCGGATGTATAAGAATAAAATGGAAGTAAAGATAATGTTCAGAAAAACAGACTGGTTTAAGCCATGGCACATATGGAACAGACCTTCGATCTTATATACAAGTGTATATAGTTATGAAAGATGTCACCATATTCAAAAAAAATCATAGTAAAAGGGGTATATAATATGGCAGAAGAAAAAGCCGATCAGAAGAATCCAACAGATATCAAAAAAAAAGTGAATGTTGGCGATATGATCGATATAAAGAATGGAATTGAAAAAGGGAAAAAGGGGAAGGTAGTTGTCGTGCGGGAAAACTCTGTTATTGTGGAAATTGGCAGAAATACAAAAAAGGACGAACCCATAAATACTGTTGTGAATCATAAAAATTATAAACTAATTAAGTAAGTGTATAGTAAAAAGGTTCAGTCCCGACTACAATCAAGTAGTGAGGGACTGAACCTTTTTGGGACCCCCACATTTAATTCTCTTGCAAACAAAAACCCTGCGCGTTTGCAACTATCATGAAAATCAAACGTAATAATCAGGAAAAAGACCATACGAAATATAAACGCAAGCTATTTAGAGTGGTGCCTTGTTAGTGGCTAAGAAACTTCTGATATATTTTTAGGTATACCCTAAGTTATCTAACCTTTGGACATAATTTTGTATAATGGATGCTTGATTTTGATTATTAAAATATTCTTCGTCTTCTTCTCTCTATTTCAATACGTCGTCTTCTTTCTATTTCGATTTCAAAAGGTAAAAAGCGTCTTCTTCTAAAGGTATCCCGAAAAAACAAGTTTCTTCGACCAAAACTAAAAAATGGCATTTAATTAATCCTCCTGTCAATTTGGTTCGCTGGTTATTTTACTATATGCACTTAGAATAATAATGAATGGACAAGTGCTGATAAAAAGTAAAATAGTCAGGAAATGTACACTATTAGAGGTTGCTCAAAAAGTCCGGTAAAAAAGCTTGCGAATTGCATCAAAGCTCTGTCTCTGTGGTTCTCGAGACGATCAGTCCTCAAACTTCTCGGCTCTTTTTATCCTTTTTGAACACGCACTTTTATGTACTTTTGGCAAAAATAGATGCAATTTCTTAATTTGCTTCATAGAAACATGGTTTTTGAATACGAATCATTTGAAAATTGCTATATTATTCAATCCAAATGCTTGATTTCGCTTTTCGTCAAACATCTTGAAATTCTGTACGGTGGATATACCTAGGAATTCAAGAAGTATGCATATTTCGAAAGGCAAAGTCTTTGGAAACATTCACTGAAATGGCTGAACAATTTAGACCAATGATTTACAGTATTATTCAGTCTTTGTCCATTTATAAGAATCAGGAAGAATTCTATCAAGTAGGGTTAATTGCGTTGTGGGAGGCACAAACGAAATTCGATCCTGACCGCGGTGCCTTATTTTCTACGTATGCCTATAAAGTAATCAAAGGAAAACTATTAAATGAACTTCGGAAAAATGTACGGATCGATGATACTTATACCGTAACGGATATAAGTGTGATGGCTGAAGACCCTGCTTTATCATTCAGTGATCTTCATCTGGAGTCTGAGTACTTATCCTGCTATTGTGAAAATCTTACGAAATTGCAAAGGCGTTGGGTAATCGGAACATTTCAAGATCAATTGAGTATCAGTGAAATGGCTGAGCTGTATGGAGCTTCCAACAGTGCTGTAAAATCATGGAGAAAGTCGGCCATTATGAAATTGCAAAAAGATTTGGTCGAACACAATATTTAATGCAAACTCAATTTGAAGATGTGAAAGAATTTTAGTGATGAATGAATAAGCTCTGAAGTTGTATGGCTTGCAACTTCATTTTAGCAAAGTGATTTTGTAGGTAGCTTTATTTTCAAAAAGCGTGATCTAAAACCATTGCCATCAGACGATTTACGATTTCGTCCCAATGGATTCACTCTACTTTAGTAGGTGGTCGTTCAATGTTTTTCATATAAAACCTCGTTTGATTTTAGGACATTGATCCTAATGTATTTATTATCTCTGAATCTGCACATATTGAACCTGTATTGTGAATAGACATAAACTTGTGGCTATCAGAAGTAAAAAAACTCCATTAAAGACTATTGAAGTACATGTCTTTTATTATTTGCCTCCTGATTGGCTTGAAATCGACAAATAAGTCACAATATAACGTAGGGGAGATTTAACATGGCAGAAAAGACCTTCACAATTACTAATGAAACAGGGATTCACGCGCGTACAGCAACAATCCTAGTACGAACTGCAAGTCAATATATGGCCGACATCAACCTGGAGTATAAAGGTAAATCAATTAACTTAAAATCAATTTTAGGTGTGATGTCCCTAGGTATTCCAAATGATGCAGTAATCAAAATAACGGCTGTAGGTTCTGATGCAAATGAAGCCATGGCTGCTTTATCAGATACGATGAATCAGACAGGTTTCTCAGAATAATTCAGATGGTGGCCTACCTTTGATCCCTTTAATAAACACTTGAATTTGGACAGATGAAGAAATCTTCGTCTGTTTTTTTTGTTGAGTCTAGAAAACAATACTAAATTATTTACGTGAATCATTTTATTGATCTACTCGTTTCAATCATCATCTCAGGTTTATATATTCTTAGGGGTATAAGGTTGGTTTTACCCTTTTAACAGTATTAGGAGCAGGAGTTGCATCGATCTTATTAACTTTATTTAGATCAATAACCTTCTATTTGTAACTACTCAGATCCCTATCCAAAACAATACAAATAGAGGTAATTTATCAAGAATTACCTCGGAAACTATGTTTCAAACAATTCTAATTCACCTGTTTTTATCACCTGTTTAATGGATTCAAATAGATTCCTTTTTTGCTTTTTTCGTGTACTTAAAAAGCTTCGTGCCAATGCGAAATTCTGTGCGCCCATTTTATTTCGGAATATACCTGAGACTTTTTGTTTCACTTTGGCTTCATTCTTCTAGTGAAGATTGATTAGTCACATTAGTTCCAATTTTGACTATTCTATTGGACATATAATCTTTAGTTTATTGAAATAATATAAATCATAGCTTTTATAACTTTATGAAAGTGCTTGCACATAATGAAAGGTTATGATAATTTAAACTTGTATAAAAAATAGACATGTCTAAAAAACTTGATTTTCAACTAAAGGAGAAAAGAAAACGATGGTTACTACTAAAGAAACGCCTCATATCAAACCTAACGGGGTAGAAATAGCTGAAACGGTACTGTTACCCGGAGATCCTTTAAGAGCAAAGTTTATAGCAGAAAACTTTTTAGATAATTACGAGTGCTTCAACGAAGTAAGAGGAATGTTAGGGTATACAGGCACTTACAAAGGCAAGAAAATCTCTGTTATGGGTACTGGAATGGGTGCACCGAGCATGGGGATTTATTCTTGGGAATTAATCAATGTCTTTGGCGTTAAAAATTTAATTAGAATTGGTACTTGTGGTGCGATGCAAGAAAACATTGATTTATATGATGTTATTTTAGGGATGGGTTCTGCAACGGATTCAAATTTTGGAGATCAATTTAATTTACCTGGACAATTCCCATTAACGGCTTCTTTCGAACTTTTGGAAAAAGCAAAGAAAGTAGCAGATGAAAAAGGGCAGAAAGTTCATATTGGAAACATCTTATCAAGCGACGTATTTTATCATGCTGATCCAACATATATCAAAAAATGGCAGGATATGGGCGTTTTGAGTGTTGAAATGGAATCTGTATCATTATATTGGAATGCCATTCAAGCAGGTGTAAATGCATTATGTATTTTAACGGTAAGTGATCATTTAATTACAGGAGAACAGACTTCAACTGAAGAACGTCAAACTGCATTTACTAAAATGATGGAAATCGCATTAGAATTAGCGTAAATTTGCTCCATCTATGATTTAGACACGCTTCCTTCACTTAATACGACGTGAAGGAAGCGTGTAATGACTGATGTGTTAGTTCCAATTATTCATCTAGTTCATGAAAGGTGAATGGAAACCCATCAACATTGAACGGATTCCCTACTAGGATCATTTCTCGAAGGAAAGAGATAGATATTCTTTTTATTGCTTTCAACATATATTGTAAGCGCTGTTACTCAACTTTGTTCAAAATAGGATGGAAACATTAGTTATAGTGGGGGGATATTTATGAATGGTTCAATAGAAAAAACGCCAGTTGTAAACTTAAGTAAAGTAGTTCCCGTCATATTACTGTTAATGATTTTATAACTCTTTTAAAATTATTTCTCCAGATTTAGTAGAGTATTTTGGCGTATCAGCAACTACAGTAAGTTGGCAAGTAACACTTGCAGGATTGGTAATTGGGATAGGTGCAGTGGTTTATTCTTCTTTATCTGATTCGATTAGCATACGAAATCTACTAGTACTAGGCATCGTTTTAATATGTGTAGGATCTTTACTTGGTTATATCACACATACTAATTACTGGTTAATCGTTGTTTCAAGAATCATCCAATCAGCAGGTTTCTCATATTCAGCCTTTTTGATTGATAAGAAAGATTTACAATTCGGCTTTTTGAGTTTTGTGACAGATGACCCAATAGCATTGAATTATAGTAGTATCATAATTATTATTGTAGCAATTGCTCTATTAGCGATCATTTTATTTTGGCTTTTAGTTGGTCGTAAATTAGACATTAATACTAATACAAGTAAAAGAGCAGCGTAAAAAATATTTCATTAACAATTAAAGGGCTCTAGTGAATTACCTGAAAATGATATATTTTCTGATATTGGTTGATCTGAATAAGCCAATATCAGTAACTAATTCTTACAATTACTAAAATAATAAGTTACTATACATGAAAGAGGATGTCCCAAAAGGGTCTGACCTCGCACTCTATACACAGTATATTATAACCTGTATATAGTCGTTGCAAGGTCTGACCCTTTTTGTTAAATTTTTTAGAAAAGGATACGGATTGACTAAATGAATAAAAATAAACTAGATAAATTGAAAAGACCACTTTATATCAATGTATATGACGAGCTCCTGCTTCAAATTACGAAAGGAGAATACCCTGTAGGTAGTAGGCTTCCTTCAGAACCAGATTTAGCAAGCAGACTAGGAATTAGTCGCGCAACTTTACGACAAGCTTTAGCACTTTTGCAAGATGATGGATTAGTAAGAAATATACGCGGGAAAGGAAATTTTGTGATCGATTCGTTTTATAAAAAAGAGGGTGTTCAATTAGAAAAATTAAGTAATCCTATGCATAAGTGCCATATAAGTACATTTGACCGAATAGATACAAATTATCGACTGGACAAGGAAACGGAATATACGAAACAAGTATTAAAAAGAGATTCGTCTACAGTTGTAGCTTTAGAACGTTTGTATAGAAAGGGAGACGATTTAGTAGCCTATGCTTTTACTTTTATGTCCATGCAAACAATAGAAAGTTTATCCTTGGACTTAAATAATAAGGAACAACTACTAGATTTTCTAGAAAACCAAGCGTATGTGAATGCCAACCATGGAGAAATTGAAATCAAATATACACGTACTGTTAATCTAGTCAACAAGAAAGAAAAGTTAATCGGCCAAAATGAATGTTTTTTACTATTGGAAAGCCTTTATAGCAATTCAGAATATCCATTAATGTATAATAAATTTTATATCCCGCAACAGTTCTCGAATATAAAATTAAATATTTACAAATAGCTACTGGATGGACATTTCTCTGTTAGAACAATTCTACCGCTTTTTGACTTGCTCCAATCCAGCTGACTTTTTACCGGAATTATGTGGGAATCACCAACAATGGTGAAGAGACGTGATTTTTTCATGGTTGAAATGGATTGTAACTTTAAAGAATATTGTAATGTAATAGAGATCGTAAAGTCTGTGTGCAATAATAATGGTAAGAACTGATGGCAAACCAAAGTGGAATCTAGCTGACTAGTAATTCTTACTATATTGAAAGGGAGGAAACAGTCATGAAGCCGAAAGTAATTGTCTATAAGAAAGTGGATCAAAGTGTATTGGATTTTATTCAAAAGACTTGTGATGTTGTTTATTTTGAGAAGTTTGATGCCCAAAACTATCCTGAATTTCTACATGAGTTAAAGGACGCACAGGGGATATTAGGTTCGGGGTTAAAGGTGGATAAGGTTTTACTAGATCAGGCTCCACAATTACAAATTGTGTGCAATACCTCGGTCGGTTACGACAATTTGGACGTGCCAGAGCTATCAGAACGAGGGATTATGGCTACAAATACTCCAGAAGTATTGAACGAGACAGTTGCAGATACGATTATGGGATTAGTTTTAGCAACGGCTAGAAGGATGCCGGAACTGGATCAAAGGGTTAAGACAGGGCAGTGGGGAACGAAACTTGAGGAAAGTTGGTTTGGGGTAGATGTCCATCATAAAGTATTAGGAATTATCGGAATGGGCGGAATCGGCTCTGCGGTTGCTAAAAGGGCTCATTTCGGATTTGATATGAATATTTTATATCACAATCGCTCCAGAAATGATGAAGCCGAACAAAAGTATGGGGCTACATATTGTTCGCTGGAAGATCTGCTCAAGCAGTCTGATTTTGTATGTGTTATGACACCACTAACTCCTCAAACTGAAAAGTTGATTGGAAAAAGAGAGTTCGAGTACATGAAGAAGACGGCGATATTTATCAATTGTTCAAGAGGAAGAGTTGTAGACGAAGTTGCTTTAACCCATGCGCTCAATACTGGAGAAATTCAAGCAGCTGGGCTAGATGTCTTTGAAAAAGAGCCGGTCGATTTTGATAATCCCTTGCTTTCGATGACCAATGTTGTCACTTTGCCACATATCGGTTCCGCCACTTATGAAACGCGCTTGAAAATGGCGATGTTAGCAGCAACAAACCTAGTTGTCGGATTACAGGGAGAAATTCCACCTACATGGATCAATCGTGAGATACAGGTAAGGTAGCTGAACAGCTATCGGGGAATTTAGAGGAAATAAAATAGTAGGATGTGTCGGATAGTCCTTTTTTAGGCTATCCACTTTTTATTAGATGGCAGACGTCATCCAGAAATAAGTAAATGATGAGTCTTTAGAAATAATGGATGAAACAAGACATGTTAACAACAGCAAATATCGGCTTTGAAGAGAAATTATGAAAAGTAGCGGATAAATGGTACAGCTGTACTGAAAGTATTCGATTGATAATGGCTGGACTGATTTTTGGACTCCGAAGAAAGTTAGTTTATAAATATTATGATACCAATATAGCTGTGCAACTGATAATACATGCAAAAGGCACTCGAATTTCCGAGTGTCTTATTTAAATGTATTGAGTGCTGATCACATTGGATTTTTCCATCTCATTCAAAAACCATTTACAATGGGAATTTTCAAACTGTGAAAAAGTATCCGGTTCAGTCTATTATATCTGTTAGCCTAATAAAGTCTACTTCAGATGTTTTACTTTCCAATTCCACTAATATACTTAATTCGTAAATACTTTGTGGAGTGACTGATACCGCTTTATTACCTAAAATATGATTGAATCTTTTGTTTCATTACCTCTTTATTTTCGGCAAATTGCTTATGACGATGGCCGTTGCCTCCGGACGGATGAGGAAATCCGTAAAGGATAGAGTTAGGATCTATGTAGTGGTTGTCCGCAAGAAAGTTTAGTACCTTTGTTACGTTTACTCCTAAAGGAATGATTAGTGGGTTATGTAACTTTTTTAATTCAGTTGCAAAGCATTCGATTATATATTTCATTAGTAGGTCGGTTTTTAAAATATTGGGTGTTGAGCCACTGAAATTTTTCCCCTTATAGAAAACGGGATAGGGGATGACTGAAGAAGTCTGTACGATATGACTGGCCGTATTAAAAAACTCACTCGTAGATGATAAACCCAAGTAGCTATGTAATTGTAATTCATCTAACATGGCAATTAGGTTTTTTCTCATCGACCCTTCAAAGCTAGAACGTTTCTTTACTTCTTGTAAAATCTCCTCATCGTCTACCATTTGATTCTTCATATCCAACACCGTCGAAAAGGACATTTTCATTTGATGCAGACCAGGTGTAATCCCAACAATCATTACTTTTGCTTGTTCGTTCACGTATTCAAACGGTGCATAGTAAATTTCAATTTTCTTGTTTTCATCTTTATCAAGTAAAAACTGTTTGTTAATGAGCGCCTCGGCCTTAAGGGGAGAGGGCAATGAAAATAATAGATGCTTATATGTATCGAATTTTGAATATGTTGCTATACCCATAAAATAATATCCTCCACAATAGAAATTGTTTCATCCTTATAATGGTAATGTTTCTCTTTACTTTTTTCAAGAAATATGCCGACATATATATACCTGTTAATGTGGACTTGTGTTTCTATATGAGCTAATAGTGTTTGGCACTGTCCGAAAGGTAAAATCGATACCTTTTCGTAATGCAGAAAAGAAAGATATCTGTTATCTGGTAGACATGTAAAACATCTGACGCGCTCAGGGGGACGTTATAGAATAGATTATATCGTCAAAAAGGCATCTGATAATTATCCACGGCCAAATAAAACTAACTAAAGCATATACAAACGCCCACCTGACAGGTGGGCGTTATTTAGCACTTACAATTTCTTGAACTTTTTTAAACTATCCTCTTGCCTTGGAGTGCACTCCAAGGTTTATACTGAACTCACTTAAAAGGAGGAAGAAAGTGTTCTTACAGCAATTAAAGCTGGTTATCGTTTGATTGATACTGCTGTACTTTACATGAACGAATAGTTGTAGGTAGTGCAATCAAGAAAAGTGGTGTACCTCATGAAGAATTATTTGTTACTCCCAAACTTTGGGCGAATGACACTGGCTATGAAGCTACAAAAGTAGCAGTGAAAAAAACGCTTGAACTCATGTAACTTGAACACCTTGATTTGTATTTAATTCACCAACCATATGGAGACATTTATGGATCATGGCGTGCACTTGAAGAACTTTATAAAGAAGGAAAAATTCATGCAATCGGCGTAAGTAACTTTCATACAGACGGTTTGGTTGATTTAATTCTTCATAATGAAATCACTCCACTTCTCACACAGAGATCCCGTGATGGTAAAAGCACTTGGTTCAATGAAAGTAGAACGTTAGTAACTGGAGGGAAATAAAATGATAGAACATAACAAAGTAGTCGTTATTACGGGTGCATCATCAGGCATTGGCGAAGCAACTGCACAATTATTAACAAAACGCGGAGACAAAGTTGTTCTCGGCGCTCGTCGTGAAGAGCGTCTTCAAAAATTGGCAGATGAAATCAAAGCTGAAGGCGGTGAAGTCATTTACGCGATCACTGACGTAACAAAACGCAGTGACGTTGAAGCTCTCGCAAAACTTGCGGTCGATACTTTTGGACGAATCGACGTTTGGTTAAACAACGCTGGTCTTATGCCCCATTCAACATTTGATAA
This sequence comes from Peribacillus sp. JNUCC 23, assembly GCF_053653995.1. Next base: position 932,223 of record NZ_CM132202.1, read on the forward strand.
ACTTCATGTGGAGGAATGGGAACGAATGGTCGACGTAAATATTAAAGGTGTCCTTTACGGAATCGCAGCTGGTCTTCCAGTTATGCGTGAACAAAAGTCTGGTCACTTCATTAATGTATCTTCTATTGCCGGTCACCAAACTCACCCAGGTGGTGGTGTGTACAGTGGTACTAAATATGCAGTACGTGCAATTTCTGAAGCACTTCGTCAAGAAGAGGCTCAGGCAGGAAGCAATATCCGTGTGACAATTCTTTCACCAGGTGCCATAGCAACTGAATTGCCGAACACAATCACAGATACAGACCTTAAAGGCGGTATCGATTCACTGTACGATGCAGTGGCAATTCCAGCTGAACGTATTGCTGAAACAGTGGCGTTTGTAATGGACACTCCTGAAGATACTGCAATGAACGAAGTTATTATTCGTCCAACTATCCAATTACCTTAATAAAAAACATAAAAAGGTTGATTTACATGAACATAAAAGTAGTAAGTGAAAAAACTAGTGTGTCTGCTGATACGATTCGTTACTACGAACGTATCGGCTTAATACCACCAGTAAAAAGAAATAAGAATGGTGTACGTGATTTTGACGATGAAGATATCCGCTGGATTGAATTTTCTCGGCACATGCGTGAAGCAGGGTTATCCATTGAAGCACTAATCGAATACATTGGGTTGTTCAAAGATGGTGACGATACTACGATCCCAGCTCGTGTGGGAATTTTATGTGACGAACGCGACGAACTGAAAAAACGTATTGATATGATGCAAAGTGCACTTAATCGTTTGAATTATAAAATCGATAACTATGAAAGTCATGTTGTTCCAGCTGAAAAAGGACTTCGTGAATTTGATGAATGAAAGTTGCACACAAAAATTTATTTTCGATGTTTCTACATATATGCGAAACGGAGTGAGAAATAAGTGAAAATTTTGATTTTAGGTGCAGCTGGTCAAGTTTCTCGTATGTTAACTAACCGCTTGCTCAATGAAATAGATGCAGAAATCACTCTATATGCGAGACACGCGAATTCTCGTTTAAAAGCCGCAAGTCAACGAGTAGAAATTATTGATGGTGACTTCAATGATAAAGCAAAACTAGTCGAAGCAATGTCTGGCGTTGATGTTGTTTATTTAAATGATATGCGTAACGCAAAAGCAACACAATCTATTGTATCGGCAATGGATGAAGCTGGTGTAAAACGTCTGATTGGTGCAACAGTCTTAGGTATTTATGATGAAGTCGCTGGTGCATTTGGCCGCTGGAATGATGCAATGGTCGGATCTAGCGCACCATTATACAAATCTGCAGCGAAGGTAGTCGAAGACTCTGACCTAGATTACACACTACTTCGTTTAACTTGGCTTTATAACCAAGAGGGTAACGAAGATTATGAACTGACTATAAAAGGGGAACCATTTATTGGCGCACAGGTTACACGACAGGCTGTAGCGCGTTTGATCATGGATTTACTTGCTGATAATACGAAATATATTGGCAAAAGTTTAGGAGTCAGCGAACCAAATACAGATTTTGAAAAACCGTCCTTCTATTAGTATTTCTCAATAAAAGGGGAGATCTACTATGGAAGAAAAAGTAATAGCTGGAAGTGACCGGTTTGAGGAATGTGTACGAAATTAAACTATGATGTTTTATTCGGGCAAGTATGAGGTGGGAAGAAGAATTAACTCCAGAAGTTTGATTACATAACTGCGCTCATAACTTCAGGTACATTTTAACAATTACTAACACATCTCGAACTTTATCTCGGTTTAACAGGCTGTAAAACCCCCACCTCAATTTTTGTGAGAGAATCAAGAAATAAATAGGTGGGGGATAAACAGCCTGTAAATCCCCGATTGGTTCAACTAACTATCAGTGGGGGATGAAAAAAACCCCCACTGATGGAAGTTTCACTTTATGAAGATGAGCCAAAAGCTAGGTCTTCTTTTGCGAGTGCTGCTAAAGTGTACGGTTAATAATAAAGGGGAGGTTTTATTATGGAATATGTAAAGTTCGGTAATACTGGTACGGATGTTTCTCGTATTTGCTTAGGAGCAATGGGGTTCGGGGATACTGAAAAATGGACCCACAAATGGGTTTTAGATGAAGAACGTAGTCGTCCAGTCATCAAAAAAGCTCTCGATTTAGGGATTAATTTCTTTGATACTGCGAATATCTATTCAATGGGCGAAAGTGAAAAGATTCTTGGCCGGGCATTGAAGGACTATGCTAAGCGTGACGATATTGTTCTTGCAACAAAAGTTCATCAAACAATGCGTTCAGGTCGTCCTAATAGTGGCGGATTATCTCGTAAAGAAATTATGAGCGAAATCGATCAAAGTTTAAAGCGCTTGGAAACAGATTATGTAGATTTATACATTATTCACCGCTGGGATTATGACACACCAATTGAAGAAACTATGGAAGCTCTTCATGATGTCGTTAAATCAGGGAAATCTCGTTACATTGGTGCGAGTGCTATGTACGCTTGGCAATTTCAAAAAGCGCAACGTGTAGCAGAACGTAATGGCTGGACTAAATTTGTATCCATGCAAAACCACTACAATATGATTTACCGTGAAGAAGAGCGTGAAATGATTCCGTTCTGTCGTGATGAAAAAATTGCCATTACACCATATAGCCCACTCGCTTCAGGTCGTTTGACTCGTGATTGGTCTGAAACTACTTTTCGTTCTGAAACAGACATGGTTCAACATTCAAAATACGATAGTATGATGAAAGCTGATCAAGGCATTGTAGAACGTTTGGCTGAAGTAGCAAACAATCATGGTGTTACTCGTGATAAGATTGCGTTAGCATGGCTTCTTAACAAGGATCAAGTTGTTGCGCCAATCATCGGTGCCCAAAAAGAAAGTCATCTTGAAAGTGCCGTAGCTGCACTTAATATTCAGTTGACTCCTGATGAGATGAATTATTTAGAAGAGTTATACATTCCCCACCCAGTAGTAGGGGCTCTTCCAAAACCAAAATTCAATAAATAAAGGGATAATAATATGTACCAAAATATGCATTTTCTATTTTTAGTTTGAAGATCTACTGATTTTAGTCTAAAATGAACTGATGTAAATATAAATCCGTTTAATTACGGTAGAGGTTTCTAGCTACCCTCTCTAAAAAACTAAGGAAAACAGCACTGCTTTCTTAGTAGTGCTGTTTTTCTGTCGAAAAGGGGATTTTTTTAATGAAGCAAGAGAAGGCAGTAGTCGTTTTTAGTGGTGGTCAGGATAGTACGACTTGTTTATTCTGGGCGATGAAGCAGTTTAAAGAAGTCGAGGCAGTTACGTTTGATTATAATCAGCGCCATCGGTTAGAGATTGATTGTGCCAAGCAGATTGCAGATGAACTTGGCATTAAACATCATATTCTGGATATGTCGCTGCTCAATCAATTGGCGCCGAATGCTTTAACGCGTGATGACATTGCTGTAAGTGAGGGCGAAGAAGGTGAGCTTCCTTCTACGTTTGTTCCGGGGAGAAATTTGTTGTTCTTATCCTTTGCTGGGGTACTTGCCAGCCAAGTAGGAGCGAAGCACATTATTACCGGTGTTTGTGAAACAGACTTTAGCGGCTACCCGGACTGCAGAGATATTTTCATAAAGTCGTTAAATGTCACGCTGAATCTATCGATGGATCAGCCATTTGTGATTCATACACCGCTTATGTGGATGAATAAGGCCGAGGCCTGGGGCATGGCGGATGAGTTAGGTGCTTTGGAATTTGTTCGCAAAAAGACACTAACCTGTTATAACGGAATCATGGCAGATGGTTGCGGGGAATGTCCGGCATGTAAATTGCGTCAAAAAGGTCTTGATGACTACTTGAGTCAGAAGGGGCAGAAATGATGTATGGATTTCGTATTGTAGATAAATTACAAAAGATCAATGAAGATATCAAATCCACTCAATTAAAATACCATGCTAAACGTGTGCTTGTTAGTAAGGAATTTACCTTTGATGCGGCCCATCATTTACATTGCTATGAAGGAAAATGCAAAAACCTTCATGGCCATACGTATCGCGTCATTTTTGGACTTAGCGGTTTTATCGATGATCGTGGCCTGCTCATTGATTTTGGAGATATTAAAGAAATTTGGAAAAATGAGATTGAGATTTTTCTTGATCATAAATATTTAAACGAGACGCTGCCCTTAATGAATACGACGGCTGAGAATATGGTTGTTTGGATTTATGAAAAAATGGCGGACGCGTTAAAAAATAGACAAGAACAATATGATGGGGCAAGGGTTGAATTTGTCCGTCTTTATGAAACACCGACGAGCTATGCCGAGGCAAAAAGGGAGTGGATGGAAGTTGAGTAAAATTCCTGTGATGGAAATATTCGGTCCAACCATTCAAGGGGAAGGCATGGTCATCGGTCAAAAGACGATGTTTGTCAGAACGGCGGGCTGTGATTATTCTTGCTCATGGTGTGACTCATCTTTTACATGGGATGGAACGGGTAAACATCTCATTAAGCAGATGGAGCCTGACGAAATTTTGCAGCAGTTAAGAGAGCTTGGCGGAGACGGATTTTCTCATGTGACCATTTCAGGTGGAAATCCAGCTCTTTTGAAGAATCTTGCTGAATTTGTCCAATTATTAAAGCAAGAAAACATGAAGACCTGTCTGGAAACGCAAGGATCAAAATGGCAAGATTGGATGCTTTCAATCGATGAGTTGACGATCTCGCCGAAGCCACCTAGTTCAGGGATGAAAACGAACTTTGACTCACTTGATATGATCTTCAATAAGCTCATGTCAGACGATTTTTTAGGAAATGTGAGTTTAAAGGTCGTTGTATTCAATGATGCTGATTTTGACTATGCAAAGGAAATTCATAGAAGATACCCTGGCATTCCTTTTTATATGCAGGTGGGAAATGATGATACGAAGACTGCAAATGACGCTGCGTTAATTACCCATTTGCTGCAAAAATACGAAGAGTTAATCGAACAAGTGATACAAGATGAAGAGTTAAAAGAAGTTAAAGTACTCCCTCAACTCCATGCATTAGTATGGGGAAATAAACGAGGCGTGTAAGAGAAGAGGAGTATCGATGATTAGAATTTTACTGTATTTAATTGCCATTGTAACAGCCAACGTTGTGACGGCTTCTTTTGCACCGTTATCGATCGGTGTGTTTATTGTGCCAATGGGAACGCTATTTATCGGGGCAACTTTTATCCTAAGAGATTTAGTTCAAAATTCATTTGGCAGAAAGAAAACCTATTTGGCCATCGGAACAGCTTTAGCAATGTCGGCGATTGTGTCATATATATTGGGAGACACATTATTAATCGTTCTTGCGTCCGCTATTTCGTTTGTCATCTCGGAAACAACGGATACAGAAATTTACTCAAGATTGAAGCTGCCGATGGCTTGGCGAGTTTTTTATAGCGGTTTAGTCGGTGGATTCCTTGACTCTGCTATCTTTGTCATTATTGGCCTAAGCCCATTGGGTGCCAATTTCCTACCATGGGAAGCTGTACCTTTTGCGATTCTTGGTCAGGTAATTGTGAAGACGGTTATTCAGAGCCTTGGCGCAATGGTGCTCCATCGCGTAATCATTTCGCGGAACCGAGTAGAGGTAGCTTAAGTAATTGCTAAGAAACTATGATACTGCTAATATGGCATGAAAAGATAAAAAATCAGGAGTTAGAAGAAGCGGTATTTTCTAACTGGTATGTGATTTCATGATGAAATGATTTATCCTAATTAAACTTCAAAAAATAGCTCGAATTTTGGTCATATGTAAAGTGACCAAGATTTGGGCTATTTATTTTTATCCCGTATTAACGGGCAGTAAAACCCCCGCTGATTGAAGTTTCACTTTATGGTCAAGGAGTTATACAGGCACAAAGCCATAGGAATCAAACTTTTCCAGCGAGAAGTCTGCTGAATTCGAGTGTCCTATCTATGGAAATCAAGCTTGTGAGCTCCCTGTAAAAAAGAGAAGATAGAAAACAAAATTGAAAATCCATTTGTGAAATCGTTTAATAGTGTGAAAGAGATCGGCGAAGATATTTGGGATGGGATAACCAAACGGAACAAGGATAAATTTGATTCTGTCTACGATTTTGGTAATTGGTTGTCCATGGGTGGTTTAGATTCAGGAAAATCTTTTTATGACGGACTAAATGATCGGGCTAATCACGCAACAGACTCCTTTTCAGACTTCGTGAACTACCTAACAATCGGTGGAGTAGACCTTGTCAAAGGGGCACTTGCTCCCAAAGACGCTTTATCTAAAGGGTGTTGGCTACGTGGAAATAACTCTTGGATGCCTAGTGAAAAAGTTCACATAGTTTTCATAAAGAGGGAAGAGAACCCAATTGTAAATATTTATAAGGGCAGTATAATGATATTGTAATATAAATTAAAATATTCCGAAATATATAAGGGGATGAGTAGCATGAAAGCATTGAGATGGTATGAGGCTAAAGATTTGAGAATTGACAATATTGAAGAGCCAAAGGCAAGAAAAGGTGAGGCAAAAATTAAAGTTGAGTGGTGTGGAATTTGTGGAAGTGATTTACACGAATATACAGCAGGCCCAATTTTTATTCCAGCCGAAGCACCACATCCATTAAGTGGGGATAAAGCTCCTATTGTTCTTGGGCATGAATTTTCTGGACAAGTTGTTGAAATTGGTGAAGGAGTAACTAAAGTACAAGTTGGCGATCGTGTGACTGTTGAGCCGATCTATTCTTGTGGCGAATGTGCTGCTTGTAAACAAGGGAAATACAATCTATGTGACAAAATGGGCTTCTACGGCCTTTCAGGAGGCGGTGGTGGATTTTCTGAATTCACTTCGGTTCCAGAACATATGCTACATAAACTTCCAGAAACTGTTTCATATGAGCAAGGAGCACTTGTCGAACCGTCAGCTGTTGCTCTTCATGCTGTAAAACAAAGTAAACTACAAGTCGGCGAAAAGGCCGCTGTGTTCGGTACTGGTCCAATCGGTTTACTCGTTATTGAAGCACTAAAAGCAGCGGGTGCATCAGAAATTTATGCGATTGAACTATCTGAACAACGCCGAGAAAAAGCAGAAGAGCTTGGAGCTATCGCAATTGATCCGAGTCAAGGTGATGTTGTCGAACAACTTCATATACTTACAAATGGCGGGGTAGATGTTGCTTATGAAGTGACAGGGGTACCGCCAGTCTTAGTACAAGCCATCAACTCAACAAAAATTAATGGGGAAACGATGATTGTAAGTATTTTTGAAAAAGAAGCTCCTATCCACCCACAAAATATCGTTTTGAAAGAACGCACTGTAACAGGTATTATCGGATACCGCGATGTATTTCCAGCTGTTATTAGTTTAATGGCCAAAGGATACTTCCCAGCGGATAAACTAGTAACAAAGCGTATCAAACTTGATGAAGTGATTGACGAAGGTTTTGAAGGCTTGCTAAAAGAAAGAAATCAAGTAAAAATCTTAGTAAAAGCTGAATAACTCTAAAGCCGGGTTTCCGCAAATAGGGGAAATCCGGCTTTTTAGTTGGGTATAAACCTGTTGTGGCAAAAGAAATTGCACCATTTACCTACATACTACTCGTTAGGAAGGTTCTTCTAATCATTAACTTTTTAAGATATCTTCAATTCTATCAAGCTCTTCTTGAGTGAATGAAAGATTATTTAATGCAGCAACATTTTCTTCGATTTGACTTACTCGACTTGCGCCGATTAAAGCTGAAGTAACCTTTCCATCTCTTAGTACCCAAGCAAGTGCCATTTGCGCCAGGTTTTGACCGCGTTCAGCTGCCACTTGATTTAATTTTATTACACGATTTACAACTTCTTCACTCACTTGATCTGTTCCTAATGCACCAGTAGATTTAGCAGCTCTGGAATCAGTCGGAATGCCATTTAGATATTTATTTGTTAAAAGGCCTTGTGCTAAAGGACAGAAAGCGATCGATCCAACACCATTTTCTTGTAATACATCTTGCAGGCCATCCTCAATCCAGCGGTTCAACATGGAATAGCTAGGTTGATGAATGACAAGTGGAGTGCCTAACCGGTTTAGAATTTTAATCGCTTCTTCTGTTTGTTCCGCAGTATAACTGGAAATGCCTACATATAAAGCTTTCCCTTGGCGAACGATTGAGTCTAACGCACCCATCGTTTCTTCTAAAGGCGTGTTTGGATCAGGACGATGTGAGTAGAAAATATCGACATAATCCAGTCCCATCCGCTTTAAACTTTGATCTAAACTTGCGACCAGATACTTCTTTGATCCCCATTCACCGTATGGGCCTGGCCACATATAATAACCAGCTTTCGATGAAATGATCATTTCATCTCGATAAGGGGCAAAATCCGTTTTTAACATTTTCCCGAACATTTCTTCCGCGGATCCAGCAGGTGGACCATAGTTGTTTGCAAGGTCAAAATGGGTGATCCCTAAATCAAAAGCACTTCTTAGCATGGCGCGGCCATTTTCGTATGTATCTACTCCACCAAAATTATGCCATAAACCAAGTGAAATCGCTGGAAGCTGTAGGCCAGATCGCCCGCTTCTATTGTATTGCATTTCATCGTATCGAGTATCTTCCGCTTTATAAACCATTGTAATCCTCCTAAAGAAGTGATACTTCATATTATACGGCTTCACATCGAATTGTCGATACTTTTAAACTATTTTTTGAAATCGCTTTCGTTTACTGGGATTGAGATTCCCCGCACCAGAATGCTCTATAGTGCGTGTTCAAAAAGAAGGCTAAAAGAGCCGAGAAGCTCATACCTCAAACCTTTCACGTATGCAGTAATACGTAAGTAAGGATCGGACTTTTTGAACAACTTCCTATCGAAACCAATACGGGGTTATTATGTTTGACTGTAAGCAACCATTAAAGAACTTGATATTCAAACAATGGTTTTATTGCAAGATCTTGATATGCGTGGTTCTTCATCAAGTCATATACTTTAGATTCCAAATCTTGAAGGTCGTCTTCGGAAAGATTATTGTTAGGTTGAGGATGGAACCACTGAATTTCTTCATCGTGGAAAATCCCATGATAATGATCGCCTTCAAAGTTTAATGTAAACTGCTGACGCTCATGAACTTGATCCTCGAACAATGGTTTTACTGTAAACCCTTGATATGCGTGTTTTCTCATCAATTCAAACACAGTGGATTCTAGAACTTGGAGATCCTCTTCAACAAGCCTAGTATTAGGTTGAGGATGAAACCACTGAATGTCTCCCTCGTGGAAAATCCCTTGATAAGTATAACTTTTAAAGTTTAGTGAAAACTGCTGACGTTCATGAACTTGATTTTCAAACAAACGTTTTACTTTAAACTCTTGAACCATGATAAAACCTCCTGAAATTTTTACTTTTTTGGATTAGAATGGACCTTGCTAAAAACAATGCGATAGGAATGATAAGGTGTAAGTTACCTATTTAACATCTTGGTCATGTCAACATTCAAAATGTCTCCAGATGATGCATCAATATCCACATCATATTCTGTATTTCGATTCATAATAGAAATTTCGTATTTTTTAATACCATGATCTTCAATGGTATGAGTGTTCGTTACTAGACCACCTTGAGATGTGTCTAAGGCAATCGTCTTTGCTTGTAATTCATTTATCGTTTGTGAAGGTGCATTTGATAATTTCGTTGTTGGGTGGTTATCAATCATTGCATGAGCTCCTAGACCACCTACGATTAAAGCACCTGTTAATAGCATTGGCATCAAGTTCATTCTTGATAACCTCCTCGTTTTGTTTATATTAGTATCATAACGGCTCGAGTTTAAAGTAAAAGAAGAATAACCTTAAAATTCCCTTAGAAAAGTAAGAGAACGTACTAATCAAATCGTAGATGTCTAAAATTGATTCGAATTGAATAAAACATAGATTAGCGATATCTATGCGTGTTCAGGTAAAAAAGTCGAATGGTATTCATATAGAAAAAGCTATATGATTAAAGAATAAAGTTTTAAATCGAGGAGAAAACCCATGAATGAACAGTATTACGATGCGTTACTAAACATAAAAACAGTAGGTGACCAAAAGGGATTCAATAATTCTATGCATTATCATCGTTATGAGCCAACTCCATATTATGCACTCGAAACATTATTTAATACATATGAATTGAAAAGTAGTGATCGTGTTGTCGATTTTGGCTGTGGAAAAGGACGGTTAAATTTCTATATCCATCATTTATTTCAGGCGACTGTTATTGGGATTGAAATGAACGAAAGATTTTGTAAAGAAGCGATTGAAAATCGAACTAGATATTTGAAGAAGGCAAAAAACAGAACAGATAAAATCCATTTTCACTGCTCTTTAGCAGAGAAATACCAGATTAATCCGTTAGATAATCGTTTTTATTTTTTTAATCCATTTTCGATCCAAATTTTTATGCAGGTTATTAATAATATTTTGTTATCTGTAGAAGAGTTCAAACGGGAAATCGAGCTGATTTTGTATTATCCGTCAGATGATTATCTTTATTTTTTAGAGAACCAAATGTCATTTGAATTAAAAGAAGAAGTCATCCTGCCAGACTATGCGCATAATCCTTATGAGAAATTTTTAATTTATCGATTAGGATATTAGAAGGATGTAAGGAAGGTACGATTCAAAAGAAAAATAGCCATTTTTCTATTGCTGAATTGGCCAACTGCTTAAGCACTGTAACCAGGGATAGAAAAAGTTTCCGGTTGTTTCTCCCTCCAAAATGTATAACACTTAACGTAGCAAGAAAGCAGTTAAACAAATAGGAGGGGAATTATGAGAAATAAGAGATTGCTACTTTCACTAATGGCATGCATGGTTATTATTCTTTCTGTGGTTACTTGTCAGCCTTCTGTTTCTAAAGCACAGACAAACGGTCATGATCCAGTTATATTTATTCACGGTGCAGGTGGAAACAGCACAGCCTTTTATGGCATAAAAAATTACTTGAAAAAACAAGGCTGGTCCGATGATGAACTGTATGCTATTGAATTAGTGAATAAGTCTGGTGTTAGTTTGAATAATCAAAAACAGCTTGCTTCTTATGTAGATGAAGTGTTAAAGAAAACAGGAAAGAGCAAGGTTGATATTATTGGACACAGTGCGGGAGGCTTGAATACCCTGACTTATATTCTCAATGATGGTGGAAGCAAGGTAAATGATGTGGTAACGTTGGGTTCTCCAAACAAATATGTAACATCGAAAGCTCCCGTAGGTACAGATCCTAACCATAAAATCCGTTATACTTCGATTTATAGCACCAACGACTTTGTTGTACCCACTTGGCTTTCAACACTTCAGGGAGCGAATAACGTTCAAATCAGCGGTGTAGATCACGTTGGAATGCTCATCAACAGTGAAGTCTACGAGCTGATTCAAGAAGGATTGAATGGCGGAGGGAAAAATACAAATTAAGCAAAGATTCTTATCTTGAACGTAGTTTTTTTCAACAATACTAATCACAGCCTGTCTAATTCTTTACTAGAATGATAATAATTGAAGCCAGCCCATAGGTCAGACAACTAACCTACTGGGCGGGCTTTTTTTGTACTTTAGGAATTACAGGAATCAGGTGTAGCTTTTGAAAAAAAGTTTGATAAAAGCCATAGCGTTATTCTTTATCTTAAGACGTACAAAAAGCGCTCGTATTAAACAAAGTTTGATTAAAATGAGTGCTTTTATTTTCTCTATTCAGTTCTTTTTAGAATGAAATCTGACCATACTTATTCAACTATCGCGAGTTTGTTATAGTATTTGTCTAATTTTTGATAATTAATACTTGTGATATTTTTGAAAATCTAGAAGAAAACACTCCACTAAACAAGAATTTTAAGAGGGATACTCGCACATAGAATGGAACCTTACGAAATTATTCATGGATCAAGATGGACGTGTTGTACATCGTTTTGCGTCAACAACTAAACCGGAAGAAGATGAAGTGGATATTGAAAAAATATTGTAAATATGCAAGGCATCATCCGAATTCTTAACATATTCAGTCATTGATATGAATGGAAGGAGCACTCATGCTACAGATTTCTATTAGCTGTTTGGCTAATTCAACTGGGGGTCGTGCATAATTACTCTGAATCCACTCTAGAATAAGTCCCAAAAAACCATAGGTGCGAAAAGTAATAAAATGATCACCATTACGATCTACATGTTGGTCGGCTGTAAATGTGATTTCCTTCTGTAATAGATTAATCGTATGAACAATCTGATCAAGTAAACCAGGGATGGGGTCAGCTGCAATTAAGAGTCTAAAGTAGGAGGCATGTTCATAAATATATTGAAATATAGCAACTGAAGATGGAGGAAGCGTATCAAATTTCAAATAGTTTGATTGTTTATAAGGTTGACGGTTTGCTTTTTTAAACCCTTCAATCATCTCCTCTACTAGTTCTTCTGTTAAAGCCTCCTTACACGTGTAATAATTATAGAAGGATGATCGGTTATAATCTGCTCGCTCAACGATGTCTTTGACGGTGACATTAGAGTACCCTTTTTCTTGAATTAACGAAGAATAGGCTTCTTTAATGACCCGTTTCGTTCTCCGTACTCTTCTATTTACCCCATGCTTATCAGTCATCACAAGCACCCCCGAAAAGTTTTTTCATCGCATTGAACACAATATGAAAAAGTGTTGTCTAGGTAGACAAACTCTCATATTTTAATGATTGTTTCTTTTTGTATAGTTGATAAACTAATACTAACAGCAAGTAGTACTTTCAAGAAGATGAAATGCGAGCGCTTTAAATAATGATAACAAATTTAGAGCTAAATGTAGTGTAAGAACTACCTCATTTTCGTTCTAAAGAAATAATAAGGGGGATTTTGTTATGTGAAGGTTAGATGTAAAAATAGTAGCTCTTGGTATAGGAGGAGTGCGAGCAAGCCGCCTAAGAAGATTATTAACTGAAGGTTTAACTGAAGGTGTAATGGCTAAATAGGTTGGGTGTGGTATAAGTAGTAATATTTCGGTTGGACAAGCATACCATTAGAAGGAAGCTGTGGCAAAATGGAAGACGAATATAAACTGGAAATTTCGTACGTGTTTTTCATAAAGTAGCAACGGGCATCATTCGAATTGGTCAGCGTTTAAACGTTTCTAACGAGCATATTAACATGGACCTTTATGTGGATCGTTTTATTTTGTCTTTTTACAAAGTAGTTCAAAAACTTTAACAACGGAATGGGGAATTATTATGTCTACAACATTAATTTCGTTAAACTCTAAAGCTGTTAAATTTACGTCTACCCCGAAAAACATGTTAATAAATGGACAATGGGTGGAAGCTGCTTCAGGAAAGAGATTTGAAACAATGAATCCAGCAAATGGTGAGGTTATTACTTCGGTTCCAGAAGGGGATAAGGAAGATATTAACCGTGCAGTAGCTGCAGCACGTATTGCATTTGATGAAGGACCATGGCCCAAAATGAAACCAGCTGAACGTGCTAAACTACTGTTTAAATTTGCTGATCTAATTGAGGAAAATGCTGAAGAACTTTCTCACTTGGAAACGCTTGATAACGGGGCACCAGTTAATTTCACCGCAGGAATGGCAAGCTCGGCTGCTGAGAATATTCGGTATCATGCAGGATGGGCAACCAAGATTACAGGGGAGACCATACCAGTTTCTGTTCCAGGAAATATTTTTAACTATACAAGACGGGAACCAATTGGGGTCTGTGGTCAAATTATCCCTTGGAACGCTCCATTGTTGATGGCAGTTTGGAAGTTGGCAGCACCATTATCAGTAGGGAATACGGTCGTGTTGAAACCAGCAGAAAACACACCATTAACTGCATTACGATTAGGTGAACTGATTCAAGAAGCTGGTTTTCCGGATGGGGTCGTCAATATTGTGACTGGATTTGGACAAACAGCCGGTGCGGCATTAACTGCACATCCCGATGTTGATAAAATTGCGTTTACCGGTTCAACGGCAGTTGGGAAACAAATTATGCAAGCTGGTGCAGTAAATGTTAAGAAAGTCTCACTAGAATTAGGTGGTAAATCAGCGCACATTATTTTTGCTGATGCGGATTATGATGTAGCTCTTCGGAATGCAGCTAATGCCATTTTTATGAATTCAGGCCAAGTCTGCGTGGCTGGTTCCCGGTTATTTGTTGAGAAGAAAATTTACGACCGATTTATGAGTGATTTAAGTGAGTATACGAAGAATTATCGAGTGGGTGACGGATTTGACCGATCAACCGTTTTAGGACCTCTCATTTCTGAAAAGCAAAAAAATCGTGTGTTGAATTATTTGGATATTGGACAGCGAGAAGGTGCTGAATTGTTAGTTGGCGGTAATACGACAGCGAGTGACTTGGCAAATGGCCATTATGTCAAACCTACTGTGTTGGCTAATGTAACGAATGATATGAGAATTGCTCAAGAAGAGATCTTTGGACCTGTCGTTTCAGCTATGCCATTTGATGACATTGATGAAGTCATTAAGCTAGCCAACAAAACAGATTATGGCTTGGGTGGAGGGGTCTGCACAACGGATGTCCGTAAAGCACATAAAGTAGCTCATGCAATGAAAACAGGTAATGTATGGGTGAACACATACAGTCTCTTAGATCCAGCTTCTCCTTTTGGCGGGTACAAACAAAGTGGAATCGGTCGAGAAAATGGTTCAGCATCGATTGATATGTATACAGAAGTCAAGAATGTCTGGATTAATTTAGATTAAAGATTTTATATGGATAGATAGCGAGTTTCAATACTGCTAGATACTTGATTTATAGAGAAAACGAGGGCTGTCCCGAAAGTCGAACTATCGACTTATCGGGTAGCCCTTTTTTCTCTATAAAGTGTATAGAAAAGCCCATATTAATGAAGCGATTTGCTACTCTTCAAACACTGTCGGATGAAAGAATTGCTTCAAGTTGAATCGAATAATATCTTCCAAACAATCCACTAACCTGATTTTTTAGGGAGATAAACTTGTAATCGCTACTGATTATTTGGCAATTTCTCTTCAGGATGACCGTTACCTTGCCTCTTTTTATTTCGTTCGTTCTTTTTCTTTGTTTCCCGTAATTTTTCTACATAATCATGTGTACTTTCTTGTTTCATCGTTATTCCTCCTCGTTTATCCCGCATTAACGGGCAGTACCCCCCTTAGTCTTAGAAGGATCAGTGGGGATAACTACCCAGAAAAGCCCGATTGGTGAGATAAAGTGAAACTTACCGCGGTGATCTTTAGCGGTTTAGTAGAACCGGACTAACAATCAGTAGGGATAAGAAAATCCCACTGATTGAAGTTTCATTTTATCAAGTAGTTTTTAATATAACCAAAAACCTTAGAAAGATGCATACCAACAAATGAAAGGCTTCATGTAGCAAATATGAAATGGTGAGTAAAAAGCCCAAGTGGATTAGTAAAGCACCAAAATTCACAAAATAATCCTTGAAATATAAAAAATAGCAACTAGATAGTATATACTCGATAATAAAGAAGGATGATGGGGAGTGATGGCTACCAATTATGACTACGGAAGTTGAATTCATAAACGTCAGTAAATCATATATGAATCAGCACGAGGCGGTCGATGTATTAAAAGGAGTTAGCGGGGAGATAGAAAAAGGGTCGATTGTTACGATTATAGGACCATCGGGATCAGGGAAGAGCACGATTTTATCACTTTGTAATTTGTTGCTTACTCCTGATGAAGGGGAAGTACGAATTCGAGGAAAAGACGTTCGAGAGTGGAATATCCAGGAGCTTAGACGTCGGGTCGGTATTGCTTTTCAAGGCGCTCCTATGCTTACAGGAACTGTGTTAGATAATTTGTCCTTGCCTTTACGGCTGCAGGGTAGAACGTTAGAAGATCCAAAGAAGTATATGGAGTTTGTTGGTCTAACAGAAGATCATTTATCCCGTCAAGCCAAAGAGCTTTCGGGTGGACAGAGGCAAAGGTTATCGCTTGCTCGAACACTTGTGAACGATCCAGCTATTTTATTGCTCGATGAAGTGACATCAGCATTGGATTCTTTGTCTGCACATGAGGTAGAAGAACTTATTTTACGGATTAACCGTGAAAAGCAAACGACGATTCTCTGGGTTACCCATGATCAATCACAAGCAGAAAGAGTGGGCGATCAAACGTGGCTTGTGATCGATGGGAAAGTAGTCGAAGCGGCTCCTACTAAGCAATTTTTTGTTAAGCCAAAAGAAGCGCAGACGAAACACTTTTTGGAGTTGAGGAGGGAGTACAAATGAGCTTGATTGCCCTTCTCTTTAGTTTTGGATTTGTTATTTTTTCCTTTTTTCTTTCACAAGCATTTAAATTGGGACTTGGTCGAGACCTGATTATTACGAGTATTCGTGCTACTATTCAATTATTGATTGTTGGCTATATACTTAACACCGTATTCGGTTTTGAGAATCCACTTGCGATGATTTTGATGCTTCTAGTTATGGTGTTCGTAGCAGCTAAAAACGCAGCGAAACGCGGTAAAGGTTTGCCACGTATTTTTTGGAAAATTTTCTTGACGATTAGTATCGTTGAGATAATAACTCAAGGTTTTTTACTTGGATTACAGATCGTACCGGCGACTCCGCAGTACATAATCTCGATTAGTGGGATGATTATCGGTAATTCAATGGTCATTGCCAATCTTTTCTTAAATCGTTTAAAAGCTGAGTTGGAAATGAGAAAAGAAGAAGTTGTGCTCGTCTTGTCCCTTGGGGGCAGTGTGAAACAATCCATATATCCAATCTTAAAACAATCCATACGGTCCAGTTTAATCCCAACGGTTGAAGGGCAAAGAACAATTGGTCTTGTCCAGCTTCCCGGCATGATGACCGGCCAGATTATAGCTGGAGCTGATCCTGTTCAAGCCGTCCGTTTTCAACTATTGATTGTCTTTATGATCTTGTTTGCAGCAGTCCTGACTGCTATTATCCTAGGCTTTCTCATTTATCCTGGATTATTTAATAAGAATCAGCAGCTGGATATAAGTGCTTGGTAAAATACAAGATTTGAGAATTCAAATCATATAGAAAGGTGATTAAAATGAACATTACAATCAAACAAGAAACCAGTTCGGATTATCGTGTAGTTGAATCTCTAATAAAGTCAGCTTTTGAACATGCAGAATATACCGATCATGATGAACACAATCTAGTGGCGAGGCTACGAAAGAGTGATGCTTTTATTCCAGAGCTCTCCTTACTTGCCGTACTGGAGAAAGACATTGTTGGTCATATTTTATTTACAAAAATCATGATACATAATGGAAAAGAAAAGTACCCATCCCTTGCTCTTGCACCAGTTGCAGTTTTACCTAATTACCAAGGGGAAGGGATTGGTAGCAAGCTCATTCTAGAGGGAATAAATCGAGCAAAATCTTTTGGTTTTGAATCTGTAATTGTGCTCGGGCATGCAGATTATTATCCGCGCTTTGGGTTTGTTCCAGCAAGCAAATACAAGATATCGGCACCTTTTGAAGTGCCAAATGAAGCGTTTATGGCATTGGAGCTGAAATCGCAAGCTTTAGATCATATTACTGGAACCGTAGAATATGCGAAAGAATTCTTTATATGAGTCAGCTATTTGAATGAAACGAGGCTGGTAGAAGTTTGAGTAGAGGTGAGAAGCCCCAAGACCGTCTTTACGTCTGAATGTATGGCAGCAAAGAATCAAATAATATTTAGAGCAACAATCAAATAACTTACGAATTGAAAGGGAGAATCTTCATGAAATTGAATCAAATTGTGGACAATGTAAAATCGACTTTTCGACAAGCAGCTGTCCGTGTGAAATCTGCGATGACAGGAACAACTACTACGATCCAAGAATTGGCGGACTATGTACTTCATCATTCAAAAACACAACAAGAAAATCGCACACTTTTAGGGATCTCCTATTCGTTTTATCATTTGGAAAAAGAGGGGATTCATTATTATTTAGAAATGAGGGGCACTCATATTTTACAGTTGGACGTGCAGACGACTGACGAAAAGATTGTATCCTATCGTTCTTATCGTGATCAAGCTCAGTTACATATTAAAATGAAATTTCACGAACCGCTTTTAGGTCAAGCCTAATAATAATAAGCGACCTGATTATCTCTTTAGAATAACCAAGTCGCTTATCTATTTTCTTTAATCATGATGTCTATCCTTTCACTTTATCAATTGGTCTTCCAATGGTTTTTGGGCATAATCATCAAATTGATTAAACATATAAGTGAGGTACGAGTTTAATTCAAATCGATCGTCTTGAAAAAAATCAGTCAACCTCTTTGTGTTTTCTTGCAATACATTCACCTCCAGCTAACTATTAAACTGCCTTTATATTATAATTGCCAACTATAATTCTTTTATACATGAAAAGTAAAAAGATAGTAAAGTTTAAATGAATGGGATAAACCAGCTTTTGTATGAAGGAAAAGGGGGACAGAGCTACATGAATCTAAGAAGCATGAACAAATAACTTGAAAGTTAACACAAGATTTGTATAAGAACTTGTCGTGTTGCGCCACATACCCTACCTTATTGGAGGTAGCTTGGATATTTATGAATGTAAACATCCTTCATACTAAAGGTTGGCTTTAAAACACCATACTCGTTCTTGCTATAAAAATGTTTATGAAAGAACTCTCCTGTATTGGCCCCGCCTTCGCCGAATACAATGATGACCCCGCATGTCACCCGCCTATTAATGATTTTAATAGAAAACGCTTACATTTGCAAAGGTTTCTGTAATTCAAATTTCGACATAATGATAACTGGCACAATTTGCTTGGCGGGGACTTCAAATGGCTTTCATTTCATAGATGATAGATTGTCTTTCTCACAAGAGCTTTTCGTAAGTCTAAAGGGTTGTCGAAGAAAAAAGAGGATATCCCAAAAAGCAAAGGATCAGACCCCGCAACAACTAAATACAGTAAAAGATACGTGTATGAACACTACATACTGATTTAGAGTGTGAGGTCAGATCCTTATGTGACTCCCTTTAAATATAAGTAAGATTTAGCTCGTATCAAAATGAGAGATTAGTGAATTGTACCACCAATTTCTCGAATATCCTCTTTTTCAGTAGCTGCAATGACTGCTGCGGTTTTGAGCCCACGCACAATAACGTCAAGACTTAAACTAGGAGAACTATTTTCAATCGTCTGCTCTGGAATATATGGAATATGGATAAAGCCGCCACGTATTTGTGGTGCATGATTAGTTAAATAGTGCATTAATCCATAAAATAGATGGTTACAAACAAAAGTCCCTGCAGTATTGGAAACGGAAGCTGGGACTCCGTCTTTCCTCATCTGATGAACCATCCGTTTGATCGGCAAAGTTGACCAATATGCAGCTGGGCCGTCCTCTGAAATAGGTTCATCAATCGGTTGTTTTTTCTGATTATCTGGAATTCGTGCATCATCGACATTAATGGCGATTCGCTCGGGGGTTATTTGTGTACGTCCCCCTGCTTGGCCAACACAAATGACTACATCAGGCTTATATGATTCAATCGCTTTTATCGCAGCTTTGATTGAATCATGAAAGACAGTGGGCACTACTTGAGTTACAATCTCCACGTCATCTATGATAACACCTTCTAATTGCTTGACTGCTTCTAGAGCTGGATTTATTGTATCCTTACCAAATGGATCGAAGCCGGTTACTAATACCTTTTTTCTCATCGTTAGACCTCCAATTTTACAAGTAAATACATAAGTATAATATTGAATGCAAGCACGATTAATGCTGTTGGAATTTGTACACGGATAACATGATTTTTATCCTTCAAATCTAATAAGGCGGCAGGGACGATATTGAAATTTGCTGCCATGGGAGTCATTAGTGTTCCACAATAACCAGCAAACATAGAGATTGCAGCAATGTGATTCGGATTTGCGTCAAATTGAGTAATTAAAAATGGCACAGCAATGCCTGCAGCCATTACTGGAAACGCTGCAAATGCATTTCCCATAATCATCGTAAATAGTGCCATTCCAATACAGAATACAAAAACGATCATAAATAAAGAGTTTTCCGGAATGAACTGAGTCACGACATCAGATACAACTGTTCCGACTCCAGCTTGTGTAAAAATTGTACCTAATGTTGCTAAAAGCTGTGGCAACACAACTGCCCAGCCGATCGCTTCTAAAAGGCGGCGAGATTCCTTTATCGCTGTTTGTGGGGTGTTTTTTGTTAACATCATTGCTGTTATTATCGCAATCAAACAGGCAACACCCAATGCTACCAATGTTGTATTTTTGGGATCAAAAATAAATAAGGAACCAATTTTTACTCCTTCAAAGCCCTTTGCTCCGGCAACTGTTAAGATGGGGATAAGTAGTGCAGGTAAGAATAACCAGCTACCTAAACGTTTACGTTGTGTTTCTCGTTGTTGATCGGATGATTCACCATATTGACCTTTGCGAAGTCCACCCATTCCAACGATAAGTACCATCAAAATAACCATTAATCCAATATAAAATGGTGGGATAACACTTCCGAATAATAGAGTGATGGAGTAGATGAAATAAAATAATCCAGATAAAAGGCGACGAGGGTTCGCTTTATCAGCAAAAGTATATAAGGAACAACACAATCCGATGATTCCCATTATAATATAAATAAATTCAACTGAAAAAATCATCCGATCACATCCTTCTTAGCTTTTGAACCTAATTTTCGATCGAGCTTTTTATCAAATAAGTAAAGTCTAATTGAATGAACAATTAAGGCGAAAATCGCTGTAGGGATTCCCCAAAGCGCCATTGAAATTGGATCTGCTTCAATTCCATTTTGATCAAAGAAACCCTTCATTAATAAAATCGCTCCAACTGCTACAAATATATCCTCGCCGAAAAATAGGCCGATATTATCAGCAGCTGCCGCATGGGCGCGAATTTCTTCCCGATCTTCCTCTGGAACTTCCCCATATTTTGCCTTGGCAGCTCCTTCAGCCATCGGTGCTAGTAGAGGACGTACAGTTTGAGGGTGCCCACCAATACTAAGTAATCCGAGAGCAGCCCCAACTTCACGACAAAGTAAATAAATAGTGATAATTCGACCGGCCGTCGCTGCTTTAATTTTTGAAACGAGATGTCCAGCTTGATTTTGTAAGCCACTTCTCTCTAATAGTCCAATTACCGGAAGGGTTACGAGTAAAATCGACATATAACGATTCGTTGTAAATGCTTCCCCAAATTGCGTAATAATGTCCACGATCGGTAGACCTGCAATTAAGCCAGTCACCAAACCGGATACTGTCACGACAACTAGCGGATTTAACCTTATTGCAAAGCCTATAATAATTAAGGCAACGCCAATCAATACCATATAACTCCATCTCCTTAGGTGCAATTTATCCCGGTTTAACAGGCTGTAATACCCCCAAGTCCATTTTAGTGAGAAATCAAGGGAAATAGGTGGGGGATAAACAGCCTGTAAAGCCCCGATAGGTGAGATAAAGTGAAACTTACCGATGCGTAAGCAGAGGTTTAGTTGAACCAATCGGGTTCGTAGTTTCACTTTATCTGAAAAATAGCACTTTATTTTAGTGTGAACGTTATTTTAACATAATTTAATTTATGAAAGGAAGGGAATGTTTTATGTAATGTAATAATTTTTATCAGATCAAAGGCTGAACGAAGAATGTAACCACAAGAACTACATTCGTTTAAGCAACTAGTCGAGCAATGGAAGAAGGGGATATTGAAGATGACATTCATGATGTAAATGCTATCTTAATAAAGCACTACCTTCTGATCATGGTGTGTTTCAGTCTAAGGGGACGCTTAGTGCGTACGAAGAAACGTCATTTTCTCTTTAAGATATTCTCTCCCTTTGGACGACCTCTTTGGTGATCACAAGAATATAAATACGAAAGAAGCAGGGCATCTTAGATTGCCCTGCTTCTTTCGTATTTATTCCACATTAACGGGAGTAATCCCCCACGCTGATTGAAGTTCCACTTTATGAGGAAATTTGAGTAGCGAATCGAGCCAATGAAAAAATGCTTCTTTCGGTAAATCTATGAACTGGCCGATGTTGGATTAACAAATAGATTAATGAATCTTTTACATTATCAAAATATTTACTCAATGTTTGATTGGTAAATTGTAAAAGTAAACAAAAGCAAAACAAAACGAAAAAGAGAATAAAAAAGTTTGTTTAGGAGGCAACATGGCTAAATTACTTATACGTAATCTTTCTAAAGAGTATAGTGGCGGCGTAAAAGCAGTTAAAGACTTTAATTTAACCATAAATGATGAAGAGTTTATTGTATTTGTTGGACCATCAGGTTGTGGGAAATCGACCACATTAAGAATGATAGCCGGTCTAGAAAGTATTAGTGGCGGTGAACTTCTCATAGATGACAAGGTAGTAAATAATCTCCATCCGAAAGACAGAGATATTGCGATGGTTTTCCAGAACTATGCGTTATATCCACATATGACTGTATTTGGCAATATGGCTTTTTCTTTAAAGTTAAGAAAGGTACCAAAAAAAGAAATCAATGAACGTGTACATAAAGCAGCCAAAATTTTAGATATTGAATCTTTGTTAGAACGAAAACCAAAGGCTTTATCTGGTGGTCAAAGACAACGTGTAGCCCTTGGTAGAGCGATCGTACGAGATGCGAAAGTATTCTTAATGGACGAGCCGCTTTCTAATCTTGATGCCAAATTAAGAACGCAAATGCGTGCTGAAATTACGAAACTTCATAAAGAATTAAAAACAACAACGATATATGTTACCCATGATCAAACGGAAGCAATGACGATGGCATCTAGAATTGTCGTATTAAAGGATGGTGTCATTCAACAAGTAGGAACACCTCGAGAAATCTATGCAAAACCAAACAATATCTTTGTTGGTAGTTTCATTGGTGCCCCTGCGATGAATTTTATTGAAGGTACGTTAACAGAAGCTGGACTAGATGTCGTAGGGATGATTATTCCACTCCCAAGCGAACAAATTAATCATTTAAAAGCAATAGGCTATCTAAATAAAAGCCTAGTTGTCGGGGTTCGACCTGAACATATTAGACGATCTGATAAACATGAACAAAGTAACAGAAAATTTGACTTTAAAACAAATATTGAATTAGCAGAGTTAACAGGTTCTGAAATCATATTACATGTGAAATTAAATGAAAAAGCACTAATTGCCAAAGTGGATGCGATGGAGCCATTTGAAACAGGTCAATCAATTGATATGACCTTTGATTTTGAAAACATTCACTTTTTTGATAAAGAAACAACAGAACGAATCGAATTAAATCCGGTAGGAATGAACAAAGATGAAAAAGTTGTCGCTATTTAAAACGACTAATTCGGAAACGATCAATGGACTGTTACACCTGATGCACATCAGTCACATATTTTCTTTCGAGTGGAAGTACCTTAGGTCAACTAAAGAACGAATCATTCAGTACTCGTATTCACCAACTGAATTTCATTAACGAATCTCGTTTATTCCGCATTAACGGAAAGTCAAGACCCCACCTCCAGGCTTAGAGGAATCGAAGAAGCGTAGGTGGGGGACAACTGCCCAATCTAGTTGCGGCTCCTAGCCCGTCTGAGGTCATAAGCTGTAATACTCTGTGGCAAACTACGCCACGCCGTATTCCATCTTATGCTTGTCGGGGCTGGGCAGTCGCCTCGCTTTTTTATGAAAAAGCCCGATTGGTGAGATACAGTGAAACTTACCTTTGTGGTCTTCAAAAGTCACAGGATGTGGGTCACACAGACGTTGCTTAGTCTGTGATTCATTGAATCGGGTTCGTAGTATCGCTTTATCGAAGATTTAGCGACACTAGAACGGGACTAATAATCAGTGGGGGATGAAGCCCCTCCACTGATCGAAGTTTCACTTTATTTTACGAAAAAATCAAAAGAGGGTTAGAAAGGAGGAGTTAGTTGAATGGATATCACATCTGGAAACAATATTGAGACAGCACCTAAGAAGAAAAAAAAGCACAAGGTAAAGCCAATGAAGCTTAGCTATGAAAATATCTGGCAGCATCGTGCACAATATTTCATGCTCTTACCTTGTATTATATTCTTCATTATTTTCTCCTATTTACCTATGGCTGGTATGGTATTGGCATTCAAGGAATTTCGATTTGATACAGGACTTTTTGGTGGTGCTTGGGTTGGCTTCCAATACTTTGAACGATTTTTTAACGACCCTCAAAGTTGGACATTTATTAAAAATACACTCATCATCAGCTCGATGAAATTAATATTGGCATTGCCATTTCCGATTATTTTAGCACTTATGTTTAATGAAATTAAAAATAATAAAATAAGAAGCTTTTTTCAAAGTATTACCTACTTGCCACATTTTTTATCATGGGTTGTTGTGGTAGGGATCTTACAAAGTATTTTAGCACCGAACACAGGACTACTAAATCAAGTGATTTCGTTCTTTGGAGGTGATGGTAGCACGTTCTTCTTAATGGAAGAAGAGAGTTTTCATTCTATCATGTTTTGGAGCTATGTTTGGAAGGATATTGGTTGGAATTCTATCATTTATTTTGCCGCAATTATGGGGATTAGCCCTAGCCTTTATGAGGCCGCAGCCATTGATGGGGCAAATAGATGGAGACAAATTTGGCACATCACATTAACGGGTATTAGACCGACGATTTTAATTTTATTCATTTTATCGTTAGGGAATATCTTATCTGCAGGATTCGATCAAATCTATTTATTAAAAACACCAGGAAATGCGGAGGTTTCTGAAATTATTGATACGTATGTCATTCGCACTGGGCTTCAAAGTGGCCAATTTGGATATGCAACAGCAGTAGGAATGATGCAAGGGATTGTAGGTTTAATCCTTGTGTTAGTAGTTAACCGTTTTTCTAGTAAGAAATTTAATACATCATTATGGTAAATGAAATTGGAGGGAATACACTCACTATGAAAAAGATGTCATATAAGTTACTAACACTGTTATTAGTAGGCATTCTGTTACTTACCGCTTGTTCGAATAATTCAAAAGAGACAATGAATCATGAAAAGCCAGAGGGTGCACCTGATACATGGATTGCAGATCGAACAATTAAAGGGTTAGTATTCATGAGTGATGGCGACGTTTCAGCGGGAATGAACCCTGAAATCGCTGCAGAATTAAAGAAAAAAACAGGGATTACATTAGAATTACAAGGGATTACAGTTGAAGATTCGACTGAGGCCTTGACTACAGGGTTAGCATCAGGAGATTTACCTGATTTCGTTGCTTATTACTTGGATCATAGTGGACGACCTGAGATGCAAATATTATTAAAAGCTGGTCGTGAAGGGATGTTCCATGATTTAACACCGATGTTGAAAGAAACAGAGATTTATAGTAAATATTTTGAAGAAGGTTACCTACCAAAAGATACGAAAGACAATATTATGTTTAGAGATGAATTTAAAGGTGCAAGTTACTTCGCTCATATGTCAATGGCTCGTGAGCCTGGTACTGTTAAACGTAAATATGTTGGTGGACCTTATATTTTAAAAGAGATTGTCGATCAATTAGGGATTGATCCGATGGAAATCGATACAACGGAAGAATTACGTGACTTAGCCGTGAAGATTAAAGAAGGTAATTTTAAAGATGAGAATGGAAAGCCGGTAACACCGATTGGTCCAACTGCATGGGGTGGAGCTGACAGAGACTTTATTTTCAATGATCTTGTATGGTCAGGTGAAACTGGAGAGAAATTCTTAAAAGATGAAAATGGGAAAATTAAGCATGAGGCTCAAACAGGTTATGGTTTAAAGCGTGTTAACTTTGTCAGGGATTTATTAGCAGAGAATCTTCTTCATCCAGAATTCTTTACAATGGAAGAAAATCGAGCAAAAGAAGGTATTGTCAACAAATCATTTGGAATTGTAGCTGATATGCATAACTATGTTGTTCAAAATAACGATATGAAATATGTTCCGCTTGGACCGATCGATACAGTTGAAGGCGATTATCAAATGCAATTAACGTATAAATCAGGATATGCTGGTTGGTCAATCCCGAAAACAACAGAGTATCCAGAAGATATTGTAAAATTAGCTGACTTTTTAGCAAGTCGTGAAGGTAAATTATTAAGCCAATATGGAATCGAAGGAAGAGACTACACGTTAGATGAAAAGGGTAATCCAATTGTTAAGAAAGAAGTTTTAGAATTAAAAGAAAACGATCCTGCACAAGCTGCGAAACTTGGTTTCAGAGGAGCGGGTTCATATTGGGCAGAACATCTTGGCTATACAGACATTGATAATATGGCAGACTTTGGTGAATTTGAATACGGTGCAAGAGTTGTTGATGAAGATACACAAGCTGCGGAAAAAATCATTGAGATGTGGAATTATGATGAAAGATTAAAAAATGCACAAGTAATTGACGGATCAACACCTAAATCATTTATTTTCGAACTTGAAAATGGTGACAATTTAAACATTGCTCTCGATACGTACAATGAAAATTTATTACGTGCTTACTATAGTAAGTCAGAGAAAGAAGCAGCACAAATCTTACAAGAATCAAAAGAATTGCTTGAAAAGTCAGGGTTAAATGAATATATCAAGCTGGTTGAAAAGAAAGAAAAAGAAGGTACGACAATTAGATTCTAAAACTATTAAAAGGGGGCTCTCCCGTAACGAAAGGGTCAGACCCCTCTACGACTATATACAGTGTATAGAGTGCGAAGTCAGATCCTTTTGGGACACCCTCTTGCTTTAATAAAGGAGGAATTCACATGTTCAACGAGCATGATAAAACATGGCGGTTTTTTAAAACTTTCAATATCGTTATCGTGGTTCTACTTTGCTTATCTATTATTCTTCCTTTTTTAAATATTTTAGCTCTATCGTTAAATGAAGGAACCGATGCGCAAAGGGGCGGAATTTACTTTTTCCCTAGAGAGTTTAGCTTTGGGAATTATATCGAGGTATTTCAACAATCATCTATCTTAAATGCACTTGGAATTAGTTTGTTCAGAACAGTAGTAGGAACGATCATTAGTGTATTTTTAACGGCAATGGCGGCTTACGCACTTAAAACGAAAACATTACCTGGTAGAAAGGTCATCACATTTTTTATCTTTTTTACAATGTTATTTAGCGGTGGTATCGTTCCTTATTATTTAGTATTAACGGAACTCCATTTAACAAATACAATCTGGGTTTATATTATCCCAAGTCTTTATAGTGTATGGAATATTTTAATTATGAAGACGTTTTTTCAGGCAATACCAGATAGTATTGAAGAAGCGGCTAGAATTGATGGCTGTAGTGAATTTCAAATTTTCTTGAAGATTATCTTGCCGATGAGTAAACCGGTTATCGCAACAATAGGACTATTTAATGCGGTTGCCCATTGGAATGATTGGTTCTCAGGATCGTTCTATGTAAGAAATCCTGAATTAAAGCCACTTGCAACTCTATTACAGGAAATGTTAACGAGACAACAAGCAATGGCAGATGCATTACTTAGAAACTCAGGTGCATATGCAGCATTAGAAAAAATTACGGTTACCGGTGATTCATTAAAGATGGCAACCATTATTCTAGTTGTAGCACCTATTATTATGATCTATCCATTTATCCAAAAGCATTTTGTAAAAGGTGTGAATATTGGATCAGTGAAAGAATAGGAGGCTTAATTGATGGAGCTTATGATGAGAGAAGAAGGAAAGTTTAGGATTTTACAATTGACTGATTTACATGTGGGTTCAATGCCATTTCATGAACATGATGATCTTACGTTTGATCATATAAAGGATATGACTGAAAAAGCAAATCCGGATTTAATTGTGATCACCGGAGATTTGATTTGGTCTGAAGGTGTTCTGGGGCCGGAAAAAAGTTTCGCTGAATTGATAAAGGTATTAAATGAATTAAAGAAACCAATCGCGATTACGTATGGTAACCATGATTCAGAAGAAGGAATTTCACGTTCTGAATTAAGAAAAATGGAAGAAAAAATTGATTTGCTTGTTGAGAAAAAACATTTGCATATTGCAAAAGATCGAGCGTCTTATTGTGTTGAAATTAAAAATCAACATGATGAAGTTGCAAATGTCCTTTATTTCATCGACAGCGGTTCAATTGATCCGCTTGGAATTGGAACTTACGAGTTTGTTCATCCAGATCAAGTGACATGGTTTAACGAAGTTTCTAATCAATATCGTAATAGAGAACAAGATTTTAAAAAGGATTTATTATTCTTGCATATTCCACTTCCAGAATATAAAGAAGCATTTATGGAAGGGCAAGTGAGTGGGCAGAGAAATGAGAGCATTTCTTCACCAATGGTGAATACGGGACTATTCACTTCATTATTACTAAATGGGCATGTCGCAGGTATATTTTGTGGTCATGATCATGACAATGACTTTGTTGCTGACTATCATGATATTCGATTATGCTATGGTAGAATTAGTGGATTTCAGTGCTATGGTGAGCTTACTCGTGGTGCGCGTGTCATCGAATTAAGTAATCAACAGGTATTTGAGACATATCTCATTGAAACAACAAAGTATCAAGATTACAAATAGCATGAAAAATCACCAGGAAATCCCACGATTTAAATATTTGTTTATTCCTTTATTAGTAGAGCAATTGTTTCAATTACTACTCGGCAACATGGATGTATTGATGTTGAGTCAGTATTCAGATAATGGTGTTGCAGCAGTTGGTTTAGCGAATCAAATCATTGTTGTTACAACGATGATATACGGATTTATTAATATTGGAACAACGATTCAGTTAACCCAACTTTCCAGTACCGGTCAAAAAGAAAAAAGTGCAAAAGTTGTATCACATGCATTTTATTTAAATGTCATGTTTACGATCTGCATGACGACGGTATTAGTAGTCTTTAATGAGTCCTTCCTGAAAATGCTGCAAACACCTGAAAGTTTAATGGTCGAGGCATCTACCTATTTAAAGGTAATTGCATATGGACTTGTTTTTCATTCGATTATGGGCCTGATGGGGAGTATATTTAGAAGTTACTCAATGGTAAAGCTTGTTATGTTTGTGACAATAATGATAAACATTTTAAATATTGCTTTTAACTATATTGTATTGTTTACACCGATTACAATATTAGGTGAAGGAGTATTTGGCGTTGCTGTTGCGACGAATATAAGCCGGATGATCGGTATGATTGTATTATGTATGTATTTTATGATGCATAAGAAACTTCTGTTTGGTGGCATCAATTGGTTAAAGTTAGAATGGAAGGCAATGAAAAAAATTCTGGTCCTTGGGATTCCCTCAGCCGGAGAACACGTCTCCTACAATTTATCGCAAGTGATTATCACTGGTTTCATTGCAAGCTTGGGTGCTGCTACGATTACGACTAAGATTTATACTCAAGCAATCACTTCGATTGTCTTTGCATGTTCAATGGCCATTTCACAAGCTGCGCAAATCATCACTGGGAAGCTAATTGGCAATAAAATGCACGATAATGCTTATAATTTTTCAATAAGATTATTAATGAAAAGTATTGTTGTAACAACTATTCTAACAGCTCTTATCGCCTTATTATCTGCAACCATTATTTCATTTTTTACAGCAAACGAAGACATTAAGCATCTCACTGTTCTCCTTGTTTTTCTAAGTATTTTATTAGAACCAGCTAGAGCGGCAAATGTTCTCCTCGTTTCCACTCTGAATGTGGCAGGAGATGTGAAATACCCAGTATTGATCAGTATCATCGTCGTATGGGGATTTGTCATTCCGATGAGTTTTGTTGTCGGTGTATGGTTAGAGTACGGGTTGGTTGGTATATGGATCGTCTTTATATTGGATGAATGGATCCGTGCATTCCTATTATTTTTACGTTGGAAAAAAAGGCGCTGGCAGTCATTGAATATATTAGTAGATTAAGAAAGAAGTGAATACGATGTTGAGTAAGGATGAACGACATCAGTTTATCTTAAGGCAATTAGATATACATGACAAAATTCTGGTGATTGATTTAGCGAAATCGCAAAATGTCACCCCTGAAACGATCAGAAGAGATTTAGCAGATCTTGAGATGAATGAACAATTAACACGGATTCATGGTGGAGCGGTTCCTTTTATTCCTACTCAAAAAGAGATGGTATATGAGAGGAAAATGTCACTTAATTATGAAGCGAAGTTGAAAATAGCCAAAAGGGCATCCGAGTTTATTCAACATGGAGATACGATTGCAGTCGATGTAGGTACGACGACGGTTCATATTGCCGATATGATTGAAGATATTCGTTCATTAACAATCGTCACGAATTCTTTGAGTGCTGCTCTTCGATTTAATGTAGCTATTGAAGAGAAACGTATTTCAGGGAAAGTGATCATGCTACCTGGGGTGACCCATCCTGACCAATCATC
Source organism: Peribacillus sp. JNUCC 23 (assembly GCF_053653995.1). The sequence continues at coordinate 962,585 of NZ_CM132202.1, forward strand.
AGTTAAAGGGTCCTATACCGTTGATTTTTTAAAAAGATTTCATTTTAATCGGGCCTTTATTTCTTGTGGTGGAGTAACTAAAGATGCTGTGTATGATTTTGATATGGACGAATCCCTTGTTTCCGAAGTCATGATTCAACATAGTCAAGAAGCGATATTACTAACGGACTCATTGAAATTAAATAAAAAATCTACGTTTGAAATAGGTCCGCTTTCTACTATTACAAAAGTTATTTGCGATGAAGAAAAACCATTTGACTGGCCTGAAAGCGGATATGAGTGGGTATCTATTAACGATTTGCACGAATAAGGAAGGATGATAGTAGGGTATCCCCTACACCTTGAAGAAGGCTGATTCAGCTTTCTTTTTTGTTTTTAATGAAAAAGACTTTCAAATTCTCCAAAATCAAAGTGCACCATTGCGGGGGCATAGGTGCTAATCCACTTTGTATGTTCTAGTATCCGATCTATCGCCTATTTCCAGGCATCTTCAAGTATCACCGTATATTGGTTAACTTATCCATCCAACGAACCCTTTTAATGAGGCGTCGATGTTTGTTGGTGTCATGATTTTTATATGAATCGTCGACTACCTATAGTTTGTCAAATAACATTGGAGACTTTAGTATCCAATGGAAAAGTGATAAAATTGTACCTTAGAATCAAGGTTGTTTAAGAAAGCAGCTGAAACCCTTATAAAGTCATCTTTTAGAATGCAGAATTACCGATAAGGTTAAAGGGAATCATGTCGTTAACTAGAGTTGCAGGAAGGTTCGTACCTGTTTAATGATCTCAAAGACGACTAGTAAAGATGGAGGATTTATATGAAAGACAATGCAGAATTGAAAGACAAGCGATTTAAAATAGCCCATAGAGAAGCGATAATCGGAGTCGTTCTTGTCATCATTAATTTTAGTTTATGGTTTGGATTTGCTTACGGATTAGGTTCAGGTGACCCAGCCTCCTATAACTATGTGTTTGGCTTGCCAGAATGGTTCTTTTACAGTTGTGTCTTAAGTTTTATTGTGATGTTCATCCTCGTTGTTTATAGTGTGAAATTCTTGTTTAAGGAAGTTTCGTTTGAAGAGGAAGAAGAAAGAGGAGATCACACATGAACTGGCAAGTTATTATTCCATTACTATTATTCTTAGTCGTGATATTTTCTGTTGGTTTTTGGGCAAGTCGGTACGTTCGATCAACAGATTCCTTTCTTCAGGAATATTTCCTAGGCGATAGACAGTTAGGTGGATTTGTATTAGCCATGACGATGATTGCTACATATGGAAGTGCGAGTAGTTTTATCGGTGGTCCAGGAGTGGCCTATACACAAGGACTAGGGTGGGTTCTTCTTTCCATGGCGCAGCTTCCAGCAGGCTACTTTGTCTTAATGGTTTTAGGCAAGAAATTTGCGATTATCGCACGAAAATACAAGGCGATTACCTTAATTGATTTTCTAAAGGAAAGGTATAAAAGTACGGCAGTTGTCATCATTGCAGCTGTTAGTATCATTGTTTTTTTGTTTTCTTCAATGGCTGCACAATGGGTAGGAGGAGCAAGGCTGATTGAGTCTTTGACAGGATTATCATACACTACAGCATTGTTTATTTTTGCTGTCTCTGTTCTTGTTTATGTCATTATTGGTGGCTTTAGAGCAGTCGCTTTAACAGAAACCGTTCAAGGGGTCGTCATGTTAGTGGGGACGATTATTTTACTAGTCGCTACGATTATAGCTGGTGGTGGCATACCCAATATTATTCAAGAGCTTGTGGCGGAAAATCCAAACCTTGTCTCCCCTTATGGAGCCGAGCGAGATTTAACACCTATTTATGTTTCTTCTTTCTGGATTTTAGTGGGGGTTGGGGTTATTGGCTTACCGCAAATCGCAGTGCGAGCGATGTCCTATAAAAATTCAAAAGGAATGCATCAAGCAATCATCATCGGTACGTTTGCTATTGGAACGATTATGCTTGGCATGCACGTAATTGGTGTTTTTGCAAGAGCGATTCTTCCTGGCATTGAAATTGGCGATAAAGTGATGCCGACGCTTACGTTAGAAGTTTTACCGCCATTTTTAGCGGGGCTCGTACTCGCTGCACCAATGGCAGCCATCATGTCGACAGTGAACTCTTTATTGATTTTGATAAGTTCGGCAATTGTGAAGGACCTTTATTTAAACTATCTAAAACCAAAAGCGACTGAAAAGCAGGTGAAACGAGCTAGCTTTTGGGTTACGACCTTAATCGGGGTTTCCGTGATCCTCTTCGCCTTAAGCCCACCAGACCTGCTCATTTGGTTAAACTTATTCTCATTCGGTGGGTTAGAATCAGTCTTTATTTGGCCAATCGTCTTTGGCCTTTATTGGAGTAAGGGGAATAAATATGGCGCTATTTCCTCAATGGTTGTCGGGATGGGGTCTTATATTTTATTTGATCGACTCCATCCAAACGCTTTAGGCATGCACACCGTTGTTTTACCTGTTTTATTATCTCTAATCGCTTATGTAATCATCAGTAAGCTGACGGATAAATACGTACTTTCGTCGAATCTTCATCTAGAATCAAATGGATGAGCAACAGATATCCGTACCGAATAGGAAAAAGCGTCGTGCACCATCTGTATTACCGATGGTGCATGGCGCTTTTTTTTATTAACTAAAGAGATGTGGTACAAACTGTCTTATTCATTCAAATCCCCGCTATTCTTTGCTAGCTGATTCAGTTGAGTGTGAATTTTTTGATAGACAATTTTTCTTTCCTCGTTAAAATCTTGCCCATCCCTGAAATAAATGGGTTGATCAGCAAGGATTACTTTTTTACTCTTACTGGCGTATAAAGGAACAAAACATACATGTTGACCTGTAGCTTTATAATAGTATTTTTCCAAGTAAAGAAAGCCTTCATACATTGCTTTCGTACGCGAAGACGTGTCATTGTATGCAATATCTGGAAAAATGACGATGCTTTCTCCTTTTTGTAAAGCAGCAACACTCTGTGTAAATGTTTGTAGAATTTGTCTAGAGCCCCTGTACACAGGAATTCCTCTGCTTGAATGTAAAAGCTTTGCAATGAGATAGGATAGCGGCAACGCACAGATCTTTGCAAGATACTTATTCATTCCGTTTCTTTTTGTAAATGTATATTCCGCATACTGTGTATAACAGGCTGCTTGATCAAGGAAAACATGTAGAATCCATGCATGCAAACTTTTTGGGAACCATAGCATTGCCACGAATGGACCAAATGTATTTTGATGGTGGGAGATATACACAACCGGACCGTTTATATTTTTGGGTATTTGAACATGGTATGTAGGATAGATCATTCTTACAATAAATTGGACACATCGAAAAAACGTTCCATAAAAATTATCTTTCATCCCGTTCACCAATGATTTGTTTTTTTATCGTTTCATCCGTTTTAAACACCCAATAAAGTTGAAATTGGTGACTGATCATACCCAGTAAGAGGTCGATGCAAATTTTTGCGAGAATCACGTTTACACCCAAAAGGATCGTTGTTGAAGTTACCAGAATATAGGAAGATAACATAATCCCAATACATAATAGATAATATTTGAAAATTGACTGGGTTAGTTTGTTCTGATTGCTAAAAACAAATGTTCGATTCATGTAGAAATTGCTCGAAGAAGAAAGGACCCGAGAAACAAATGTGGCGTAAAAAATCCGTGCTTCAAGTGGCAACCCGACTAATATCACACTGTTCAGCAAAATAAAACTGCCGATATCGATTAATCCTGACAGTATCGTAGAATAAAAATAATGGAGAAATCCAGATAGAAGTTTTGCAAATATCTTGATGGAATCGAATATAGAGTGATAATGAGAACTGGCATTATTGTCAAAATATAAAGTCTGTATCGAAATCTCATTAAATGGGATATTCTTCTTTTTAGCATAGATTAACATATTGATTTCATATTCGTAGCGTTCTCCTTTAAGCTCCAAGATTCTCGGGAGTTCAGTTATTGGAATGCCTCTTAACCCGGTTTGTGTATCTTTTAGTTTATACCCGTATAATAATTGAAAGAAAAAACTTGTAGTCCTGTTACCTAGTAAACTTCGGAATGGTACATTGTCATTGTTAAAATCCCGAACACCTAAAATGATACCGTTTTCATCATTTTCTAGGGTATGAGCGATAGTGCACACATCTTCTACGGCGTGCTGCCCATCAGCATCAGCTGTTACCACACCTTCTAAATGTTGATAGGTTTTAAGAAAATAGTCAAAAGCAGTTTTTAACGCTCTGCCTTTCCCTTTATTCATATCATGCGTTAAGACCGTACAATGTTCGATCACGCTTAATTCAGTGAAAATATACGTTAAATCTTCTTTACTGCCATCATTTACAACAATAATTTCGGCAGCACCTTCTGCTAATAATCTGTGGACATAATCAACCAAACTGCTTGTAGGGTTAAGGACAGGAATTATTATGGCACAATTTTTCATAATAATAATCTCCTTTCCAAGGAATAAGGTGGCAAAGGTATAAGGGGATAATATGAGGGACCTTTTTAAACTGCTAATCTCCTACATGTAACCTATATTAAAATATGACTCATCTTCTTGGTTTATGTTTAATCTTAGGTTCATTTCCATTGATACTTTTTAGAAGACCATTGGCTGAAGTAGCTAATACGTAAGACAACATTGCTGGACTAATTGTATGGTCCATTCAATCAGATAAAGTGAAACCCCCACCTCAAAGGCTTAAGAAGAATCGAAGAAGCGTAGGTGGGGGATGAAGAATCCCCCCACTGATTGAAGTTTCACTTTATGTACGAGAAACATAGTGGTAAAAGAGATACAAACTGATACATAATTTTGATTAATAATTATCGTATAACGCCTTTAATGTTTTTTCTCGAAAGTGAATTCTATTTTTATAATCCTTTGCGATAAGCTCGGTATAGATTAAATCAAACAGTAAAAAGAGTGGCAAGGATGGCGAAATATTCTGTCCCATATGCATATTGCTTTTATTCATGGCGAGTAGAGTTAGGTCAGCTAGCTGTGATAGCTCAGAGTCTTTTTCACCGGTAAAAACTAAAATGGCAGCTCCTTGTTCCTTCGCAATGCTTATAGGACGAATGATTTCTTTCGTCCTGCCAGTGACAGATATTCCAATCACAACACTCTTTTCTGTGCATAGTGCTGCGTCCATCACAGCTTGATGTGGATCGGTAATGGTTTCAACATTTAATCCAATTCGAAAAAACTTTGATTTAAATTCCAGGGCAGCAATTCCAGAGTTACCAATGCCATATACATGGATTTTATTTGCGTGAGTGAGAAGGAAGACGGCTTGTTGAATGTCAGAATATGTGACTTTTCTAAAGGTATTTTCAATAATATCCAAGTGATTTTGATATAGTTGGGCAAAATAATCCATTTGCTTAATCGTATTCGTCGTGCTCGGTTTATCTCTGAGATCCACATATCTTTTTAATTCATGCTTAAACTCATTGAATCCTGAAAAAGATAATTTTTGACAAAAACGAGTAATGGTCGCTGGTGAAATATGCATTTTCTTTGCAATTTGGCTACTAGATATATGGCTGATTTCATCAGGATGTTCAATAATATATCGAGCAAGTTCTATTTCTGTGTTTGTGAATTTGTCCATACTGCACTCAATTCCATGCAAGAGGTTTTCACCTAAATATTCCATGTTGTTCACCTATTTGTGGGGGATTTTTACTGCTATTTTTATCATATAGGATAACCTTTTTACTTGTCCATTATAGATGAGTGTTCTGATCTATACTAAAAATGACTCAAGCATCAGCTCGAGTCATTTTTAGTATAGCTTAGATTTTGTAAAAATTGTTTTATTAAAAGATATTATTTAACAGAAGTCGAAATTTAATTAAAAAAAACGACTAGAGCAAAGCGTCAACAAATCGTTTGGTAATTTGCTGTGGGCGTGTAATAGCTCCACCTACTACTACCGCATGAACATTGATATCTAATACGGAACGGGCAATTTCTGGTGTAGAAACGTTTCCTTCCGCAAGAACTTTCGCATGCTTTACTACTTCTACGATTTGTTTAATGACCGCGTAATTATTGAAATCAATCTTCAATCCTTGTGTCTCAGCTGTATAGCCATATAATGTTGGAGCAACGATATCAAATCCTAGTTGATCAGCATGAATGGCTTCTTCTACCGTTGAGACGTCTGCCATTAGAATCGCCTGAGGATATTTAGACCGTACCTCATGATAAAATTGATCTAATGTGCTTCCATCAGGTCTTATGCGCGCTGTTGCATCAGTGGCAATAATTTCAGCACCCGTTGTCATTAATGCATCAATCTCTTTTATAGTAGGAGTGATAAAAACAGGATTATCTCCATACACTTGCTTGATGATTCCGATTACTGGAAGGTCTACTTGCTTCTTGATCTCTAAAACGTCAGCGACCGAGTTTGCACGAATTCCCTTAGCACCGCCTTCTTTTGCTGCAACAGCCATGCGCCCCATGATGTGGGAGCTGTGTAAAGGCTCACCTTCTAAAGCCTGACAAGATACAATTAATCCTTTAGTGATTTGATCTAATACTGCTTGCATTTTATACACTCCCTTGTTCAAAATGATTTATTCATGTCCTAAATACTCTTCTACTTCGTTTTTTACAATGGTAACCTGTGGGCCATATACGACTTGAATACCATTGCCTTTTTTCACAATCCCTTTTGAACCGGTTTGTTTAATCACATCATCCTTAACCAAGGAGTCATCTTTAACAGTTACTCGAAGTCTGGTTGCACAGCAATCTACTACATCAATATTAGTAGCTCCACCTAATCCTTCGACAATTGTTTTGGCACGATCAGTAGCTGTCACTTGTTGTGCAACAGTCTCTTCCTCATCTTCACGTCCAACAACTTTGAAATTTTTTCTCTTAATAAGGAATTTAAATGTGAAATAATATAAGAAGAACCAAGGAATACCGATTAGTAATACATAAATCCAATTTGTTTTAGCCATACCTTGAAGGATACCAAATAATGTGAAATCAATGAACCCTCCAGAAAAAGTTTGTCCAATTGTAATATTGAAGATATCAGCCATCATAAAGGCTAACCCATCAAACAGAGCATGAACAAAATAGAGAAGTGGAGCAACAAACAAGAAACTAAATTCAAGAGGCTCTGTGATTCCTGTTAAAAAAGAAGTTAAAGCTGCTGAAAGAAGGATCCCTGCAACGACTTTTTTATTTTTTGGTTTAGCGCAATGATAGATCGCAAGGGCTGCTCCTGGAAGACCAAACATCATCGTAATAAAACGACCTGACATAAACCTTGATACACCTTCATAATATTGTTCGGTGTTCGGGTCAGCTAATTGGGCAAAGAAGATATTTTGCGTCCCATTGACAATATGCCCGCCAATTTCCATCGTACCACCTAAAGCAGTTTGCCAAAATGGTAGGTAGAAAATATGATGTAATCCCATTGGTCCAAGCATACGAAGAATAAAGCCATAGAAAAATGTTCCGATTGTACCTGTGCTTGTAACTAATGAGCCTAATTGATTAATGAAAAGTTGGAAATAAGGCCAAACGATAAATAAAACAGCCCCCACGATAATCGCTGTAAAAGAAACAATGATCGGGATAAAACGAGAGCCTCCGAAAAATCCTAAAACTTGAGGTAACTGGATCTTATTGTATTTATTGTGTAATAAGGCCGCCACAATCCCAATGACAATCCCACCGAAAACACCTGTTTCTAATGTTTGGATACCAACCGCCATTCCTTGGCCAGCACCAGCTAAATTATCTTTAGCAAGATCCCCGGTAATGGAGAGTAGGGCATTGATTGAGCTGTTCATAACAAAATACCCAATCATTGCAGCCAGACCAGCTGTCCCTTTATCCGAACGGGCCAGGCCTACTGCAACACCGACTGCAAAAATAATCGGTAAGTTACCAAAAACGATACTCCCCGCAGAGCTCATTATGGTAAATATGGCTTGAAGCCATACAATATCTAAAAATGGATAAGCTGAAACCGTATTTGGATTCGATAGCGCTCCACCAATACCAAGCAGCAAGCCAGCAGCTGGTAAGACAGCAATCGGAAGCATAAATGATTTACCAAACTGTTGGGCTTTCTCAAAAACATTTTTCAAAACTATTACCTCCTTGTGTACGAATCATGTTGTCTTATGTGTAAGGTATCCCTTATGGGCTTATTATATATATGTAAAAAAACGCTTTCAATGGAATAGTAGAAGTTATCAAGCTTTTTCAGTAATTTGACGAAAATTCGGAAATGACTTTCAATCGTGAAAACAATACTGATTATTCTAAAGATATTAATGATGAATGGAAGGGGTTTATGGGAAATTCAACTTGACGGAAAGAATAAATTTTACTTTTTCCACCAATTATTTCAGATGATTACGACTGATATAGATAAAGTCTAAGCGAAAATCGGGAGATCCCGAACCAGATATCAAGACTTACCATCCAGAATCGAGATTTACGCGCCAGAAGGAATACATTACGATCTGTAATGAAAATAAAACGGAATTCTTCAGTCAATATTAATCATTTGAATATTTGAAGGGGACTGACACCCTATTCTTGTGAAAAGACTTCAAAATTGTTAAATTATTTTGTAAACAGATAATTAATTAGGGTGGGATGGTTCATGAAGAGAGCTTTAATCATTATAGATGTACAAAATGCTTTTGATGATCAGAAATGGGGGAAACGAAATAATCCAAATGCAGAGGAAAATATAAGTAAGCTACTAAAGCTCTGGAGAAACAAGGGATGGCAAGTGATTCATATTCAACATTTGTCAGATTCTCTCCATTCTCTTTTTCATCGGAAAAATGATGGTTTCCTTATCAAAGAGTTGGTGAATCCACTAGAAGATGAAATTGTCCTAACTAAGAAGGTAAATAGTGCGTTTATCGGAACCAATTTAGAAGAGTTTCTAAGATCAAATGAGATCGGAACAGTTGTCATAACAGGTCTGACGACACCGCATTGTGTCTCGACAACGACAAGAATGAGTGGCAATTTAGGGTTTAATACATATCTTCTTTCAGACGCTACAGCAGCATTTGGGATGAAGGATCAAAATGATCAATATTATGATGCAGAGACAATCCACACTATTTCACTTGCTACTTTGCATGAAGAATTTGCTACCGTTATAACGACAGAGCAACTTATCAACAAGTTAAATCTAAGATAGAAACAAAATGTCTGTTTTAGAGTATCTTCTAGTGTAGAGTTTCATATAAATGAAGCCAGTACAAGATCTGGAAATTGTCGAATAGCAATGAAATGGAAATGGATGGCTGCACCATGTAAAAGGGTGCAGCCTTATGACATTTATGAACGCTGAATCATAGATGTAGAATAGCTTTTCACTAATTTCTGTAGATTTTTATGTCCTTCTCTTACTTTAATTGTTTCTTCAATGATTTTTTGGAAGCCTTCCAAGTCTTTGTCGGATGCATTCAATACGGATCTAGTCACACTTTCGGCGATTTGTTGTAAGTTTATTTCTGAACTCATAGACAACGACCACCTTTCCACTTATTTGTTAGGGCATGTGTTTCTCCACTTTACTTATTTATGGAAAGAGTGTGCAATATCCTGCTAGTAGCTTAATAAATTTATCTACAATTATCATCACGTTTCTTATTCGTTAGTGGAATTTCAACAAGATCGTAGGAGTTCGGATGGGGTGTTGCTTCTTAATCATCTCCTTCTTGGAAATCTTCCAATGTCTTTTAAATATACGATTAGACTTATTTTGCGGGAAGCGTTAAGTTCTTTAGAAACAGTAGGAAGCATCAATAGGCAGACCAAAGAAGGGAATAATTATTCTTAAAGTACGTGTTCAAAAAGGAGGATAAAAAGAGCCGAGAAGTTCGAGGAGCGCATCTCGAGAGGGCCGGAACATATGCAGTTATACGTGAGAACCGAGAGACAGATCGATGACACAATTCGCAATCATTTTACCGGACTTTTGGAACAACCTTATAAAAGAGAAATTGATTTTTCAGAAAAATGAAGATATTATTATAAGTATATAACAATTATATACAGGAGAGGGTTTTTCTAATGAGGTCGATTTATACGGGGAAAACGAAGGATGTTTATGCCCTTGAAAACGGAAATTATTTATTGAAATTTAAAGATGATGTAACAGGGGAAAATGGTGTCTTCGATCCAGGAGCCAATACAGTCGGTTTAACGCTTGAAGGTGCGGGTCGAGCAGGCCTTAGTTTAACGAAGTACTTTTTTGAAATATTAAAAGAAAAAGAGATTCCTACACATTATATAGACGCTAATATTGAAGAAGCGACGATGACAGTGAAGCCAGCAACTGTATTCGGCAAAGGGCTTGAAGTAATCTGCCGTTACAAGGCAGTTGGAAGTTTTCTCCGTCGCTATGGGATGTATGCAGAAGAAGGGCAACCATTAGACGCATTTGTAGAAGTCACTTTGAAAGATGATGAACGCCAAGATCCGCCGATTAGCGAAGATGCACTTGATATGCTAGGTATCCTAACAAAAGCGGAATATACCGTATTAAAAGACCTTACCAAACAGATCGGTAACGTTGTAAAAGAAGAATTAGCGAAGAAAGATATCGAATTATACGATATTAAATTTGAATTTGGCAGAGTCGGCGAATATAAGCAAATCGCGTTAATCGATGAAATCTCAGGAGGAAACATGAGAGCTTATAAAAATGGGACCTATATCGAGCCGCTGGAATTAGAGAAATTGATGTTGGAAGTTAACCTCTAGAGTATTCTTATGGTCGTGATTATCACTAAGGTGAAAAAAGGTTGCCATCGATAATTGATCGTTACTACCAGAGTTATCAAAACACCCCAATCTTGATCGCCTGTATGGGACTATGATAGGGGGTGTTTTTTTTGATCCCACCACTCATAACTGCCCAATCTAGTTGCGGCTCCTAGACCCTCTTATGCTTGTCAGGGCTGGGCAGTGGCCTCACTTTTTGAAGTAAAAGCCCGATTGGTGAGATACAGTGAAACTTACCTTAGTTCGTACTTTCGATCTTAGCGATAGTAGAACGGGACTAACAATCAGGGGGGACGGAAAATCCCCACTGATTGAAGTTTCACTTTATTTCTTGCGGCGGCAGCCCACAATGGTTTTGTGCTTGGCGCCATTGTAACACCAGGTAACACGGTGACAGTCATATTTTAGAGCCATTAGTTGCACAAGTGATTGAGGAAGTCGGAAAGCCTAAAGTTGTTGCCACAATAGTAGCCAGTTTAGGGTTAGAAGTTTAATATCAAGAGTTAAAAAGGCTGCTGCTTGAATATCACAAGAATACGTATATCTAATAGAGAATTCGTATAATATAAGGGGAACTAATAGGGTTTAGAGTTTACTGATTTTAATGTCTAAGAGTGTTCTTTTAAATAATTGCATTGTATTAAAGTAAGGAGAAAATAGATGAAGATTCGATTTGGCTATGTAGCGAATGCGATAGGCTTATGGGATGCAAGCCCTTCAAAGGCTTTAACTTTTACACGGTATTCAGCTCTCCCTAAAAACGAGCGAATGGAGAAACTCAAAACTGTCACCGCACAAAATTTACATCATACGAAAAGAATTTTGTATTATAATATCGCGCACGAAATAGAATTATATCGGTTTTCAAGCTCACTTGTACCCTTGGCAACCCATCCGGAAGTAAGGTGGGATTTCATTACTCCATTCAAAACCGAATGGGAAGAACTTGGTCAATTAATAAATCAATTTAAGCTTCGCCCGAGTTTTCACCCAAATCAATTTACACTTTTTACAAGCCCACGAGAAGAGGTGACCATGAATGCAGTGAGGGATATGCAATATCATTTTATGATGCTTGATGCTATGAATGCACTGGAGAGGGGAATTATTAATATTCATATTGGTGGAGCCTATGGGGATAAAGACATGTCATTAAGACGTTTTCATCAGAATATTAAAAGATTGCCAATAGAAATTAAAAAGCATATGACGCTTGAAAATGATGATAAAACCTATGAAGTTGAGGAAACGCTTATTACTTGTGAAAAAGAAAATATACCGATGATTCTTGATTATCATCACCATATGGCGAATAAAAGGGAGGTTGAACTTCCACTTTATTTACAACGCATCTTTAATACTTGGAACGATTCTAAGGCTGTACCAAAAGTCCACATTTCTTCGCCGAAATCAGATCAAGCCTATCGTTCCCACGCGGATTTTGTCTCTTTAGACTTCGTACTCCCATTCTTAAAAATGGCAAAGATACTTAATCAAGACTTTGACATTATGATAGAAGCAAAACAGAAGAACCTTGCCATGCACAAACTTATAGAAGAAGTAGCTTCAATTCGGGGAGTCAAACGTATATCAGGTTCTGCGGTGGAATGGTAAGTATAGATAGGATAGGAAGATTCTTCTTGTTTACTTAGACCATTTCCCTATTATAACTGGAAAGATGAGCTATTAATAATTTCTATTCTCCTTTTGATGAGGTGGAAAAAATGACAATTATACGTCTTGGCTATGTTGTCATTCGCAAATTGGAACGTATATCAATATTGAATTTACAAAATACACTTAGGCACCTTAAGCATAATGCAGCTTCTGACATTCATTTTTATCGTTTAACCTCTCGTCTTATTCCTTTGGCGAACCATGAAGAACTGCTTGATTGAAATTATATAAAACCACTAAAAGGACTGCTCCTTGAGATTGGAGATTTTGCTAAAAAACATAAGATAAGAATTGATTTTCATCCAGATCATTTTGTTATTATTAATTCCATGAAGAAACAGATTTTGAAAAATTCAATAAATACTTTAAAACTGCATTACTTATTACTAAAGGGGATGGGGATTGACTCAACTCATCGCTGTGTGATGCATGTGGGCGGCAATTATAAGGAAACTGAAAAATCACTCGAACGTTTTGTTGATAATTAGATGATTGTTCCGAGATCCATTCAAAAAATGATCATGCTTGAAAATGATGATACTTCGTTTACCTTAGAAGATACACACTACTTATGTGAAAAACTAGATATTCCGCTTGTATTCGATTATCATCATCACCTTGCCCATCATCAAAATACAAGTTGGGAAGATAACTGGAATCGGGTTGTGCAAACATGGAGGCATTCTCCACTTCCACTTAAAATGCACATTTCAAGTCCGAAAAGCGAAAAAGCGTACCGCCACCATTCAGATTATGTAGACATCGATATGTTTTTCAAGTTTTTGAAAGTGATAAATGGTAGCATCTCGCAAATGGACTGTATGATTAAGGCCAAGAGAAAAGACGAAGCATCATTTAAATTAATGGAAGAGGTCAAAAGAAGAGAGGATGTTGACCTCATTGATGGCTCTTCTTTTCGTATGAAGTAAATGGAAAGAAGAGCCAAAGAGAGGACTGTAGGAGTCTAATTAATTTGAGTTACTCTCCATTTTCTATAGTAAGCTCTTGAGGATGCTCGCCATGGATGTTTAATATACGGACAGTTTCAGGTTCTATTTGAAGAAACACGTAGTTTGGATCTTCAGGACCGTCAAACCATTTATTAAATGATTCGTCCCAAAATTGTTTTTTCAAAGCTTGTGAATCATTAATGGAAGATGTTCCTAAGATTTCAACATATGCATCGCTTTGTCCTTTTTCTTCATAACCTAACAATACAGAAACGGAAGGATTCTTTTCTATTTCTTCTATTTTCTCAGTATCCATTTTCGTTGGTGTAAATAATGTTAAGTCGTCATTATAGAACGTCATATACCGTGAATGGGGCTTGTTATTTTCAACAGATGAAAGAATACCGGTTCTGTGATCAGAGATAATTTTAGCCACCTGTTCTTTTAAAACTTGATTGCTCATTAATTCTACTCCTTTTCTTAAAGGTTATGGTTAATTTTCCTCTTAATTAGTGTAATTAAACTGTAAAAAATTCACTTTCGTGTTGGAGGGATAACCTTTACTACAATGCCAATAATAAATAAAAAAAGGCGTGGTTTAGAATGGCAGCAAACGGTGTAGTAAACACATTAAATAATTTTTTAAAAGGGCAATACATGGGTATCCATGCTTATGAACACCACATACAGAAATTAAACGATCCTTACATAAAAAGTGAATTTCAAAGAATTCAACAAGATCATAAGAACCATGCCTTAAAAGTTGCTGAAAGAATTCAAAACCTTGGAGGAACACCAGTGGATGATGAAGGGATGGTTGGTTCCGTCCAAGGCTTTATTGGTCAATTTATGATTCCTGATACACCGGCTGGAATAATAGAAAGTGCATTAAAGGGAGAAGATTATTATGGGATCCAAGTGTCTGAAAAAATTGTAAAAGGGGATTTAGACCCTGAAAGTCGACAATTAATTGAGGGGATATTAGATAAGGACAGAGAGCATGTTAATTTCTTAAATCAATTAGTTAACGAGAATAGACCGTCATGATAGCATTTCTTTTCTTAACGTTCCCTGTCCTTAATTACTAAATTACTATATAAAGAAAAGGAATGGTTAGGAAGTGGGAACGACGAGTGCGCTGATTTGTTTATTGATTCAATCACAAGCACTATAAGAGAATTTTATGCGCTTAATAATTCATTCATGGAATGCAATATTTGTTCTATTGTTTCTTCACCAGCTTTTACCCATCTACTTTTATCTCTTATATCCCCGTCTTTATCCAAAGGCTCTTGAAATTGATTAAGTCCTGTGGAAGCTGTTAGTAAAGAGTTTTCATCATAGTCTAACCCAATATTCACTACATGTTTAATAACATAAGGTGTTCCAAACTCAATAGAGGCATTAGAATGATCTAATGCCTCTGTCAAAATATTAAAAGGGATTCTTAAATAGATCGTTTCCCCGCCTTCCCGCCATAAAACTGCATCGAATTTCCCTTGATCATATTCAAAATTACTACAGAAACTACACCCATAGGAGTTAAACATTTTTCGAGCAAGTCCAAAGTTGGCTTTTTTTCCTTATAATTCTGAGTTTAATTTGAT
Organism: Peribacillus sp. JNUCC 23; assembly: GCF_053653995.1. Next base: position 977,650 of record NZ_CM132202.1, read on the forward strand.
CATCACCATTCACCTCTAATAAAAATATTTATTATTACTATTATTTTCAAAAAATAGGGGGAAATACATGAAAATGCGGGTCGAATGTAATTAGAGATATACGATGAAAAACTGCTTTCTAAGTGAAAAGAGATAGGTCGAGATTGAATGGGTGTTTAATTTTTACAAATAGATTAATTTGTTTATTGTTTGAGTAAATTGTACTCCAAGAGAATCAAAGAGAAAGGACGAACTCTTTACGATTCCATCCTTTAACTAAACTACTATTGAAATTTTATCCCGCATTAACGGGTAGTAAGACCCCCACCTCAAGACTTAGAAGAATCGAAGAAGTGTAGGTAGGGGACAACTGCCCGTAAAAGCCCGATTGGTTCAACTAACAATCAGTGGGGGATGAAGAAAACCCCCACGGATTGAAGTTTCACTTTATTGTTTCATTTGGTTCAGTTCCTGGATGCATTCTTGAACAAGAGTAACTCCTTGGCTCATGGATGCCCCACCGCCAAATGCTGCAGCCACACCTATAGTTTCAAGAATGTCTTGTTCTGAGCAACCTTGATCAAGGCATCCTTTTGTATGATAGATGATACAATACTCGTCCTGAGCATGGAGACTGATGCCTAATGCGATTAATTGTTTTTCTTTTTGAGATAAAGTACCTTCTTTAAAGCATTCTTCAGTAAAAGAATTAAATTGTTTTGCAAATTCAGGCATTTTTTCGGTGAACAATCCAAGTCCTTTTTTATATTTAATAAGTGCCTCTTCAGTAGAGTTTCTAGTTTCAAAATCCATTTATCATTAACCCCATTTCAAAAATAGTTATGTTTATCAAATTTATTATGAGCAGAATGTGTATGTTTAAACAAAATATTATTATAAATTTCAAACCTTTTACATAATCAAGAAAACATAATTTTAAGAACTAAAGGCAAACCTTTAATAATGAATAACTTTAACTAGTACTTCTTAAAGAAAAGGGTGATGTAAATGGAACTTTATAACGAAAATCAAACATATCATGCTGGAGATGTTGTCTATGTTTTTTACCGTAACCCGCACACGCAGGATGTAGCAAATATCCAGGCAGCAGCAGTTGTAAATAACCCTGAGAATCCCAAGGAATTAGCTATTTTTCTTTATGAAACTTATTATCCGCTATCCAGTGAAATGGCCATTTACTCTACAGAAAAAGAGGCGAATCAAGCCTTCAATTATTATTATGGAGACGTATCAGAGGGGACAGTGGAATGAATATGCCATTTACACCTAAGCTCGTATATTTTGAACCCAATGCGTTAGATTATCCATTAGGAAGAGAGCTTAAAGAAAAATTTGAAAAAATGGATGTTGAAATACGATATACGACTTCCCATAATCAAGTAAGGAATCTCCCAGGAGAAAATGATTTTCAAAGATATCGAGTAGCAAAATCCACGTTAGTAGTTGGAATTAGAAAAACGCTTAAATTTGACACATCAAAGCCATCAGCAGAGTATGCTATCCCTTTTGCAACAGGCTGTATGGGTCATTGTCATTATTGCTATTTACAAACTACGATGGGGAGCAAGCCATATATCCGTACGTATGTTAATGTCGAGGAAATCCTGGAAGCTGCCGACAAATATATGGAGGAACGCGCGCCCGAACTGACTAGGTTTGAAGCATCCTGTACATCTGATATTGTTGGGATTGATCATTTAACCCATACGTTAAAACGGGCGATTGAACATTTTGGTGAATCAAAACATGGAAAATTAAGGTTTGTAACAAAATTTCATCATGTAGATCACTTACTTGATGCTAAACATAATGGAAATACAAGGTTTCGATTTAGTGTTAACGCTGATTATGTGATTAAGAACTTTGAGCCAGGGACTTCTCCTCTAGTAAAAAGAATTGAGGCTGCAGGAAAAGTTGCAAGAGCCGGATATCCACTCGGGTTTATAGTAGCACCCATTTATCTTCATGAAGGGTGGGAGGATGGATACTATCGTATGTTTGAGCGTTTGAATGAGGAATTGCCTTTAGAAGCTAAAAAAGATCTAACATTTGAGTTTATTCAGCATCGATTTACTAAGCCAGCTAAGAGAGTAATCGAAAAAAACTACCCCATGACAAAATTAGAATTAATTGAAGAGAAAAGAAGGTACAAGTGGGGGAAATATGGAATAGGAAAATATATTTATCAAAAAGAGGAAGAAGAGGACATGAAAAAACATCTATACACCTATATGGAAAAATTTTTCCCAAATGCTAAATTAGAATATTTCACATGAAGAATACCATTAAATACTAAATTTGTTAATATATCATTGAACTTTTTGGAATAGCATAATTCTACTTATAAAGGTAACAATAAAGATGGTGAATATACACCAACTAACTGCGATGTAGGGGGATTTTACTATGAATATTCGTGAAGGTCTAATACCAACTGCATTAGGATCTGTTGTAACGACTACAGGTTACGTAATGAAACAAAATCGTGGATCAAACAAAATGATTGCAAATACCATTTTTGGTTTCGGTTTAGCACACGTAGTATTGGGCGTAATAGACCTTGTAGAGCATCGTCGTTAGGGAATAAGAAGGCCGAGCAGTGTTATATGCTCGGCCTTCTACACTTATTGAGGTTATAGAGTATGGAGATAATGTCATTGTCGCATCAACAAGCTTAAAATTAATGAGAAACAAAAAGGTAAATATCAGCAGGATTCGGGATCAAAATGTCATAGAGAGCATGTGAGTCGTGTTCCAGATTACGGAGCAAAAGGTGTGGATCTAGAGATGTAAAGGGTTTAGTAATTTAACTAATAACACTAATCGATAATTGTATCGTAGAAAATAGAGAAATAGGATGATTATCTCCAAAATTATCCTACGTAACGGTTACATTCGTTTAGGTAATTGTAATCGTTGGTCAATTGTATAGCTCATTCTTCTGTTATAGTTATTTAATAATAGGGTTCGTATTCTTTTGTAAGTTAATTATGTATGGGCTAAACGGTAAAAACTGATCAGTCTATTCATTAGCAATAGAATACACTCAATTGATAAGTTTTTGATTCCTTGATATTGTTAGCTTAATAGAACCTCAATAACACCTATCAAAAATACATATTAAAAAGGGAAGAAAAATGATCTATGGATATGCTCGGGGTAAGTATTCAAGAACAACACCTAGATTAAAGAAAAGTAGCTTTCAGGAATTAAAATAGCCAAACAAAAGGGAAAATCGAGGAAGGGTAAAAAAATATATAAATAAACATTCAGGAATGAACCATGCCCTTGAAGTACGAAAAAACAGATAAAACTGTTAAGGAGATTGGTACAATTACAAGACTCAGTCAGGCAGCGATTTATCGGAAGCTAAAGGAAATGGAAAAAGATAAGTTGTGAAAATTGGGAATTTATTCATATGTGGACCTTTTTCCTCGATTCATTTCTTTACCCCTTAAAAAGAATATTAATGGAGGTTTTAAAATGGACAAATTCATGGAACGAGCAGTAGAACTAGCGATTGAAAATGTTCGTTGTGGCGGTCAACCTTTTGGTGCAGTACTTGTCAAAAATAACAAGGTTGTAGCTGAAGGCGTGAATGAACTGCACAAAGCGTATGATGTTAGCGGGCATGCGGAATTGCTTGCTATCCGGCGCGTGCAAGAGCAAGTACAAACGAATGATCTATCAGGTTATACAATGTATGCAAGTGGGGAGCCTTGTCCGATGTGTTTATCAGCCATGTACTTTGCTGGAATCGAAAAGGTTTTTTATTGTGCATCAGTTGAGAATGCGGTTGAAGTGGGATTAGGGAAATCAAAAGATATATATGACGACTTACAAAAAACAAAAGCAGAACGCGCACTTTCGATGATACAAATGCCGTTGAAAGCAGGGCAAGAAAATCCAATGAAGCTTTGGAAAGAGCAATCATGATGTTGGAGAAATGTGGGTTTTGCAAGAATGATCAAACATTATTATAAAAGAGTGTTCTCACTGAATCAAAAGAGCGTATTTTGATGATGATTGTTATCAAAACACGCTCTTTCTTTTGGTTTGCTAATCATTAATAGTTGAACATTTTACTAGATATGCCAACCTCATCTTTTTTCAATATACACTTCTCCAAGAATTTCTTTACTTTCATAATCTTCAGCTGAAAGTTCTGTTTGTAAAAAAGAATTTACTTCGCTTTGTTCCACATCATATAGAACTTCTATTTCTTTGGAGAACAAGAGACCTTCTTTTTCAAGAGTTTTGGTTAATTCAGGAACGGGCTGTGCTTGAGGCTTTTTCGCAAGTACTTGTTCTAGTCCATTTACATAGAATTCAAGTGGACGTGCACCAACGATTTTTACCCCTTTATTCTCTTCGTTTACCATGATGATTGTTGGGAATCCGCGTACGCCAAGACTTCTAGCAAGGGCAAAGTCTTGATCTAAAAGTTTTTGTCCAGTTGGAAGTTCTGCTTCTTTCACGATAGATTCTCCGTCAAGGCCCATTTGATTGACAAGATTAATCAAAATTTGTTTTTCGCCGATATTTTGATTAAAAGCAAAAACCGCTTCTCTTGCGCGACGTAAGAAAGTCTTAGCTAGCTTCTCATCTTTTTGTTGAATGATTTTAAATACTCGAGAAGGTGGGTAGGATGATTGAATCGGATTCGTAAGGAATAATGAGCCGTCAATCGGCATACGGGAATGTTCGCCAACTTCTCTCCAGTGACCAGCTACATCTGCAGGACCACCAATCCCATTCGCTACGTCAGCAAAGCCATCCCAACTTTCTAGTAATCCACCCATTACAGTGTGGAATTTAATATACTGTCCGTACTGCTCTTCGAACTTTCGTAAAACTGGCTCAAGCGCCCAGCAATGAGAGCAGATAGGGTCTGTTACATAATAAAAGTTAATCACTTCTTGAGGTTGGTTCAAATCAATCGTTTCCATTGCGTCTTCGCCTGGGTCACCGCATACTCCTGTTTCTAAGTCACAAACCATATTATTTTTCTTCATTTTATTTTCCTCATTTCTTTATTGATTTTTATACTGTTGTGCCCACTCTTGGATCGGCACGAGGGCATTTGTCAAGGCGCGGCCTTTTTCTGTTAACTCATACGAAATACTGACGGATGAGCCAGTTTTCACTTTTTTTTCAATTAATTCATACTCGATAAGCTCGGAAAGTTTTTGCGAAAGAGCTCTAGGCGTAATATCTGTAAGATCCCTTTTTATCTCAGAAAAATGAGCTGAGCCATTTGGACAAAGGGACAAGTAATGGATAATTAACCCGTTCCACTTCTTACCTAATATTTGCATCGAAAATTCTAAATAAGGACAAATATTAATAAAATCACCTTCTTTGTATATTAAGTATATCGAGTATAAAAAATATATCAAGTGGTTTTTGTTAGATGAATGAATCAATTTTGAAAGTTAAACTGGGATCAATAAAAAGCCAACCATTCATAATAGGGTGAAAGTCAGCTTTACTTTGAGATCATTATTTAATTCAATTATCGATTTCATTTTTCTCCAGTTTATCTTTTACAAAATTGATCCAAGTTCTTGTTGCGAGAGAAATATAGCTTCCTTTTCGCCAAGCGATGCCAATTTGCCAATTTACTTGTTGATCAATGAGAGGCAGTACTTTTATCCCCTTATTCCTTACCGTTATCTCGTTCACACTGCTTTGGGGGAGGATGGTGATTCCCATATTAAATGAAACCAATTCTAGTATGAACTTCCATTGGGACGTTTCACAAATGATATTTGGTTCAAACCCTATTCTTCTGCACTCCTTCATAATTAAGTTGTGAACGGTAAATCCTTCACGAAAAATGATAAACTTTTCATTCTGTAATTCTGACCAATTTACTTGCTCCTTGTTTGCAAGCTCATGATCTTGGTGCACGAGAAGACGAAGATCCCCATTCAGAAAAGAAAAGTAGTTAAATGTTTCATCAGTAGGTAAATCGACAACAACTACATCTAGATCGCCATTAATTAAGGCCTTTTTTAAATGACTAGCACCATCCTCAACGAATTGAATGGTGATTTCAGGGTATAAATTGTATAATTTTGACATAATTCTAGTAAGAATTTCCGTTCCAACTGAGGAGTAAATCCCCATTTTAACAGTGCCTTTATGTCCGTTTTTAATATCATCCAATTCTTGGTGAAAATGTTGTAAGGATTGGGAAATTTGTTGGCCGTATTGAAAAAGTAATCGTCCTGTATCAGTAAGTTCTAACTTTCTTGTTGTCCGGACCAATAACGTTACTCCTAATTCATTTTCTAAGTCCTTTACAACGTTACTAATAGTAGGCTGAGAAATATACAAGTGTTCTGCTGCTTTTGAAAAGCTTCCATATTTGACTACTTCGGAAAAGTATTGAATTTGTCTGATTTCCATTCATTTACCTCATTTATAAATATTGCAAATATATACTATAGAAATTATGTATTTATATTATAAATTAATATTGATTATACTATACTACAAAACCAATAGTAAAAATAAGGAATGAGGTTTTAGTCTTGCAAAGAATTGCTTCATTTTGCAATTCAAATACTTTTTTTGCAAATATAAAAGAGGAGAGGTTCAATCATGGCGTTTAAAAAAGAAATGGTAGTCGGCATTTGGAGTTTAGTTTCATACGAAGTGACGGACAATGAAGGGAATAAAACATTTCCAATGGGGGAAGATTGCACAGGCTTTATTATGTATCATCCAGAAGGGTATATGTCAGCACAAATGATGAGTCCAGGACGTCCGGCATATGCATCAGGTGCGTTACATACTGGAACAAAAGAAGAGATGGCAGCTGCAGCTCAAGGTTATCTTGCTTACTGTGGCCCTTATGAAGTGGATGAAGAGAACCTCATCGTAACCCATCATATGTCAGTTAGCATGAATCCAACATGGTTGGGCGATACGCAACCACGTTATGTCAAACTTAATGGGGATTTACTTGAAATTGCGAGCCCACCCGTTATTGTGGACGGCAAACAACAAAATACGAAATTAATCTGGAAACGAGTTTAAGCAGTCTATTTAAACAATGGAGGATAAGAATCATGACAACACAAAAAGAACGTACAGTACTCGTAACAGGAGCAGCACAAGGGATTGGCTATGCCATTGCAGAATCTTTCATAAATAATGGGGACTTTGTAGCAATCTTGGATTTAAATTTAGAAGCAGCAGAAAGTGCAGCAACAAAGCTAGGAAATGCAAAGGGATATAAAGTTGATGTTGCAAACGAAGGGAATGTGAAAACTGCTATTGATCAAATCATTGCTGAACGAGGAACTGTTGATGTATTAGTTAATAATGCAGGTCTGCAACATATTTCTCCAGTAGAAGATTTCCCTTTAGAGAAATGGAATCTTTTAATCAACGTTATTTTGACTGGAACATTCTTAATGACAAAACATGTTCTTCCTACTATGAAAAAACAACAAAAAGGACGGATTATTAATATATCCTCTGCACATGGCAGAGTGCCTGATGCTTATAAATCTGCATATTGCGCTGCTAAATATGGCCAAGTAGGATTTACTCAAGTAACAGCACTAGAAACGGCACAAGACGGTATCACATGTAATACGATTATGCCTGGACCAGTACGTACAGAATTAATTGAGAAACAATTACCGAAACTAGCAGCACAGGATGGAACAACAGTAGAAGAAGCGCTAAATCACCACATCTTAGGTAAGCAATGGATGAAACGTTTACTTGAGCCTTCAGAAATTGGTGCTACAGCTGTTTTCTTAGCTTCAGACGGTGCAGCTGCAATTACGGGTGAAGGAATCGGGGTTACAGGCGGGATTTAATTTGCTTGTACCTAGCTATTTTTAGATGGATCTTGTCCGAATAGGTATAAGTGCATTTTCAGCAACTCTAGATGTATCGCTCATAGTAGATATATGTGAAGAATGACAGACAAATTAGAGGATGTCCCATAAATAAGGGTCAGATCACGCAACGCCTACATACAGTTTATAGTGTAAGTAACACTATAAACCATGTGCTGAGTGCGAGGTCAGCCCCTTCTTGGACATCCTCTTTGTGTTGTTTTAAAAGAGCTACCGGCAAAGTCTAGTAATCTTCTTGGAATGACTACAGTCCAATCTTTCAGGTCTTCTTTTCATGCATTGAAAATAAGATATAAAGATGTATATATAGAAGAAAGTAGGGTGAGCGTGATGGAAGAAGAAAAAAATCTTGATCTTGAGCATAAGTTAGATGAAGTGATTAAAAGATTAGACCAAATGGAAAAGCAGAACCAGAATCATGGAAGCATGTTTGGTCATAATGTATGGGTACTCGTACCGATTGTCGCGATTGTTATGTGGGGGTTACAAAGGATATTATAATTCCAGCGTATACGTCCATTCGATTTTGAGAGGAAATATTCACCTAAAAAACGATAGAATCATTTGGAAAAGGTTGTTCCCAAGGAGTCAGACCTCACACTTTATATACCGTTTATTGTGTCATTTAAACGATATTAAGTAGATGTGGGGTTCTGCCCCTTTCGTTATGGGACAGCCTTTTTTTGCCTTTTTGAAGGTTTTCAAAATTGTAATGTTACTTAGTTTTTGTTAACATATAATTAAGTAACATTAGGAGGAAGCCGATGGAGTATGTCGATCCGATAAAAGACATCGATAATATTATTGCAATGAAAGAAGTTTTAGAGAAGCAATCAAAGCGGGATTTATTGCTTTTTGTATTTGGGATTAACACAGGGATTAGAATTAGTGATTTACTTTCGCTTAAAGTGGCTGATATTTGGGACGGGACAAAGGTAAAAGAATTTCTCTGTCTCCGTGATGATAAGAATGATGAAGAGAAGGCATATTATATAAATAATAGCGTGAAATGTGTTTTAAACAATTACTTGGAAAGTTTAGACTTTACGAGCAGTGACTATCTTTTTAAGTCAAAAAAGAATGCACAGCCGATTACACGCCAGCAAGCGTATCGCATCATAAACCATGCAGCGAAAGAAGTGGGGATCACGGGGAAAATAGGTACACATACTCTTAGAAAAACTTTCGGATATCATGCGTATCGCAAAGGGATCGCGATTTCCATTTTAATGTCGATTTATCATCACCATTACCCAGCAGAAACCTTACGTTATTTAGGAATTGAAAAGTCTGAGGAACAACTGATAAAGGTGGATGTTAATCTGTAAAAGGTCAGAGGAGAGGACTGACGTTTTTAGATCAATCAATTAACGGCAAAAAACCCTCCACTAAAATCACCTAGCGGAGGATTGTATATCGTTATTGTTGATCGTCATATGTTTCGAGCGTCATGTCAACATTCGTTAAATCATGGATAAGGTCATCCGTAACATGAACTTGTAGCGTTTCTTTGTTTTTCATGAATTTGAAAATACCATTATTAAAATCAGTGCCATGTTCTTTGAAGAAGATTCCTTCAAATTCAACATTTTTTGTATGAATGAAGGTAACTCGGTAATAGTCTCCTTCTTTCACAAGGTATGCACGGACTCCTTTCTCAAAGTGGCCCTCTTCGTCTTTAAGCGAACGAGCAACTGAGATGATATGAAGATCGATAAATGGAATTTCACGTAATAACGAGTTAATTACGGATCCCCTTGCGATTTGTTCCCAACGGCTTTGAGCTGTTTGACCGAGAATAATCTGTGTAATATGTTTTTCCCTCGCTATTTCAGCAATTACTTTAGTAACAGGCCGTTTTTCATTATCTCTAATGATAAATGCTTCGGCGCTATGTTGATCTGCTAATTGTTTCCATCTTTCAATATAAAATGATTTTTCCGCATCCAATTCATCAAATGGTTTTGGGTCAACAGTTAGGATATAGAGTGGGCAATCAAGCATATTTGCAATTTTACAGCCACGTTGAATGAGGCGCTCTCCGTTTGGTCCATAATAAACGCAGACGAGGATGCTTTCATCCATACGCCCTTTCAATTTCTTCATTTTTAAGTTCACCTCGAGTTGATGTGAATGTAACAGGATTTTACATTCCGTTAAACTATGTATGACTATAGCTTATGGTTCATCAACAGTCAATCAAATAAAGAAAGTTCCAGGAATGCCTATTTAGGAGAGCATGTTTTAATGCAAAGGGTCAGACCCCGCAACAACTAAATCCAGTACATTTTACATGTATGAAACACTACAAATTGATTAAGAGTACGAGATCGGACCCTTATGAGACACCTGCTTCATTATATTCACAATTTTAATAAAAGGAGGGGGATTGATTGAATTGGTTACCCATTATGATATTGATTCCATTTATTTTTGCAATAGTTGTTCCACTCATTTATAAACGCTTTACACCACGCGTTCATACGGGTTGGTTTGTATTTTTTGTGCCGCTTACATTATTCATCTATCTATTACGTTATATCCCGGCTATTTCTAAGGGGGAGACCATTCATAATACGATACCGTGGATTCCGTCTGTAGGTATTAATTACACCACTTATTTGGACGGATTAGGTCTGATTTTTGGCCTTCTGATTACTGGGGTTGGCGCGCTCGTTATTCTATACTCCATTTATTACATGTCAAAACACCGCGAAGCACTTCATAACTTTTATGTTTATTTGCTTTTATTCATGGGTGCGATGCTTGGGCTTGTCTTCTCTGATAACATTCTAGTCTTATATGTTTTTTGGGAATTAACAAGTATCTCCTCGTTTTTATTAATTGCGTATTGGTCACATCGAAAAAAATCCCGTCAAGGTGCTCTAAAATCGATGCTTATCACGATATTCGGGGGGCTTGCGATGCTTAGTGGATTCATCATGCTTTCCATGATGACAAATACATATAGCATTCGTGAAATGATAACCGAAGTAGATGGCATGATTGCAAATTCTTTATTTCTTCCAGCTATGATTTTAATTCTATTAGGAGCTTTCACAAAATCTGCCCAATTTCCATTCAGTACTTGGTTACCTGATGCAATGGAAGCACCGACACCGATTAGTGCCTATTTGCATTCCGCTACGATGGTAAAAGCAGGGATTTACTTAGTTGCCCGATTTACCCCTGTTTTCGGAGGTAGCTCGGAATGGTTTTGGATTGTTTCAGGAGTAGGGATGATTACCTTACTATATGGCTCTGTAAATGCCGTAAAACAAACGGATCTAAAAGCATTATTGGCCTATTCGACGATTAGTCAATTAGGGTTGATTATGAGCTTACTTGGTTTGGGGTCCGCTGCGATGTATTTTGGACATGGCGATGAGTCAACGATGTATGCAGTGGCTGTTTTAGCCGCCATTTTTCACCTAATTAACCACGCTACCTTTAAAGGAAGTCTGTTTATGGTCGTCGGCATCATTGACCATGAAACAGGAACGCGTGACATTCGTAAATTAGGCGGTTTAATGCATCTTATGCCAATTTCCTTTACGCTTACGATTATTGGTAGTTTTTCCATGGCAGGTCTGCCTCCATTTAACGGTTTTTTGAGCAAAGAACTGTTTTTCACAGGTGTATTACAGGCCGCGCAACTGAATGTGTTTAATATGGAGACTTTCGGAATGGTTTTTCCTGTTCTTGCATGGGTAGCCAGTGTTTTCACATTCATTTATTGTATGATTCTCGTATTTAAAACATTTACAGGGAAGTATCAACCAAAGCGGCTGGAAAAGGAAGCACATGAAGCTCCAATCGGGATGCTGATTCCACCGATCATATTAGCTTCTCTTGTTATTGCCATCTTCTTTTTCCCAAATGTCGTTTCAAAGTACCTTCTTCAGCCAGCCGTCGTCGCCATCTTACCGGATTTTGCTCAAAATGGTGGCGCTCATGTACAAATTAGTGCTTGGCATGGTTGGAATACAGAGTTATTCATGACAATTGGGGTTGTCGCCTTAGGTCTATTCATGTTCATTTATTTGAAAAAATGGATCAGAATCTATGGAGTTTTTCCTCAATCGTTGACATTAGATCATCTCTATAATCAGGGAATTGAGAAAACTGAGTCTATTTCATATCGATTGACGAACCGTTATATGACGGGCTCGATCCGTGACTATTTAGTCTATATATTCACATTTATGATTCTGATGTTAGGTGGGGCTATTTGGCTGTTGAATGGTATATCCTTTGATTCTTCAAATGATGCGCCGATTAGTATGTATGAAGGTGGATTAGTAGCAGGGATGGTCATTGCTGCATGTACCGTACTTTTTTCAAAGTCAAGGATGACTTCCCTTATTGCTGTTGGTGCTCTCGGTTTTCTAGTATCCATGCTTTTCGTTATTTTCCGAGCACCGGATTTAGCACTTACTCAATTGGTCGTTGAAACTGTGACAACTGCTTTGTTTTTATTATGTTTCTATCATCTACCAGATTTCAGCAAGAATATCGGTCGAATGCGATTCAAAGCGACGAACCTCATTATTTCTATTGGAGTAGGCATGGTTGTAACTATCTTAGCGTTGTCTGTCAATGGAAACCGTCTCTTTAAACCAATTTCAAGCTATTTTGAGGACTCGTATGAGCTTGCTGGTGCTAGAAACATCGTAAACGCAATCCTGGTTGATTTCCGTGGATTTGACACAATGCTGGAAATTTCCGTTCTGTGTATCGCAGGTCTAGGAGTGTACACATTAATAAAGCTTCGATTAACAGGGAGGGATAAGGAATGAAGAAGCCAAATGATGTCATTTTACATTCAGTTACAAAAGTGGCTGTCGTGATTATCCTGACATTCTCTATTGATCTTTTCTTCGCTGGTCATCATGACCCTGGTGGAGGATTTATAGGAGGACTTGGTTTTGCGTCAGCCTTGACTCTGCTACTTTTGGCTTTTGATATTGAATGGGTTCGTGAAAACATTCCAATCGATTTTAAGGTGGTTACAGCAAGTGGAGTATTAATTGCTGTACTTACTGGTCTAGGCAGTTTGGTTTTCGATGCCCCATTTTTAAGTCAAACATTCAATTATTTCAACTTGCCTATTTTCGGGAAGACTGAACTTGCCACCGCCGTTATTTTTGATTTTGGAGTGGCATTGGCTGTCATCGGAACAGCTGTCACGATTATTATGAGTATTGCGGAGGATCGATAAGATGGAAACATTAATGTCTATCCTTGTTGGACTATTATTTTCAATAGGCACGTATTTAATATTGTCGAAAACTTTGTTAAGGATCGTATTAGGAGCATCCATTATCAGTCATGGGGTCAATTTACTCATTCTTACGATGGGCGGATTAAAGAAAGGGGGTCTCCCGCTATTAGGTGAGAATAACCTTTCTTATACAGATGCCTTACCCCAGGCGTTAATTCTAACAGCGATCGTCATTAATTTTGCCGTGACTGCACTTTTTTTAGTGCTATGTTATCGCACGTATCAAGTTGTAGGCACGGATGATTCGGAGCAAATGAGAGGTAATGAAGATGAATAATATTGTACTACTGCCAATTATTATCCCGTTAATTACTGGGATGATTATGGTTATCTTTCGGAAAAATATCCGGTTTCAACGGGCTTTTAGTGTCTTTGCCATTTTAGCAACTGGAGGGGTATCGGTTTTTCTGATGGCGCAAATTAGAACGAAGGGAATTCAAACCCTTCAGTTAGGTGGATGGCAGGCTCCTTTTGGGATTAGCATGGTGGCAGATATGTTTTCCGCTTTGCTTCTTCTCACAACAAGTTTCGTTTCGTTATGTTGTTTACTATTTGCTTTCCGTTCCATTGGGAAAGAGCGAGAAGCGTCATATTTTTACCCGATGTTTTTATTCCTTATTACAGGGGTTAATGGCTCCTTTTTAACTGGAGATTTATTTAACTTATACGTTTGTTTTGAAGTGATGTTGATTTCGTCTTATGTTCTTATCTCCTTAGGGGGAACGAAAAAACAGTTACGGGAGTCGATTAAATATGTCCTGACAAATATCGTTTCGTCCTTCCTTTTTCTGGTGGCGATTGCGTATTTATATGCGATGACAGGGACTTTAAACCTTGCTCATCTGTCTGTGCGTATTGCTGAGGCAGGACAAGATGGACTCATGACAACCGTTGCGATTTTGTTTTTAATTGTATTTAGTATGAAAGCTGCTCTCTTCCTATTCTTTTGGCTGCCTGGCTCTTATAGTGCCCCGCCAACTGCCATTGCTGCTCTTTTTGCAGGATTACTAACAAAAGTAGGGATATATGCTTTATTTCGTATGTTCACGCTTGTATTTTATCATGAGCCGCAAATCACTCATTTAATTATTGGGGTTTTAGGTGCATTGACGATGTTGTTAGGCGCCATCGGAGCCATTGCTTATTGGGATATTAAAAAAATCCTTACGTATAACGTCATGGTAGGGGTAGGGTTTATTATGGCAGGTTTGGCATCCTTTACGCCAGTGGCTATGGCTGGCTCCATTTCCTATCTAATTCATGACATGATTATTAAAGCCCTTATCTTCCTTATTGGTGGAACGATGATTCATCTTACTGGAACGAGTAAGCTCAAAGAAATCAGTGGACTCATAGGCACACATTCATATTTAGGCTGGATGTTCTTTATCGCCGCACTATCACTTTCAGGGATTCCGCCATTGAGTGGTTTTCTTGGCAAAGTTTTTATTACACAAGGGACGTTTGAAACAGGGTACTATTGGCTCGGTGCAATGGGTCTCATTACGAGCTTAATGGTATTGTTTTCTATCATGAAAATCTTTATGAACGGCTTTTGGGGTGAAACCTATTTAAGTCAAGAGATGGAAAAAGGGACAACGAAAGGATTGATGTTCCCTATTGGCCTTCTAACGGTTGCGACCATTGCTTTAGGAGTAGGGGCAGAGGGGATTTTTGAGTATGTGAATCTTGCAGCTGAAAGTTTAATGAACCCGAAGCTTTATATCGAAGCGGTATTTCGGGGAAATGTAATGCCTTAGGATAAGTCAGTTATTGCTTGGGAAACGATCTGAAATGACGTAGGCAACCTAATTTGTCTGTCCGTATTGAGCGTCTAGCTTACTGTGAAAAAGATGATTGCGTAAATTTGGTAAAGACACCTTTAGAGTTTGATCGCTATTTTCCTCGTAAGCTACCAAAGGCGCGTTGATAGTATATATCGAGATAAAGCTACAATTCATATAGTTTGCCTGTCAAAAGCTTGTCCTGTATTTTTTGAAATGATTGAAAGGGGTGAATGAATATGCCTTTCCAAGTATTAATCAATCTATTTATTGCTCTATTATGGATGTTTCTTCAAGATGAATGGAGCGTGTTAACTTTTTTTAGCGGCTATTTAGTTGGGTTGCTTATTCTTTTTCTGATGCGTCGTTTTTTTCCTCACACCTTTTATTTGATTACTTTTCTTTCTATTTTGAAATTATTTCTCGTCTTCATTCGAGAATTGATTACGTCAAGTGTACTTGTGATTCGACAAGTGATACGGCCGAGGATCAATATTACCCCGGGAATTTTCTCTTTGAAAACGGAATTAGAAGGGGATTTGGAAGTTACTCTACTCGCTTTACTCCTGACTTTAACCCCAGGTTCTGTTGTGGTTGAAATTTCTTCGGATTCGAAGGTATTTTACATTCATGCGATGGACATTCCAGAATCTAGCGATGCCGTTATTAAGTCGAGTAAAGTATTTGAGAAGGCCATTAAGGATGTGACTCGTAAATGTTCAAATTAATCTTGATGATTTCTTTATTTTTCTTGACCCTTTCTATGATAGTTGCTCTTTACCGGGTAATAAAAGGGCCTTCCATGCCTGACCGGGTTCAGGCGTTAGATACAATAAGCATTAGCTTAATTGGGGGTGTGGCCATTTGTTCTGTTTTGTTTCATACTCATGCCTTACTAGAAATCATCTTGATACTCGGTATTCTTTCGTTTGTCGGAACGATAGCTTTTGCAAGATTTATCGAAAGAGGTGTTGTCATTGAACGCAAACGTATCAAGTGAAGTCATTGCTGCTGTCCTTATTTTGGTCGGTACGCTTTTTAGCTTTCTTAGCGCAGTCGGCTTAATTCGATTACCTGATGTGTATACCCGTTCACATGCAGCGTCCAAAAGTTCAACTCTCGGTGTCCTTTGTACGCTACTCGGGACATTACTTTATTTCTGGATAACGGATGGATATTTCAGTATCCGCTTGATTTTGGGTATTTTCTTTGTGTTCCTAACTGCTCCGGTTGCGGCTCATCTTATTTGCCGAGCTGCTTATCGCTCAAATGTAGAGCTGGCAAAAGAAAGTGTTCAGGATGATTTGAAAGAAGTTTTAGAGAGAGACTAATTGCTTATTTAGGAGGGATATTCATGGCAGAAATCAAATATGAAATCAAAGAAAATATCGGTTCCATTTCGCAATCTCCAAAAGGATGGAACAAAGAACTCAATCTGATTAGCTGGAACGGCAAAGAACCCAAATTTGATCTACGAGATTGGGCACCTGAACATGAAAAAATGGGGAAGGGGCTCACTTTAACATTGGATGAGGTCAGAGCGTTAAGAGATTTGTTGAATGGTCTGGAGTTGTAGCTTTCAATCTTTATATGCTAAGGAAAATTTGAGGCGGTATTAGTAGAAGTGGTTGGAGCGGAAAATGCGTATAATTGGGTAATGGATTTGTTTAGCGGGATGCTCCTATAGAAGAACGACCCTGCATCTATAGGCAAGAAGTTCAAGGGAATCTAGGATGAATGAACTTACTGAATACTTAAAAATTCAGGGTCAGCGATTGCTCTCCCTGAATTTTTTTAGGAATTCTAATCTAATGATGGCTACACACGGTACCAATTCTGTGTTTACTTATTTGATTGAAAGTCGATATGCCTTTACGATGATTCCATCATCAGCTGGTTGAAAATCAAACTGAGGCAGTCTTTCAAACCCCATACGTTCATACAGCCGCATAGCACCTTCCATGAAATCAGCAGTATGTAAACCGATGTGTTGAGAACCATTTACCTTGGCCTGCTTAATACATTCATGGATTAATGCCGAGGCAACGCCTTTGTTTCTTGCCTGAGGTGAGACGGCAAGCATTCTTATTTCCGGATAATCTAACATATCGACAAGACCTTTATAGGCATCAAGTTTAGCTGGAAACAAAGCAACACTTCCTACTATTTCTCCGTTAAGGTCAGCTACTAAACATTCTACCCCTAGTTGTGCATCGGCATCCGATGTTACCGATTGTTTTAGTGCGAACCAATGACTTTCTGGAACACTTTGTGAATGTTCTTCATATGCTTGTACTCTTTGTTTTCGAATCCAATCTAATTCACTTTCTAAAGCTTTGCGGATTTTCATCACAAGCATCCCCTTTTGAATTTTATGTATTTTTAACCTGATTTTCCCTTGTTACATTCATACTATTTTAGCATGGATAGTAAAGGTATATGAAGAAAGACGTGTTTCTTAAAATCATGTTCCAATACTCTAATTCTAGTCGGATGCGCACACGTTATCAGTTGAAAGTGAAAGAGGTATTCATTAATGGAATTCACTATGTTTTACATAAGAAGATGCTTACAAGGGTAACACTTTCGTTATTGGCCCTTTTTTATCTACACTTTTCCCCGATATTCCCTTCAATTTATCCTCATACTTGTCGCCAATTTAGCTAATAATAAACAATAATCAACCGGCAGAACGAACAGATATTGAGGATGTGAATTTAGATGGACTTTTTCCAGAGCCAGGAATCACTTACCGAAATACAGTGGATCTTAAGGGCTATTGTCTCTTTCTTCTTTTTACTCTTAGTTGCAAAATTGATGGGGCAACGATCCCTTTCTCAGTTACGTTTACTTGATTTTGTTATGGCATTAATAATTGGCAATATTATTGCTCACCCTTTGTCTGATCCAGAACTAGATTTGAAAGGGTCATTGACTACGATTACCGTATTAGTCTTTTTGTATTTAATTGGTGTATTTGCCAGCCTTAAATGGAGTATGTTTCGGAAATTTGTTGAAAGCTCCCCAATTCCTCTTATTAAAGATGGACAAATTATGTATAAAGGTTTGTCTAAGGCTAGGATATCTCTCGACGTACTATTATCTGAATTAAGGAAGGAGAAGATCGAAGCACCTGAAAAAATTTCACTGGCATTATGGGAACCAGATGGTACTATTTCTTTTTTTATTAACCCCCAACATCAAGCTGTAACCCCCTCGGATTTACAATTAGTAACAAAAGCCTTTCATTATCCTAGTACAATTATTAAAGAAGGGAAAATGGACCTCAATGAATTAAAACGAACCGGCAAAGATGAATTATGGCTGACCAATGAAATTAAGAATACATACAATCTGGGAGTAAAAGAAATCTTACTAGCAACAATGGACCACAACTATCATATAAAAATCTTTTTATACGTCAAATAGTATGAACTCTAAAGGAGAAGAGAGGGTGTCCCAAACGATGGGACACCCTCTCTTAAAATTACTCGTCTTTATTATCTGGATCTGTCATATCTTTCGGATCTTCAATTGGATCTTCTGGATCTGGGGCATTATCATTTTCATCATCTTTAAGCATGTTATCATTTTTATCCACGCCTGGGGCTGTGCCGTTATCCTGATCATTCAAATCATTTGTATCATTTACATTTTCATCTACTGGAGCTGGAGTCTTCACATTATTTTCTGGTGGAGGTGGCTCCTGATTATTATTGCATCCCGTCATCAATATTACGGATAAAGATACCCCTGCTAACATAAGAAGCCATTTGTTATACATGATTATACCCCTTTCGAATTTATTCTCTACTATAGTTCCTAAAACTAAAGGAATATATTCAGCAAAAAGAGAGGGAGAAGAAATTAGTGTAAATAAAGGCATGATCCTTTAATATTGGAAAGGACTCAGCTTTTATATTGATTTTTTTCACAAACGTTCATCGCATTTTGCAAGGAAATAATCTCCTTTTGTATTTTGGAAAATCCATTTATATCAGGAACGTCCTTTTCTACGTATGGGCGATGATATTCTGCGGTTTGTGCCAAGGTTTCTAAAATATAAAGAAATTGGGCAAGTTTTTCTTCAGAAAGAACAGGCCGATCCAAGTCTTTCAAGGAAGAGTCTAGTAAGTATCCCAACTGATCGATGGAAAATATCACGGGCCAGAGAAACTCTAAAGCTTTTTTATTGCTTGGACGCTCACCTAAAGCAGTCGTATATACTGTTCTTAAATTGGTTAGATTGGTATGCATTTTAATATGTACTCGGCTTTTTTCAAAATGAAAATCTTTTCTTTGTTCAGAAAACAACATGAGTAAGAACTGTGCTTGGCTTCTAATCGTTTTTGCGATTAAATGAGGGAGCAGACCAGAAGCAGATGTCCGGCCTACTAGTAGTACCCCTAGAAGACCAATCAGACAGCCAATTATAATATCGATAATACGTGTTGTAGCGAAAAATGGCATGTTATGCATCTGAGTCGTGCTTTCTGCCATCACTAACGCGTTTGGGGTGATAAACATCGTAGCAAGGGCATAATTACGTACAATAAAAAGTTCGGTAAGGAATGTTAAAAGCAGGATGATCATGCTGATAAAAAATCCTTCTGGGTGAATCGAAAGAATGAGACTCGCTATTACAACGCCAATAATGGTGCCAACTGACCTTTGTATGGCACGGAGGAAGGTACTCATAATGGTCGAACCTAACAAGACTGAAGCACAGGAAAGTGGCACCCAATAAGATCGATTAAACTCAAATGCGTAGGCAATCAGAGCTGCAATCGTAAGAATAATTCCGTACTTGACAGCTGTTAGAAAGACAATCGAAGTTTTGTCAAAAGCACCTAAAAAAACGGTCTTTACGGACTGTTTTGTAATTTGAATTTCGCGATTAATCTTGGACATTGGTTCATTCATGATCGCATCCGCATTATAAACGCTTGTGAATAAATGGTCCACGGCTTCATCATCCTGATCTGGTTGCAGAATTCTATCAGGGGTGCTTTTCTTATTAGCTTCAATAGAGCTTGTTAGAGCCCTAACGGATTCACCTAATTCTGACGGGAGTTTCTTATTTTTTTCTACTGATCGGTCAAGAACTTCCAAATAAATGCTACTTGCATGTTCATTTAATAAGTACAACCGTTTATAGAAATCAGAGCTCTGCCAAGAGATATACCCTGCTATAAGTGTATGGCTTGCCTCTTTCATCGCTACCACCGTTTTTTCTCTAGCGTCATTAAATGTTTCCGTACCGACTGAATCGAGGAAAGAAGCCAATTCACGATAGACTCGTTTTACAGCCGTTGTTTCTGGTCCATGTGGATTGAAAAACCAGCCGGCCATAGCAATCAGCCATGATAAAGTCCCACCAAGAAAAATAAGACCAGCACGCAGTGGAGCAAGCGATGGATCTATCGGCATTCCTGTCGTCATGGCAAAACCTAAAACTAAAAAAACTGCGGCAGGTCCTGGGATTTTTAAGGTTCCAAAAATAAAAGTTGCAATCGCTCCAATACCACCTATCATTAACGCTGACAAAATGGGGTAAGGGGCGACAAGTGTTCCTAAAAAAACGGCAAAAGTAAGGAAAAGCAGAACAGAAAGTAGTTTTTTCGCTCTTTGTGCATAGGGTTCATTAAAAACATACAGGTATGTGAAGCCGCCGATTCCTGCCAACAAGCCGTATTGAAAGTTCCCTAGTATCAAGCCAATCAAACTAGGTAAGGCTGCACATAGTCCAGCACAAAACGCCTTTGTCCACGGAAGAGGATTTTTTTTAATCTCAAATGCTTGTTTAATCGTCGTAACGAGCGAATTTGATTCAGGAGAAGGATTGATTTTTTCATTTTTGGCCATGATGAAGCCTCCTTACCTTCATTGGTAGTTATGTTTAATCTTCCCTTGTTTCTACACTTTCTATGTGTCTAGAAATAAGTCCTGAAAAAGATAAAAAGAAACTTAAGTAAAAACTTCAAGAAGCACTCTTTATTTTTGGAATTTTGCTATTATGGGGTTAGGTTAATTACTTTTATTTATTAGGTGATGGGCGTGAGGAATATCTTTAAACAACGGATAGTAAAATTTATATTCTTTTCTTTCGGCAGTATTCGTACGAAGATGGTGCTGTTTTTTCTAATTGTTGCTCTGTTGCCATTGCTTTTATTTGGATTTCTATCATATGGGAAGTCTTCTGAGATTGTGAATAAACAATTTAATGAGTATGAGCAATTTGCTGTGTCTCAGCTTGATAAACAAATCGAAAATACATTTGAGCAAATGTATCTCGTTTCAAAGGATATCAATCAGTATTTATCGGACCCAACTCTGGTTATATTAAAGGAGGAAATTCCTCATAGTTATACTGAATTTATTGAAATTGAAAACTTTGAAAGATATTTAGAGGCACATAAGACGTATAACACTAAAGGAATCTATTTAATTACCAATACAGGCTACTATTATGGGAATAGTCGCCTAGATATACACAAGCTCTTTCAAAAACCTTTTTGGAAAGAAATTCATAGCCTTAAAGAAGGAGATTTGTGGATAGGCTTTTATAATACTGACCATTATTATACGGGTGAAAAAAACGAAAAAATAATGGGACTTGTTGTTCCTATTGAAAGTCAGTTTGGCGTATTAAAGGGAAGTAAACTGTTAATAGAAACAAATGCTGAGGAGCTGTTCTCTTATATTGGATTTCTTGAAAATGAGTTGCATTCTTCTATCACTTTGAAAAATGGTAAGCATCAGGTAGTCTATAAAACGAAAAACGCACCAAAAGAATTGAAAACAGATATAGTCTGGAATAATGATTTTGATGCTTATGGATGGGATATCCATGTTCGCATTCCCAAAGAATATTATTATCAATCATCCAATGTTATTTATCGTTATACCATATTGGCAATTTTTTTCTCAATTATTCTTGTTTATGTTCTAGCTGTCGTATTTTCCGTTCCACTTACAAAGAGGATTAAAAGTCTAACATCCTCGATGAAACGGGTCAGTGAAGGAAACTTAGATACACAGATAGCAGTTACCTCCAATGATGAAGTAGGGGTTTTAGCCCAAAGCTTTAATGATATGGTCAATCAAATTAAGGAGTTAATCGAGCAAATTGGCACAACTGAACGTTTAAAAAGGCAGGCAGAATTAAGAGCTTTCCATTATCAAATAAACCCGCATTTATTATTTAATACTTTAAACTCTATTCAATGGAAGGCAAGGCTGCTAGGAGCAAAGGAAGTTCAAGAGATGATTTATCATTTGACTGAGGTGCTTCATGAAAATTTAAATTTTTCCGACGAGTTAATTCCAATAAAACAGGAGCTCCAGACAATCAAGCATTATTTAAAGGTCCAAGAAATACGTTATGGACAAACATTTGAATATATCGAGGATGTCCATTTGGAATGCCTTGACTATTTAATCCCAAGGATGACACTTCAGCCGTTATTTGAAAATACCTTTTTCCATGCATTTGAAGATGGTCGGGGGACAATTGAACTTGTAGTTATGGCTAAACCTGAACATCTCGAAATTATCTTAACTGATAATGGAAAAGGAATGAATCAGGAGATTATTGAAAAGCTTCTTACCCCAAAACATCAAAATGATAAAGGGAGAGGAATCGGTGTTTATAATGTTGATCAACGCGTGAGGCTTCACTTTGGAATGGAGTATGGCCTGTCAATCGAATCAGTCATTGGTGTAAAAACAATTTTTACTATAAAACTGCCAAAAAGGAGATAACGTCGATGATCAAGGTATTAATTGCAGATGATGAACTCATTGTTAGAAAAGGATTAATCGCAACGGTCGACTGGGCAAAGTTTGGTATGGAGGTTATTGCTGATGCCCCTAACGGACAAAAGGCTTGGGAGCTGTTTCGGGAGCATTCTCCTGAAGTAGTGATAACGGATATCGTCATGCCTGAAATGAATGGTATTGAGCTTGCCAGAAACATTAAACAAATTTCCCCAGCAACTAAAATATTATTGTTAAGCTGCCATAGAGATTTTACATTTGCACAAGAGGGATTGAATATAGGGGCTTCGGGATATCTTTTGAAAACAGCATTTCAAGACAAGGATTTTGAAGAATATCTTGGACGCTTTGAAAATGAAATTAACCATGCAAATATCCAATCTTCTATTGATTCTACAAATCTAGCCAAGGAATTCTATGGATGGTTATGTGGCTTTGCTAATTCTTTTCCGAAGCTTTTAGAGGAGCTGTTTATTAAAGAGTGGCAGTGGATGCAGGAATCTTTTTATATTTATCTAGTTAATGGGCTAAATAACAATGAACGTTTTCATAAAAAATGGTCTTCTGATGGAAAACAATTTGCGGAAATTTATTGTGGCCAGGACCAATCATTTATTTTTATTCCAGAAAAAGCACAAATAGATTTTGAGCATCTTTTAGTTGAGACTAGGACGATTGATCCGACAATTCGCTGGAAGGTGAATGGTTCATATCAAGGAATAAACGAGTGGGTGAAGGGGGTTACAAAGCTATACCATAAATTCAAATTTGAAAAACAATTTTCGCTTTCAATGGATGATTGGCCATCTCCTATTCAAAAGGCTGTGCAAATCATCATCCAACAGTTACATGAACCTCTCTCATCCAGCTATATTGCAAGTGAAGTTGGCTTAAGCCGTAGTCACTTTAGCACAATATTTAAAAAGACAGTAGGAGAAAGCTTTATCACCTTTATCGAAAAGCTTAAAGTTCAGTCTGCATGTAATCTTCTTGAAAACACGTCGCTTCCTTTACAAGAAATCGGCGAAAAAATAGGCATTCAGGATGGTAAATATTTCAGCAAATGGTTTAAAAAATGTATAGGAAGTACGCCATCAGAATATAGACAGAACAAAAAGAAGAATGTAAGCTAACAAATTTCCCCGTCACTTATAATTTTATGAAAGTTCAAACAATATTACAAAAAGAATAAGATGATTTTGAGTTCAAGACCGCTTTCATTCGAGCTACAATGAAAGCGGTTACTACTAGTTGTGAAGAAAAAAGAGGAGCGAACAATGAAGAAGTTTTGGATAACATTTTTAGTAATCATGCTAGTTTTTGTAACTGCTGCCTGTTCCAATATTAAATCTAATAGAAGCGAGCCTAATCAAATTAGGAAGGAACAAAAAAATAAAATCGTTCTTCGTTTTGCCACTTGGGATTCAGGAGAGGCCTTAAAATTTCAAAAATCAATTGCTAAAAAATTTGAAGAAAAGAATCCAGATATAAAAGTGCAAGTCGAAGACTATGGTGATGAATTTGATCAAAAGCTATCTGCTTCATTTGGAGCAAAAAATCCTCCAGATGTCATGTATATGTGGAATTTCCCGGCCTATTTTCACTATCTTGAACCACTAGATAATTATATTAACAGAGATCCCTTTATAGACATGAATGATTATTATCAAGGGCTTTTAAACCATTCGACGATGTATAGGAAACTGTATGGAATCCCGGCAGGTTTCACAACAAGGGTGGTCTATTATAACAAAGATTTATTTGATGAAGCAAACCTCCCCTATCCAGAGGATGGATGGACATGGGATGACTTTAAGAGGATAGCAAAGAAATTAACGGACCCCACTAAGGAGCAGTATGGATTTGGGGTAAGACAAGAACCAGATACGTACGATCTTCAAGGGATGGTTTGGAGTAATGGATCAAGCTTTATAAGTGATGATGGAATGGATATTTCTGGATATATGAATAGCCCAGAAACTATTGAATCGATAAGCATGCTTGCAGATATGATTCAGGATACAAGTGCTGTTCTAGTAGGTGGTAAAAATCAACAAAGCGGTGAGGAGAATTTTATAGCAGGTAAGATTGCGATGTGGGAAAGTGGATTTTGGTCATTAGTAGAATTTAAAGAAGCCAATATAAACATTGGAACAGTTGAAATGCCTGCATTTAACGGAAAACCAGTGAAAGGTGTTATTTCTTCTTCTGCGGTTTCGATCGCAAGGGATTCAAAGCATAAAGATTTAGCATGGGAATTTGTGAAATTTTACAATTCACCAGAAGTAGTAAATATGAGGAAGGCTGATTTACCTGTCCGCATTAGTTTAGTAAAAGAAATGAAAACAGAACAAGACCCATTAATAAAGCCTTTCTACAAAATGCTTGAAAGATCGAATGGTACCCCAGCCTTTCTACTTACTAAGAATTGGGATGCAATCAATCGGAATTTATCTGCAGCAATAAATGCCACCTTGCTCGAGCAAGATGCAGATACATTATTGAATAATGCTGTGAAGGATTCTGAGAAATATCTAGGGCAGTAAGAAAGAGATTTACGATTATTAAAATAGATTAACAAAATGATTTCAGGAGGGTTTAGGGATGTTAATACAAGATTATTTTGGTTTAGAGGATAAGGTGTGCGTTGTTACAGGAGGAGCTTCAGGGATAGGTCTAGCTACAGCAACACTTTTGGCAGAAGTCGGTGCAAAGGTAATTATGCTTGATATTAATGAAGAAAACGGTAAGAAGGCTGTCGCTGAGCTGCAAAAGAAAGATTATCAGGTTGAGTTCTTAAAATGTGATGTTACAAAGGGAAATGATTGTATCGCCGTAAGAGATTATATCGAAAAAAATTACGAGACTATCGATGTTCTTTTTAACAATGCTGGTGTGATTAGAAGAAAAACAGTTGTTGATTTGGAAGAATCTGATTGGGATTTAGTAATTGATGTCTCTTTAAAAGGGGTTTATCTCCTTTCAAAATATTTAATTCCTCTCATGGCGGAGAGTGGTGGAGGAAGTATCATTAATACCGGTTCTGGATGGGGAATCAAAGGTGGAGATCAAGCAGTCGCTTATTGCGCAGCGAAAGCCGGAGTTGTGAATTTAACGAAGGCAATGGCAATCGATCATGGACCGCAAAATATTCGTGTGAATTGTATTTGTCCTGGTGATACCGATACTCCGTTATTAAGAGAAGAAGCAAAGCAATTGAAACAGCAAGAGGATGCATTTTTAGTATCTTCTGCAAAAGGACGACCTTTAGAAAGACTTGGAACGCCGAGAGATATTGCAAAAGGAGTTTTATTCCTTGCAAGTGACTTATCAGCATGGGTAACAGGTACAGACTTAATTGTAGATGGCGGAGGTTTAGCTTAATATTTTTAAACTTTAAATAAAATTCATTTTATATGACTACAAGGAGGTAATTTTCATGTCACAAAAGGTACACCCTTATATACCAAATATGGTACCAGAAGTACAAGCGGAGATGTTAAAGGTAATCGGCGCTGAATCGATTATGGAGCTATATTCATGTATCCCTGAGGAGCTGCAACTTAAAGAAAACCTACAGTTGCCGCCTGCATTAACAGAGTATGAGCTTAGACGTCATATTGAAGGAATTCTTAATAAGAACACAAGTACAAAGGAATATGTAAACTTCCTAGGTGCTGGCTGCTGGCAACATTTTATTCCAGCGGTGTGTGATGAAATAAATCAACGTTCTGAATTTTTAACAGCGTATGCAGGTGAACCGTATGAGGATCATGGACGCTTCCAGGCGCTATTTGAGTATCAAAGTTTACTAGCTGAATTAGTAGATATGGATGTTGTCAATGTTCCAACCTTTGACTGGGGGCAGGCGGCAGCAACATCAATTCGAATGGCGGCCCGTATTACCGGAAGAAAGAAAGTCTTATTAGCCAAAACGGTTGCACCAGAACGAAGCAAAATTATCATCAACTACGGTACTCCCAAATTAGAATTCGAATATGTTCAATTTGATACGAAATCAGGAGCAATGGACTTAGAGGATTTAAAAACAAAATTAACGGAAGATGTCGCGGCCCTTTATTTTGAAAATCCATCCTACCTTGGGTTTATTGAGGAGCAAGGGCAAGAGATATCCAATCTATTAAAGGAAAACGAATCGTTAATGGTTGTAGGGGTTGATCCAATTTCTCTTGGTGTGCTAGCACCGCCGAGTCATTATGGTGCGGATATTGTCTGTGGAGATTTGCAGCCTCTTGGCATGCATATGAATTACAGCGGTGGACAAGCAGGCTTCATTGCTACACATAATGAGCTGAAATTTGTTAATGAATACCCATCTCGTTTGTTTGGTATCGTCCCAACTGTAAAAGAAGGAGAATACGGATTTGGCGATGTGGCTTATGAACGAACTTCATTTGCACAACGAGAAAAAGGAAAAGAGTCTGTTGGAACGCAGACAGCATTATGGGGAATTACTGCCGGAGTCTATTTAGCATTACTCGGTCCAGATGGTATGCAGGAGGTTGGCCAAACCATTATGCAAAATAGTCAGTACGCTGTTCAACAATTAAATCAAATTGCCAATGTAAAAGGATCCCATTTTGAGTCAGCGTTTTTTAAAGAATTTATCGTCGATTTTAATCAGACAGGGGATACCGTCGAACAAATAAATCAAAAATTGCTAGAAAAGAAGATTTTTGGTGGGAAGGATCTTTCACTAGAGTTTCCTGAGTTTGGTCAAACGGCATTATTTTGTGTAACAGAGGTTCATACGAAAGAGGACATTGACGGTTTAGTTCAGGCGCTTAAGGATATTTTAGCGAAATAATTAAAAGAAGAGAGGAGCATTTAAACATGAGAAGGATTCAATCTAAAAGCAAAACAAGGGATTTTCATCAAGCCAAATGGAATGAACCGATTATTTTTGAACTCCATCAGCCTGGAGAAAAGGGCGTCGAATTGCCGCCAGTAAACGAAAAAGTTGCATTATCAGTTGGAGATGGAACATCGGTCATTCCAGCATCAATGCAGAGGAATAATAAGCTGAATCTTCCGGAAATTGGACAGGCGCGTGTATTACGACATTATCTCAGACTTTCTCAAGAAACACTTGGCTCAGATTTTAATGTTGAAATCGGACAAGGCACTTGTACGATGAAGTATATTCCAAAAATCAATGAATTGTTAGTCCGTGATCCTAAAATGATGGAGCTTCATCCATTACAAAATGAAGAAACTGTTCAAGGGATGCTTGAGGTTTTTTACAAGCTTGATTTATGCATGAGAGAAATTTCAGGAATGGATTGTTTCTCCTTCCAGCCAAGCAGTGGGACACAAGCGCTATTTGCGATGGCTTCGATTGTAAGGAAATACCATGAGCAAAACGGTGAAGGCGATAAGCGAGATGAAATCATTACAACGATCTTCTCCCACCCATCTCAAGCGGCAACGGCAGCTGTAAAGGGCTATAAAATTATTACCCTGCATCCGGATGAGAATGGCTTCCCTGATATTGAAAAGTTAAAAGCAGCCGTATCGGAAAGAACAGCAGGTTTTGTTGTTGCAAACCCAGAAGATACTGGCATTTTCAATCCCAAAATTAAGGAGTTTACAGATATTATTCATCAAGCTGGTGGTCTTTGCTTTTACGACCAAGCGAATGCGAATGGCCTCTTAGGGATTACAAGAGCAAAAGAAGCAGGGTTTGATATGTGTTTCTTTAATCTTCACAAAACATTTGCTGCGCCACATATGTGTGGTGGACCAGCAACAGGTGCGCTTGGTGTAACAGCAGAGTTGAAAGAGTACTTGCC
The DNA here is from genome assembly GCF_053653995.1 of Peribacillus sp. JNUCC 23. The sequence goes on from NZ_CM132202.1 coordinate 1,006,193, forward strand.
AGCACCGATTGTCGAATATCATGAGGGGAAATATTCGCTCAAGAATGATTTAGCGCATTCTATTGGTAAGGTTCGCTCCTTTCATGGTGTAGCCCAAACGGTATTACGTGCCTATGCATGGATTCGGGCACTTGGGGCTGAGGGTCTTAAAGAGGTAGCGAAAATTGCCGTATTAAACAATAACTATATGTATCATAGGGTTTTAGAGATTCGCGGGGCTAGTGCACCGTATGTCAAGGGGCATCGACTCGAGCAAGTTCGATATAGCTGGGAACAGTTGACGCAGGAAACAGGGGTCACAACAGAGGATGTTACGTTAAGAATGACGGATTTCGGCCTCCACTACTGGACTAGCCATCACCCCTATATTGTGAAACAGCCGTTTACCCTTGAGCCGACTGAGTCCTATTCGAAAGAGGATTTAGATGAATATATTCATGCGCTCGAGCAAATTTCTAAAGAAGCCTATGAAGATCCGGAAATTATCAAAACTGCGCCGCATAATAGTACAATCCACAAAATTGACGAGCAAGATTATTTAGACAATCCAGATAAATGGTGTATCACTTGGCGAACTTATTTAAAGAATACGAAAGCATATGATCTGGTTAAATAATCTAAACAGTTAGTACGACATTTTTTTATACTGTAAGAATTTATATCTTAAGGATGATGGTATAAGAAAATAGGGGGATAAAAAATGAAAAAGTATATGTCGGTTATGCTAGTTATGCTTCTATTATTGCTGTCAGCTTGCTCCAATAAAACAGCGGGGGATGAAGGGCAAACGGGAAATTCTAAAAATCCGTCTGGGTCCATTACTGTATGGGGATGGGATGTTGCAGCAGCAACTATGAAAGCAGCAGTGGAGAAGTTTCAGAAACAATATCCAGACGTAGATGTGAAGGTAGAGGATTTTAATAGTGCTGATCTATATGATAAGTTAACGGTTGGTCTAGCAGCAAGAGGCTCAGGGCTTCCAGATGTTGTATTAATGGAGGATGAAAGAATCCCAGGATATTTGCATCAGTTTCCACAAGGATTTTTGAATTTAAATAAGCTTGGGTATGAAAAATACAAAGATTCGTTCAATTTAGCTAAGGTTGCTGCTGTACAGAATGAGGATGGAGATTTTATCGCGGCTCCATGGGATATTGGTCCTGCTGGAGTGTTCTACCGTGTTGATTACTTTGAAAAAGCAAATGTTGATCCAAATTCCATCCAAACATGGGATGACTATATTGAAGCAGGGAAGAAGATTAAAGAAGCCACTGGCGCGCAGCTATTACCAATTGATATACCTAATTATGATGGTGTCTTCCAAATGATGATGCAATCGCAAGGACTTTCTTATTTTGATAAAGATGACAAAATTGCACTAGAATCTAAGGAAGCTATCCGTGCTATGGAAGTAATCAAAAAGCTTCATGATGAGGATTTAATTTTAAATAATAAAGGTTGGGATGGCATTGTAACTGCTACAGTAAATGGTAGTGTTGCCACCGTTCCTTATGGTGTATGGTATGCAGGTACCATCATGGACCAAGCACCGGATTTGAAAGGGAAATGGGATGTTTTTTATCTTCCGAGCTTTGATGGCGGTACAAGATATGCAAACGTAGGAGGATCATCCGTGTTGATTCCTTCATCAAGCAAAAACCAATCGGCTGCCTATGCCTTTGTTGAATTCTTTACAACTGATACAGAATCACAGCTGTTAGGTTTTGAGAAATATGGACTTTTCCCATCTTTGAAGGAAACCTACACTGCGCCACAATTTACTGAAAACAACGAGTACTTTAATAATAGTCCGATTTTCAAAAACTTTGCAGATATTGTCGATCAAGTTCCACAAATTAACGTAAACGAAAACTTTGCAAAAGCCAGCAGTCTTATAAGTAATGCTCAAGCAGCCATTTTACTTGAAAATCAATCGGTTGATACTAGATTAAATGAAGCTAAAAAACAATTAGAAAATGAACGAAAGAAATAGTTTTGTAGAGAGCTAGAGAGGATGTTCCAACCCCACTCAGCTCTCTCATTCTAAGATTCCTTGAAGTTAGGAAGGTGGCTCGGTTGGCGCAAACAGAAAAGGTTGTAAATGCTAAAACAAACTTTCGAGTCAAAACAAGAAAGAGTTTATTAACACCTAAAAATGTTCCATATTTCTTTATCGGACCAGCGTTTCTACTAATTTTGATTTTTACCGTTTATCCAGTAATCTCATCGTTTATCTTAAGCTTTCAAGAGGTACGTGGTGTGGAGAAAATATTTGTAGGATTTTCTAATTATTCGCGCTTATTTCAAGATCCTATATTCTATAAATCTCTTTTAAATACCTTTCAAATTTTAATTGTCCAGGTTCCTATCATGCTCTTCCTCTCTTTACTAATTGCTGTGGGACTGCATTCTTCCATGTTAAAAGGGAAAGCGTTTTTCCGAATCTCTTACTTTATGCCTGCGATCACAGCACTTGTTGCTGCTTCGATTGTTTTTATGATTTTATTAGATGAGAATTTCGGACTCGTAAACTATTTCTTATCCTTCCTTGGTGTTGATTCCATCCCTTGGTTAACAACTCCATTTTGGGCAAAGGTTTCCGTGATCCTTGTAATGACATGGAGATGGGCAGGATATAATATGGTCATATTTTTGGCGGGATTACAGAATATTCCATCAGACCTATATGAAGCAGCAAGTATTGATGGGGCAAGTAAAGTAAAGCAATTTTTCATGATTACAATTCCACAATTAAAGCCAGTATTTATTTTCACGGTTGTCTTGTCAACAATCGGTACTCTTCAACTATTTGATGAGCCGTTCATTTTGACTGGGGGCGGTCCTAATAATGCTACGATGACAATCACGGTTTATTTATATGAAACAGGATTTAGGTTTTTTGACTTTGGATATGCGTCCGCGATTGCTTATGTGCTTGTCATCATTACGGCAATCATTTCCTGGGTTCAGATGAAATTGGTAGGTGATGAATAATCGTGGCTTCTAAGAAGATATCCTCAAAAATAATCATTTATATCTTGTTGATCGCAGGCGTTGTCTTATCGATTGCACCGTTCTATTGGATGATTGTCGGTTCTACATTGCCGTCAGGAGAAATCTTTCGTGTTCCACCTAGGCTTCTTCCAGGGGATTATTTAGCAAAGAACTTTCAAACGCTTAATGAGTCATTAGGAATTGCAAAAATATTTTGGAATTCATTATTTATAGCGCTTGTTTATACATTGATTAGCACGCTTATTAGTGCAATGGCTGGATACGCTTTTGCAAAATTTAAATTTAAAGGAAAGAACTTTTTCTTTTTCATTATTTTATGCACATTAATGATTCCTTCACAAGTGACATTGATTCCTTTGTTTGAAATGATGGTTACCTTTAATTGGTTAAATACGTATCAAGCCATTATTTTACCAACCCTGGCTTCTCCTTTTGCCATTTATTTAATGAGGCAGAATATGAAGGCGATTCCAGACTCAATTATGGAGGCCTCTCGAATAGACGGGGCAGGGGAATTAAAAATATTTTTTACAGTCATCTTGCCTGTTACAAGACCTGCGATGGCTGCCGTTGCTATTTTTCTATTTATGTCTCAATGGAATAGCTTACTCTGGCCGCTTATTACGTTAAATTCAAAAGAAATGTTTACGCTTCCTGTTGCATTATCAAGTTTAATCGGAATGGCGAGGATTGATTATGGACAATTGATGCTAGGAACTACCTTATCCACGATTCCAATTATGATCTTTTTCTTATTACTGCAAAAACATTTTATCTCTGGGATTTTAGGTGGATCTGTCAAAGAATGAATGTAAAAGGTGTGAAATTATGAAACAGGTAAAAATACTTAGAAGACATTCATACTGATGATATAAACGACCAATCGTCCCGCGCTCTTGTCAGCTTCCTATCTTGTAAGGTGGCAGAAGCGGACGATGCACGAAGTGGGGACTACTGTAAAAAACTTAAGATCATAAACTACAGAGGAGAGATAATATGAAATTATCCAAAATGAAATTAATTTTACTACTTACTATCGCACTAGCATTATTATTATCAGCATGTAACTCAACAAAAGGTAATGGTGATGAAGCAACAGAAGACGGGAAAGTAAAGATAAGGTTTGCTACTTGGGATGTAGGAAATGACGTTACTTTACAACAAAAATTAATTGATGAATTCAATGCTAAAAATGAAAACATTGAAGTAGTTTTAGAAGCCTATGGATCGGAGTTTGACACTAAAATCACTGCAGGTATAGGTGCAAAGGATGCGCCGGATGTGATGTATATGTGGAATTACCCGCAATATAAGAATGCTTTAGAGCCACTTGATTCTTATATTGATAAAAACGGAGAAGAACATAAGTCTGATTTTTATGAATCTTTATGGAACTATAACTCTGTTGGTGGAGAAACACTTGGACTTCCAGTAGGCTATACAACCCATGTTGTTTACTATAATAAAGATCTTTTTGATAAAAAAGGACTCGACTATCCAAAAGCTGGATGGACGTGGGAAGATCTTCAAGAAACAGCAAAGAAGTTAACGGATAAAGAAAAGAAGATTAGCGGATTTGCATTCCCTGGTAAACCTGATCCATATGATTTTGAAATGTACTTATGGGGAAATGGTGCTTCTTACGTAGACAGTGATGGAAAGTTAAAAGGTAATCTGAATTCAACGAAATCAATTGAAACATTCGCAATGTTCCAAGACATGTTAAAAGACGGGTACGCGATCACAACTGAAGGTTCAGGCGATACTGAAATGAAATCAGGAAAAGTAGGAATGTTTATTAATGGTGCTTGGTATCTTTCTCCATTGAAAGAAGCGGGTATTAATTATGGTGTTGTTGAGGTACCGACTTTTGAAAATGGTAAAAGTGTAAGTATTGTTAGTTCGTCAGGTATAGCTATGTCAAAGAGTTCTAAACATAAAGAAGCTGCTTTTGAATTTATGAAGTTTTGGACAGGAAAAGAAGCAAATAAAGCAAGAATAGCATTTGAACTACCAGTCTTAAAGAGTGTAGTAGAAGAAGAAAAGCTGCAAGAGGATCCAGTTAAAAGTGTATTCTACTCAATGCTAGAACAAAGTGAAGGCTATACACCAGCGTCATTTATTACTGAAAACTGGAGTCAAGTATCAGAAAATTTGGAGTTTTCCTTTGAGCAAATCTTTAATCCAAGTACGCGAATTGATCCGAAAAAAGCTCTAAATGAAGCTGCTAAATAAAGTGAAACTTCAATCAGTGGGGGACTTGACTTTCCGTTAATGCGGGATAAAGTTTACCAATTACTAAAAAAGTAAGCGGTCGGGTGAGAATATATTCTCCTCATCTTAACAAGGGCTTAATTACATAGCCCTTGTTATCAATATCAAGCTATGATAGGAATCTTATTTTCCATAGGTCATTCTAAAAGAGGGAATATTTATGTTGAAAAAAAAGGAAAAAAAACCTAGTTTTACATTAGTACGTAAAAGAGTACCATATTTGTTTATCCTACCATGGATCATCGGATTTTTAGTGTTCACTTTAGGACCTTTAGTATCTTCATTAATCATGAGTTTGTTTGATTGGCCGATAACAGGAGAAGCAAAGTTTATTGGTCTTAATAACTTTACTAAGATGTTTACAGCTGACCCCCAGTTTTATGATTCCTTAGTAATCACATTTAAATTTGCGGCGATTTTCGTACCACTTAACCTAATCGCTGCATTGGTGCTTGCACTCCTCATTACACAACCAGTCAAGGGAGTTAAGATATTTAGGACAATCTTCTATCTTCCTGCTGTTGTATCAGGTGTTGCAGTATCAATCATATGGGGTTGGATTTTTAATTCTGAATTTGGAGTTCTAAACTATTTATTATCACTCATTGGTATTGAAGGACCAAGTTGGCTCATTGATCCAAAGTGGGCAATCGTAACAATTGTTATCGCGAGTGCTTGGGGAGTAGGAACAATGATGCTGATATTCTATACGGATATTAAGGGGATCCCCCCTGAACTTTATGAGGCAGCATCAATTGATGGAGCTGGACCGTTAAGACAGTTTTTTAGTATAACAATTCCGACGATAACACCAACAATCCTTTTTAATGTCATTACATCGGTTATTGCAGCTTTACAACAATTAACCCTAGTTTTACTTTTGACTGGTGGAGGACCTTTAAAATCAACATATTTTTATGGATTATTTGTTTATAACAACGCATTTAAGCATCATCAGCTCGGTTATGCAAGTGCAAACGCATGGTTTATGTTTATTATTATTCTAATATTGACAATGATCATCTTTAAATCGTCATCAACATGGGTGTTCTATGAAGCTGAAATGAAAAAAGGAGGTAAAAAATAATGAGAATTACAAAAAGCCATAAAATAATCGTCTATAGTATTCTTGTCATTTTTTCACTTTACTTCCTATTTCCATTTGCATGGGCGTTAATAACAGCGCTAAAAACAGAAGGGGAAGCATTTAGCTTTCCTCCTAAGTTTATCCCAGATGTTCCGCAGTTCGGCAATTTCATCGAAGCGTGGAAAAGTCAGCCGTTTGGAACATATTTTAAGAACTCAGTCATTGTTACGGTGATGACTACGATCGGACAAATCATATCTTGTTCATTAGTGGCTTATGGCTTTGCAAGATATGATTTTAAATATAAAAATACTTTGTTTATCCTTCTTCTGTCAACAATGATGATTCCGTGGGATGTTACGATGATTCCACTTTATATGGAATTTAATTTATTTGGATGGATCAACACTTTAAAACCATTAATTGTCCCAGCCTTCTTCGGTTCTGCTTATAATATCTTTTTGCTTAGACAGTTTTTAATGAATATACCTAAGGATTTGGAAAGTGCAGCTAGAATTGATGGTGCCAATGAATTCCAAATATTTTATAAAATCTTCCTTCCGATTATGAAGGGACCTTTAACTTTGATCGCTGTCTTAAATATTTTATTAGTTTGGAATGACTACTTAGGACCATTAATTTATTTAAACGACCAGTCAAAATATACGATGGCTCTTGGATTAGCGTCTTTCCAGGGGGTTCATGAGCTGCAAATCATACCTATTATGGCGATGACTTTAGTCATGATTATTCCGCCGGTTATCGTATTTGCCTTTGCACAGAAATATATTGTTGAGGGTGTTAGCGGATCAATTAAGTAATTTTTTATTATTACAGAAAGAATGCGGAGGAAAATGAAATGCAACGTGAAATGAAGAGATGGGAAAACGTCCATCTTACAGGAATAAACAGGTTATCAGCACATACTGATTTTTATAGATATCGTGAATTTAGTGAGGCATTTAAATTAAATAAAGAAATGAGTAAAGGTTATCTATTGCTTGATGGAGAATGGAAATTTCTTTTTCTAGAAGCGCCAGAGTTTTCACCACTGAGCTTTGAAACAGAAGACTTTGAGATTAATAGTTTAGATTCAATTGAAGTTCCGTCATGCTGGCAAATACATGGATATGGAAAGATGCACTATACAGATGTACTATATCCATTTCCTATTAATCCACCTTTTGTACCACAGGAAAATCCGACAGGTATATATTTCAAAGATCTTATTTTAGAAAATATTAAAGACGAAAAAATCGTCTTGAAATTTAATGGTGTGGATTCAGCATTTGATCTATATGTCAATGGACATCATGTTGGCTTTAGTAAAGGATCTAGAATGCCTTCAGAATTTGATATAACGAAATATGTAAGAAACGGTAGTAATCGATTAACAGTTAGAGTTTACCAGTTTTCGGATGGAACATACTTAGAAGATCAGGATATGTGGTGGCTTTCAGGTATTTTTAGAAGTGTTGAGTTATTTAGAATGAATAAGAATACTTTAGAAGATGTTTATATTGAAACATTACCAGACGAAGATTATAAAAACTTTACTCTAAAATTAGCTGGTAAGTTTTTAACTAGTGAAGTTACAGAAATGAAGGCTAACCTTTATCAAAAGGATGAAAAGGTAGATGAATTTAAGATAGAAGTTGAAAACGGCAAATTCCAAGTGCTAAGAAATATGGTAAATCCGTTATTATGGAATGCGGAGGAGCCGAATCTATATGTTGCTACCCTTGAATATGAATTAGAAAATGGCGAAAAAGAGCTCATCCCATTAAGATTCGGGGTCAGATCTATTAATGTTATTGATAATGAAATTAGATTAAATGGAAAAAGAATATTCTTTAATGGAGTAAATCGACATGATTTCAATCCTACAATGGGTAGGACTGTAACGTATGACGATATGCTTCAAGATGTTCTTTTAATGAAGAAGCATAATATAAATGCCGTTAGAGCAGCACATTATCCGAATAATGATGTGTTTTATGATTTATGCGATAAATATGGGTTATATGTCATTGATGAAGCGGATCTTGAATGCCATGGATTTGAAAACACAGGTAATTATAACTGGATCAGTGATAATGAATTGTGGGAAAAGCAATATGTTGATCGAGCAGTCAGAATGGTAAAAAGAGATCGAAATCATCCAAGTGTCATCATGTGGTCCTTAGGTAATGAATCAGGTGCTGGTAGAAATTTCACAGCAATGTATGATGCGATAAAAGAAATTGATTCTACTAGATTAGTGCATTATGAAGGCGATCGTGTTGCTGCCTATAGTGATATTTATACAACGATGTACACGAGATTAAATGCACTTGAAGAAATAGGTAAGGATTCCGAAGGGAAAAAGCCACATATATTATGCGAATATGCCCATGCAATGGGGAATGGACCTGGTGGATTGACAGAATACCAAGAAATAATGAGGAAATATCCCAGACTGCAAGGTGGATTCGTCTGGGAATGGTATGACCATGGTATTCAACAAGTAGATGAAAATGGGGATGTATATTATTTATACGGCGGCGATTATGGAGACTTTCCTACAAACGGAAACTTCTGTATTGATGGGTTAGTATTTCCAGACCGAACACCGTCACCTGGACTGATTGAATACAAGAAAGTCATCGAACCAATTGTTACTGAAGTGATAGACCTCAATCATTTAAAGATTAAGGTGAAAAACAGATATGACTTTAGAAATCTAAGTGGGATCCTTTTACACATTAAGGTTAATTCTTTTGATCAGTTGATTGAAGAAAAGACGATCTCCTTACAAAGTATAAACGCTCAGGACGAAATGGAGTTCACATTACCTATAAATCTTGAGAACGCTTTAAAATACGATGATGCTCGCATTTATTTAAGTTATGTAGAGCCGGAGAATACTCTCTATGCAAATGAAGGCCATCTTATTACGAGTGAGAGCTTTCTAATACCTGCTACAAAGGTAGAAAAAGAATACATCTCTAAATCTTTAGATGCTGAAATGAAAATCGAGGAAGATCAGACACAGCTGATCCTCGAAAACGATCAATTCAGAACAGCTTTTTCAAAGGTTCATGGAATTCTTTTATCCTATCAAATAAATGGTGAGGAAATTATTCAGAAGGGGCCTGAACTAACGCTATGGAGAGCTGTCATCGATAATGATATGTATAAGAAAGATGATTGGATTAACAAATACTTCTTAAAAAACGCTAAGGAACAGTTCGTTTCCCTCACATATGAAATGAACAAAGGCTTTGCAGATGTTGAGATTAAAAAGTATTTGTCTAGTGTAAACCAAGCATGGGGTTTTCATCTTACCTATCATTATAGAATCACTCAAGATGGTGTTTTAAATCTTCACTTGAAGGGTGAAAAGGTATTGAGAGGTAATGAAATACCTCAAATGCTTCCAAGAATAGGAATTACGCTAAATCTTAACAATGAGTACAATGATGTGACTTGGTATGGAAGAGGAGATTCAGAGAGTTATCAAGATAGTAAGAGAAGCCAAAGTATTGGTCTTTATCGTAAAAGCGTAGAGGAAATGCACACAGATTATGTATATCCGCAGGAAAATGGTTCAAGATGTGATACCTCTTTCTTAGCGCTCACGAAGGGGAACCAATCCATTTTATTTAATTTTAAAGAGTTAAGAGATTTTACAATCCATGATTATGAAACAAGTGGATTGGAAGAAGCAAAGCATCGAGGGGAAATTGAAAAATCACCATACAATGTTTTAACGATAGACTATAGACAAAGTGGATTAGGAAGTAATAGCTGTGGTGAAGAGCAGCTTCCAAAATATCGAGTGCAAATAGAGGATTTTGAAATAGGACTCGAAATAAGAAGTATTCATAACAAAGACCTTATAGAAGAGAGTAAATTTTTCAGAGCTAGATAAAGTGAAACTTCAATCAGTGGGGGTTCTTCATCCCCCACTGATTGTTAGTCCCGTTCTACTGTCGCTAAGATCGCAGCAAACGCTTCGATTAAACGACAGTACGAACCCGAAAATGAATCACAGACTAAGTACGCCGCGTCCTGCGGCAACGTCTGTGTGACCCACATCCTGTGGGCCTCAACTATACCTTTGAAGACCACAAAGGTAAGTTTCACTGTATCTCACCAATCGGGCTTTTACGGGCAGTTGTCCCCCACCTACGATGCTTCTTCGATTCCTCCAAGCCTTGAGGTGGAGGGCTTGACTTTCCGTTAATGCGGGATAAAAAGTAGGGAATCAATAGGCAGGGGAAACCCTGCTTATTTAAGTAAGAAATCATGGTTGAATTTTGTCGATACGCTGATAAGTCACTGATCAACTAATAACCGATACGAGGAGAAAGATGATGAAATTAAATATAAGAGAAATACCTTTTTCAAGATTTGGATCTTATTTCTGTATTTCCAAGGAGAAGGATTCTGAGGAAATATTTATAAGGGATGTACACGGTGGAGATGATGCACCATCAAACCTATTCAAAATTGATATTTTAAAAGATGGGGTTGAAAAGGAGTTTGAAGTGCAAGCTTCTGAAACATCCTTAATATTCTCCTTAAAAGATAATGATGAAGGTTATGCAGAAATCATTATTCCAAAAGAAGATGAGATCCATCTTGAAGTACAGGATGTAGAATTTAGATTGAGCGCTACAAAAGGGAAATATGATTCTTTAATGGAATTAGAAGATGGGATGTATGAATACCATATTTATCCGAAGGAATTAAAATTAATGATTTTAAATCTTTCGGGTGAAATGTCTGTTGATGCACCTTGGAATATTATTGGTAATGATTTTATTGATATTCGAATGAAAAGTGGGCAGTTTGTAATCGAAAGCTATAGAACTGTCTATCAACAAAAAGAGTATGCCCCTTTTAATAAAGGAAAAGAAAAAATAGAACAGCTTTATAAAGAATGGTTTGATAATATGAAAAAGGGAAATACAGATTATCAACTTTCTTTAGAGAGGGCTTCTTATATCACTTGGTCTAGTGTTGTTCATCCACATGGGATGTTAAAAGAGTATGCCATGTATATGTCGAAGCTTTGGATGTATAATATTTGGTCATGGGATAATTGTTTTAATGCGTTGAATTTAGGAAAAAGCCACCCTGAACTAGCGTACGCACAGTTGAAAATATTCATGGAGACTCAAGACGAATCAGGTGCATATCCGGATTTTGTAAATGATAAATTCATATCATATAACTGCATTAAACCCCCTATCTTTGCTTATGTCTATGAAAAGCTAATGAAAATGAATGATTACTTTAAGGATGAACATCGATTAAAAACTGTTTATGAGTCTACTAAAAAAGTAATGGGATATTTTGACCAATATAGAACATTTGAAGGAAGATTGCCACACTATAAACATGGGAATGATTCTGGGTGGGATAACGCATCTTTATTTCATATGGGTATGCCTGTAGAAGCGCCGGACCTTACTAGTTTTTTAATTCGAACTTATGATATCCTTTCCTCTTTTGCAGAAATTCTAGGTGAAAAAGACGAATCAGTGAGATTTAAAGAAAGAGCAGACGCCCTTTTTGAGCTTCTAATGGAGAGGCTTTATGATGAGGATGGTTTTTACGGACGAGTTGGCAAAGATGGTAGGAAAATAAGTATTAGAACAAGCTTAATACTAAGACTACCAGTTATTATTGGGTATCGATTAGAGAAAAGCATGATGGATCAATTAGTATCAGATCTTGAAGGGAATTTTGAAACGAAGTATGGATTAGCCACTGAAAGTGTAAATAGTAAGTACTATAAAGATAATGGATATTGGCTCGGACCAATTTGGGCGCCTGTTACATATCTCTTTATAGATGCTTTGCAAAATTTTGGCTATCAAGAAGTAGGGAATCGAATTAGAGATAAATTCCTAGATCTTACCCTTGTTGGAGGAATGGCGGAAAACTTCGATCCGCTTACTGGAAAAGGTTTAGTGGACACATCTTTTACATGGACTTCAAGTGTATTTCTTTTACTATTAGATGATAGAACAAAAGCGAAAGACGCACACGAATAATCGGATAGTGGAGATGGATGGATAAATTTGGAGGTGATCTATTTGAGACAACCAAAGCATGGTAATCGCTTCTTATCAAATAGATATTGGGTCATCGCAATTGCGGTATTTTGCTCTATCTTATGGGGAAGTGCTTTTCCTGTTCTAAAATTTAGTTATGAAGAACTTGGCATGGCAGAAGATGATTTAGCAGCAAAAATTATTTTAGCTGGAATGCGTTTTATGATGGCGTCTCTGCTGTTGCTTGTTATCATGTTCTTCTATAATAAAAAAGCGCTGAAATTGAGATGGCGTCAATTGCCTGCCATTATTGGCTTAGGGCTACTATCAACAAGTTTACAGTATTTCTTTTTTTATAACGGATTGGCTCATACCTCGGGAATGAAAGCAGCTATTTTAAATTCAAGCGAAACATTTTTTGTCGTGTTCCTAGCTCATTTTATTTACTCAGACGATCGCTTGGATTGGCGAAAAATATTTGGTTTGGTTGCAGGGTTTGTCGGGATTATACTTGCGAACTGGGGTCAGAATGCCTCACTTAATTTGTCTTTCTTCGGAGAAGGCTTTATGCTCCTTTCAGGATTAGCCGGTGCGTTGGGAACCTTTTTGTCCAAGCGCCTATCCGCTGAAATACACCCAGTTGCATTGACTGGCTGGCAAATGTTTGTAGGCTCGTTTCTTATGCTTCTCATTGGGACTCCAGGTCTTGAGGCGAATGCTATGATCTTTACAACAAAAGCTTGGTGGCTGCTAATTTATGCTGTATTACTATCCGCAGCATCTTTCGCATTATGGACATCATTGCTAAAGTACAACAAAGCTGGAGAAGTGTCTCTTTATAAATTTGTTGTGCCAGTTGCCGGTACCATTTTATCCGCCATATTCATTCAGGACGAACTTTTAACGTTTAATATTTTTATTGCATTGATCCTTGTAGCTGTAGGTATAGCAACTGTCAATCGAAAAGGGAACAGCGATTGGCTGTTCTTTAAAAAGCGGCGACAAACTTATCAGCAAATGTATAAATAGCAAGAATATGCCTTGTTTTGGGCATATTCTTTTTTTTTGAGACTGCTTATTACGATAGATGAATTGTTAACGTAAAAGATTGCCTGATTTCAATCATATAAATCCGAAAGATTATAATAAAATGATGGCAATGATTGTTCCAATGCTGCTCATGATCAACGCATATCCTAAATTCCAAGACGAAACTTTGTATGAATTTATGGATAGGAGATTAGCGGTTAACGATACAGAAAGATTAAAAGGTCCGGCAATTGTAGTCGATAAGCCTGAGGTCATTAAAACGAGACCGACACTAACCGGATTTATTGAATGTATAATTGGTTCAAGTACTCCACCAAGTATACTTATCGTTACAAGGGGATGAAACCCAATCATCGCAAGCCCAATAAACAAAATTTGAATAAATACAAAAAGTAAAATAGGTGTGGTTGTTAAGTATTCAAACGGTTTTTGGATGTAGTTCATAAAGATCGAATCATTTAAATTACTTGTAAAGAATCCAACTGATAAAAAAAGTACCATATTATTGGTTAAAGACAATGTTCGGATCTGCCATAATGGTAAGCAATAGGCGATATATGACTTCAACCGTCTAATGGAGAGAGCCCAGACAAATGAAAAGGGAATAATAATCAAAGCGACTGTTTGAAGAAAACCCATATCTAAGATGTGATTAACTAGCACAATGATCATCATAAAACCGATTAAATAGAGAAGAAGTGAGAAGATTTTTCGAGACATGCGCGTGTTAATTCCTGTCTCGGTTGTTGACTGAGTCTCTGTTTTGCGATCACTTGTTTCGTTAGGCAATTCATAACGTTTAAAAGACTTAAACCCGATTATCCAATTAAGGATAAACAGCACGGCTGTAATCAAAATTAACCAAGGTAGATAGACAGGATAGGGTATGTGAGTATACTCAACACTTAAGACAACAAGTAACTCCATTGGACTTATGAGTAGACTTAAAGAATATCCTCTAAGCAAGGATTGTGAAATAAATCGGTTTTTGATGTTTTGAGTTTCTCCCACAAGATTTTTTTGAACGACCGTTTTAAGCAAAGGGAGGGTAGCGATATTTAGAAAACCACCTAATAAAAAGGCGGAAAAAGAACTACGATAGTATAATTGCCCTAAATGGTGAATCCGGACTCTTAATAACTTATTTACTTGTTGGTCATACCGGCCAACAATGATAATACTGTTAATAAAAGGAAGGACATAGAACACTGCAAGCAGCGAAACTGTTGTAGTCATGTAGAGTGGAACTTCAGTGAATGACCTTTGCTGGTAGATAAAAATGAAAAATCCGATCACAAAAAAAATAATACCAACGACTTTATATAATCTTGTTGCTGCTTTCAGGGAAAATATCAAAGAAAAAAGTGCTAGTATACCAATGATATAGGTAAGGAATGTTGAATGAATAAATAGATTCAGAAAATAACATATGATTAGTAAGCTATATAACACGATCATGATCTGCGTTCTCCTAAGGGGTTTTATTTTATAGGTAATAGACAAAAAATTAACTATTTTCAAACGACTTCATCGACATGAAATAGATAGACCAGTTAAAGGGGTAGAACATACTGAACTGATTGATAGAGTCATTAAAAAATAGTTTAGTTGTTAAAGGGAATAGTATTAGGCCAATTAAGCCATTGACCTTCGATTCCTTTAAGACCAATCATTTAGACAATTAGTCATAGTTTCTAAATGGACGAGTAGATGCTCAATGTCTTTAATGATGTTAGTAAGTTTGTTCACCTTCTTTTATCAAATTAACAAAGTGGTTCATCATTTGGAATAAGGGACACGCGCGGTTTATACGTATTTTTACAGTCATAAGGAGAAATGTCAAGGTAAATAAATGGACTTTTTTGGAAGTTTAGATAATGTAGCCCGATAGTTCCATGACCCAAAATCTTGAATATTACTGGCAAATAAGTTCATATTTAATGTTTTTTTGAAAAAGAACAAAAAATTGACTCTCTTCGTTCTTTTGCTAGTGTAAATGAATTTACGAATGTAGCCTTAACTTGCGACCCATTGATTTTTACAAACATCATTTCTTTGCGGAAGACAGTGGTTGCTTTGTAATCTTCATTTAACGAATTAAATAAACTTGAAATGGCGAAGTTAATACACTACAATTTGTAGTGTGTTGTGGTGAGGGGGAGGAGTATGGATATCAATAACTTTAAATACGATGAGGTAGGGCTAAATCGTTTCTTTGGACCCCTAGAAGCGAAAATCATGGAACTCCTTTGGGAACAAGAACGAAGCATAAAGGAAGTTCAACAACGTTTGGATCAAGATAAACCAATCAATTTCAATACGGTCATGACCGTGATGAATCGGTTGGTAGGAAAAGGAGTTTTGAGAAAGAGGATACAAGGCAGGGTCTCATTGTTTCATCCCGTTCAATCTAAAGAAGACTTTATTAAAGATCAGTCGAAGAAAATCACAGAGAATCTGCTTGATGGATTTGGTGGCGTCGTCATTAACCATATGCTAGATGCTATGGAAGAAGTTGACCAAACTTTGCTCGATAAATTGGAACAAAAGATTAAACAGCTTAAAGAGGATAAGTCGTGATGTGGTGGAAGAAACGGTCCCTTTTTGTTATAGGATTGAGTCTTTTGATTGCTGTTTTAATCTGGAGTCAGATGGGGATGTACGTCGCTCACCTTCTGTTTGGAGTAAACCTTCATGTGAATGTCTTTAAGTTTTGCATTAGTTTGTTTAGGGAACATTCATTTTATTATTTTTTGGTTACGATAATCTTGAATGTATTAATAGCCTATACAATCTTAATTACACTGATCAAGATTATTGGACAATGTATGTTGTTGAAAAGGTTTAAAAAGAAGATTTTTGCTCAACAAAATCTAGGATTAACGATCGCTTTGAATAGAAAGTTTGAGCGTCTACATCAAGACATTATCGTCATTGATCGTAAGGAGTCGCTCGCATTTACTTTTGGATTTAGAAGACCTAGGATTGTCCTTTCTAGTGGTTTAATCGCGATATTGGATCGTGATGAACTGGAAGCTGTTGTGGAACATGAAACCTTTCACCAAAGGAATCATGATACTTTGTTGATTTTCGTTTTACAACTAATCTCACAGTCTCTATGGTTTATTCCCCTTACGAAATGGTCATATCAAAATTATAAAATCATTAGCGAATTATTGGCTGATGAGTATGCAATTCAAAGAATGGGTTCTGAATTAGGCCTAAGCAGTGCGTTGTTTAAGTTAATTAAAAATTATTTTAAGGGAAACTCTACCCCGGTCTTGGTTCATTTTTCGGATGAATCGGTCAATTATAGATTACAGCAATTAGTAGAACCAAAGAAGTCCATCCCGGTAAGGCTGAAAACAACCTCGATGATCATATCGATATATGTATTGCTCCTCATAATGGGGATGATATTCGTGACGATTACGTAATTGTAGTAGTTGTCACCATGTTTTTATACCTATTCACACTACATAATGTAGTGTGTAAATTAAGAAAGAAAAACGAATTCTAAAGTATGGAGGTTATACAATGGCTAATAAAAAATCAAAAAAACAAACGTACAAGAAACAAAAGCAATCATCGAAATTTATCTTTTGGGTAATTGGCTTGATCGCAGTTTGTATCATCGGCTTGATATTTTTGTCTAACGGAAAAGAACAAGTAGCTGCTTTCGACTATAAAGCGCAGCCTGTAATTGGAGATTCAACGGCGCCTGTTCAAATTGTTCAATTTGGTGACTATAAATGTCCGATCTGTAAGAGTTTTGAGGAAAATTTCTTCCCACACATTCAAGAGAATTTGATAGACACTGGAAAAGTTCAATTTTATTTCATGAATTTTTCATTTATTAATGTGGATTCAATCCGTTCAGCTAAATTTGCGGAGACGGTTTATAAAGAATTAGGAAATGAAACCTTCTGGAAATTTCATAAGCTATTATATAGTAAACAACCCGATGATCTAAAGTATGAGAAAATGGATGTGTTTACCGATAAATTTTTAGAAGAAACATTGGCAGAAATCGTCGATAGTTCTGATGTAGCGAAAGTCGTTAAGGCATTTAAAGCGAACACTTCTGAAAAAGACTGGAAAAAGGATATGTCCACTGCGAATAGTTTGAATGTAACTGGAACGCCTTCCATTTTTGTTAACGGGAAAAAGTTTGC
This sequence comes from Peribacillus sp. JNUCC 23, assembly GCF_053653995.1. The sequence continues at coordinate 1,023,841 of NZ_CM132202.1, forward strand.
AGGAAACACATTTGAGGACTTAGAACAAATGGTTGATGAAGCCGCAAAGGGGAAATAATCTATGAATAAGCCACTGCTATTTTCCTGGATTATTTCCATCGTTGCGACAATAGGGAGTCTTTTCTTTAGTGAGTATCTCCATTTTATCCCTTGTACGTTTTGCTGGTATCAAAGAATTCTCATGTATCCACTGGTGTTATTATTAGGAAGAGCTTTTTATGAAGGAAATAGTAAAATCTATGCTTATATTCTGCCGCTGTCTATTTTGGGGATGCTCGTTTCTGGTTATCATTACAGTCTTCAAAAAATCCCGGCACTTCAACAATTCGAAATGTGTACGAGCGGTGTCCCATGTTCAGGAGAGTATATTAACTGGTTAGGGTTTATTACAATCCCTTTACTAGCTTTTGTTGCTTTCTTGTTCATTACTGTTAGTATGGTGGTACTTGCTCGTAAGCATAGAAATGGTTAAGTCGAAAAGGGACTAACCATTAATAGAAATATTCGTCTATCGGTATTGAAAAACTGATAGGCGCTTTTTTTTTATGATTAAAGGTGGCGCATATATGGACATGTAGGCATTAATTAACAATGTTGATGATGGATACTAATTTTGTATGGTGATATTTTCATAATAAGAGCGTAGATTTGGTGTGGAAGTCCTGGTTTTAAAAAGAGGGTAGATACATATACCTATGTTTATTTTGAAAATAAGAGCTTATCACCTAAAAAAAACACAAAATCTTCTAAAAAAACTCTCTTTAAAAACATGCTAAATATTCGTAATATTAGCTTATGAAAACGTTTTCCGTAGAAATAGGAACAAGTAATATCAATAAAATAGGGGGGAAGCACATGAAACTTATCAAAAAAGTGGGGATTTTCATCGATTCTATTTTTGAGAAACTCGCCCTTACGTCTCTGGTTGCCTTAGTCCTAGTCGTTACGACTCAAGTGGCAACAAGGAAATTATTTAACTTTGTTTTCTTTTGGTCAGAAGAAGTGACCTTGCTATTGCTTGGCTGGTTTGCTTTTATGGCGATTGCGATAGGATTTCGAGAGCACATCCATTTGGGGATTGATTCTTTCACTAATCTGTTTCCAAAAGTCTTTAACAAAGTATTAGATAAAGTTATTAGTATCTCTATTTTTGCTTTTGGTTTATACCTTGTCGTTCAAGGGTGGGACTTTACTGTATTGATGATGGAATCGACTCTTCCAGCAACGAAACTTCCAAGCAGTATTACGTATGTTGCGATGCCAATCACTGGTATTATGATATGCGGTTATTCCCTACTACACTTGTTCAATAAAGATACAACTAGATATAAAGATCTGGAGGAGGGAATGTAATTTGGACACGAATACGATTGCGGTCATCATCTTACTCTCAAGCTTTGTACTATTAATATTACTTCGCTTTCCGATTGCTCTAACGCTTGTTGCTTCATCATTGATAACGGTTATTTATTTAGGTATACCGATGCCAATTATTGGTCAGCAAATGATTCAAGGATTGAATTCCTTTTCACTGCTTGCTATCCCATTTTTTATCTTGACGGGACAAATCATGAGTGCAGGCGGACTTGCTACTCGCATTGTCAATCTCGCAGGCTTAATGGTCGGTCGAATTCGTGGCGGTTTGGCTATGGTAAACAGTGTAGCTTCGTTATTTTTCGGTAATATCTCAGGCTCTGCAGTAGCGGATGTTTCTTCTGTCGGTTCTGTTATGATACCAATGATGAAAAAGAAAGGCTATGAAGCGGATTATGCAGTTGGGGTAACGATTGCATCAGCTATTCAAGGGGTAGTCGTACCGCCGAGCCATAATCTGGTATTATATTCTTTAGCAGCAGGTGGGGTATCAATCGCTAGTTTATTTATGGCTGGTATAGTACCAGGCGGGATCATGTTAATTGCCCTTATGATTACTGCTTATATTATTGCAAGGAAACGAGGGTATGAAAAATCGGACCTTATACCAAGATCACAGTGGGCCGGAATTCTTTTACACGGTTTCCTTTCGTTAAGCCCTGCAGTCATTATCTTGGGCGGGATCATGAGTGGATGGTTTACAGCAACTGAGTCAGGTGCACTAGCTTGTTTATATTCTTTTATTCTGGCATTCGTTGTTTATAGAGAAGCTCCAATGTCGAGTATTTGGAATATTTTGAAACGTACTTTAAAAACAGTTTCGATGGTATTTTTCCTGATTGGAGCATCCGCTTCCTTCGGCTGGATTCTTGCCTACTTGCAAATACCATCTATGGTAACTGATTTGTTCTTGAATTTTTCGGACAATCCAATTGTTATTCTATTAATCATTAATATCTTATTGCTACTTCTAGGTGCGCCAATGGATATGGCGCCAATGATTTTAATCATGACACCTATACTTTTACCAGTTGTAACAAGTTTTGGAATGGATCCTGTCCATTTTGGGATTGTTCTTATCCTGAATGCAGGGATTGGATTATTGACACCGCCTGTAGGAACGGTCTTGTTTGTTGGCTGTGCGATTGGGAAAGTTTCCATCCAACAAGGAACGAAAGCCATGCTTCCATTTTTCTATGCATTACTAGTCGTTCTGTTAATTATCACCTATATACCTGAAGTTACATTATGGCTTCCGAGTTTAGTAGTCAAATAACTTGAGGCATAGGTGAAATTATAAATTTTTAAAAAATAAAAGGGGTGTAATGAGAATGAAAAGAAAACATATTACAGGTTTTTTAGCTACAGCATTAATGGTTGGAGGATTACTTGCCGGATGTAGTGGAAAAGAGGATGCGGCTCCAGCAAGCGGCGATTCCAAACCAAAGAAAGCGGAGTTTACTTTTCGCTTAGCAGATAATCATCCAGTGGATTATCCGACAGTTATAGGGGACAAAAAGTTTGCTGAGTTAGTCAATGAAAGAACGGATGGCCGGATTAAAATTGAGGTTTTCCCATCAGGGCAACTAGGTGATGAAAAATCAGTACTTGAACAGGTTCAGCTCGGAGCAATTGAGTTTACGAGAATTAATTCTAGCCCGCTGGCCGAGTTTAATGATGATTTCGCAGTATTTGGCCTACCATATGTATTTGAAAGTGATGAGCATTTGTGGAATTTCTTAGACAGTGAAACAGGAACAGAATTGTTGGATGGTCTTGAATCATCAAAAATGAAAGGATTAGCTTATTACAGTTCTGGTTCTCGTAGTTTTTATTCGACTAAGCCAGTTAAAAGCTTAGCTGACTTAAAAGGACAAAAGCTCCGTGTTCAACAAAGTAAAGTCAATATTGATCTAGTTGCAGCTCTTGGAGCAAGTGCTACTCCTATGCCATATGGCGAAGTATTTAGTGGTCTCCAAACAGGAATCATCGACGGTGCGGAAAACAACCTACCGAGTTTTGATTCTTCTAACCATTATCAAGAAGCAAAAAGTATTATCTTGGATCACCATCAACGCATGCCAGAAGTACTATTAATCAGTCAAACGGCATGGAATAAACTATCTGAAGAAGATCAAAAGATTGTTAAGCAGGCTGCTCTAGACTCTGTAACAACCCAAAAAGAAGAATGGGCTAAGTGGGAACAAAATTCTGAAAAGAAATTAAAAGATGCTGGTGTAACGTTTACTGAAGTAGAAGATCTTACTGAATGGAAAGAGGCCGTTAAACCTGTCATCGCTCAATATCAAGACAAATATAAAGATTTATTAGATGCTGTTGATGCAGCTAAATAATAGAATGAGTAATTAATCAAAGAATTCCAGGTCAAATTTTGACCTGGAATTTCTTCGAGTAGAATCGACTAGAGGGAACAAAACGAAATAAATTAAAGCATAGCATATGGAGGAATGTCTGTTTATTCATTCATATGCTAACAACATTCAGATACTTAAAAAAACACAAATTTCACTAAAAAAAACCACATACATGAATCGGATCACTAGTCGTATAATTCTTATTAAGCGCTTACATAAAATAGGTTTGATATTATAAAACAGAAAATTCTGAATAATATTAAGGGGATAGTTCTAATTCAATTTAGTTACTAAAACTTTTTCCCTACTCAGGACTAATAGAAACGTAGATAAAGTGTATCACTTAAGGAGGTGATTTTGTCTTTTAATACATAGCAGCGAAATTTTACTTCCTGTTATTATGAATCGCATTACTAGAGAGAAATGAGGAGGAGAAGGTAAAATGGGGAAAGTCTCAAATCGTTTTAAAAAGGTTGCAAAAGTCTCGTTCGCATCGTTATTGACAGTTTCACTTGCGTTTCCATATGCAGGGATAGATCGTGCATCTGCCGCTAACGATGATAACAACAAATCTGTGCCAAAACTCGATGCCCGTATCAAACAAAATTTGAAAATTAACGGGAAAGAATACAAAGATTTAAATGGAAACGGCCAACTAGACAAATATGAAAATTGGCAGCTCCCTATTGACGAGCGGGTAAAAGATCTGGTATCACAGATGACGCTTGAGGAAAAAGCGGGGATGATGCTTATTTCCTCACATTATATGAACGAGAAGCCAGAAGGAGACAATTTATTAAGTGAGGCGGACCAGTGGAGTGAAACGAATCGCTGGGCTCAACCAGGCGACTCTAATTATAAATTTGATAAACCGGTCCTAGATGCTTCAGGGACTACAAAGGGTATTCTTGAACGTAATCTTCGCTATTTCATTATCCGCCAAAACCCAAGTGCAGATGTTTTAGCAACATGGCTTAACCAAATACAAGAAGTAGCAGAAGGATCTAGATTAGGTATCCCAGCTGTCATAACATCGAATCCACGGAATCATATCAACACGAATAAGACTTTTGGCATTAGTGAAACGGTTGGCGAATTTTCTGTTTGGCCGGGTGAATTAGGTCTTGCAGCAACGCGCGACGCGGATCTTGTAAAGGAATTCTCTCAAATCGCTGCACAGGAATGGACGGCTTCCGGCATTCGCAAAGGCTACATGTATATGGCGGATGTCATTACAGACCCTTTATGGACAAGGACTGAAGGTACATTTGGAGAGCACCCTGAACTTGCAGCAGACATGATTACTGCCGTTGTTAAAGGATTTCAGGGGGATAAACTAGGTCCAAATAGTGTTGCTTTAACGACGAAGCATTTCCCTGGTGGTGGGGCCCGTGAAGATGGGAAGGATCCTCATTATTTGTTTGGTCAGTACAATCCTTATCCGACTGAAGGTAGTCTACTAAAATATCACATTCCGGCTTTCAAGGCAGCGATCGAAGCTGGTACAACGTCTATCATGCCGTACTATGCGTATCCAAGTAATGAACATAGTGCACCTCAATTAGATGAGAAATTTGAAGAAGTTGGCTTCGCATATAACAAGGCGATCATTCAAGATCTATTGCGTGACAAACTTGGCTTCAAAGGTTACATTAACACAGATACAGGTATTACTACTTCTATGCCTTGGGGTGTCGAAGATTTAACGAAGGAACAAAGATATGCCAAAGCATTAGAGGCAGGGGTTAATATCTTTTCTGGAGAAGCCGACCCTACTTATCTAATCAACGCAGTTAAGGACAAATTGGTTAAAGAAGAGAGACTTGATGTGTCAGTAACATTCTTATTGACAGAAATGATGCAATTAGGACTGTTCGAAGACCCATATGTAGACCCAGCGAATGCTCTTAAAGTTGCAACTAATCCAAAATCACAGGAAAAGGCTGATGAAGCTCACCGTAAGTCAATCGTTCTATTGCGCAATGATGAAAATCTATTGCCATTGAATGATAAAAAAATTAAAGATGTTAAGCTTTATATCGAAGTTTTCTCTAAAGGAAATGATGAAAAGAATACCAAGGGATTAATAGAAACAATTCAAAACTATGATAAATCTATTACCATCACGAATAATCTTGATGAAGCAACACATGCTTTCGTTTGGGTTCGACCTAGCACACCAGAGGCTAGCAATCCAAAGTTGAATATCGGTGCTGAAAATGGAATCGAAGATGTGGATAGAATTAATAAGATTCAAGGTACTGTTCCGACTATCCTTGCGCTAAACATGACCAATCCATGGCTGATTGATAATGTGGAAGGAAAAGCAGCAGCAGTAATAAGTACTTTTGGAGTGAAGGCTGAGGCGATAGTAGATGTTATTCGTGGTGAATTTAATCCTACCGGAAAACTACCGTTCACGATACCTGCTAATCAGAACGCAGTTGACAACAACAAAGGTGATGTACCAGGCTATGACGAAGATCCTTCTTATGTTTACCGTAATAAAGATGGTGTAGCGTACGCTTACGATTTCGGCTTGTCATATGAACCAAACCCCGAGAAAGTCACATTTGCGGACATCACAAATCACTGGGCAAAAGCGGATATTGAATTATTAGCTACAAAAGGAATCATCAAAGGGAAAACAAAGGATACGTTTGCGCCAGAGAAAAACATTACTCGAGCTGAATTTACAGCATTACTTGCACGTGCTCTTGGTTTAACAAAAGTTGACAAAGAATTAAACTTCAGTGATGTAAACCAAGATAATTGGTTTGCAAAAGAATTACAGGCAGCGGTGAGTGCAGGATTGATTACTGGATACCCTGATGGTACATTCCGCCCTAATATGAACATCACTCGTGAACAAATGGCTGTACTGATCAGTCGTGCCTATCATTTTGTAGAGAAAAAAGAAGTGACTAATACAGCTGATCAAGTATTGGCTAAGTTTACAGATCGTCAGTCGATTGGTGATGGGGCGAAAGCAGATGTAGCATTGGCAGTTCAACTCGGAATCATCCAAGGAACGCAAGCGAATGAACTCCAACCAAAGAAACCAGCAACCCGCGCCCAAACAGCTGTCATGTTAAAACGATTTTTACTTAAAGTGAATGCGTTAGTTGAGACAAAGTAAAGCTCTACTAAAATGAGATTAATAGAATTGGTAAATCCCCTTTTAAGCTGTTAAGCGAAGAAGGGGATTTTAATATGGTAACCTGGAAATACGACAATGGAAAAAAAGGTCTTATCATCAATACTCATGGTACTCCTAATGAGTATTATGATGAGATCGTATGACAGCAGGTCTGAAAGTCACTTCTGATAGTGGAATATTTGATTTTACGGGAATTGAACCTGTGGACCATTTACTATTCGGAAGTATTGGGTGTCTTGATGAAGAAGCATATAAAGGTATGTTAAAGAAAGTGGAAGCTACAGTTAATTCCTATTTTTCATAAACATATACAAATATTGAAAGGGCTGTTCAATAATCGGGTAGCCTTTTCTTATTGTTGAAAGGCTCTTATTCTACTAGGCGTCATTTTGTGCCATACCATTTGTAGTTATTTAGAATTAGGTAAGTTCTTATAGATGTTTGATTTGAAAAACCCCTTTGGGTGACGAGCTCCAACAAACGTGCCAGGTTAGTTTAAGTAAAATCCTTCACAATAGAGAAACAGCCGAATTCATCTCCGAAAATCGGCTTTTCTAAAATCTGAAGCGTTTCTATAGATGAAAAAGCTCTAATAATATTCGATGGCCCACGTTCATGTATGACCAAGTGCGGTATGTCCAGTTATCATTAAAAAAGGATAATAAACCGTTTTATTAATTCCTTATCTAAAAATTTGTTTTGCGGGACTATGCCTGTAGTTGCTCAGTAAAATAAAAACCAATAGATAATAGTGGGAGTCCTGAAATTGAACACTTCTTCATTTGAAAATTGATAAACTAGAATTTTTCAAAAGTTTTAATCAAACTTTTTTATAAAAACCAAACTTTGCTCGAGAAGAATACATTTTGATCAAACTTTATTTCAAAACTACAACAGAATGTGAATTATACAAGTATAGTGATAGGCTGAATTCATTTGTGCGTGAAAAAGTACCTAAAGAAATTGTGATATAATTGCTGAAACAGATGCATAGAAAATAATTAGTTTACCTAATAAACATGTCTATTTACCTGGCTGGATATTTCGGTTAAGATTAAATATGGAAACGGAAACAAGTTATTAAATGGTAGGAATGATAAGTTATGAAGAAGCAATGGAGAAAACTCTCTTTTTTTATCAGAAAATTCATACTGTTAAGTAATCAGTCGCTTTTAATAAAGCTTTGTGTATTGTCTAGTATACTAGTGATTTTTCCAGTTCTTTCAGTTGGAATTATTTCGTATAAACTTTCTTCTGATAAATTAGAAGAGGAGTTTAGGGAATCAAGCCAACAAATTATTGAACAGGTAGAGTCACATATTGAGTACTATTTACAAGATTTTGAGATTGCCAGTTTAAAAATTATTAGCTCTCCTCAATTTGCTAATTTTTTGAAACTTGAAACGAAAGAACATGGAAATAATCAGGAATTTACGGAGGCAACACGAGCTATCTTAAAGGAGGCAGAATATTCTAGAGCGGATATATCAAATATCACCGTCATTTTAAATAATGATCAAGTCATCGATACGCTCGGTTTAGAAAACTACTATCCTGTATCCAAAATTAAAGAGGAGTACTGGTATTCATCGGTACCGAGAAACGGAATGATTATGTTAGTAAGTAGAACGTTAAAATTAAAAAATAATAACGAGCAGCCTGTGATATCACTCGCAAGGCGTTTATATAATCCAAAGACATTGCAGCCAGTAGGAATGCTGATCATTGATATCAATTTCAGGAGGATTGAAGAAATTGCTAACAAGGTTACGCTAAGTAAGAACGGTTTTTTCTTTATTTTAGATTCCAAAGGGCATTATGTATACCACAGTGATTATTCTAAACTAGGAAAAAAGGTTGAATTCGATCGATTGTCTAACTTGAAAACGGAAGAAGATGGATCTGGAATATTAGATAATGATTGCAAAGATTTTTTTACGTATTCTTTTTCTCGAAACATTGGCTGGCGGTTTTTCACAGCGGTTCCATACGAGGATTTAATGGAAGGAAGTATTCAAATTGGAAAAACTATTTCCTGGATCATTATAATCGCACTATTCTTTGCTTATCTCATAGGATTCGGATTTGCAAATAGCATCATTCGTCCAATTCGGCGGCTTCAACATTTTATGAAGGAAGTTGAAATTGGAAATCTCAATGGCAGGGTAAGAGTGGAGTCTACTGATGAAATTGGACAATTGACAATGGGCTTTAATAATACCGTTGAAAAACTCTCCAATTTACTGGAGGAAATATATATTTCTAAATTGAAAGAAACAGAGATGAACCTTAATCAAAAAGAAATTGAATTAAGGATGCTGCAGTCACAAATTAATCCTCATTTTTTATACAATTCACTTGAAACAATTAGAGGTATGGCATTGGAGGAAAATCGGGAGGACATTGCCTGTATGTCATCTTCACTCGGAAAGCTACTCCGTTATAATCTTAAAAATAGCTCACTTACTGTAAGTCTAAAAGAAGAGATTAAGTTTTGTGAGATGTATTTGCAAATACAAAAGTTTCGTTTTGAAGACCGTTTTGAGTATATGTTTGATATTCCCGAATGGGCAATGGATCTTAAGGTCGTGAAGTTTTCGATGCAACCTTTGATTGAAAATTGTTTTAAGCACGGTTTTGATCAGATTAAGGGGAAAATGAAGATTATCTTATCTGTAGTTCGAGTTTCAGAATGTTCTATCGTTATTCGCGTTTTAGATACTGGTGTTGGAATTCAGGAAGATATTCTAAACGAAATTACGAAAAAAATTGAACAAACAACAACAGCTAATAACGGATTAAATATTGGAATAATAAATGTTCACCAAAGAATTTCTTACTTGTTTGGCTCTATGTACGGGATTACCATTCAAAGCACAGAAGGCATTGGAACAGCAGTTGATATGCATTTGCCAATCAGGAAAGCATATGATGAGGAGGAGGAAGAATGAAAAATGTCTTGCTGGTTGACGATGAGAGATGGGTTCGTACCGCACTTAAGTGGACAATAAATAAGTTGAATCTTCCAATATATGTTGCCCATGAATGCAATAACGGGTTGGAAGCTCTTGATTGGATCAAACAAAATAATGTAGATCTAGTAATAACTGATATTCGTATGCCAATCATGGATGGACTTACATTTATTAAGCAAGTACGGGATTTAGAGTTGAATGTGGATATTATCGTTATTAGTGTTCACGATGAATTTCAGTTTGTACAAGATGCTATGCGAAAAGGGGTGACTGATTATTTGTTAAAACCGATTGATGATGAAGAGTTAAAAAAATGTTTAGAAAACTGGTTGAAGAAAGGGATGGGAGTTCAGTTAGAGAGTAGGCATGCAGAAGAATCCTTTCCTCCTTCAACAATAGATAAAGTTCTTCAATATATTCAGGAAACTCCACTTGGAGAAATCAACTTAAAGGAAGCAGCTAAAAAGGTGCATGTCAATCCGAGTTATCTAAGTCAATTATTTAAACAACAAGTAAAACGAAATTTTGTTGATTATTTGACGGAGCTTCGAATGGAAGAGGCTAAAAAGATTCTGAAGACGAGCAGCTTACGAATATCTGAGATTGCCGAACGCTTAGGCTATTCTGATATAGCATATTTCAGTAATACTTTCAAACGAATGACGAGTTTCTCTCCATCTGAGTTTCGAAAGGTTAAAGACGAGTAAATCGATGATGTCTGTTGAGGACGGGCTTTGATAGTACTTGAAGGGAAGTGATAGTTTCACGACATTCATTTTGAGTACAAAAAAACAAATCTCTTTTTTAATTTTTCGAATTGGTTAATGGATCACTTTTTAGATATATGAGTAGAGATCATCTAATCATCTTGCTTTTTAGTGTGGTGTTTACGTGGCCGTTTAGTTCGTTTTTAACTTTAATAATTATCTTCTCCGCATTAGTTCATGTGATTTCGCGTACCAGATAAATCCGATTTTTAGTGATTCTAACATTTTTTTCATTTATGTTTTCCCCTTTCAAATTTTTTAGGATGTATACCTTTTAGTTTTGCAATTATCTTCTCCGCATTAATTCATGTGATTTCGCGTACCAATCCAATCCAACCTTTAATGATTCTAAAAGCTTTTTCATATGTGTCATCTCCTCTCTAACTTATATTACTATTATCAGATATAAGCTATATTTTAACAATGTCATTGAAATCGGTAACAATGATGAAGAAAACGGAAACAAAAGAAATGAAAACGAGGCCATCTATGTTTTTCGCATTATTTTGCGGTTTTTCTCGATTTATCAATAGATATCTATAAATGGCGATGCCTTAGACAAGTACGCGGTAACCGTAACGGAATAAAAATATGGAGAATGATACTTAAGATACGATTGTTAATCATCAGGAGTTTCAATTTGAAAAGAAATGTATACATATTAAGACTAAATAAAGGAAAGCTTAGCGAGTAGGAGGTGTAACTATCTATGCAAAAAATTGCTGTAGAAGGATCATTAACGAATATTTCCGAAGCGTTACGTGAAAAGGGCTATGATGTTGTTGAATTAAAACAGGAATCTGACGCACAAAACGTAGACTTTTGTGTTGTGACTGGACTAGATTCAAATATGATGGGCATACAAGAGGCTTCGGCTAAGGGTTCGGTGATTGAAGCGAGCGGATTATCCGCAAATGAAGTTATTAATGAACTTGAAAATAAAATAAATCATTCACATTAAACATAGTAGGCTGAATCAGGTATCGTACACATACGATAACTTTGGTTCAGCCTTTCTTGATCTCCTTTCTTATATGAATGAACCGTTAAGGGGACCATATCACTCCATTGTTTGTATTTATGAATTTTGAATAATGGCCCCATTTACGTATCCAGACTTCTAATGAAGTTCGGTCGCAAAATAAGTATTTGGTGAAACTATCTTTTTAAATGATGAAAACAGTTATAGAAGTACAAAAATAATGGGTCTTCTTACGTGGATATATTTGGGATTCATAAATTGATCATAGATAAAGCATTCTATCATTTGTAAGGAATTAACCAAAGGAGGATTTATATATGACTGTTATTAATCAAGTGCAACAAACGTTGGCGGGGTTAAAAAGTGCTCAAGCTAGTTTTGAGACCTTTGCATTACAAACGGATAATCAAGAGGCCAAACAAATGTATCAACAAGCAGCGCAACAAGCACAAACGATTGTGGATACTCTTTCGCCACGCGTTCAGCAAATCATCGAAGAAGAGCCTCAATATAAACAATAATGACCAGTAGAAAAGGGACCGACCTAAACTAAGGAGTCAGACCTCACAACAACTATACACAGTTATATAACACGATTAACTGTGTATGGATTGTGAGGTTTCATTCACTTTTAGGGCATTCCCTTTGTTAAGCATAAAATCGAAAGCAACAATTGAGCGGAAAGAGGCGTTGCACGCATGTTACATCGTAAAAAGAAGCAACTGGCATCCGTTCTAAAGGAGTATCGGAAGCGAACGCTGTTTCAGTGGGTTGATTTGTTATGCTGAGAGGAAGGCGGACTTGGGTATTCGATCAAAAGCCGGTCATTATTTCCACAGGAACTGTTGGCGGTCCATTTGAAGCAGACGGATTATTGACGAACGACTTTGATCTTCTTCATGCAGATTTGTGGCTGCAACAAGATTCCTATGAGAAAGCACATAAAGTACTTTTGGAAGAAGCCTGTCAAAAAGCGATAGAAAAAGCAGAACTTCAAAAGGAACAGATTCAGTTTCTTCTCGCTGGAGATTTAATTAACCAAATTACGCCAACTACCTTTGCTGGAAAAACAATTGGGGCACCATATCTTGGATTATTTGGAGCCTGTTCAACTTCTATGGAAGGGTTGGCATTAGGCGCTTTTCTTGTGAATTCAAAAGGAGCCAAGTATTTATTAACGGGAGCTTCCAGCCATAATGCGGCTGTTGAGAAGCAATTTCGTTATCCAACCGAATACGGCGGACAAAAACCCCCTACAGCACAATGGACAGTGACTGGTGCGGGGGCGGCGCTGTTAAGTGATTCTGGAATTGGTCCAAGAGTCACATCAGCTACGATTGGTCGTGTAATTGATATGGGGATTGCAGATCCACTCAATATGGGAGGGGCAATGGCGCCAGCAGCCGTTGACACAATTGAAGCCCATTTAAGGGAACGAAACATCGATCCAGCCTATTATGACTTGATTGTGACCGGAGATCTCGGTCGAATTGGACATGAAGTTTCACTGGATTTATTAGACCAACATGGTATAAGAATCCGCGATGATCAGTATCAAGATTGTGGGTTAATGATTTATCGGGAAGGTCAACCAGTCTTGGCAGGGGCTAGTGGTGCGGGGTGTTCTGCTACAGTTGTTTATGGACATTTATTAAACCGAATGAAAAAAGGCGAGATAAAACGAATGCTTGTTGTGGCAACAGGTGCATTATTATCACCGCTTACTTTTCAGCAAAAAGAAACGATTCCTTGTATTGCCCATGCCGTGTCGATTGAGTATGAAAGCGAATAGGAACCGTGATGCACACACTAGGGCTAAAAGAAAAAGGAGAATTATGTCATGACAATCGGATCAGAAGTGAAACAATGTTTAGCTAGTCTCAAAGGAATTGAAGCGAATTTATCCAGCTTAGCGATACGGACCCCAGATGACGAAGCGAAACATGTGCTTCGCGAGACAAGGGTCCTTGTGAATGGTGTAGTGGCCGACATACAAAAACGAGTTGTCGAAATGGAAGTCGAGGAAACACAATACAAAGGGTTTTAAAGTATAGTTGCTAGGAGGTGTAAAAAAGTGCCAGATTGGTTAGCGGTAATCGGACGTTCCTTACTATTTATAGTTGTTCTATTTTTAGTGGCAAAATGGTTAGGGAAAAAGCAAATCTCTCAACTGTCTTTCTTTGAATACGTCATTGGGATCGCGATAGGCAGTATTGGAGCAGCGGTTGCTATCGGACTTGAACCAAGTATATTTTTAGGGGTATTATCTATTCTAACTATTTCAGTGATCCCATTTTTAGCTAGTTTCATTTCGTTAAAAAGCAAATCCTTTCGAAATATTATCGAAGGAAAAGGAACCGTTTTGATCAAAGATGGCAAGATTATGGAAGAAAATTTAAAAAAGGAAAGATACACGACAGATGAGTTATTGAAGGGGCTTCGAAAAAATCAAGTTTTTCAGGTCGCCGATGTAGAGTTTGCCGTATTAGAGGCCACCGGAGATTTAAGTGTATTACTTAAGAAAGAAAACCAACCATTGACTGCGAAGGATTTACATTTTTCTATTGCACCCATTAAGGAATCCCAGACGGTTATTATGGATGGAAAAGTACTGGATGAACCATTGTCCACTGTAGAGCGAAGTAGACTTTGGCTACAGACTGAGTTGGAAAAAACCGGCGTACTTCTTGAAAATGTCTTTCTTGGACAAGTCGATACGTATGGACAATTAACCGTCGATCTATATGATGATAAACTTCAAGTACCACCTCCACAAGAGAAACCGTTATTAATCGCAACCATGAAAAAATGCCAAGCAGACCTTGAATTATTCGCACTTGGAACGGAAAATAAAGAAGCGAAAAAGATGTATCGCGAAAATAGTGAAAAATTGCAAGAAGCGATTGATAAAGTGGAATATTTATTAAAAGAATAGGCAAAAACACAAAGGTAAGACTAAAAAAACTATACATCGTATTCTACACACAGTATATCGTGTTACATGCACGTATTTTATACTGTGTTTTGTAGTTTGGGGAGCTGACTTTTGATGAAGTCAGCTTCAAACGTTTTAAAGGAATAACGATGCTACTTTGCCTTTCAATACTGGAGAAAATTAGGCGGTTTCAACTAGACAAAAGCGGTTCCCATGAAGAAAAGGTCAGGCCCCACATCTTCTATATATCGTTTATTTTACGTGTAAATGACATAATAAACGGTAATTAGAGTGTGAGGTCCGACCCTTTAAGACATGTTGTTAATGCGGCAAATTATGATTTGACGTTTGGGGTGTCATAGTAGCTGGTGCAAAGGCATTTATCATTTGCTGCATATCTTGTTGTGCCAGTTGTGGGACCTGATAATAATGATGTTTGTTTTGATAAATGGAAATCTCGTATGCCATTTCAATACAGTTGGGAACCGAATCTGCGAGCACCCGACGGACCACTGGATTTGTCACTTCACAAGCGGCCATTGCTTTCATGGCTGCAGATGACTTTACAGCTCCGAGCATTAACCCAGAGATGCACTCATCGGTGATTTCTGTTACAGACTGTAACGGTTTCTTCGGCTGGGTTGGTGTTAACCCATAAATGAAGTCATTACCTTGCTTCATTTTATAACTTTGAGTCCGCTTTTGCGGATCCTGGCCGGTTGTAAAACAATCAACTGTAATATTGTATTCATCTTGGATAAATTGATATTGGCGATTCAATATATCCATGAGTTCGGGGTCTTTTACATGTTGGCGTAAAAGCATATATTGATTGAGGGTACCAATTGTTCCTGATAACACTTCATGAACATCGAACATTTCATGACCGCCATGATTCAGTTGTTGAGGCACAGCGCCTGTATGCATATTTTGATGCATGGGTCCTTGTTGGTTTTGCATGAATTTTCATTCCTCCTCTTATATGAAAAAACACGTTCGGCTTTAGTATGTGTCCAGAAATAAGAGTTATTCAAAAGAATGCCTAATTTAAAGAATGAGTAAATCGCACAAAATCAATTTTTTCGACCTATAACATATATATTGAGTCTAGCTAATATTGTTTTGTGAGCTGTTATTGTTCGAGAAAGTCGACAGCTGTTTTTACCTGACTTTTTGAACCTTCTTTATAAGAAGATGATTTCGCTTTTTTTTCACATTCAGTTCAGTGTAATTCTCTACATGATTTAAAGTAGAAGATGTGAGGCAAACTACTAATGACGAGTAAAAGATATTGTTTGGAATGTTTGGAACAATCTAAAAATCTGTTTAGACATGATCCTAGTTAAACTTAAAAACCTCGTCAATTTCGTGTGAAACTGTACCGTCTTGGTTCGATAAAAATAAGGAGGGATTTTATCGTGAAAGTAGTGGCCATTGTAGGAAGCACCCGTAAAGAATCGTATAATAAAAAAATCACTGCTTTTATGCAAAAAAGATATACGGACAAGGTCGAAATTGAAATTTTGCAACTAGAAAATCTTCCTATGTACAATGAAGATGAGGAGCTAAACCCGCCAGCCGTAGTAACAGACATTAAGAAAAAAATCACGGATAGTGACGGAATCTTAATTGCAACACCAGAATACAATCATTCCATATCAGGTTTCTTGAAAAATGCCATTGACTGGTTTTCGAGGGTGGATAAAGTAATGGTGAATAAGCCAGTCATGATTGTTGGGTGTTCTCCAGGTGCACTAGGTACAGTTCGTGCTCAAATGCAACTTCGTCAAATCTTAAACTCACCTGGCGTTTCCGCATTCACTCTGCCTGGGAACGAAGTATTTATCGGAGCCGTACATGAAAAAATTAATGAATCTGGAAACCTAGTCCATGAACCGACGATTCAATTCTTAGATACAGTAATGAATAACTTTGTGGACTGGATTCAAAAAGTTAAATAATAAAGTACGCGCGTACATGACGAGTATAAAAATCAATAATAATAGAAGAAAGAGGATGTCCCATAAGTAAAAGGTCAGACCTTGCCGCTACTACATACAGTTTAGATGAAGTGTAAGTAACTCGAAAAACTGTATAGTGATGCTAGGTCAGATCCTTTTGGAACATCCTCTTTCAAGAATTTTAAAAAGTTAGGTATGAGAAGAAAGTCTTCTCCTTTGAAAATTCGGATATGCAATCCCGAATAGAATCACTGCTACACCAGTCCATTGAGAGAGGGTGACAACTTCGTGTAGCACAAATGTCGACATGAGAACGGCTGTTGGTAGTTCGGAGGCACTTAGGATGGTGCCAAGACCACTGCCTACTTTTGGCATGCCAATATTAAATAAAAGTGGAGGGACGAGTGAACCGAAGAAACCAATAAGAAGACCGTATTTAAGCAATCCATCCGCCAATGCTCCGTTTAGGAGAAATACTGGTGGAAGTACGGTAAACACGAGAAGTGCCGCTCCGGTTGTCATGATTGCACTTTTGTAGATTGGATGAATCGGAAGACTTGCACGACCACTTACATAAATAAAGGTGGCAAAGGATAATGCCGAAAGCAGTCCCCAGCCGATTCCGACAAGTGAAAAGGTGAGATCACTACTTAAAAAACCTGAAGCTAAAACGGAGCCGCAAAGGATGATTGCCGTTGCAATAATACTCTTACGGTCCGGTACTTTCTTATCAAAAATGTATTGTAAAATAATGCTGATCCAGGTGAATTGCAAAAGCAGGATAATAGCAAATGAAGCATCGACATATCCCAGTGATTTATTATAAAAAATCCCAGTTAAACCCATGGGCATTCCGCTGATCAACAAAATCAGCCATTGTTTACCACTTAACCTAATTTTGGGGACAAAGATCGTAATAATCCATAACATAATGGCTCCAAGCAAATACTGACTGCCCGTCAAATCACTTATTCCATAACCATTTTTATAACCTAATTTAACAAATGATGAGATAACTCCGTATGAACAGCCACCAAGAAAGACTAGTAAAGCATATTTCCATATACCCATTAAAAAACCTCCTATAAAACAATAAAGCCACCCATCCCCTTAATAAAGGATGGGTGGCGAAAAGTAAAGTTGTAAACTTTAAGAAAAATCCACCTGCCGCAAACTTGCCATGCAGCTTTTAGTCTATTACTTCCTATTATAAATTGTAATGATGGATTGTAAAGTGGGAAATTTTATCTCGGCTTAACAGGCTGTTAAGCCCGATTATTGAGGTACAGTGAAACTTACCGAGAGTTACGCAGAAGTAATAAATAAATGGAAATTTAAAGATAATAACACCATTCGTAAAGGGAGAGGTGTTATTTTTTTGTAAAAAAGTAATTAATAATTGTCCTACTCCCTTACTCATGGTATGATTTAGACTATACAAATCACGTTGGCGTGATTATCGTGGAATGTAGTGCGGATTGTGAGCGTATCTTTTAAAAAAAGAAAGATACTGTATTTTCATATCCAAGCAGATTTTATAGTTTAATATTTTAGGGAGGTTATCTTTTTTTGGAAATTTTAAATCAAATGTTTAGTACGTACGCTTTATTCTTCGACTGGAAAATGTGGGGAGAAGTGTTAACGGATCCTGTAGCTTGGGGATTAATTGGGACATTAATTATTATGGAAGGGTTACTATCAGCTGATAATGCACTTGTGCTGGCAGTCATGGTTAAACATCTTCCAGAAGAAAAACGAAAAAAAGCATTGATGTATGGCTTATTAGGTGCTTATGTATTTAGATTCATTTTCATCGGAATCGGCGTTTACTTAGTTAACTTCTGGTGGATTAAAGTATTAGGTGCACTTTATCTTGGATGGATTGCTTTCAGTCATTTCCGGAAAAAATCCGGCGAGGATGATGAAGTAAAAGAATTCAATAAAAACACTTGGTTAGTTCGTACATTTGGAACGTTTTGGGCAACGGTCATTATGGTAGAAGGAATGGATATCGCCTTCTCGGCTGACTCGATTCTGGCAGCCTTCGCAATTTCGGATCAAGTTTGGGTACTATTATTGGGCGGTATGATTGGGATTTTATTAATGCGTACAGTAGCTCGAGTATTTCTAAATCTAATTGATAAAATTCCTGAACTTGAAAATACAGCTTTCATTTTAATCGGGATTATTGCGCTTAAGATGTTATTGAGTGTATTTAATATTCATGTACCACATACAGCATTTTTTGGCATCATCGTTGTTGCGTTCGTAATTACGTTTATCATTCATAAGCGAAATGAGCGTAAGGCGGCTACTTCGACTGAGAGCTAAGATAATGGTGTTTGGCACCATTTAATCAATATTGAACATACTTAGGAGCAGAAAGCCATTTGTATCAGGGCTTTCTGTTTCTTTTTGCATTTTAATTTTTTTCTGAAGGTTTCATATAAGAGGTGGTACAGATTATTTCATCCCAATTTAACAGGCTGTAATATCCCCACCTCAATTTTTGTGCGAGATTCAAGAAAAAAATAGGTGGGGGATAAAAAAAGCACTGATGGAAGTTTCACTTTATTTGACAAAACTTCGATATGTATAGTATAATAATGGTAAATAATTGAATATTCTCCTAAAGGGGAGTAGCTTTTACAGCAAAGTCGTCATTTCAGAGAATTTCTCTCGGCTTTGTTGGCAACTTGATGTTGTTAGCAAGACCTTTACCGAAGAAGGGTAAAGGTATAACCATAGAATTTCAAACCTTTACCGTATTTTGGTAAAGGTTTTTTGTTTGATTATTTTTCAACTTTCAATAAAAGCGAGGTGAGTTCGGTCGGTAAATTTGCTAAACGTTTCCTATTTATCATTAAGTTTTGGACGGTTCTTCCGTTTCTAAAGGAATTCTTCATTTCACGCGAAGTTCAGCTTCATAAAAAAGTGATGGGAATAGTATTCATGATTGGGTACGCAGTATTTCCGTTTGATTTGATTCCAGATTTCTTCTCGCTCATTGGAATAGTGGATGATGTGATGATTTTTGGAATTGTTGTGAACTGGATGGTTCAGATATCACCGGAAACACTTAAGGAAAAACATAAGCTAATGGGGTAACCTATTTAAAAAAATGAAAGAGGGGAAGTTAGGACATATGGAATTTTCAATTTTACTTGAGTATGGTTGGGTGTTACTTGTGTTGGTTGCACTTGAAGGGCTTTTAGCTGCGGATAATGCGCTTGTGTTGGCGATTATGGTAAGGCATCTACCGGATGAAGAAAGGAAAAAAGCGTTATTCTATGGACTTGCAGGAGCGTTTGTTTTCCGTTTTGGCTCGCTGTTTGCGATTTCATATCTTGTCGATGTATGGCAGGTCCAAGCGATTGGCGCCATTTATTTAATATTTATTGCCTTGAACCATATATTTAGAAAACTTCTAGTAAAGAAGAGTGAAGAAAACGTTACTGAGGAAAAGGAAACGAAGAAAGCTGGCTTTTGGGCGACAGTTTTCAAAGTGGAACTAGCGGATATTGCGTTTGCGGTAGACTCGATCCTTGCCGCCGTTGCATTGGCAATGGCGCTTCCAGATACGAACTTACCGAATATTGGTGGCTTAGACGGCGGTAAGTTTATCGTAATCTTCGCAGGTGGATTGATCGGATTAATTATCATGCGTTTTGCGGCCAATGTGTTTGTGAAACTGCTGCATACTCGACCAGGGCTTGAAGTGGCTGCATTTATGATCGTCGGCTGGGTCGGTGTGAAACTAGCTATTTACACATTATCACATCCATCGTTAGCGATATTGCCTGAAGCGTTTGCCCATTCAGTGGCTTGGAAAACTATCTTCTATGTCGTACTGATTTTGATTGCATTAGGTGGCTGGTTTTTTTCAAAAGAGAAACTGGACCCTGTAAAAGAATAAGGAGAATAACTGGCTGCGCTCTTTAAGGCGGCCAGTTATTTTAGTAAGGCGACCCCTTTATATAAGAATCAGGCTCTGCCGTCTACTATCATGCCGGCCCGACTAAGTAGAGTGCACGTCTCTACTGGGAAAGAGTGTTTAATCTTATTCGGAATTTTTTGGTAAGAAAGTTTTCATATTGGAGGTTACAGTATTCAGAAACTATTGAAATATTTTATTAGTGATGGGGTAGAATAAAAGTAAAGTCCATTATCAAAGAAAACCATCCATTAAAACAACGATCGG
Organism: Peribacillus sp. JNUCC 23; assembly: GCF_053653995.1. The sequence continues at coordinate 1,044,571 of NZ_CM132202.1, forward strand.
TAAAGTTATGCATTTTTCTTGACAAAACAATTACTTTTATACGATAATGAATATTGAATTAGAATTATTATAGTTAAATAATAATTGTTATATTTAGATGATAATTATCGATATATAAGTAACTAGAGTTTCGGATAGATGTCCTGAAACCAACTATTTATAATTCTCAAAAACACACGCAGGAGGAAATTAATTATGTCTCTAATTGGAACAGAAGTAAAACCTTTCAACGCATCAGCTTATCAAAATGGTCAGTTTGTCGATGTTACTGAAGAAAATCTAAAAGGTCAATGGAGTATAGTTTGCTTTTATCCAGCAGACTTTACATTCGTATGTCCAACTGAGCTTGAAGATCTACAAAACCAGTACTCAACTCTAAAAGAACTAGGGGTTGAAGTGTATTCCGTTTCAACAGATACTCATTTTACACATAAGGCATGGCATGATAGCTCAGAAACGATTGGGAAAATTACCTATCCAATGATCGGTGATCCTTCACATACAATCTCTCGCAACTTTGATGTGCTGATCGAAGCTGAAGGGATTGCTGATCGCGGTACTTTTATCATCGATCCAGAAGGCATCATCCAAGCTGTTGAAATTAACGCAGGTGGCATCGGCCGTGATGCAAGCATTCTTGTTAACAAAGTTAAAGCAGCACAATATGTTAGAAACAATCCTGGTGAAGTTTGCCCAGCTAAATGGCAAGAAGGTTCTACCACACTTAAACCAAGCCTTGATCTTGTAGGAAAGATTTAAGGAGTACAATAAATGATACTGGACGCAGACATAAAGGAACAATTAACCCAATATCTTCAACTGATGGAAGGCGATGTGTTACTCAAAGTTAGTGCAGGAGCTGATGATGTATCTAATGATATGCTAGCTTTAGTGGATGAATTAGCTGCTATGTCATCCAAAATTAATGTAGAGAAAACACATCTACCAAAAACACCGAGTTTTAGTGTGAATCGTATCGGCGAAGACACTGGGGTAACTTTTGCTGGTATTCCTTTGGGACATGAATTTACTTCATTAGTATTAGCTCTGCTACAGGTTAGTGGAAGAGCTCCAAAGGTGGATCAAAAGGTAATTGATCAAATTAAAAACATTAACGGCAAATATCATTTTGACTCTTACATCAGCCTGAGTTGCCACAACTGTCCTGATGTTGTACAAGCACTGAACTTGATGAGTATTCTTAATCCTGGCATTACACATACCATGATCGATGGTGCGGCATTCAAAGAAGAAGTAGAAAGCAAAAACATCCTAGCAGTGCCAACGGTGTTCCTCAATGGAGAATCCTTTGGTAGTGGCCGTATGTCTCTAGAGGAAATCCTCTCCAAGATAGGCAGTGCTCCAGACGCATCAGAGCTTGCTGATAAGGATCCATTTGATGTACTTGTTGTTGGAGGCGGTCCTGCCGGTGCAAGTGCAGCAATCTATGCAGCACGTAAAGGCATTCGTACAGGTGTTGTTGCTGAACGCTTTGGCGGTCAGGTTATGGACACCATGAGCATCGAGAACTTTATCAGTGTTAAGTATACTGAAGGCCCTAAGCTAGCAGCCAGTCTTGAAGAACATGTTAAAGAGTATGATATTGATGTGATGAATTTACAGCGTGCTAAGCGTTTAGAAAAGAAAGAATTCATCGAGATTGAACTCGAAAACGGTGCAGTTCTAAAGAGTAAGACCGTAATCATTTCAACGGGTGCTCGTTGGCGCAATGTTGGTGTACCCGGCGAAGAAGAGTTTAAGAACAAAGGTGTAGCATATTGCCCTCATTGTGATGGTCCATTGTTTACAGGAAAACACGTAGCGGTTATTGGCGGCGGAAATTCTGGTATTGAGGCAGCGATTGATCTTGCAGGCATTGTGAAACATGTAACGGTTCTTGAGTTTAATCATGAGTTGAAAGCTGATTCTGTACTACAAGATCGTCTATACAGTCTACCTAATGTAACTGTCCTCACGAACGTTCAAACAAAAGAAATTACTGGTACTGACAAGGTAAATGGTATTTCCTACGTTGATCGTGATACAGGAGAAACTCAGCATATTGAATTGCAGGGTGTGTTTGTTCAAATCGGTCTTGTACCAAATACCGATTGGTTAGGCGAAACAGTAGAACGTACTCGCGGTGAAATCGTTGTAGATAAACATGGCGCTACGAACATACCTGGAGTGTTTGCTGCAGGCGATTGTACTAATAGCCCGTATAAACAGATCATTATTTCTATGGGATCGGGTGCGAATGCAGCCTTAGGTGCTTTCGATTATTTAATCCGCAACTAATGAAAAAACATGAGTACCGTTGGTGTAATAGTTCTTTAAGTAGACTACTTTGATTTTTATCAAAAGTTGTAATGTTACTCGTACGTAACGTTGATATACTGTTTTACCGCGGTGCATTCTTCTTTATCACGCGGCTTAAACAATCCGAAAGGAAATACCAAAATAAAAGCCCAATTTCTCAGCTAAAATTGAGAAATTGGGCTTTTTTCTTTACTCTATCAAATGATTTTTTGAATACATTAGAAAAAACGCTGAATGATGTATTGGGCTGATGACGTTTTTGCATGCAATGAAATTCAATACGGTTGAGTAGCTAACCATAGTCTTTGGAGGTGGAAAAGCTTACTCATGTTATGCTTTCAAAAACGCTCAGAATGGAAAGATGTTATTATATGGGTAATTAATTAAAATCAGAGAGGGAGGTAAACAACATGAAAAAGTACATCGAACAGCTTAAACCGACGCTAGATAGCATATTTGAGCATTTGCATCAGAATCCAGAGGTTAGTTGGAAGGAATATGAGACAACTGCGTATATTCAGCAAATACTCGTTGCGCATGGTTTTTTAGTCCATATGTTTGTTGATTGTCCAGGGCTTGTTGTAGAAATGGGTAGTGGTGATTTCTGTGTGGGTCTACGAACAGACATGGATGCGCTTTGGCAAGAGGTGAACGGTCAGTTTCAGGCTAATCATAGTTGTGGTCATGATGCACATATGACGATGACGATCGGAGCCATGTTGCTCTTGAAAAAAATGAACGCTTTTCAAAGAGGAAGATTCAAGTTTATTTTTCAGCCAGCAGAAGAGAAAGGAACCGGCGCGTTAAAAATGGTTGAAAAGCAGGTTGTGGATGATGTCGATTTTCTTTATGGTGTTCACTTAAGACCCATTCAAGAGTTGAGAAACGGTCAAGCCGTTGCCGCGATTTACCATGGAGCCGCGAAGTTTATTGAAGGAGAAATTATCGGCGAGGATGCTCACGGTGCACGCCCTCACCTTGGGCAGAATGCGATTGAAATCGGTTCCTCATTTATTCAAGAAATCAAGAGCATTCACCTCGACCCAATAGTTCCCTATACAGCGAAAATGACTAGATTTATAGCAGGCGGTGATGCTGGGAATCTAATTCCAGGGAAAGCTTCGTTTTGTATAGATTTACGGGCGCAAACGAATGAAGTGATGGATGAGCTAACTGAAAAAGTTGAGAAAATAGCAAGCGCATTGGCGAATTTATATGGGGTGAAAATCCATTTGGAAGCAAAGGGATTTGTTATGGCGGCAGTTGTAAATCAAGAGGCAAGAGGATATATGGAAAAAGCGATTGTTGAAAGTATTGGAGCGCAACATGTAATGGAGCCGATTGTTTCTTTAGGAGGCGAGGATTTTCATTTTTACACACTAAAAAAACCTCATTTAAAAACGACAATGCTTGGCTTAGGCTGTGATTTACAACCGGGGCTACATCATCCAAATATGACCTTTAATCATGATTGCATCTATACAGGTGCGGAGATTTTAGCAAGAACGGTGTTACAAACGATTGAAGCATATGAAAGGAAGAAGTAATATGCCCTAGGGGCGAGTGAATTGGTTTCACAAAACTAGTAGGGACGCTTTAGCCGATTACTATTTTGAGATGATTTAATTTTCATATTCCGATAAACTTAAAGAAAAAGTGAATGAAAATTAAGGATGCTGTTGAATATGAGAAGAGTATCATTACAAACAAAGATTCTTGGGTTAGTACTTACATTAAGCTTATTTTTGATTATTTTATTAACGTCTTACTTTACCTATATGGAAGGAAAGCAAATTGCAGAGGATAGAGGGCTCATCGCTTTGGAGTTATCTAAAGCGATTTCATTTATGCCTACTATTATCGAGGCATTTGAATTAGAAAATCCATCTGAGCACATCCAACCTGTTATCGAAAAAATCCGGAATGAGACGGGTGCTGAATTTATCGTAGTCGGGAATAAAGCTGGAATTCGCTATTCCCACCCAATGCCATCAGAAATTGGGAAGCGAATGTTAGGTGGAGACAACGAGCGAGCAATTCAAAATGGTGACTATTATATTTCGGAAGCACGTGGTTCCCTTGGTCTTTCAATGAGAGGGAAATCGCCGATATTTGATAAGGATGGCAACATAATTGGGATTGTTTCGGTAGGCTATTTAGTTGAGGATGTTAAGCAACAAATCGTAAGAAATGTGTCCAAAGAGTTGTTTGTGTCTTTCCTAGCTCTCGTTATTTCAATTATAGGCAGCTATTTGCTTGCACGGAGTATACGTAAAGATACAATGGGACTAGAGCCATATGAAATCGTCAATTTATATAAAGAAAAAAATGCCGTGCTCCATTCCGTGAAAGAAGGAATCCTCTCCGTTGATAAAAACGGCATGATCAATTCCATGAATAAGCCAGCAAAAAAACTGCTAAATGTTACAGGGACTGTTCGCTGTTTGAAGGTAGATGGATTATTTCCTTCAAGTCAATTGTATGATGTGCTTAAATCGGGTGAGCCGCAAATCGATCGGGAAATGACTTGGAAACACCAAACGATTATCGTGAGCATCACGCCGATTTTCGATGATGAAGGAGTAAGTGGTGTAGTTGCTTCGTTTCGTGATAAAACAGAAATCGAGCAAATGGTGAACACATTATCAGAAGTGAAAATGCATTCAGAGGATTTAAGAGCACAAACACATGAATATACGAACAAATTATATGTCCTATCTGGATTAATCCAATTAGGGGAATATGACGAGGCAATAAATATGATTCAAAGTGAAAGTTCTGAGCTTCAATTTATCAATCAGATTGTATTCGAACAAATAAAGGATACAAAGGTTCAGGCAATCTTGTTAGGGAAATTAGGGAAAGCATCTGAAAAAAAGCTTAGATTTGAAATAGATTCTCAAAGCTACATAAATAAACTTCCGGATCATATTAAATTGTTCCAGCTAACCCTCATACTTGGTAATTTAATAGATAATGCCTTTGAGGCTGTTTATGATATAGAGGAACCGGTCGTAAAAGTATTTGCCACTGATATCGGAGAGGATATTATCTTTGAAGTAAGTGACAATGGTAAAGGAATTACGGAAGAAGACATGTTATTGCTTTTTGAACGTGGCTTTACACAGAAGACAAGTGAAAAGCCACGTGGATACGGACTTTCCAATGCTGAGAGTGCAGTGAAGGAACTTGGAGGCATCATTGAAGTGCAAAGTGAGGTAGAAAACACAGTTTTTACAGTTTTTCTTCCTAAAGAACAGAGAGAAGGAGAAGAATGGATAAAATAACAGTAGTCATTGCAGAAGATGATTTTCGTGTAGCGGACATTCATGAGAAGTTCCTGAATAAATTTGCGGAAATAGACGTAATAGGTAAAGCTTTAAATGCGAAACAAACGATTCAAATGTTGGAGCAAAACACACCGGACCTGCTCCTTCTTGATGTATATTTGCCAGATCAACTCGGTTCCGATTTGCTACCAGTCATTCGTCAAAAATACCCGCGAGTGGATATTATCATGATTACGGCAGCGATCGATAAAGAAATACTTGAACATGCACTTCGCTATGGGGTGGAATACTATTTGGTCAAACCAGTAAAAATGGAACGTTTTTATCAAACGATTGAAGAATATCTTAGTAAGTCCCAGCTGTTGCAATCTAAGAGTGATTTAGACCAGGATTTTGTAGATCTTATCTTTCAAAAAAACTTCCCAGCCAAGGAAAACAAAGGATCTTTATTACCTAAAGGAATCGACGAAATTACATTATCGAAAGTGAGAACTGTCCTTGAGAAGGGTGACACTAGTTTGTCGGCAGAGCAAGTGAGTGTTCAAATTGGCGCTTCCAGGACAACTGCAAGACGATATCTGGAATATTTGATATCTATTCAAAAATGCAAAGCTGAAGTGGTATACGGTGTTGTCGGGAGACCAGAACGAAGATATTGTAAAACTTGATGAAATTGTCTATCGCAATTCTTAGAAGGACTGAATCAGATTGATTGAGTTCGGTCTTTCTCTTTTGCATGAAGGACATTGACATATCCTTCATGGTAATTTGTGACGTTTTAACGCCATATTCGTTTTGTATAAAAAACAAATCCCTATGTATCCACGGAAAGCCAAAAAACCTTTCATGAACAAAATGAACAAAATTTTCACAATAGTTTTAAAAAACTTAAATTTGTAAACGCTTACAAGTGTACGAGCATAGAGTACAATTTATTTAGATATAAGTGCTTGTTCAAAAAGGAGGATAAAAAGAACGAGAAGTTCGAGAAGCGATAAGTCTCAAACCTTTCGCGTATGCGGTAGCGTTGTGGACCGGACTTGCACAGGATGTGCTGACTTCAGTGTTGCTCGTCATGACGTGCGCGATTTTAACAGAAGGTCAAAAATGCGCTTTGATGCAATTCGCAAGCTTTTTTACCGGACTTTTTGAACATTCTCTATAAGATAAGGAGTGATAAATATGCTCGCTTTACTTGGATACTTGATGATTATTGTATTTATGATTTTAATTATGACGGGGAGACTTTCTGCTATGATTGCTCTCATTGTCGTGCCAATTGTATTTGCGGTCATAGGTGGTTTCGGGAGTGAGATGGGACCAATGGCGCTAGAAGGAATCAAAAGTGTTGCTCCAACTGGCATCATGATATTATTTGCGATTTTATTCTTTGGTGTTTTGATTGATGCTGGAGTCTTTGACCCAATTATTAAGACAATTCTTAAGGTGGTAAAAGGAGATCCTGTAAAAATTTCCATAGGTACAGCTGTTTTGGCCCTGCTCATTTCACTAGATGGAGATGGGACCACCACATACATGATTACAATTTCTGCAATGCTTCCCCTATTTAAAAGGATTGGGATGAGACCGCTGATATTAGCAGGTATTGCTGTCTCTGCGTCAGGCGTTATGAATCTTCTTCCTTGGGGCGGACCGACAGCAAGGGTGATGACAGCATTGAACCTTGAAATGTCAGACGTATTCACACCTGTCATTCCCTCCATGATTGGCGGTGTTCTATTCGTTTTGTTCATGTCATATTGTCTCGGCAGAAAAGAAAGAAAAAGAATCGGTGTAATAGAGTTCGACCATCTTGGCGCAGCTCAACAAGCGGCTGCAACTGAGGAATTATACCTAAAGCGCCCTAAATTAATTGTTTTTAACTATGCGTTAACGATTATCCTATTAGTAGCCCTAATCATGGAACTACTGCCATCAGCCGTTTTGTTTATGATTGGTTTTGCCATAGCTATTACGATAAACTATCCGAAATTGAGTGATCAAAAAGAACGTGTAGCCAATTATGCTGACAATGCTTTATCCGTTGTTTCGATGATTTTTGCAGCTGGAATTTTCACTGGAATTCTTGCAGGAACTGAAATGGTGGATGCCATGGCAAATTCAATGATTCAGCATATCCCAGATGTAATGGGTTCACACTTTGCTGTAATCACAGCCGTTATTAGTGCACCGTTTACGTTCTTCATGTCCAATGATGCCTTTTATTACGGTGTACTTCCATTACTTGCTAAGGCTGGAGCTGCATATGGAATCGATCCTGCCTTGATCGGCAGAGCCTCTCTTTTAGGGCTGCCAGTTCATCTCTTAAGTCCCCTTGTCCCTTCTACATATCTATTGGTCGGGATGGTAGGAGCGGATTTTGGCGCACTACAGCGTGCCTTCTTGAAGTGGGCGTGTGGTTCAACAGTAGTCATGATTCTTGTTGCTGTTGTATTAGGAATAATCCCTCTATAATTTCGAGAAAGATCAAACGTATGCGATGATAATAAAGTGGGTGTCTAGTGCAAGCTGCCTAACCTAAAAAGGCCGGAGCCAAGCAATCTAATATGGGAGAACACCAACTCCTCATCAGATTGCTTGGCTTATGCTTGTCGAAGGCCACAGGATGTGGATAACTTGCAAGCAGCTTGTTCGCTCTTAGGGATTTAAAATTTTGTTCACGGCCGATATATGCCCGATCGTTTAGTATCTTTGGGGGCGTTTGGATGAATAACTTCTTTATGTAAAGTGCACGTTTTTTTCTAGTGCGCAATGTCTCATTGGCAAACAAGTTTGGAATGGATGTAAACAATGGAGTGAAAGGCCTGATTATTGAGGGGAGTAGTAATAGGTAGTTTAAGGCAGGGAGTCCGTATCTTTGTGTTTGTCAAACGTATCAGTCGGTCCTTGCATAACAATTACTTAGATAACATAATCTTTACTTAAGGTTAGTCATATCAAAATGCTATTTTATTTATGACTGTCCATTCTTTATAATAAAAGATATAAGGTGCGGAAAGAAGGCCGATGTAAAATTGAATAAAAATATATGGTTGTTTATTGTTTTAAGCAGCACTGGTGGTTTTTTTCTTTCATTGACAGGTTTGTCGATTGGGTGGATGCTTGGGACATTGCTCGTCGCTGCCCTTATTTCTTTCGTATTCCCAAATTTTCTAGAAGCGAAAGGTTTGCCGAAGTACTGGTTGTATATTGGGCAGTGTATTTTGGGCATTGAACTTGGTCAAAAAATTAATTTATCTGTTCTATCAGTCTTTCAGGAACATTGGATTGTCATAATCGTCATGCTATTGCTTTCAATATTGTTTTCATTACTATCTGGTTTGGCACTTTGGAAATGTAGCCAAACGAATATGCTGACAAGTTTTTTCGGTACAGCACCGGGTGGATTATCGGCTATGCCGGGGATGGCTGAGGAAGTCGGCGCTAACACAGCGGTTGTCAGCATTATTCAAACGATGCGTGTTTTTCTTGTCATTTTAATTATCCCGATGGTTGTGTCCGTATTGGTGATCATTCCGGCTGAACTAGTTATCGTACAAACGTCAGGCCCTATATTTGAAATTGATCACCTTTTATGGAGTATAGTGCTTGCTGTCATTGCCTATGGGGGATACCGTGTCGGTAAATATTTGAAATTTCCAGCGCCATGGCTCCTTGGAAGCATGGTGGGGGTAGCCATTGTGCAATCCATCACCTCTACCTCTACGGGACACGATATGATTGCCTTTTGGCCGCATAGCATCATGGTGGTGTCCCAAATTTTAATTGCCGTTTCGATCGGCTCTCGTTTCCGTAAAGAAATGTTTATCGGTTTAAAACAAACATTACTCGTCGCGTTCATCAGTACGCTCGTTTTAATAGCGGCGATGTTCGCATGTGCTTACTTCGTTTCCGAAATAACAGGAATGGCGTTTATGACCACAGCCCTCGCATTTGCACCTGGAGGCATTGCGGAAATGGCGACAACAGCAGTTGTTCTAGATGCTGATTCCACATTTGTTGTGGCTGTTCAGGTACTCCGAATTATAGTAGTTTGTCTTGTATTGCCTCCGATTTTTAAAATAATGCATAAGTGGGAAATTCGAAAAAATGTACATTCCCATATCTCAGCTTAATGTATGGCATGTTAACGGCATAGATAAGTATGACGTATTTGATAACTCCAATTTTCTACCCATGATAAATGTAGCAACGAATCACATATCCTGTTCGGTAGATGAATATATTTAATAATGCAAAGAACGGATAAATGAGGTGGGTTATGTTTATCTACGTGGTTAAAGCAGGAGATTCCTTGTATGCTGTGGCTACGAAATATCAAGTCTCAATGGACAGTATCCGAATTAAAAATGCCTTAAAAACAGATCGACTCGTACCTGGACAAGATTTAGTTATTCCTACGAATGTGTATATAGTTCAACCCAGGGATTCGCTCTATATTATAGCCCAAATGGCTTTACTTCCAATGGAAACGATCCGTCTAATCAATGGTCTACATTCGGATGTATTACAAATTGGTATGAATGTATATCTTCCACCTAGGTTGAAATATATTTCAGAAAACTTTGGTTATCTTACGCCTTCCACACCCGAGATTAATCAGTTCAATGTTCAAAGATTTGCTTCCATCACTACTTTTTATGGAGTTTTTGAGTATCATATTCTTGAAGATGGAAGTTTAAGTTCATTACATAATGACCAGCAACTTATCACATTGATCAAAGGGCATCAGGTAGTACCTCTTGCAGTAATAACCAATTTAACAGAGACTGGATTTAATCCAGATTTAGTAGGAAGTGTCTTAAATAATCCTGAATTAAGACAGCGTGCAATTGATCATATCTATAATTTGGTTAAAAGTAATAATTACGCTGGGGTGAATATTGATTTTGAAAGAGTGCGTGGGATAGATCGGGATATATATAGTGGTTTCTTACGCTTGTTACGAGAGCGATTAAAGCCTGAAGGGTATTATACGTCCGTTGCCGTGCCAGCGAAAACAAGTGATGATATTTCCTGGTTACAAGGATATGATTATGGAGGAATCGGTGCAGCTGTTGATTTTGTTTTTATCATGGCCTACGATTGGCATGAAGCAAGTAGCCAACCTGGACCTGTCGCTCCTATAAAAGAAGTTAGAAAAACAATCGAATATGCTCAAAAGTTCATGAGAAGAAATAAAATCATCCTTGGTGTACCAAGGTATGGATATGATTGGACAATGTCTAATGGGGCTGTTATGAGCGCGCGTGCTATTTCTGTTATGGATGCAATCGAGACAGCTATGAAATATCAGGTACCCATTCAATATTCCATTGAAGATCAACAACCTTTCTATCGCTACCAAGACGAATCTGGTAAGCTACATATTGTTTGGTTCGAAGACGCAAAGGCTCTTGCTCAAAAACTCCAAATGATAGTTGATTACCGGTTAAAAGGAATTGGAGCTTGGCAATTAGGATTACACTTTCCTCAAGCAGGTTATTTAGTAGATGAATTTCTGACAAAGAAATTGTGAATAATAATCATCTTTAACAATTAAAAACTATAAAGTAAGTCGATGATGAATCTTTATTGATTGGAAGAGGATTCAAAGAAAGAGGGCGTATAAGGGTCTAACCTCACACTCTAAATCAGTATGTAGTGTTTCATACACTAATCTTGTACTGTATTTAGTTGTTGCAAGGTTTAATCCTTTGCTTTTTTTTTGGAGAAATTCGAATGTTGACTGGCACTCAAAAAAAGCCTTGCTGTTCAATAGCATAGTTGATATATTTCATATTGATAGAAAATTAAGCACATGTGGAGGAAAATCGTCATTGAAAAAATGGAATTTAGCAATCTTATTTATTATCGTGCTCCTAATTGCCGGGTATTATAGCCTGAAAGTAGAGCCTGCATCTGAGAAGAAAGAGGTATCTCAAAAAGAAACAAGTGCTTCTGAATATCTTGAAAAGGTAGATACAAATTATTCTTTTGATTTGACTAAAAGGCTAACAACTTATAAATCAAACGAGAAATTAGGCTATCGACCAGCAGGCTCGAAAGCTGAGTTCGAGGCTGGAGAAATGCTGACAGATGAGTTTAAGAAGATCGGATTGAAGAATGTTACGAAGGACGAGGTAACTGTCGATAGCTGGGAGTTTGAGAAAGCAGACCTCACATATGTTGACCATAATAATGAGAAGCATGAATTGGTTTTAGGCGGCTATCAGGCGAATTTTGTCACAGATGGACCTGAAGAGTTTGAAGTGGTCTATGCAGGAAAAGGAACGAAGCAGGATCTGGAAGGTCTTGATGTGAAAGGGAAATTAGTGTTAATTGATATTAACCAAAGAGATGAATGGTGGATTAATTACCCCGCCTATCAAGCGTCTTTAAAAGGAGCAAAAGCGGTTCTTGCTGCACAAAAGGGCGGATATGGGGAGATAGATCCAGAGGCATTGAATGCACAAGATTTGTGCGGACCGGATGATACTCCAGCGTTTTCAATTTCGAGAAAAGATGCAGACGGTTTACTTGCATTAATGAAAGAGACGAATCAAGAAAGCGTATCAGTAACTTTTGATGCCGTATCGATTGTTGAGAGAGATGCGAAGTCGTATAATATTGTTGGCGAAATTCCAGGGAAAGACAAGGATTCTATCATTCTGTTAAGCGCTCATTATGATGCGTATTTTGATGGCTTCCAAGATGATTCAGCTGCGATTGGATTATTGGCAGGTATTGCCAAAGGCTTAATTGACAGCAACTACGAACCAGAGAAAACCATTGTATTTGTAGCACAGGCAGCAGAGGAGTGGGGAATTGCTAATTCAAGATATGATTGGTCCACGGGTGCCTATGGACAAATCTTTGAAGCGCGTCCAGAATGGCAGAAACAAGTTGTCGCAAACATTAACTTTGAATTACCTGCCTATGAGCATACAAGTGCAGATGAAATACGATCTGTTTATGAATTAGATCAGTTTCTGACAAAGTTTTCGAAAGAAGTACCGAAAGTAGAGGGAGTCTATAAAGATGGAATCAGTGTAGTTTCCCCATTACGAACATGGTCTGACGACTTTTCCTATTCACTTGGAGGGATTCCTGCTCAGCGTAATGATTTCCAAGACTCTGATTTTATGAAAACTCATTATCATTCTCAATTCGATAATGAATCTACTTATAACGAAAAGGCTTTTGAATTCCACCATAATCTGTACGGCTTGCTTGTTCAAGCATATGATCAAACAGCTGTTATGCCGTTGGATTTTACAGAACGTTTTAAAGCGATGAAAGAAACTATCAATAAAGATGTGAATGCTACTGCAGGAATTGATACTGCAGAATTGAATGCAGGCTTGGATAAAGTGATTGTTACTGCTGAAAAAGTAACCAAACAAGTCAATAAAATTAATGCTGACTATAAGGCTGCACTTGTTGATGGCGATGAGAATAAAGCGAAAAAATTACTATCTGAAAATAAGGATTTCAATGACAAATTGCGAGAAATTTTCCGTTATTCTCAAGATAACTTCTTGAAACTAACATGGGAAGATGAGCCGCTTTTTCCTCATGAACATGCCCAGAACAACCTTGATGCGATTGACCATGCATTAGACGCTTTGCAAAAAGGAAATGTGAATGTTGCGCTTGATAATTATTTATGGCTCGTTGATAATAATTGGTATGCGTATCATTTTGATCGTGAAACATTCGACTTTTTCACGAACCAGGTACTAGACCAAGGGGCAGACCGATTAAGCTGGGGAAATGGGAAAATCATCGGACATGAAGACCTATTTGACGTAATCAATAGTCTTCAATCGAAGTCTGATACGAAAGACCCGAAAGTGGATGCTGAAATCCAAGCATTGAAGAATGCAAAAGAAAATCAAAAGGCTCTATTAAAGCAGACAATTGATAAAGAAGTAAGTGACGTTCATGCATTGGAAGAAAAACTGAATGCAATTGTAGAATAATAGATACCCAAACAGCAGATATTTTGTTGTTTGGTTTTTTTGTGTAGGAAGGATTGTATATACATTGAACGATTAATTTCCCCCTGCTTTAACGAAAGATGTCAGACTACTTATCTATGATCACGACATATAAATGTGAAAGCAGAGTAATAGAAAAGTGGGAACGCCCAGTACTTTAGGCCATTATGTTCCGGAATGAGTATAAGAACTGAGATCTTTTATTCAAAATATATAACGGCATATTTATCCTCTAAATCCAATAAAGTAATAGTAAGTCGGCAGTCTATAAAGGAGTAAAATGATGATTCTTTCTAAATTTGTAGATGAACTCCTAATTCCCCCCGTTTTAAAACCTTGTCAAAAAAATCAATATGATACGTATTATGAAGTAAATATGACTGAATTTAGGCAATCCCTCCATAGTGAGTTAATGGAAACAACGGTATGGGGCTATGAAGGAAGTTATCCTGGTCCTACAATCGAGGTGGAAAGTGGCGAAAGAGTATGGATTAAATGGATCAATAATCTTCCTAAGAAGCATCTTTTTCCGATTGATTATACGGTGCACGGCGCCCATCGAGATGTACCAGATGTAAGAACGGTCGTACATGTACATGGTGCCAGTGTGGAATGGGAAAGTGATGGGTATCCAGAGTCTTGGTTTACGAAAGGGTTCGAACAAGTCGGTCCATATTTCAAAAAGAAAATATATCAATATACAAATAATATGCGCGCATCTACGCTTTGGTATCATGATCATGCTCTCGGCATCACTAGACTTAATGTTTATGCGGGCTTGGCAGGTTTTTATCTTATTCGAAATCAAGGGGAACGTTTATTGAACTTACCTAGTGGTCAATATGATATCCCACTTATCATACAGGATAAATCATTTAATGAAGATGGTTCGCTATTTTACCCAAAGCAGCCGGATAAAACAGTTCAAGAATTAGACACATCGATTGTTCCTGAATTTTTTGGGGACACAAACCTTGTAAATGGGAAAGTATGGCCTTATTTAAAAGTAGAAGCGCGTAAATATCGGTTTAGGCTGTTGAATGCATCTAACTCTCGTTTCTATCGAATTAGGCTTGATTCAGGGCAACATATGTATCAAATCGGAACAGATCGAGGATTTATGGAGTACCCGATTGGAATTAAAGAACTCACGTTGGCTCCAGCAGAAAGAGCGGAAGTTATTATTGATTTTACCAATCTTGAGGGAAAAAATATTGTCATGAAAAATGATGCACCAGCACCATTTCCAATTGGCCAGCCAGCCAGTCAAAATACGGGTACTGTGATGGAATTTAGAGTGAGTCTTCCCCTTAAAAGTATTGATACGAGCGTTATCCCATCTTATTTAGAAACACTTCCCAAAATGAATGAACAAACTGCTTCTAGGGAAAGACATCTTACATTGGATCAGGCGACCGATCAATACGGTCGTGAAATTATGTTATTAGATAATAAAGATTGGGAAGCACCTATATCAGAAAATCCGAAATTAGGAACAATTGAAATATGGAATTTCATTAACGTAACGCAAGATACTCACCCGATTCATATTCATTTGATAGATTTCCAGGTGCTCGACCGGAGAACATTTGACGTAGAACGTTTTAAAAAAGAGAGAGTCATACACTATACGAGTCAAGTGATGCCGCCTGAACCACAAGAAAGAGGCTTGAAAGATACAGTAAGGGTGAACCCTAACGAAGTAACGAGAATTATCATGCATTTTGATACGTTTGCAGGTTTATATGTTTGGCATTGTCATATGCTGGAACACGAAGATTATGAAATGATGAGACCGTTTATGGTCATCCGATAAAACCTTTATTATTTATTAATGAACGAAGGAACGATATGATCATTTGTTCAATATCGTCAGCAAGAAAAGCTTGTGAAGGCTCTGGGTGTAGGCTTGGAGTCTTTTTGATTGGTTATAATTAATTAAATTTTCAAAAAACTATTGCGTAATTAAAACGAACAAGTTAGAATCAAGATAATAAATGTAATCGATTACATTTTAGGTAAGGGGTAGAAGAAGATGGTGAAAATGAGTGATGTGGCAAAACTGGCGAATGTATCAACAGCTACAGTGTCGAGAGTGCTTAGAAATCCTGAAGCTGTTAAAAAGATAACTCAGCAAAAAGTTTTTGAAGCTATTAAACAGCTAGATTATCAGCCAAACATTCTAGCCCGCCATTTTCGAACGAATCAAACAAAGACCATTCTAGTTGTTGTGCCTAGTTTAACAAACTTAGTTTTCTCGGAAATTATTTCTGGAATTGACACAGTAGCCACTGAAAAAGGTTATCAAGTTTTGTTAGGTAATATAAATAACAGGATGGAAAAAGCACAAAGTTATATTAATCATTTAAAACAGAAACAAGTAGATGGCGTTATTTTATTAACAGTTAAATTAGCTCAGGAGCTATGGGAGGAGATTGCTCACGACTATCCGATTGTACTTGCCTCTGATTTTGTTGAAAAACTGGATATTCCGGCAGTTTGTATTGATAATTTAAATTGTGGTTATCAAATAACGGAGCATTTAATAAAATTAGGTCATCGAAAAATTGCTCATGTTTCAGGGCCCCTCGATGTGGCAATCGGTCGTGAGCGTGCGCAAGGCTATCGTAAAGCATTACTTCATTATAATATACCTGTTGATGAATTGTTTATGATTGAAGGAGAATATTCAATCGGATGTGGCTATTCTTCAGTAAGAAAATTAATGAAGCAGGACAATAAGCCAACTGCTATTTTCTTTGGAAACGATGAACTGGCAATGGGTGGTATCAAAGCAGCAAAAGAAATGGGGATTAGAGTACCGGAAGATTTAGCGGTGATTGGATTTGATGATATTAAATTTTCAGCTGTTTTTGATCCAGCGCTGACAACGATTGCTCAACCGTTTCATGAGATGGGAAGAAAATCTATGGAACTGCTTTTGAAGATTATGAGTGGTGATTCACTTGAACATGAAAAATATGTCATTGAAAGTCAGTTTATCGTTCGTGAATCATGTGGCGCCAACATAAAAGGACAGTAATTTTCAGTAGAAGGAAAATGTAATCGATTACAAATGATGCAATCGATTACATTCCAATAAATTGAAAAGGGGAATTTTTATGACAGCTATTCCAGTTGCACTTCAAATGTTTACATTAAGAGAGGAAAGCAGCAAAGATTTTACTGGCACATTGAAAAAAGTAGCAGAGCTCGGCTACGAAGGGATTGAATTTGCCGGGTATGGCGATTTAACAACGACAGAATTAAAAGTCGTTATGGATGATTTAGGTCTTCGTGCAGCAGCCAGCCATATACCTCTTATAGAGATGGAGGCAGATTTAACAAAAATAATTGATGATCAGCATAGAATTGGGAGCAATAAGCTTGTTTGTCCCTATCTTCCTCCGGAAAGAAGAACAGAAGAAGATTACCGTGAACTCATTACGCTATTAAATCGTTTTGGAGACACATGCAGCAAAGAAGGCATTACACTATGCTATCACAACCATGATTTTGAATTAGAAAAACTTTCGGACGGGCGTACAGCGCTTGAAACGATTTTTGAGGAAACGAATCCAGAATGGGTAAAAGCGGAATTTGATATCTATTGGCTGACTAGAGCCGGTCAAAATCCGTTAGCTTGGATCAAGCAATATCCTAACAGAACTCCACTTATTCACTTGAAAGATATGACGACTGACGAAGAACGTTTTTTTGCAGAACTAGGTACTGGAGGCGTTGACATTGAATCAGTACTTGAAAAAGGTGAAGAAGCTAATGTGGAATGGTGGGTTGTGGAACAAGACAGAAGCAGGCGTTCACCACTTGAAAGCATTGAAATTAGTATGAAGTATTTGAAGAAGCGATTGCCTCATTTAGCGAACGTGTAAACCACTATTTTCATAAAAAACAGGAGGGAAGACTATGAGAAAATTTCTAGCAACGTTAACGGCTGCTTCAATGATCATGCTTGCAGCTTGTGGAGGAGAGGGAACCGGCTCAAAAGCGACAGGGAAAAGTGGATCGGGTGAAAAAGTGATTGAAGTGTGGCACATCGAACCGGGAGAGCGGGAAAAATATTTTGAAAATGTAATAGCTCAGTTTGAGCAAGATCACCCAGGTACAAAAGTAAAACTCAATCGTATTCCGAATGATGCTTACAAGCAAAAACTTTCCGTCGCTATGTCGGGCGGTAATCCCCCAGATATTTTTCAAAGCTGGGGCGGTGGCTGGCTGAAAAACTTTGTTGATCAAGGTAAAGTGCTTGATATTACAGACCAGGTCGACCAGGATTTATACCTTGAAAATGCCATTGCTAACACGAAATTTGATGAAAAAGTATACGGCGTCCCTCTGGGTATTTCAACAGATGTTATGTTCTATAATAAAGAAATCTTTGCTAAGTACAATTTGAAAGAACCGAAAACATATGAAGAATTTGTTCAAGTGATTGAGACACTAAAAGAAAATAAAATCATTCCAATAGCATTAACAAATAAAACCAAATGGCCAGGCGCTTACTTCTTCATGAACTTTGTAAGTCGCATTGCAGGCCCTGAATTATTTGAGAGTGCGTTTAAACGAACAGGAAGCGGTTTTGATGACCCAGCGTTTATTAAGGCTGGTGAGTATATTCAAGATTTAGTGAAAATGGATGCATTTAATCCAGGAGCCAATGGCATCCCTGTTGATGAAGGGCGCGGTCGTCAACTTCTATACACGGGAGAAGCAGCCATGATGGATATGACTACTTCTTTCATTAATAACATACGGGCAGAAAATCCGGAATTTGAAAAGAAACTAGGTTTCTTCCCATTCCCGACAGTACCGGATGGTAAAGGGATTCAAACGGAAATCGGCGCAGCAACAGGTCCTGTTTTTTCTGTATCGAAAAGCGCAAAAGAGCCCGATCTTGCTGCACAGCTTATTAATGAATTGACAACAAAGGAAAATGCGCAAATCTATACAGATAAGACGGGCTCTTTAACAGCGATAAAAGGGGCTATTCCAACTGATGAAACGATGAAGCCACTTTATGAGTTGATTCAAAATGCAACGTTCATGCAAATGCCGTACGATCAAACATTGCCGCCGGAACTCGCTGAACTTCATAAAGACACAACTCAGGCACTTTTCGGGCTAACAATGACACCGAAAGAAGCAGGAAAGAAGATGGAAGCGAAAGCGAAAGAAATGCTTGATAAGTAAAAAAGTAGAGGCCGTCCTATGAAGAAAGGGTCAGATCCCACATGCTCTATAAATCGTTTATAGCGTAAAAGACACAATAAACGGGTGTATAGAGTGTGAGGTCAGACCCTTTTGGGACAAACAAAGGAGGGATCTTTGTGAATGCACAGACAGAAAAAATAGATATAATACAGAAGATTGGAAGGACAAAGTCGAAGAAAATTTCACGTAACAAAAATGTAATGACAATCTGCTTATTCGTTGCCCCAGCATTGCTCGTATACCTCCTATACGTTGTATATCCAATTTTTGCAACGTTAAATTACAGCTTTTACAATTGGGACGGGACAACTGAAAAAACATTTGTAGGTCTTGGAAACTATGTAGAGCTTTTCAAAGATGCAATATTCTGGACGGCTTTGAAAAATAATACCTGGGTTGTTCTTGCATCTGTTTTTGTCCAGATTCCGCTAGGTTTGATTATGGCGCTTATGCTATTTGCTCCTATCAAAGGGCTTCGTTTATTTAACAGTATTTATTTTCTCCCATTTTTAATGTCTACGGTTGCAATTGGTATGCTCTGGGTACTCATGTTTGACCCGATCAATGGTGTCATTAATTTGTTTGTTAATTTCCTTGGATTTGAAAACATTGCCTGGCTTAGCAATGAAAGTACAGCGATGATAGCGGTTTTATTAGTCGTCGTCTGGCAGTTCTCTCCGTTTTATATGATTTTGTTTAAAGCAGCACTTGTTGGGATTTCAGAAGAATTATATGAAGCTGCCCAGATTGATGGGGCAAATACATGGCAAAAATTTAAAAATATTACGATCCCCCTTTTATTGCCGACGATTGTCAGTTCATCAATCTTAGCAATTGTTGGATCACTTAAAGCATTTGATATTTTCTATATTATGACTGGTGGCGGTCCGAACGGCGCAACTGAATTAATGGGTACTTACATGTTTAAACAAGCATTTAATAACTTCAACATGGGTTATGCCAGTGCTATCGCCTTCTTGATGTTTTTTATTGCGCTAATCGTCACGATTATCATTCAAGTCCTAGAATCCGTACGTAAGCGAAAAGGAGGATACGAGTAATGGCAGTTATGAAAAAATTCCCACTTTATATCATAGCTTTATTATTGCTTGTTTTTACCGGTTATCCATTTCTCTATATGATTTCCACGTCGTTAAAAACACAGGGAGATTTCTTTGAAAAACCTTTCTCCCTTTTTAGTTCTTTTAATTTCAGTAACTATACTTCTGTTTTTGAGATGGGGATTAGCCACTACTTTTTAAATAGTCTAATCGTATCAGTGGCTGCTGTCGTGATTGTTATGTTTATTGCGGCA
The DNA here is from genome assembly GCF_053653995.1 of Peribacillus sp. JNUCC 23. The sequence goes on from NZ_CM132202.1 coordinate 1,064,730, forward strand.
TTGGCAAGTTATCCATTAAGTAGGATGAAATTCAAGTTTAATCGTCCACTCTTCCTGTTGTTTATTTCTGGAATGATGCTTCCCATTCATGCGACACTGATCCCTATTTTTAAACTGACTCAAAGTATGGGGATCTACGATACATTATGGGCACTATTAGGACCATATATTGCTTTTAGTTTACCGATTTCCATTTTTATTTTGACACAGTTTATGCAGGAAATTCCAAAGTCTCTTGAGGAAGCAGCGGAGATGGATGGCTGTACGCCTTTCGGTATTTTCTGGCGGGTCATTTTGCCGATGTTGACACCTGCGTTGATGACCGTATTTATCTATAATTTTATTCATTTATGGAATGAGTTTATCTTCGCTTTAGTCTTACTTTCAAGTCCTGAAAATCGGACGATTCCCCTTGGTCTTCAGGATTTTTATGGCGAATTTTCAGTAAATATTCCGGGATTAATGTCTGCATTAACATTATTCAGTCTGCCAATTCTCGTTGTGTACTTCTTCTCTCAGGAAAAAGTAGTCAAAGGTCTGGCGGGTGGGTCTGTAAAAGGGTAAAAGGTTTCATGCTAAGCAAATTGATAAACTAAGTTCGATTAGTTGAATATCTGAGGAGGGAATAGTATGAAAAAAATAAAAGTAGGTGTGATTGGCTGTGGCAGTATTGCGAGACGCCGGCATTTAATTGAATATGAAGCAAATGCACAAGTGGAAATTATTGCTGTTTGTGATATTAAAGCAGAGCGGGCCACAGAAAGTGCCAAAAAGTATGCTGCAAAGGCATTTACAGACTATAAGGATCTGTTACGTTTAGCAGAAATTGATGCGGTCAGTATCTGTCTGCCAAACTATTTGCACGCACCGGTTTCCATTGATGCGTTTACGGCTGGAAAACATGTTCTATGTGAAAAGCCAATGGCTACATCAGAGGAAGAAGCGAAAGCCATGATAGAAGCGGCAGAAATGAGTGGCAAAAAGCTGATGATTGCTCATAATCAACGCTTTGTTTCTTCTCACCAAAAAGCGAAGGAACTCATTGACAGTGGGAAGCTCGGGAAAATTTACAGTTTTAAAACAACATTTGGTCATCCGGGTCCGGAAGCATGGAGTATCGACGGTGCAGGAAGCTGGTTTTTTAATAAAGAACAGGCATTTATCGGTGCCATGGGGGATCTCGGCGTACACAAAGCAGATTTAATGCGCTATTTACTTGGTGAATTTACCGAAGTAGGAGCATTTATTGAGACAAATGCAAAAGAAAATACTGAAGTGGATGACAATGCGGTTTATATTTTACGGACATCATCAGGTATTATCGGTACGCTAGCAGCAAGCTGGTCATATGTAACAGGTGGTGATAACTCTACTGTTATTTATGGAGAAAAAGGTGCACTTCGTCTCGAAGCCGATCCTGTATATTCATTGATTGAGGAATATCGGACTGGCGAAACGGTCCATCATAAACTAGATAAAATTCAAACGAATGAAGAAGGGGGGAACACGACGACGCATGTAATTGATCACTTTATTGAATGCATCATAAACGATAAAGAACCGCTTATTACTGGAGAAGAAGGAATGAAATCGCTGCAAATTGTTTTGGCTGCGCTCAAATCCAATGAAACGAAACAAATTATCTCATTAAAGCAAGGAGCGGAAGTCATTTAAAACCTTGTGTCCGGACAAGGGTGTGAAGGAAAAGATTATTACGCTCTGTTAGAGACTTGCAAGCTTGCAGAAATTTATTATGTGAACCTTGGGCTGGAACTGCATGTTGGACTTTTTAGAGAAAGCATTTAAAGGGATTAGGATACATACTTTTTTGCAGAAAGTGATTGTCACTTTCTGTTTTTATTTTTTTTCGGTGCATATGTCCTTGTTTGATTTGTCACCCATGAACCGACAAAAATTTGGTGCATAAATGAATCCTTAAGCTAATTTTTTTTGAAAGTAAAATTAACTCGACTTTTTATGAAAAAAGATACGCCACTCGTAACGGATGTGTTGGGCAAATACTCGATACCGATTTCAGACGTTCTTACAGGTGTTTTCTGTCCTACATGCTTGCATTCAATGATGGAACGGAAAAAGGGCAGTTGGTATTGTTCATTATGCTTAACTAAAGAGAAAGACGCACATTTGCAGGCACTCCAAGATTACTATCTCCTCATCGAATCCTCAATCACGAACCGTGAATGTCGTGATTTTCTGCATGTATCTTTTGATTCAATTGCACGCAAACTACTGATTTCTATGAATGTACCTTTTTCAGGATCAAATAAAGGAAGGGTTTATCATTTTTTTGAGGGGAAGAATGATAATGGCTGATATAATAGTGAAAACCGCTGATATTTGTGTAATACGACTGATAAAATGAAAAATGGGCTGATATATGCAAAAAAAGCTCCTTTGATTAGGTGGAAATTTCCTCTGAAATGAATCTAGCAACCTTGAAGGTGAGAGACTGATGAGAATTAATAAATATATAAGCGAAACGGGTTTCTGTTCAAGACGGGAAACGGATCGATTGATTGAAGCAAAGAGAATGACCATTAACGGCGTAGTTTGTGAACCGGGAGATACGGTAGCACCAGGGGATGTGGTGCTGATCGATGGCAAGATGATACCGAAAAAAGCAGAATCTGTCTATCTCCTGCTGAATAAACCAGTCGGAATTACTTGTACAGCTGCTCCTCATGTTGCAGGTAATATTATTGAATACGTCAACTATCCGATAAGGATTTTTGCAGTGGGAAGACTGGATAAGGCGTCGGAAGGATTGATTCTCTTAACGAATGATGGCGATATCGTGAATAAGATGATGCGCTCGGAGAATGCTCATGAGAAGGAATACTTAGTCAAGGTCGATCAACCGATTACAAATGATTTTATCGCAAAAATGGCCAGTGGTGTCGAAATTTTGGGCGTCATGACAAGGCCATGTGAAGTAATACGAATGAATGATTATGAGTTTAAAATCATTTTGACACAAGGACTCAACCGACAAATACGGAGAATGTCAAAGGCGCTTGGATATAAAGTGACAAAGCTTGAACGGATCCGAATTATGAATCTTACATTATCTGGCCTAGAGCGAGGGACCTTTCGGGAGCTTACAAATGAAGAGCTGAAACGGTTGCTGTCTAGCTTACATGAAGGGGAGAAGCATTCGTAATGAAGAAAAAATAAAACAGAGGTGAGCGCCAATGCTTATGTTGAAAAAGAATATTGAATATATCAACGATTATCTACTTCAGGGTCATAAGAATGAAGATACTCCCCCATGGTTGAACTATTTAATCGATGCTGAAGAAATACATCAAAACTATGAGAATATTACTTCTATTAAAGAGTTGTCTACACATAGTGTTATCAAATATGTTCAAAGAACCTTACAAATTCTAGAGGAACTAAAAAGTCCTTTTTTGAGTGAGGAAATGTATTGGCAGCTAGCCACTGTCTTGTCCTATTGTGAAGTTGCTAAAGGCGGAACAGCGGAACAAAGAAATAAATGGGTAGAAAAAGGCTATAACATCTTTGTTCATAATGAAGGTTCTGCCGATATTTTCTTACATGACTATACGGGCTACGACAAGCCGTTGTTATATGAATTGATTAAAACACATGGATTGTTGGGACAATGTCTTCGCGGTGAATCTAGGCTGATTACCCATCGGGGATTAGTGAAGGTTTTTAAAAACTATTACTCTACTATGGAAGCAAAAAAAATGCTTCTGCATCTTAACCATTGCGTGATTGGGGGAGTTTCTAATGAACTTTGGCTAAAGCTCCAAGGAGACATAGAAGCTTCAATTGATAGAATGTTTCATAAGCAAGATAATCAAGACGAATTCGAGTCGAGAGTAGACAAATTAACGTCAAGTTTTCAAGAGACCTATCAAGAAAAGATGGAACTGATTGATGGGCAGGGCTCGGACAAAGTGAAAATGTTCTTAGCGGATAAAGATTTATGGTATGTAGAGCCTTCCATGCATGATTTCTCATTTGTAGATTTCTGGACGATTCTGGTGATGGCTTCAGAAGATCTTAAGAAGTTTTCTGTTAGACATATTAATTTTGAAAAACTTATGCAACAGCTCCATTATGATTATCAAGGAGCAAAACATAATAATATATATCGCAAGCGGATCATTGAGAAGTACTTAAACGAATTCAGGATAAATCGTAGACCAGACACGACCCACGTGAATTTCAACATAGAAATAAACGAGAGCCTTCAAATCGCTTTTGTCTCGTTTGAATTTTCAGCTGTGGGCGAGTCGCTTATTCAATTCTGTGTGGAAGCTGAAAAGGTAGATATGATGCATAGTCGAGCAACCGTGCTTCTATTTGATTTCTTCGGTTTAAGAAGAGATGCGTATGATCGATTTCACAACGAATCTACCTATCTAGCACATATGAACAGCGCAGCAGATGACAAACGAATCATTCTTGATTACATAAAGGGAGACACGATTTTAGATGTGGGACCTGGCGGCGGTGTCCTGTTAGATATGCTAGAAAAAGAAACGGTTAATAAAGAAATCATTGGGATTGATCTATCTGAAAATGTCATCGAATCTCTTAAGAAAAAGAAAAAAGAAAAAGCTCATTCATGGGACGTCATAAAGGGGGATGCCTTAAAACTAATCGATATCTTTAAGCCAAATACGCTTGATACGATTATTTATTCGTCGATTCTTCATGAACTTTTCTCCTATGTTGAATATGAAGGAAAGAAGTTTAATCATGATGTTATAAAACAAGCGTTAAATAGTGCTTTCACTGTTTTAAAGCCTGGTGGCAGGATCATAATTCGAGATGGAATTATGACAGAAAGTAAAAATCTAAGCCGCATTATTCGATTTAAGGATGGTAACGGAATGAAGTTTTTGCAGCAGTATGCAAAAGATTTTCAAGGCAGGGAAATGAACTATCAAGTGCTAGCTAAAGACACCGTTAAAATGAAGATCAACGATAGTATGGAGTTCTTGTACACGTATACATGGGGTGAAGATTCATACGCCCACGAAGTACAAGAACAGTTCGGTTATTTCACACCCGAGGAATATAAAAATTTTGTACACGGGCTTTTCGGTAATAAAGTAAAGATCATTCAATTTAAGCATTATTTACAAGGAGGATACCCTAGCAATTTGCATTCGAAAATTGACTATGAAGATGAGGATGGCAATAGTGTCACTCTTCCAGATAGCACCTGTTTGATGGTTATTGAAAAGGTGTGATGATAGCGATTTATCTGCTAAAAGCATGTAAAGGTATAGGTATATATTTATAAATATAACAGACGTGCTCATAATGTGATTTAATGGCCCCATTTACGATCCGGAACCTGATAATTACATAATTTCCTAAGTGTTTGTTGATCCGAAATGAGAATAAAAACGGGGATTTTTCATTATACATCCTCGTATTTTTCTTTCATTTACCGTGAACCAAACCAACTTTCTTCGGTAAGTCTATTACCCACGCTTTTTCCTATGTTTAAAAAAAGCAATAATAAGTAGCAAAACAGGAATAATCACTTGAAAAGGGAGATGTATGGGAAGCATGATCAGCCGTGTCCCTTCATTAATATGTTCCGCGTAATTACTGGAAATGGTCATCGACACAAGTAAAATGGCAATCCCAATCGGATAAGCGAGCTTTGACGGTTCTTTGAAGTTAAACAAGTTTGCGGTACCTGCTACAGCCCCATAGAAAAACAAACTTATTTTAAAGAAACCTCCAAGAATCAAAAAAAGCATAAAATAGACATCAAGACGTTCCAAGAATCCACCTATCTGAATGGTCTGTATGGTTGAAAGAAGGGGAAACTGCGAGCGTGTAGTGAGGTTTATACCAAGAACGCTGATGTTAAGAACCGCTATTAGTGCTAATGTGAGGCCGCTTAACCCTATGGCGTATACACCAGTGAGTTTTGCCTTTTTTGATTGATTCAAATACGGTAAAATCATTGTGAAAATGATTACTTCCCCAAATGGAAAATACAAAGTTCGAGTTAATACTGTTTTAACAGCCGGCAACATGCCTTCTTCAAGGACGGGTTGTAAGTTATGGAGATCGATTAAACCAGAGATGACTATAAGCATAAAACCACTAATGGCAAGCAAAAACAATATCACAAAAAACAATTCACCTGTTCTTACTACTACCTCGATTCCTTTTCGGATTGTATAGATGATAACAACGAGGAATAAGGCATTTAAAATAAACAAAGGTGTTCGTGGATAGGCAAATGTTATCAATATCTCACCAAAAACTCGCAGTATCCTTGCCGCTAAATACATAAAGTAGAGGGTGTAAAGAAAGGCAAGTAGTTTTCCGAAAGGTTTCCCCACTATTTTTTGCATATATTCCGTTGGGAGGATATCGGGATAATAGTGAAAAAGCCCATAATAGACTAAATATAAAAAAAAGCCGCCTGCCGTCCCAAGCAGAATAGCAAGCCAAGCGTCTTGTTTCGCTTCTATAGCAATAGGAACTAGCAAAGCACTGCCTAATTCGAATAGAACAATGAGCCCGAATAGCTGGTATACGCTGATTTTCGCCTTTTCCATAGATATCTTACCTCCTTTTCGAACACGCACTATAAGAATTATTCTTTATAACCCTTAGGATCATCTATTTCCCGCGCTTTTTCGGATGTTTAAAAAAAGCAATAATAAGAAGCAAAACAGGGATAATCACTTGAAAAGGGAGAAATATGGGAAGCGAGATAAACTTCGTCCCTTCACTAATATGTTCTGCGTAATTGCTGGCAATGGTGATGGACAAAATCAAAATGACAATCCCCATCGGATAGGCAAGCTTTGATGGTTCTTTGAAGTTAAACAAGTTTGCGATTCCTGTTACAGCTACATAGAAATACAAACCTATTTTAAAAAAACCTCCAAGAATCAAAGTAAGCATAAAATAGACATCAAGACGTTCCAAAAAATTAGCTATCTGAATGGACTGTATGGTTGAAAGAAGGGGAAATTGCGAGCGTGTAGTGAGGTTTACACCGAGAACGCTAATGTTAATAGCCACTACTAGTGTTAGCGCGAGGCCGCTAAACCCTAGGGCGTATAGACCAGTGCGTTTTCCCTTTTTTGATTGATTTAAATACGGTAAAATCATTGCAAAAACAACGGCCTCTCCAAATGGAATGTACAAAGTTTGAGTGAATGTTGTTTTCAAAACTGGCATAATCCCTTCTTCTAGAACGGGCTGTAAGTTATTGAGATCAACTATACCAGCAATGACTATAAGGATATTTCCACTAAAGCCAAGAAAAAATAATATCACAAAAAGTAATTCCCCAGTTCTTGCTACTACCTCGATTCCTTTTCGGATTGTATAGATGATAACAAGGAGGAATAAGGCATTTACAATAAACAAAGGTGTTCCCGGATAAGCAGTTGTTACCAACATCTCTCCAAAGTCTCGCACTACCCTTGCTGTCATATACATAAAGTAGAGGATGTAGAGAAACGCAAGTAATTTTCCGAAAGATTTCCCGACTATTTTTTGCATATATTCCGTTGGGAGGATATCGGGATAATAGTGAAAAAGCCGATAATTGACTAAAAATAAGAAAAAGCCGCCTACCATCCCAAGCAGAATGGTAAGCCAGGCATCCTGTTTCGCATCTAACGCAAGAGGGATCAACAAGGCACTGCCCAATTCGAATAAAACAATGAGGACGAATAGCTGGTATGCGCTGATTTTCGCCTTTTCCACAGATATCTCACCTCCTTTTCGTTAACGATTATTTTTAAGTTCAGAAAGGTATGATTTGTTTCTTAAGCCAGAGCGGCGTACAAATGCATCTACCGTCACATCTACTTCTAACTTGGGAAATGTTACATCATTCCAATCGGCCTTCAGCTTATTCCATTCTTTCGGATCAGAACGATGAAACGCTTCGCCAAACCCAAAAATATCCGTTTTATTCTCCTTTGCACGATGAATCGCATCATGTACATCTTTCTTGATTTTTTTGTTTACTTCTATTTCAATTTTTCTCAGCACATGCGGATCATTTAGATTGACTGGCACCCTTACCTCTCCGATATCTCCTTCAGCACGGATATGAATCGATATTTTGGGTTGGCCTTTTTTGGTATGTGTCGTAACTTTTGTTTTTTGACGGACTACGGTGTATTCAATTGCTGCTTTTTCTTGTTCCCAGTTAATATTCACAATCGTTGATTTGATTCGATTTAAAACCCATCCTGTTCCTCTGGCTGTTTTTCCGTGAAGCCAATCGACCAATTTACCATCTTTCATGACGGCAATACCGTCGGCTTCAAGCTTAGCTTTTGGAGTGGAGGATCCTTGAGTATTTGCAACTTTTTTTGCGTCTTGTTTCTCCCCTTTTAGTGAAATACCGCTAATTAAAGGTTCTTTTCCAGGGGATACGAGGTAATGAATGACTTCTTGAAGGTTGACGGTCGGCTCTTCCCCCAATAATCTCTCCGTGTTTTTTAAGGTTTTAATCACATTTACAGCAGAGACTTTATCGAGGGGGGGCAACGTTTTTATAATGTCCTCAGCTTTTGAGCGATGCGCGATCACAACCATCGCCGTTGTCCGGAATTCAAAGTCACGTTCAAAGGCATCAAGAATGTTGGTAATCCCATCTTTCTTTGCCAAGTCTTCACTAATGATCAATAGATTGGTATGGGCATAATATAGTGTTCGTGAGGATTTGGTTGAAAGCCGTCGAGTTACTTCATAAATATTGTCTCCAGTAGAAGAATAGACAGTAATGGGAGGACCTTGCCCACCTCCGCCACCTTGTAATCCACCTGCTAGGTTACCTGGATTGATAATTTGGAAGGTCCCCACATATTTCCCCGCTTCATTTTTATCAATCCCAAAAGCTGAGACGATTGCAAGATCCGGTATCTCTCTTGCATTCCAGCAACCTGAGATCAATGAGGTGCTTATCAAAATCAAGAAAAGTAAAAACCATTTACGTTTCATTTTGGTCCCCTTTTCTAGTATTTTTTTTCTTCATCGCACGATCTTTGGGAGGTGCGGGCTTCTGATGATCCCCTTCACGAACTATATTATCTTTGCTACTAATTAATCTTGGTCTTATTTTCTCTGCCCATAGCGGAGTTCGGATAAGCGTATCCCCGATGTTTTTCGGAATGAATGGTGCGAGCGGTGTCATATATGGAACACCGAATGAGCGCAGACTGACCAGATGAACCACAAGCATAATGAAACCTAAGATAATTCCATAAAATCCAAACACCGCGGCCGCAATCATAAAGAGAAATCGAATTAAACGGGCAGAAATGGCGACCGTATAAGAAGGCGTAGCAAAATTGGCAATCGCCGTGATGGATACGACAATAACCATTGCTGGCGAAACAATGCCAGCTTGTATCGCACCTTGACCGATAACCAATGCTCCAACGATTGATATCGTCGAGCCAATCACCTTTGGCATTCGGATTCCTGCTTCTCGTAAAATTTCAAATGCTATTTCCATGATGATGGCTTCGACAAATGCAGGGAAAGGCACTGAATCTCGCTGTGCCGCAACAATGATTAACAGCTGTGTCGGAATCATTTCTTGGTGAAAGGTTGTGATGGCAATATAAGCAGCTGGTCCTATCAGGGAAATAAAGAAAGCTAAGACTCGTATAAAGCGCGTGGCTGTTGCGATATCGTAGCGGGAATAATAATCTTCAACAGCTTGAAAAAAACCAATAAATAAAGCGGGGGCCAGAAGCGCATCCGGAGAGCCATTTACAAAAATCGCTACTCGGCCTTCAAGGAGATTTCCTGCGGTGATATCTGGCCTTTCTGTCGTGAAAATGGTCGGAAATGGTGTTATGGTCTGATCCTCAATCAATTGTTCAATATAACCCGATTCAAGGATGCTATCGATATTAATCCTTTTTAATCGTTTACGTACTTCATCAACTACTTCAGTTTTGGCAATGCCGTTTATATACATAATAGAAACGTCAGTTCGAGTCACTTTGCCGATTTTCATCGATTCAATCCATAAATCGGGATTACTAATGATTCGACGCACCATCGCTATATTTGTCCCGATTGATTCAGTATAACTTTCCTTTGAACCACGGACAGATACTTGTACACTCGGTTCTTGTATGGAACGTCTTTCTCCGCCTTTTGCGCTCGCGCTCCATGCCTTATTCGATCCGTCGATGAGAATAATCGTATCACCTGACATCAAGGTTAAAAATAGCTCATCCCAGTTCGTAACTGGATGTACACTACCAAGCGAAATGAATTCTTTTGTGAATTTATCCACTTCATCTTGCTGATATAGCATTTCAAGTAGATCATGATTCGTTTGCAATGGTTCAATTAAAGAATCATTGATGGCTTGCGTGTCAACTAAACCATCAACATAAACCACGGACGCTTTATGTAGAGGCGTATTGCCTGTAATGATCGTTCGGACGATAATATCTGAGCTGTGTCCAGTCTTTTGTTTAATGATATCAAGATTAACTGACAGGGAAGGATCAATAAGCTCTGGTACATGATGATTTTCCGAATCTCGGGTATCTTTGCTTTGATCCGTATGTCCTTTTTGCTTTTTATATTTAAAAAATGGAGGCATCGCAGAAGACCCCTTTCTTTTTTGTTTCTTTTATTATTTCTAATAATTTTCTATCTATGCATGATTTACCTGGGGTTTTATAGTCACAATCTTTAAGTTAGACGGTAGTCACTTAAACAGGTTTACTTTTTGCAAACAAGTGAACAATATTAGTGAAAGGTTGTGAATAAAAGGTGAAAATCCTTGGTGTGACTTGTCTAATGATGGCACTTTTACTTAGTTTTACGCTGTACTTGGATATTCTACAAGGCTTTAATTTTAGAACTTCGTTAATGAACGTTTATAATCCCTTCGTTGTGATGGAAACGCCCGAATTAGTTGTTCTATTTCTTCTCATTTTATTATTATTTGTAGATGCGATAATTCCCTTTGTTCAAAAAAAGAATGAAAAAACAAAGAAGACTAAAACATAATGCTAAAAACACAGTAATTCATGGAGAAGTGCATTTTCTATTTAGATAAAGTGGAGTTTCGAAGAAGTAGTTTGAATGAAATGGGAGATCAGTATGTAAATGAACCGGCTGATGATGAAAAAATGTATGGTTGTAGAAAGAAAAGTAGATATTCTTTATTTATTCACCGCTTTCGCAAATTACTTACTAATTTATGACTACCACGGAACTCCAGGATTCACCGCTAGACTCGGGCGTATCTCTTCATTGCTGCCAGAGTCCTATATTATGGACACAGTTAAAGACTCCCAATCAAACAAATCGATTCAAATCTTCCGCTCAACATCCAATAGCTAGAATTAACAATCAAGTTACTTAAAGTGTGTGTTCAAAAAGAGTCGAGAAGTTCGAGAAGCGCATCTCGAAAGACCTGTGCGTATACAGTAATACGTGAGGACCGGACTTGCACAGGGTGTGCTGACTTCTGTGTTGCTCGTCATGACGTGCGCAGTTTTAACAGAAAGTCATTAATGAGCGATGATACAATTCGCAAACTTTTTTACCAGACTTTATGAACAACCTCTTAAAAGTTTTTGTTCAAAATATTTAGTGCTCACCGATTATTTTTAGTATAGTAGTAATAGAGACTTAAAAGAGGTGAAGGCCATGTATTTGACGATTAAAGAGACAGCTGAGTATTTATCGATGCCTGAATCTTATATTGAAAGTTTGATTTTGCAGAATAGAATTCGAACCGTTCATGATGGAGAGCAATATTTAATATACAAGGATCAGTTCAAGACTCATTTTGAGCAAGTTGAGACATACAAAAAACACCTTGAAGATATTTTGAGTGAACCGATCCCTGAGGATTTAGATATTAAGGATGAAGATTAAAGACGAGGGGGATCTAGTTTGAGCATTCAAAAAAAAGTGGGTTTGGTGTTGGATGTAGAAACAACGGGTTTAAGTCCAAATGAAGATGAAATGATTGAGCTTGCTATGAAGCTGTTTTCATATAATGAGGCGACAGGGGAAGTCTTGGAAGTAATTGAGGAAGATTCGTTCCTCAGAGAGCCTATGTCGGTGAGTGCAAGGCGGAGCTACGAACATGCCTATGAAGTACATGGAATTCCGTTTGAGCTAGTCCGTGGGAAAAGTTTTTCCGATGTGTTGATTAAGACGTATTTTAACCGTGCAGATGCTATTTTTGCCCATAACGCATCGTTTGATCGCAGTTTTTTAGTTCGGATGTATCCAGATGTTAATGAACTGAAATGGTATTGCACAATGAGAGGTGTCGCCTGGAAAGACTATGGGATGTATAACAGTAAGTTATTGACATTATTAAAAAATCACGATATATCGGACGTTCAATCTCATAGAGCGATGGATGACATCACATATTTACTTGAACTTATCAAAAAACAAAATCCATATGGTGACTTATATTTGCAGGAGATACTAAAACGTGGGCCGATGAGAAAATACAAGCCTGCTGTTACACAAGTAAAGCGGAAATCAGCTTTTAAATTATAAACGAATTGTTCTACATGCAGTCCTAAATCCGTAAAATGTACGGAAGTGGAAAAATCAGGGAGCACTGTACGAGATTGGAGATAGATAAGTGAATGAAGTAATGAATTTTTTGAAAAGTAAAGGCTTTACTAGGTTCTTAACATTATTAATATTGATTATCGTGCTTTATAGTATGGGCAGTATGGTTAATCTCGTCTTATTTACGTTCATCTTTACGTTTCTTATGGGCAGGCTACAAAACCTTTTATCAGCCTACGCAAATAGATACGTGAGAATTAACCCTAAGCTGATATTAGCTGTGTTATACACAGTATTTGTACTTGCGTTAGCATATGTGCTGTACAAATATCTCCCTGTCATAACGATGCAAATTTCTGAATTAATTAGTCAAATTTTTCACTTTTATCAGCATCCGCCGGATAACCAGGTGATTCATTATATAAAAGGTTTTATTAATAGTCCTGACTCGTCCTTCGATATACCGAAACAATTCAATGCTGTATATGGTTATATATCTGGAATAGGTTCACTCGCAATCCAGATACTTATCTCGATCATTTTAAGCTTATTTATATTGCTTGAAAAGGATAAAATAATCCGCTTCACGTCCAAATTTAAGCATGGAAAGTTCGGTCAATTTTTCTTAAATCTTGAACACTTTGGGAAGAAATTTACGAATTCGTTTGGAAAGGTTATTGAAGTACAATTTTTGATTGCGACAACGAATTCCGTCCTATCTATTTTGTTCTTATGGATTCTCGGTTTTCCGCAGTTACTAGGGCTAGGAATTATGATTTTCTTTCTTGGTTTAATCCCAGTAGCAGGTGTAATCATTTCCTTAATTCCACTTTGCATGATTGCCTATAGTATTGGAGGCCTGACAAAGGTTATCGCGGTTCTAGTGATGGTTGCTGTTATTCATTCATTGGAGGCTTATGTCCTCAATCCTAAGTTCATGTCGGTCAAGACGAACTTACCTACATTTTTCACTCTGGCCGTATTGCTTGTATCTGAGCATTTCCTTGGCACTTGGGGATTGATCATCGGGATTCCAATCTTTATCTTCGTCATTGATATGCTTGAATTACCGAATGAAACCGAAAAACTACCCATTAAGAAAAATAAGGTCAAATAAAAAAAGGATAGGATCAAGTGGATTTTTATCCGCTTGGTTCCATCCTTTAAATGAAAGTATTCTATTTTGTTTTTGAAAAAGGGCTCATATATTGAAAAAGTGACGAATAATTCCACAATTATTAGTCTTTTAGAGAGTAATAGTAATGTCGTCTGGGCTTTAGAATCTGGTTTAAAAGAAGAAGGGAAAATAGAATCTGGGCTTCCTCATTTTAAATGGTGCTCGTACTTATCGGATAAAAACTACCATCGATAGTGAAGGAAATTTTTCCTGTTTCTTCAGATACAACAAGAATCACTGCATCACATTGCTCAGACAACCCTAATGCTGCACGGTGTCTTGTACCTAATTTCTTTTCTTCGACCTGTTGCTTAGTTAAAGGGAGGATATTAGCAGCAGAGAAAATTTCATTTCCGCGAATGAGGACAGCCCCATCATGTAGCGGATTTCCAGGATAAAAGATAGCAGCTAATAATTGTGGGGTAAGTTCAGCACGAATCAACGTTCCTTTTTGAATGAAGTTATCTACAGCGATTGATCGTTCAATTACAATAATAGCCCCATGACGAATTAAGGAAAGCTGTTGAATACTTCTTGAAATATCTTCATATTTTGCTGTGTATTCTGATAAGTAACAATTCATATAAAAGCTAGCTGCTGCTGATTGGACTTGAATGAAGCGATTCTTAATTTCCTCAAAGCTCCCCAATAAACAATTACTTTCCTTTTGAAGTACGTTCAATGATTTCTCAAGGTGCTCGATAATTTCCTTAATATCAGCTTCGATCCTCTGTTTCATCGGCGAAAAATCACATGTATTCATTGTTCCTCATTCTCCTTTCCTTTCGTTTTAGCTTGAATAAATTCTAGATATTTATGTACATCGTATCCTTAAAATAGTTATAATCTGTCTTCTAAAGAGAGGACTGTTTTTATCTAATCTAATAATTTATAGGGCCTGAGTTTATCCACAAATTTATCCATGAGTAACAGGAAAAGGGGGTGGGTGATTCTCCTTAACCTGTCGCTATTATTTAAATAATCTGATTATTTATCCACACTATACACAAGGATGTGGATAACTTATCCTGCTTATAAATCGCAGACGTGCCTCTTTTTTACTCAGTAGAAATTGGACAGACATACTTCTCAGAGCTTGACAGTCGGGATGAAATATAAAGCCACTCTTAGTTAAAACTCTTATTTTCAATAATAACAACCTTTGTTTTTGCTGAACGCCCTGCTTGTTTCGTGTATTCAACTAATTGAATAATAGTAGGATAGCATTGCTTTGCACCTAAGACTAATAAGGGGACACCGATAAAGTCGAATTTTAGCCGTCTGGAAAATAGCCCCCCCATTGTCATTGCAAATGGTACAGTTGGAGAAGTGTTGGAAAAAACAATTCTATCCTCTCCATGATAGACATCTTGCAATATTTCACTTAAATTTTTTAAAGCAGGAACAACAAGTTTATCGTTCTTCCGGCCCAGTGTATAGACAGAGTTTTCATCCTCATCTACACCATGAAAGATAATTCGGCCCATATCATGGTTCGTTAACTTATTAAAATAATCAATATCTAAAATTTCTGCTTTGGTCAGCGTTCGACCAGTAGGTAATTTGTTTAAATGATACGCTGCCGCCATTGCTGTGCTATGTGTTCCGGCATAATCATTGTATATATAAATCATGATTTCACCCTTTTTTTAAACATCGATATCTTGGTAGTATCTCCATATATACTTGTATTATCCAAAATGAATTCTAAATCGAAAAAAAGTGGCTCGCTCGAAAAGTAGCATTGCCGTTATTCGAAAAAGAAGATCTCTTTATTTATCCCGGTTTAACAGGCTGTAAAACCCCCACCTCAATTTTTGTGAGAGAATCAAGAAATAAATAGGTGGAGGATAAACAGCCTGTAAATCCCCGATTGGTTCAACTAACCATCAGTGGGGATGAACCCCCCACTGATGGAAGTTTCACTTTATCTTCAAAAGAACTTTTGGATGCTGTCTATTTTTAAACTTATCTTACTTCATTTCTTGATTGTCTTCCCATGGTTCAAAGGAAAATGGGATGCCGATCATTTTAGCTGTTAGCTCGTCATACGATATTAGATCCTTTCTTGACAAATCCTTTAAAGAGCGTTTCCCCATTGCTCTAAGTGCGATTTTCATTTCTTCGATACTGGCTGTTAAGAATTTTTCCGCGGCTTTTACTCCTTCTTCTACATTAAATTGGTCTTTGAATTTTCCTTGATTCCAAACACTTTGTGTAGGTGGTTCAAATGGAAGGGCATTCAATGTTTGACTATGTGCGACAGCAAATAATATAGTGGAGCCTAAATATACAGCATCAGCACCGAGTGCAAGCACTTTTAAAAAATGTCCAGGCACTAAAAGCCCTCCTGAGATAATTAAACTAATTTGCCCTTTCATCTTTCTTTTTTCTAAATGATTGGCAGCCCGGACAACCGCGTGCAATGTCGGTATGCCGAAGTCGTCTGATAAAATGGGGGGGGCGCCGTGTGTGGCGGCTTGTCCTCCATCAATTGCAATATAATCAACACCAATCTCAATTAAATGATCAATATCTTCTTCGATTTTTCCACCTGCTCCCATTTTTACACCAATTGGAACACCACCTGATATGTTCCGAAGTTCCTTAACAAGTTCTTTTATATCTTCTAATGTCTGATCTTCAAAAAAATGTTCAAAAATGACTCCGTCCTCATTTTCTTTAAGCCCCATAATTTCACGAGCACGACCTGTTAAATTTTCGGGAGATATTTTCCCACCCATCCCGAGTAATGCCCCTTGTCCGAGTTTAATTTCAATCATGTCCGCACGCTTAATAAGGTCTTCTTCCTTGGACCACTCTGTTTTGGAAAACTGCAAAATATATTTTCCTGCTGTGTCTAATTCTTCGGGTAAAATACCACCTTCTCCAGAATTAATCGCGGTTCCTACATTTTTAGCTGCTCCTGCTAAAGATAGCCTTACTTGTTCACTTAGTGCGATTCCATAGGCCATCCCGCTGATCATAAGCGGAATTTGTATTTTCATAGGTTTTTTTGCTTTTGGTCCAATAGTAATGTTCATATCAACTTCCTCTTCACCACCAGTAGGAAACGGTGTCGTCTGGGCAGGTATAAAGGTAATCGGATCCAAATGCGGCCATTTTTTTGAAGAACCAAGTGGGCGATGAAGGAGATCGCCAGTTTCTGCACGTAAGCTATTTTCAAGCACATTTTGAATGCCCATATGGCGAAGCCCAGGCATCAACTCCATAATATTTTCTTGATAACTATCGGTTAAAATGATTTTTCCAGTCTGCTTTACGAATCGTTTTATCATCCACCGCCAACCAACGAGCATGAATAAAAATAAAACAAATAAGATGGCTATCATTGCAAAAGTAAAATAAGATAAAAGGTTCGACATATACACTTCTCCATACTCAACTAAAATTTCCCCGCATTAACGGGCAGTAAAACTCCCACCTCAAGGCATAGAGGAATCAAGGAAGCGTAGATGGGGGATACCTGTCCGTAAAAGCCCGATTGGTTCAACTAACAATCAGTGGGTATGAAGAAAATTCCCACTGATCGAAGTTTCACTTTATATATAATATTATATCCAAATATAGGGAAAGTATGTTATGGGTAGCTAAAGACGTTTTGACAGAGCCAATCCTTTCAATGCGAATTTTATCTCTTAAGAAATTCCTAAGTTCAGAAAAGATATTCACGCCAATTTCAGGATTTCTTGTATAGAATACCCTAAATGTAGAATTATAGAAAAAGGAGTTAGGGTCACCAGTAAAAAGAGGGGGATCAGCTTGATTCGTAATATCAGTAAATTAGTAAGGAAAACGAAAGAAACGAAGCCGCAAATACAAAAGAATTACGAGGATTCTAAGCCGCAGGATACCCTTTATAAAAACTTCAACCAAAATGTCGAAACATTTCGTTCCGTTTATAATAATTGTTCAGATGTCGTTTTCCGTTCATTCTTACTTTTCGGAAAAATAAGAGCGATGGTTATTTATATTGAGGGTCTTTCTGACATTGAGAAGATAGAAGAATTTGTCTTTTCTCCACTCATGCAGGAACCAGTCAACGAGCCACAATCAATCAATGAATTTCTTGAACATAAACTGCCCGTTTCCCAAGTAACAAGAATGAATATGTTGGCAGATTGTATAGAATCCATCTCTTCTGGAAATCCGATCCTTCTCTATGAAGGGAAGAGTGAGGGATTTTCCTTAGGGTTGGCCAAATGGGAAAAGCGGGGGATTGAAGAACCAATAGCAGAGGGAGGAATTAGGGGATCTCGAGAAGGATTTAATGAATCTTTAGAAATAAATACGTCTCAATTACGACGTATTATTAAAAGTCCTGCTCTTAAAATCCAATCGATGAAAATCGGGAATTATACGAAGACGACTGTTGCGGTTGCGTATATTGATGGCCTTGTAGATCAAACGCTAATTGAAGAGATAACGAGTCGATTGGAGCGAATCGAGATAGACGGCATTTTAGAAAGTGGGTACATTGAGGAAATGATTGAGGACAATCCGTATTCACCATTCCCTCAGATTATGTCAACAGAACGGCCGGATATCGCTTGTTCTAATTTGCTGGAGGGTAGGGCTGTCATTCTTGTAGAAGGTACTCCTTTTACTTTAATTGCTCCCATATCCTTCTTTTCTTTAATTCAATCACATGAGGATTATTATCAACGCTTTATGGTTGGCACGTTTATCAGATGGTTGCGTTTTGCATTTCTTGGAATTTCTCTTTTGCTACCTTCCCTTTATGTTGCTATTTTGACTTTCCATCAGGAAGCGGTACCAACAGCGCTACTGCTTAGCATATCAGCGTCTCGAGAAGCGGTTCCTTTTCCTGCCATAGTAGAGGCGTTGATCATGGAGATTACGTTTGAGGCACTGAGGGAGGCAGGGGTTCGATTGCCGAAGCAAATAGGCTCCGCTGTCAGTATTGTTGGAGCGCTTGTGATTGGCCAAGCGTCCGTTCAAGCAGGATTGGTTTCAGCACCAATGGTCATTGTCGTGGCGATTACGGGAATTGCTTCTTTCATGATGCCTCGTTATATTGCTGGAATTGCGATCAGGATGCTGCGTTTTCCGATCATCCTACTTGCAGGTACATTAGGATTGCTCGGCATTATGATGGGAATTATCGCTATAGTCATTCACTTATGCAGTTTACGTTCTTTCGGCATTCCCTATTTATCGCCACTAGCACCTTTAAAAGGCGGTGAGTTGAAAGATGTGCTATGGCGAGCTCCTTGGTGGATGATGGATACACGACCACGCCTCACTGGAGAATCTAACTTATACCGTCAGTCCCCAGAACAGGCACCAAATCCAAAAAGGGGAGGTGGAACGAAATAAAAGATTGGAGACGGGATAAAAAATTGGAGAAAGGAAAGGGGCGTCTCTTTATGAAGAACATCTTTCTTTTGGTCTTAGTAAGCGGAGTAACCTTATTAGTAAGCGGTTGCTGGGATCGAGTGGAAGTTAATGATTTGGCCATTGTTACAGCAGCAGCAATCGATAAAAAAGATGACAATCAAATCGAACTATCCCTCCAAATATTTATCCCTAAAGCATTAAGTAGTGGAGGTGGTCAAGGAGGGGGAACGGGGGGAGGAGGAGCTGTTACGTTGGTGACATCCCATAAAGGTTCTAATATTTCAGATGCATTATCCAAGCTTCAAAGCGAGTTCCCACGCAGAGTTTTTTGGGGACATTGTAAAGTGTTTATATTCGGCGAAAGGTTAGCGAAGGCAGGAATCCAAGAACAGATGGATTTTTTGCTCCGTCATCCGCAGCCAAGAGAGAGAGCGTATGTGTATGTCAGTGAAGGAAAAGCAAAGCCTATCCTCGAATTATTTGCTCCTTTAGAGCGCTATTCCGCGGAAAGACTTCGGGAAATTTCTGATTTACATCTCGGAATGCAGGTAACATTGCAGGATTTAGATGAAAAGTTAATCGGTATTGCTCAAGCAGCCGCACTTCCAAGAGTTGATATTCTACCCCCAGAGAAGGGGCAAGAGAAATCACAAGGGAAGCCTTACATTGTCGGGACGGCAGTGTTTAAAAAAGATAAAATGATAGGAAAGCTGACAGAAAATGAAACAAGAGGAGTATTGTGGATAAGAAATGAAATAGTGGCATCCACAGTTACCTTTAAACTAGGTGCTGGAAAAGGGAAGATATCAATAAATCCCATTGAGGCTACTATAAAGTTGGTTCCTGTAATTCAAAATAAGAAATGGATAATGGTCGTGAAGATTGATACAGAAGGATCTATCATCCAGAATGGAACGAATTTGAACCTTTCAAGTACAAAATTAATAAGGGCTGTAGAAAAAGCGTTTGCAAAAGAAATAGAAAAGCGTATTAAACTAGCTTTTCAACAAACACAGCAAGTGTTGAAGGCCGATATTGTAGGTTTCGGTGAAGAGTTCTTTCGTAAATACCCTAAACAATGGAAAGAAAACGAAGGTCGCTGGGATAAGATATTCCCTGAGATAGAATTAGAAATCGAAATAAAGGCTCATGTTCGTAGACAGGGCTATATAAACAAACCAGGTGGAATGCCTGAAAAAGAGGTGAAAGAACAATGAGATGGGGGGCTTTTGTAGGTACAACGATCATCGTGGTACTGATCATTTTGTATGAATGGCCGAAAATGAAACAAACCCCTAATAAAGACAAAGTGGCTTTTTTTACACTTCTCCTCATCGGTTGGGTGCTGTCCATGTTCGATCTTCCCCATATGGGAGGACCGACTTCATGGATTGTCACGCTTTTCAAGCCGTTTGGCAAGTTTATGGAAAAATAATTGTATAAGTGGAAGGCATCTCATATTTCCTTACTATCGTAGAAAGGAGCAAGATGATGGAGAAAGGTAAAATTTCTGCGCTTCAGATGGCAATTATGATGTATCCAATGATTGTAGCTTCTGCTATTCTTGGGGTGCCGAGCATAACAGCCAAATATGCTAAAAACGACTTATGGTTGTCCCCCATTTTCGCATCCATCATCGGGTATGTGACGGTGTATACCGTGTATAAACTGCATGAACTTTACCCAAAACAAACGGTTATTCAATTTAGTGAATATATTTTAGGTAGGTTACTGGGTAAAATTCTTGGTTTATTATTTTTATTTTTTTATATCCAAACTACAGGAGTAATTCTCAGAGAGTATGCCGAATTTATTGTCGATTCGTTTCTAGTTCGTACTCCAATTAGCGTTACCATGGCATCGATGGTATTATTATGTGCTTTTATTGTATATGGAGGTTTAGAAGTAATAGGGAGGGCTGCTCAATTGTTTTTCCCTCTATTTGTCTTTCCACTTCTCATTTTAATTATCTTAGTAGTGCCTGATTTTGAATTTAAGAATATCTTCCCGATATTAGGGGACGGAATCTGGCCACCAATCAAGGGGGCGATTGTGCCAAGTGGATGGTTCACCGAATTTTTTATGGTGATTTTTCTATTCCCTTTTTTAACGGATAAAAAAAAGGGAATGAAATATGGAATGCTGACGGTATTTGCTGTAATGGTGACGTTGGTTGTGGTGAATCTGGTTGTTCTTTTTGTACTCGGGTCAGCAACAAGCTCAAAGGTTTATCCTCTGATGAATGTAGCACGCTATATCAGTATCGCTGAATTTTTTGAAAATTTCGAGTCTGCCGTCATGGCTATTTGGATTGTAGGTACGTTTATCAAAATATCAGGGTTTTATTATGTGGCTGTTTTAAGTACTGCACAATGGCTAAAACTTTCGGACTATCGTCCTATAATATGGCCGATCGGGATTCTAATTGTAGTATTTGGTTTTTGGTCAATTCCTAATACATTGGAAATAGAGCGTTTTAATGAAGGAACCTTCCCATTGTTCGGAATAATCGTTCAAACGATTATTCCGCTGTTGTTGTTGTTGATAGCTGTTTTACGGAAAAAAAAACGTAAAAAAACTGAATCTAGCTAATGTTATACAGCTAATGGCTTGCCGCTGGTGATTGTATGGTCGTTGAAAAGGAGCTTTTGTAGAAAGGTGAAAAGTCTGTGTCCAGGATCGGTGGAAGTTTATCCCGGTTCGTAGAGACGCTAATATCTTTGCTGAGTGAAGATATTAGCGTCTTTAGAACGGGACTAACAATGAGTTGGGGAGTAAGACCTCCCACTCATTGAAGTTTCACTTTATAGATTATTTAATAATCGGCGGCAATGTTTGAATTTGAATGAGCTCAATATTATAGCAAGCGTAAAAGATTATGTATCATATTGTCGGTATAGCTCTATGGGACTTTCGAATTGAATGCCCAGCGTAGAAGACATAAACCTGTAGTGCATATTAAAAGTTTTATTTAGTGAAAAAAGGAATAAAAAATATTTGTTACTACTTTGTGAACGCTATTGCAAATGTGAAAGGAGGGTAGTATGATGAATGTACAGAAAGTTAGTGAAAACATTCACAAACTATATTTTAGACAAACTAATCATGGAACAGCAAGCATTTTTTTTAAGTACTCATGTGAATAATTTCACAAACTTTCGTTAAATTATTTTTAAGGAGAGATGTAGAATGAAAACGAATTGGAATAACGGACCGATTATTAGTGGAGTTTGGGCAGTATTGAGAATTTGGTTAGGCATTCAATGGGTAATGGGTGGTTGGGGCAAACTTACTAGTGGTGAATTCAATGCAGGTGGATTTATCCAAGGAGCGATAGCGAAAGCTGGTGGAGACCACCCGGCAGTACAAGGTTGGTACGCAAGCTTCCTTGAACAAGTGGCTTTACCAAATGCAGAACTATTTAGCTTCTTCGTTCAATGGGGTGAAATATTAGTAGGGGTCGGACTAATTCTTGGAGCGGCAACAATTCCAGCGTTAATTGCAGGAGCTTTCATGAATCTTAACTTCCTTTTAGCAGGGACGATAAGCACGAATCCAGTTTTCTATACAATCGCCATCATTCTCCTTTTTGCAGGAGCAGGAGCATATAATTATGGTGTAGACCGCTTTGCAATTCCATTCATTAAAGGATGGATAGGTAAAGATAAGGGGAATGGAAAGGTTTTTCGCAAAAGAGAAATTGCTCATTAAGCTTAAGAAGAGGATGACTCAGTGAGTCATCCTCTTCTTAATGTGTATTACGTTTCTGTTTTGCCCGCTTATCGGCTGCTTGTGAGCGTTGTTGTGCTTCTAAATCGTCATGGTCAGCAAGTTCTTGGGAAAATTCAATATCAAGTCCATCGCTTTTCTGATTTTTGAATCGTTGAACTGATTGTTGGTTAAGCTCTTTCGCCATTCTTAATTCCCCCTATCATGCAAAATGAGAATGTCTCATAAGGGGCTGACCTCGCACTCTAAATCAGTATGTAATGTTTCAGATACTAATTATGTACTGTATTTAGTTGTTGCGGGGTCTGACCCTTTGCTTTTGAGATACCCTCATTTAGCTTTTGTAGAAATCAAAATATCATGAGCGGAAATTCCCTCCAGCTTAATATAGTTTGCCGGATGACGCGTATCCACCAGCACGATCCGCTTTTTTAAAGTCCCTTGAGTAAAGAAATTCTTGTGTGGATGTTAATTTGTTCTTGACCAGTTTTTCTTTTCTTTTGCTTCCCATTTTCATCAGCTCCTATTTAGCAGTTGTTCATATTTTTTCCAATCAAACTGATTTTATACGATGAATCTTTTAAGGCGGATCCCAGTAAGTGTCAAAGTTTAGAATTTCTTAACAAAATTCATACACAGATAAAATAAAGCTGGATTAAACTAAATATATGAAAAGGAGGTTGAGTATGAAGCGATACTATTGTAATTATTGTTTAACGTTGACTAGGAAGACTGAGATTTGTAAAGAGTGTGGTAATAAAATTATAAAACCAATAGAGGTCAATATTCAAAAGCAAAAAGCTTGAGGAATATTGCTTTTTTTTATGTAGAGAAATAACGGAAATTCTCCTTCATCTTACTGCCATCCTAAATCTACGTTGTTGCCTAAATTTCTAAAATAATTGAAAAGACTCCCAATAAGTAAATAAACAATGATAATATTTTTAATGGGCTGAAATTTGCCTATTCAGAAGTTCTCCTTCACAATTTGTTTAGATTCCTGCATAATTGGAATCGTTGGAAATATTCGATAATGGAATTTGGGATGTTTCTCGAGTTTATCGCAAATCCATATGTAGGATTTTTGTAAGAACATTAAGAACATAAAGTAGAGTACATAAGGGAGATGGAGTTTGTGAAATGGATATACTTGTTGATGGCACTAGCTGGTGGACTTGCTGTTGGAGTCCAGGCAGTGACCAACGGAGGTCTTGGAAAAAAAGTTGGGACATTAGAAGCTTCGTTGATTTCATTTTCTGTCGGCACAGCAGCTTTATTTTTCATTGTGCTTTTTTTCGGAAAGGGGAATTTGCTTGCGATTTCTGAGGCTCCGAAAGGACAATTAATTGGCGGATTACTTGGCGCTTTTTATGTAATCATCATGGTAATGACAGTTCCGAAGCTCGGAGTTTCTTCAGCTCTCTTTGCCGTCATTGCAGGGCAGATTATAATGGGAGCGATCATCGACCATTTTGGCCTGTTTGGAGGGGAAAGAATCGCGCTTGACTTAAAGAAAATGGTAGCTATTGTGCTTATGATGGGATCTATTTACTTATTTAATCATAAGTAGGTAGAAATTTGTCTAAAAAGACTAGAAAAGAAAAAGGACCCAAAATGGTCCTTAACGTTTAAAAATTATTTTAATAAATCGTGAAGAGCTGCTTTTAGATCGGGATAAGCAAAGGTGAATTCATGATGTTGTAAAACGTCTGGAATCACCTTTTGTCCTTCTAATACGAGGGTACTCATTTCGCCGAGCATGGTTTTTAACAAAAACGGTGGCACAGGAAACCAATGAGGGCGATGCAGAACGGTACCTATCGTTTTCCCGAAGTCCTTCATTTGCTGTGGGAATGGAGCACTGAAATTAACAGGTCCTTTAATCGCTTCATGATTCACACAAAACAAAATCGCTCTAGCAACATCTTTAACATGAATCCAAGATAGCCATTGCCGGCCTGTTCCAATTGTGCCGCCGGCAAATAATTGATAAGGAGTGACCATCATAGGAAGCGCCCCTGCACTCTTGCCAAGTATGACGCCGAAACGTGCAAATACTAACCGACCACAATATGCTTTTGCCTTTGCTGCTTCTTTTTCCCATAATTGTACTGTGCGTGATAGAAAATCTTCATCAATTGTTCCGCTCTTTTCAGTGAAAACCTCTTTTTCTGATGTTCCATAATATCCGATGGCACTGGCATGAATGACCACTGCCGGTTTTTCTGTAAGCATCGAAAGGATTCGAGTCATTTCTTTCGTTGTGTCGACCCGACTCTCGACTATTATACGTTTACGTTTATCTGTCCAACGCCCGCTGTTCAACGATTCCCCAGAAAGATTAATGAATGCGTAAATACCTGCCAACTCATTCTCTGGACTTGCAGATTGATCAAGCCATTTCACATATTTTACACCGGTAATAGGCTTTTTGTTTTCTGGATTTCTTGTAAGGATATAGATTTCATGGTTTTCTTTTCTAAGCTCTTGAATAAGAGCCATACCGACAAAGCCGCTTCCGCCTGCTATGGCAATTTTCATCATTTGCCTCCTTGATTCAAGCCTTATCCCCGTTTAACAAGCTGTAATACCCCAACTGATGGAAGTTTCTCTTTTTCCCATCGTTACTTATTTCGATTCTTTTTCGCATAAACCTTCTTTCAAATATGGTACATTAGACAAAGAGGTGGTATTCTTGGCCGTTATTACGAAAATAACAACACAACAAAAACGAACAGACCGCTATAATGTCTTCATGGATTATGGAAAGGGAAAAGGCGAGGAGTACGCCTTTAGTGTTGATGAAGAAGTATTATTGAAATTTCAGCTAAAAAAAGGCATGGAAATCAATGAATATGATCTTGCCGATATTCAACTGTATGATGAAATTCAGAAAAGCTTTACAAGTGCATTGAATTATTTATCGCACCGTATGCGTTCAGAGCAAGAAATTCGTATGTATTTAAAGAAAAGAGAAGTAGATGAACCGATTATACAAGAAACGGTTTTGAAGCTATATAAATATAAGTACTTGGATGATCTCGAATTCGCTCGTGCTTTTGTAAGAACCTATATGAACGGTGGAAATAAAGGGCCGATCATCATTCAGCAAGAGTTAAGGGAAAAAGGAGTCAAGTTCTCGATTATTGAGCAAGCGATGGTGGAATATCCGAGTGAGCAGCAAATTGAACATGCTATCATGATGGCTGAGAAAGCAACTAAGAAAGAGACGAAGCTTTCTGCGCGGGCCTTACAACAAAAGCTGGACCAAATATTATCTCGAAAAGGCTTCCCTAGAGATGTGATATCGATTGCGCTTGAAGAGGTTACGGTTGAGAAAAATGATGACGAAGAATGGCAGTCACTCATATTTCAGGCTGAAAAAATAAAACGGCGATATCAGGGGTATACCGGATATGAATATGAGCAGCGAATGAAACAGGCGTTATTTCGTAAGGGCTTTTCAATTGAAATGATTGACCGATATTTATCAGATGAAGAACACGATTAATCAAACCTGTTGACCGATGTCGATTCATTTCGGTAAGCTTAAGTGTGAGTGGATCATTTTGATTAAAATAAAGCTAAAGGACCGGTGACGGTATTTTTAGAGAGGTGCTAATAATGAGTGAAGCAAGATATAGCCAAATGTCAGCATATGAACTTCAACAAGAAATAGCAGGTTTGCATGAGAAAGCGCGCAAAGCGGAACAGCTTGGCATCGTAAATGAATTTGCTGTCCTTGAACGGAAAGCGATGATGGCAAAAGCATATCTGCTTGATCCAAAAGATTTCAAGCCTGGTGAAATGTACAGCATTGAAGGAGATCCAGGAACATATTTCAAAATTGATTACCTAAATGGAGTCTTTGCCTGGGGCTATCGGTTAAGCGGCACGAAGCAGGATGAGGCCCTGCCAATCTCAATGTTAACACCTTTAAAATAAAAGCAAGGTCAGACTCGAACCGTTAGGGTACAACGTCTGACCTATACCAACCTATTAAATATTATCTGAGGTTCTTTCGTTTGAGGCTCTCATGCGTTCCTGAGGATGGTCATTAATCGTTCCATCTGCACGCTTTGACGAAAATTCAGCTTTTGCACGAGGCCCACCTTCGAACCTATTTTTGTTTTGATTTTGAAAATTACTCGCTTTATTTCTCATGTTTTTTCTCCTCCAAACAATAGGAATCGTCGCGCTTCTTAGGCACGTATGATTAGTATGAGGCAAACATCTGGGAAGTATGATTAAATGATAGGTGAAAAAATTGGTAAAGGAGAGTACATAAATGGAAGAATATAAAGAACAATTAACTGAACGACTGCTACAAAAAAATGATCAAATCACTTATGAGCAAGCATTAACCTGGGTAGAATTACTATGGGAAGATTTTGAAGCCACCTATGCAAAAGCAGGACATGAATACGCAGGGGCGGAAATGACTTTGAAGGTTGTCACACAATGGATTGACAATTATGGCGAACGGCTACATGACTTTATAGCGAAAAATCCGAAATATCGTCATTTGCTTCAAGGGGAAAATGAGATTTGATGTACATGAAATAGGTGATCTAAGAAAGGGTCTGACCTCGCAATCAACACACAGTTTAAAGATTATTTATCCTTCATTAATCTGTGTGTAGTAGTCGCGGGGTCTGACCCTTTGCATGTTGAATGATCCTTTTCAAAGTGGAATTAGCTTCAATTTCTTGCGCAATTTGTCTTCGCTAAATATCCAGCCTGTATAGGAATTTTTAATTTGAAGATCATGGTCTAGATGAACAACGGCAACAAAAGGATAAAATCCGTTGCTACGGTATCTGAGGTCGATGAATCGAACCTCGAAAAATTCGTCGAATTCAGCAATTTCAAATCGATATACTGGTGAAAAAGACAAGAAAGCGGCTAAATTTTTATCGTGTTTCGCTGTATGGAGAATCTCACTATCGGGAAGTGGAATCCGGTCAAATGTATCGAGAATCGTTACTTTTCCATTTTCTGCACGAGCGACATAATAATGTTTCTCAGCGATAACCGCCACTTTCCAGCGATGGTAGCGCATCGTTGGTGATAAAATAATCTTTGATGCAGATGGAATTGCCTTTTTGACAGCAGCTTTTATGAATCGCTGTTCTCGGAAGCGAGCGATATAGTAGATAATCAGAATGAAGTAAATCGTAAGAAACGTATAGCCAGGCGGAAATCCGAAGCCCCAAAGAATGAGTCCGGCAATATGGATCCCGAATATAAATGGATCAAATGTATTGATAATGCCAAATGCTACCCACTTTGAAGAAATCGGTCGAATGGCTTGTGTGCCATAGGCATTAAAAATGTCAACAAACACATGGAGAAATACGGCAAAAAAAGTCCAAAGCCATAGATGTAGAAGATTAGAAGAAGAAAATATACTGTAAAGAACGCCAGTAATCAAAATGGGCCAAAGCAAAACAGCTGGAATGGAATGGGTAATTCCCCGATGATTTCGAATATAGACAGCATTGTTCCGCAATTTAAGTATGGTATCGATGTCTGGAGCCTGGGAACCAATAATTGTACCAAACATAACTGCTTGGGCAGTGAGTGTATGGTCTGCCACGATAGGATCTAAAGTGGCCAGCCCTGAAAGAGCGATTCCCATGACAAAGTGAGTACCTGTATCCAAAAAGCCAACCCCTTTGTATTTGATAGTAATAGAGGATGTTCAAAAAGTCCGGTAAAAAGGCTTACGAATTGCATCAAAGCTCATGAATGACCATCTGTTAAAACCGCGGACGTCATGACGAGCAACACAGAAGTCAGCACAACCTGTGCAAGTCTGGTCTACTGCATACGTGCAAGGTATAGACGGTCGCTCCTCGAACTTCTTGGCTCTTTTTATCCCTTTTTTGAACACGCACTAATAACTTACATGTCATGAACCGTTTTTTTTATGATATCTGGATTTAAATTATAAATGTTAATATACCGTTATTTTACCCCAATTTAACAGGCTGTAATACCCCGCCTCAAGGCTTAGTGGAATCAAAGAAGCCTAAGTGAGGGATAAAAAAACCACTGATGGAAGTTTTACTTTATTCCTACTATACATCATTTAATCACATGATATACTTTGAAACGTTAAGAAATAAAAATGTACGTTCACCCTTATTTATATTCCCTTCTTTAAATGAGGTTAACATCTTGGAGGAAGAAATGTGAAAGAAGAAGAAAATGCATTAAAAACAATAGATCGTAAACAATTTCAACATGACTTAATCTCTTGGTTTGCAAGTGAGCATCGGGATTTGCCATGGCGAGAGAATAAAGATCCATACCGGGTTTGGGTTTCAGAAATCATGTTACAGCAAACTCGAGTCGATACAGTTATTCCTTATTTTAATAGGTTTATGGAGTGGTTTCCTACTCTTGATGAATTCGCAGAAGCAGATGAAGAGCGCGTTTTGAAGGCATGGGAAGGTTTAGGCTACTATTCTCGTGTCAGAAATCTGCATAGTGCTGTAAAAGAAGTGAAGGCTACGTATGGCGGTGTTGTTCCAGATACACCTGAAGAAATTGCACAATTAAAAGGAGTAGGACCTTATACAGCAGGTGCGATTTTAAGCATTGCATATGGAAAACCGGAACCCGCTGTAGATGGAAACGTGATGCGCGTACTTTCACGGATCTTGCTGATTCGAGAAGATATTGCTAAGCCGAAAACGAGGAAGACTTTTGAAGCAGCAGTCAGGGTTTTGATTGACCACGATAATACTTCGTTTTTCAATCAAGCCCTTATGGAACTCGGTGCTTTAATCTGTACACCTGGTAAACCAGCATGCTTATTATGTCCGGTGCGGGAGCATTGTGAAGCATTTAAGGAAGGTGTTCAATCAGAGCTGCCAATCAAAATCCAAAAGAAAAAAACCCGTACGGTACCACTTGTGGCGGCGGTACTTATTAATCATAAAGGTGAATTTTTAATTCATAAACGACCAAGTGAAGGTTTATTAGCTAATCTCTGGGAGTTCCCTAACTTTGAAATTCATACTGGCCTTTTGGCAAAGCGAGATTTTTTCAATCAGGAATTGCAGGAGTTACTAGGTGTAACATCAGAATTGGATAAGCTTTTGGTAAAGATCAAGCATGTCTTCTCACATCTGGTTTGGAATGTTGATACATTTTCTGGTGTTATTCCAGCAGAAATCGACCAAAATATCATGGAAAAGCATCAATTCAAATGGGTAAGTGAGATGGATCTTGAACAGTATGCATTCCCTGTCCCACACCAGAAAATGATGGCGGCTTTTAAAGAAAAAAAATGAGTGAAATAGAGGAAGATTTCCCCATAAGGAAGAGTCGGACCGCGCAATCACTCATTATATTTTAAATTAAGTGAATGGTATCGCTAGAAACTGTGAGTTAGTGCGGGGTCAGACTCTTTGGAAAAGTTGCTAGTTTGTGTGGTTGTTCAGGCAAAGTAATAAATTACACAGAACCTAAATAGGCTAGACTTAGCATCATTTGGGTTCCGTGTATTTACTTATGTGTATTCGAATAATCTGTTTCCAGATTATTTAAGCCACCACGATTTACGATTTCTTCAACAATTTCTCGATGAATCACTTGTCCTTCTTGGTTTAAATAAGGTACCATTTGTTGAAGAGAGTGATGAAAAAAAGCAAGCTCACCTTTATCCCATTCTGACTTTTGTAGCATCGACAATTCTGTCATATCACGACCAACATACATATTGTTCACTCCCTTTTGCATAATCATTCTATTTTTCATTTAAAAAGCAAATTTTATTCTTAGTTCTGAAAGGATGGATCAACCTATGACACAAAAAGTAGCACTTGTAACAGGAAGTAGTAAAGGACTTGGACGAAGCACCGCATTGACGCTTGCAGAGGCTGGTTATGATGTAGTGATTAATTATGCACGTAGTAAATCAAAAGCATTGGAAGTAGCGGCTGAGATTGAAGCGATGGGCAGAAAAACATTAGTCGTGAAAGCAAATGTTGGAGACGTAGAAAAAATTAAAGCAATGTTCCAAGAAATCGAAGAAGTGTTTGGTCGATTAGATGTGTTTATCAATAACGCGGCATCAGGCGTTCAGAGACCTGTGATGGAACTTGAGGAGTCCCACTGGAATTGGACAATGGATATTAACAGTAAAGCTTTCCTTTTCTGTGCACAACAAGCAGCGAAGCTTATGGAGAGAAACGGTGGCGGAAAGATGGTCAGTATCAGTTCACTTGGTTCGATTCGATACCTGAAAAACTATACTGCTGTTGGAGTTTCCAAAGCTGCATTGGAAGCACTAACCCGCTACCTTGCTGTTGAACTGGCACCGAAGAACATTTGCGTTAATGCGGTTTCAGGCGGTGTTATTGATACAGATGCACTCAAGCATTTTCCGAACCGCGAAGAATTATTGGCGGAAGCGGCCGCAGAAACTCCAGCTGGCCGAATTGTTTCAATGGAAGATATGGTCAAAACCATCATGTTCTTGATATCTGAAGATGCAAGCATGATCCGAGGTCAGACAATTATTGTAGATGGCGGTATATCTCTTTTAGTATAAACGGAAAAAATTGGATAAATTTAGTTATGAAAATTTGGATATCTAACTGCTTTCTTGGTTAACTTATTATTCGTGGAGGTGATTACGAATGGTAAAGAAATCAAAAGCAGGCACAGATATTCAACAAGTACAAAAGCAAAATAATGCTCAAGGACAATACGGCACTGAATTTGCGAGTGAAACGAATGTCCAAGAAGTAAAGCAACAAAATCAACAAGCACAAGCGGGTAAAAGCTATGGTCAAGCAAACGCTCAAGCGCAAGGGCAATATGGTACTGAATTTGCAAGTGAAACGAATGTTCAAGAAGTTCAGAAGCAAAACCAACAAGCTGAAGCCAAAAAAAACAGAAACGGTCAATCTTAAGGCTAATCATATACACTAGTGAAAAGGCATCCTTATATGAGGATGTCTTTTCCTTTTGATGAAGGTTGTCTTAATAATAGGTTCGATGTATATCGACAAAACTTCTCTGATCCCTACATAATCTTTTAAAGGAAATTTACTATGAAGCAAGAATACATATAGATAAAGTGAAACTAACAATCAGTGGGTGGTGCCCACTGATTGTTAGTCCCGTTCTAGTATCGCTAATACCTACGCTACGCGGAGGTATTAGCGAAACTACAAACCTGATTGGTTCAACTATACCTTTGAAAACCACAAAGGTAAGTTTCACCGTATCTTACCAATCGGGCTTTTACGGGTAGTTATCTCCACCTACGCTTCTTCGATTTCTCTAAGCTTGGGGGTGTGGGGTTACTGCCTGTTAATGCGGGATAAATATTCTTTCGGTGAGGTGGGGTCCTGAATGCGAGAATTTGATAGACTGATTAATGAGCAATTAAAAACGATGGATAAATTATTATTTCTACAAACAGAACTGGAACGTTGCCAAGCGATTGAGAAAGAATTATATGACTTAGAGCGAAAATCGCAGGTGGGTACTCTACATGACGAAATTAAGCAGATGAAACAAGAACTAAATGATATTCAAAATCAGTTTGAGAAACAAACCGAAGAAGTGATCCAATATTATCAAAAAGAACTAGCAACTGCGAAATAATGATGTAGAGATTAATTATTGGTCAAGATGAGTATAAGCGTATAAAGTCAGTAGAAACATGGAAAATCACTGTTTTTTACTGCTTTCTCCGTTTTTTTACACATTTTTACTAAATGATTAATCTCTTTTGTTTTAAAATCAGCGATAAATCGCTATAATAAAGAGATATAGGAACTTGACAGGCGTATATACAAATGGACTTACATGAATGTAAAACAGAAGTTGGTAAAAGAAAGTAGGGGAAATTAATATGGAGATTCCCACCGAAGGAGGAAGGATCCAAATTCAGAGTTACAAGCATAACGGTCACATCCACCGAATCTGGGAAGAAACCACCGTTTTGAAGGGAACACAGAATCTTGTCATCGCTGCTAATGATCGCACAATGGTAACGGAGTCTGATGGAAGAACGTGGATAACGAGAGAGCCGGCTATCTGCTACTTCCACTCAAAGTATTGGTTCAATGTGATAGGAATGCTGAGAGAAGACGGTGTTTATTATTATTGCAATATCAGTTCTCCGTTTATTTATGATTCACAAGCGCTTAAGTACATTGATTATGACTTGGATATTAAGGTGTTTCCGGATATGACCTTTAATCTGCTTGATGAGGATGAATATGAAAGGCATCGGAAAGAAATGAATTACCCGGAAGAGATCGATCAAATATTGAGAACGAACGTTGATTATTTGATTTATATGATTCGGCAACGAAAAGGACCTTTCTCTGCAGAATTTATCGATTCGTGGTATGAAAGATTTTTGACTTATCGTTGAATCAAAGGATGTCCCATAGCGAAAGGGGTCAGACCCCACATCTCCTATATATTGTTTAAGATGTGAACATGACACAATAAACGGTGTATAGAATGTGAGGTCAGACCCTTTGGGGACATCCTTTTACTTTCGAATCAACAACGTTGTAAGTGAAAAACAGTAGATTGGTGAAATTGCGTGATTTTATTTTAGTATCACCTTTAGAAAAAATGGAGGATTTCTGTGGACAGCATAAAAAGATATTTGCAATTTGTAAAACCTTATAAATGGCAGATTACAGGTACGATATTAATTGGCTTGCTGAAATTTGCCATTCCGTTATTAATCCCGCTTTTATCCAAATATGTTGTGGATGATATTATTGCAAGTTCTAAGTCTGTGGATGAAAAAACAAATCAGCTGTTTTGGGTCATCGGGATTATGCTGTTTGTTTTTGTTGTGCTACGTCCGCCGATTGAATATTATCGGCAATATTTTGCCCAATGGGCCGGTACAAAGATTCTCTACGACATTCGCAATAGCTTATTTACCCATATTCAAAAGCTCAGTTTTAAGTACTATAGCAACACAAGATCTGGGGAAGTGATTTCCCGGGTGATTAATGATGTAGAACAAACGAAGAATTTTGTCATAACGGGCTTAATGAACTTATGGCTAGATATTGCAACGATATTCTTTTCTGTGGCGATTATGTATACGATGGATGCTAAGTTAACCATTGTCAGCTTAATTATGTTGCCATTCTATGTATTCTCAATCAAGTATTTCTTTGGCAGATTACGTGGATATACGAGAATTCGTTCTCAAGCTCTTGCCGACCTACAGAGTCATTTACACGAAAGAGTTCAAGGAATGCCGGTTATAAAGAGTTTTGCTATCGAGGATTATGAACAAGAGCGGTTTAGTAAACAAAATAAGAATTTCCTTGATAAAGCTCTTCAGCATACGGGCTGGAATGCGAAATCATTTGCTGTTGTGAACACGATTACCGAT
Source organism: Peribacillus sp. JNUCC 23 (assembly GCF_053653995.1). Next base: position 1,098,995 of record NZ_CM132202.1, read on the forward strand.
ATTGCGCCGCTTTTGGTAATCGGCTACGCAGGTTATGAGGTGATTAACGGGAATTTGACCTTGGGAACGATGGTGGCTTTCATTGGTTTTATTGATCGCCTTTACAACCCACTGCGTCGTCTCGTCAACTCCTCAACGACTATGACCCAAACATTGGCTTCAATGGATCGAGTGTTTGAATTGGTAGATGAAAAATATGACATTGATGATAAACAAGAGGCTGTTGAATTAAAGCAAGTTGCAGGTGGAATTACTTTTGACAATGTCTCATTTGCCTATGCAGAAAATGAGCAAGATGTGTTGAAAAATATTTACCTTGATGTCAATGCAGGAGAAACAATAGCATTAGTTGGAATGAGTGGTGGTGGGAAGTCCTCACTAATTAGTTTGATTCCGCGCTTTTATGATGTTAGTAAAGGGAGCATTTTGATTGATGGAAAAGACATTCGTGACTTCAAAGTTCGTAGTCTAAGAGACAAAATTGGGATGGTGCTACAAGATAATATTTTATTTAGTGAATCTGTGAAAGCGAATATCCTCATGGGTAAACCAGATGCCACAGACGAAGAAGTGATAGAGGCAGCTAAAGCTGCGAATGCACATGAATTTATTATGAATCTTACGGAGGGCTATGACACAAAGGTTGGTGAACGTGGAGTCAAGCTTTCGGGTGGCCAGAAACAGCGGGTGGCTATAGCTCGAGTTTTTCTGAAAAATCCGCCGTTACTTATTTTGGATGAAGCAACATCTGCGTTAGATTTAGAAAGTGAGCATCTTATTCAAGAAGCCCTCGAAAAATTGGCCAAAGAAAGAACTACGTTTATTGTAGCCCACCGACTATCGACTATCACTCATGCGAATCGAATTGTCTTAATTGATCAAGGAGAGATTGCTGAAATCGGTACACATGATGAATTAATGAAATTGCAAGGTCGCTATTACCAATTATTCCAAGTTCAACAACTCAACTTAACAGAACAAACTGCTGATTGACACGGAGAATATCGTGATTTTGATGTCAAATAGTAGTTAAAAAAGAAAATGAATAACGAGCAAGAGGTCGACATATGTCAGCCTCTTGCTTGTTATTCGTGAATCTAAGTTCTCTCAATCGTTTAGATTAACTGATACCTGGTTTTCATCTTTATGATACGATTGGAAACTGTTAATTAACTTTTCAAGATGTTCGAGCTGTTCGTCATACTCATTAATGTATGCAATGAGTGGAACTAATCTAGTGGAAAGCTCAGCTAGTTCATGATCCATTTCATTATGCTGTTTGAAAAATAAATCCAGCAGTTCTTCCCTAGTTAAACAATTTTCCATCCAGTCTTCTGCGTAACTCCCTACTCGAATTTTCCTAATATGCTTCAGTAGCATTTCTTCATGCTTGTAAATGAGGCAATCGATATGTTGAATGATCTTCAACTCAAAATCATCAGGCATCATATTAATTTCATTTTCAAATTTATGAATCCGCCTTAAAGTTTCATAGGCTTTTTTTGTTGTAATGATATGCTGCCGATATACGACAAGCTTTCTGGATGTAGAGATGTTTTCCTTCTTGTACTTGCGTTCTTCCTTAAACATGGAAAAAAGCTGCTCCATGTTTATTAAGTCATCTTTGATACGGCTGATATCTTTTTTTAGTAGCGTATGCTCAGAGGCATGGCGTGTACTAATTCGAATCCACTTTAAGATATCTTCCGTGGTGCTACTAATTTGTGAGTAAACCTTCGCTTCATACTTTGGCGGAATGAATACCAAGTTCACAAGGAATGAAGAGAGAATTCCTAATAAAATGGACAGAAACCGGAAAGATGCGAATTCCAGAAAATTACCTTGCTGGTTCTCCATAATTGCGATCACGGTAACAACGGTCAGAACAATCGTATTTTCCATTTTTAACTTTAAATTTATCGTTATGACAACCACTACGGCCAATCCGACGAGAAAAAAATTATTTCCAAAAAGCAATACGAATAAAACCGCGACGACTGCCCCAATAATATTTCCTTGTATTTGCTCCATAACTGTCTTAAATGATCGATAAATCGTCGGCTGAATAGCAAAAATAGCAGAAATTCCAGCAAAAACTGGAGCTGGCAGGCTAAGAAGTTGAGCTAAATATAATGCCAAAACAATTGCGATTCCCGTCTTAATAATGCGGGCACCAAACTTCATGAGTTAAATTCCTTTCTTCTTCTTCAATATTTTACTATACATGTATGCGATAATTATTTAATTATAAAAGTAAGGATTCATCTATGTACGTACTACTTTACACGTAAAAGATTACAAGTAAACAATAATGTAATATACATGGTTATTAGCATACTTTCAAGTGATAATTACAAATGAACGGGTAAATGTGGAAAGATAGATAGAAAGAAGGATAGTAAAGCTTAAATTAAGCCAATTACATCATTTCAAAAGTGAGGAGTTGGAATTCGGGTTTTCTGCTTTTCTTATACTTAGTGATTGGAATTCAACTCTCGGCTGATATATGAAAAAACGGCTGATCTATGCAAGGTGGGCAAGGATTTTGACAGATTCACTTGGATGAACCACTTCATATGCAATAAAGGCGGCTTAAGATAGTAGGAAATGGACGGAAACAGATTATTTGCATCGAAATTGAAATATATGCCATGAATCTAAAATTTATGCTTCAATTGAAAAAATGGGTAGATTGCATTTGTTCTTTAGATGACACTTGGCATAGCTGGTTCGGTGCAGTTAATGGTAAGTGAGTATTGATGAATTTGAGGAATTGGTCGACGATTCATTTTGTTTTTTCTTAATAAGAAAAATCTAGAAGTCATTGACTTCTAGATTTGAACGAAAGAGTATAGTTATACCATTATTTTTGTTCTTTAAGCATTTTAAATGCATGATCAACTGCAATTAATGTATTGTGGATATCTTCCTCTGTATGTGCGATTGTTAAGAACCAGGCTTCGTATTTTGAAGGAGCAAGGTTAATGCCTTGGTGAAGCATAAGTTTGAAGAACTTCGCGAATACTTCTCCATTTGTATTTTCAGCTTGCTCGTAGTTTTCAACTTTTTCGTTTGTGAAGAAAATCGTTAAAGCACCTTTTAAACGGTTAATCGTAATTTCTGTATCGTGTTTTTGGGCAGCTTTTAGGATACCATCTTCTAGAATTGCACCTAGTCGATCGAGTTCATCATAAATGCCTTCTTGTTTAAGGACTTCTAGGCAGGCAATACCTGATAACATGGAAGCTGGGTTACCAGCCATTGTTCCAGCTTGATAGGCTGGTCCAAGTGGTGCAACGGTTTCCATGATTTCTTTTTTACCACCATATGCTCCGATTGGTAAACCACCACCGATGATTTTTCCAAGCGCGGTTAAGTCTGGCTGCACTCCGAGCATGTCTTGGGCGCCGCCGTAACAAAAACGGAATGCTGTGATGACTTCATCAAATATAACAAGTCCGCCAGCTTCATGTGTTAATTCAAGGACCTCCTCTAAGAATCCTGGATTCGGTTCCACGATGCCAAAGTTGCCGACAATTGGTTCGACAAGGACAGCTGCGACTTCACTTCCCCATGTTTTTAGTGCTTCTTTAAAAGGCTCGATATCATTGAATGGTACAGTGATTACTTCTTTCGCGATTGCTTTCGTTACACCAGCAGAATCCGGTGTTCCAAGTGTTGCTGGGCCGGAACCAGCAGCAACGAGAACAAGATCAGAGTGACCATGGTAGCAACCGGCAAATTTAATGATTTTATCACGGCCTGTATACGCACGTGCTACGCGAATTGTAGTCATGACTGCCTCAGTACCTGAATTGACAAAACGAACTTTATCCATAAATGGCATCGCTTCTTTAAGCAATTTCGCGAACTTCACTTCATGAGGAGTAGGTGTTCCGTAGAGGACTCCTGTCTCAGCCGCTTTCTTAATCGCTTCTGTAATATGAGGATGTGCGTGACCTGTAATGATTGGGCCATATGCAGCTAGATAATCAATATACTTATTGCCGTCTACATCCCAGAAATAAGCACCCTCACCGCGCTCCATCACAACCGGAGAACCACCGCCAACCGCTTTGTATGAACGAGAAGGACTATTCACACCTCCAACAATATGCTCTAACGCTTCCTTATGTAAACGCTCCGAATTCGTAAAATTCATTCAAAATCAACCTCCTAAAATAACGTCATTCCCTATCATACCATTAATCCGGGAAATGGGGTCTGCCCCCTGCCTTTACATTCCAAGCCCCTTGCTACAAGTGTATTTACGAGGGGGAAGAAAGTTCGGGAAATAGGGTCTGCCCCCTAAAGATGCGTCTGAATGAAGGTGAGAAGTGCGATAATGGTTTGGGGATTTTGGATGTTAAATTCCTGATGGCGTAGTTCTCCTTTGGGATTGTAGGGTATAATCTTTCCAGTACCTTTTTCTTCATTAATAAATAATTTGAAGCTAAAAGGTGTTTCGGTAATGGAACCAGAATCATCTCTCTCAATAATTTGTCCTAGCAGTTCTCCATAATCTGCTTCAAAAAGAAAATCGTATCCGCTATTTTGAGCCAGTTTTTCAACTTGTGATAAGATTAATTGTTGTACAGAACCGATTTTATTCATTCTACTCAACTCGCTTTCACGGGTTTTAAACCCTTTTAGGCATTTTTATTGTTTTACAACTTAGCTTTGGATAGACTAATTCATTGGGTAACTAAGGCAATTGGAGGAATAGTACATGAACAATGCAATTGAAGTAACTCAACTGCGGAAGGAATTCAAATCGTATTCCAGCCGTACAGGATTAAGAGGTGCATTTCGTGATTTGTTGACACGGAACTATAAAATTGTCCCAGCAGTAAACGATATTAATTTTACTGTAAAACAAGGCGAGATGGTAGCTTATATTGGCGAAAATGGAGCAGGAAAATCGACAACGATTAAAATGTTGACTGGAATTCTAGAGCCCACCTCAGGAAAACTACGCGTGAATGGGATGAATCCACATCGTGAACGAGAAAAGTTTACACGGACGATCGGCGTTGTATTTGGACAACGCTCTCAATTATGGTGGGATATTGCCGTTCAGGAGTCATTCAGATTACTGAAAAAAGTGTATAAAGTATCGGACCAGCAATATGACGAGCATATGGGTCATGTCATCAAAACGCTCGACATCGGTCCTTTACTAGATAAACCTGTTCGGAAGCTCTCGCTTGGTCAACGCATGCGCTGTGAATTAGCTGCAGCATTGATACATAATCCACCGCTATTGTTTTTGGACGAACCGACGATCGGACTTGATGTACTCGTTAAATTGAAAATCCGTGAATTTCTTAAAGAGATTAATGAGAAGTACAATACGACCATTTTATTAACAACCCACGACCTTGGGGATATTGAAGCCCTATGTAACCGAGTGGTTATGCTTGATGAAGGGAAAATTGTGTATGATGGTGAGCTGGATTCTTTGAAAAATAACTGGGCTGAACAAAAAGAAATCCACTTTCAGTTTATGAATCATGTAAACCTATCTGAGCTAAAGTCTCTACCACTCACGTTTTCTGCCGAATGGGAATATGACGAGAAAAACCAAACCTATATTGCTTATTTAAAAGAAGAAGATGAAAATATCTCTCAACTGATTTCAGTTGTAGTTTCTCAGTTTAAAATTAAAGACGTGAAAATTCATGAAACATCGATCGAGGAGATTGTCCGTAATATTTATGAAAAAGGCATGAATTGATTGTATGGAATTTCTCGTTCAAATGCTCAATAGAAAGGAGCTCGAATCTTGGATAAGTATGTAGAGATGATACGAATGCGCTTTTTGATGATGCTGGCGTATCGTACAGATTATTATACGGGGATATTAATATATAGTATTAATATTGGTGCTTACTATTTTTTATGGAATGCGATTTACGGAGAAAAATCCTCTATTGAAGGATTAACGAGCATCCAAATGACAACATATGTAGCAATTGCATGGATGGCGCGTGCATTTTATTTTAACAACATTGATCGTGAAATCGCAGCTGAAATAAAAGAAGGGAAAGTAGCGATTGAACTGATTCGACCTTATAACTACTTAGGGATGAAAACGATGCAAGGGTTGGGAGAAGGAATTTTCCGATTCTTTTTCTTTTCAATACCAGGAATGATTTTGGTTGCGCTCATTTTTCCGATTCAACTCCCTTATAACCCGGTAAGTTGGGGATATTTCGGTATATCATTGTTGTTAAGTTTTGTTATTAACACACAGATTAATCTACTTACAGGAATTACAGCATTCTTCTTTTATAATAACGCAGGATTAATTCGGGCCAAAAGGGTAATCATTGACCTTTTTTCGGGCTTGATTTTACCGATTAGCTTTTATCCATTTTGGGCTCAAGATATTATGAAGTATTTGCCGTTTCAAGGAATTAGTTATGTCCCGAGTATGATTTTCACCAATGGTTTTAGTGGTAGTGAAATCGTTTATGCATTACTTCAACAATCAGTTTGGGTACTTATTTTGTTGATACCTATTCGACTACTTTGGACAGCCGCGAAAAAACAGCTGATCATACAGGGAGGTTGAAGTGATGTTTTACGTAACGATGTTTTTTCAATATATGAGCCAATATATGAAAACTCGGTTGGAATACAGAGCCGATCTAATTGTAGAAATGATTTCTGATTTTCTGAATCAGGCGGTGAACTTAGTTTTTATTCTTGTTGTATTTGGACATACGCAATTTTTAAGCGGTTGGAGCCGTGACGAAATTATCTTTATTTATGGTTTTTTTCTTATTCCGTTTGCTTTATTCAGTTCTTTCTTTAACATATGGGACTTTAATGAACGGTATATTGTGAAAGGGGAGATGGACCGGATATTAACAAGGCCGATACATAGTTTGTTTCAAGTTATTCTTGAGAGGATGGAGCTTGAATCGCTTTTTGGTGTTGTGACAGGACTTGTAATAGTCATCTATGCTGGTTCTTCTTTAGACCTAGCCATTAATTGGTATGATCCGTTCTTATTTATCTTATTTGCGATTGGCGGGGCACTAGCATATGCGGCGATTTTCATTGCCATTGCGAGTATTGGTTTTTGGTCGGATGCCAAAACCTCCATTATGCCGATGATGTACAATATCGGTAACTATGGTCGCTATCCGGTTGATATATACAATAAAGTCATTCGCTTTCTGTTAACATGGGTTCTACCATTTGCCTTTGTCGGCGTATACCCAGCCGCCTACTTCCTTGGTAAAAAAGAATGGTACGCCTTTTCTTTCGCAACACCACTAATCGGAATTATCTTCTTTACACTATCCATCTTCATCTGGAACAGAGGAATTCGTAAATACCGAGGTGCCGGGAATTAACCTGGGAAATGGGGTCTGACCCCTACATAAGACCACAAAACCCTTGGTATAACAGGGGTTTTTGTGTATTTAGGAAATTGGGAAATAGGGTCTGACCCCACATACCCATCAAGCTAACAGTAGAAGCTTCTAACCGACTGCACAATTGTGTAAGTGATGTGCTAGCGTTTCCTGACTGAGCCATAACCAAAGGGCAATGAGTTCGTTGGCTTGATACTTACTAGATCGCTGTACAAAGCCAACTTGTTTGGCGATATCTTGTAGGACTATTGGAGATAGAAAGCGTTGTAATTCTTCAGAAAGCGAGAGGTTCATAAAAAAACGTCATCCTTTTCGAGTATTTTTCTGAAAGAATAACGTTTTTTTCATTTGGGGGGAATTCGTTTTGTTAGCTTGATGGCTATGTGACGGTACCCCTATAGCGAGAACAATGACATTTATTTCATTGCTCTCGCTATTTTTTTAATTTAATAAGCTAAAAACTTCACAAATGAAATTAATTGCATTAAAAGATGGTTGAAATAAATATTTTTTTATAATGTCGCCAGTAGATGATTGAATATATAGTCAATTTAGAATAATATGTAGTCATAACTGACTAGGGGGATAATGAATGCTTTCATCACAGCAAAATCATCTACTTTTAGAAAAAATTATTAAACATTCATTTGACGAAATATTTGTAACAGATGCATACGGCAACATTATATTTTTAAGTGAAAAATTTAAGGATTTGTTTGGAATCGATACCGAGAAAATTATTAATCAAAATGTATTTACATTAGAGAAGAATGGTATATTGTCTCCTTCGGTTACTGGAAAAGTGTTGCAAACAAGAAAAATTGAAACAATCATTCAAGAAACTGCAATGGGGAGAAAACTAGTTGTGTCTGGTTATCCAATTTTTGATGAAAATCAAAAGCTTTGGGGGGCCCTTAGCTTTTCAAGGGATATTACAGAACTTGATTATCTCAAAAAAACAAATGATCAAGTGGCTAAAACGATGCTTTTATATGAAAAAGAAATTGAAAAGATGAAAAATAAACAAATGTACGCTTCCCCTATTAATAAAGGAAAAATGGGACAAGTATTTAGTATTGTTGAAAAAGTCTCCAGCTTAGATGTCACAGTATTATTGGAAGGGGAATCGGGAGTTGGAAAAAACTACATTGCTCAGAAAATTCATCAAAAATCCAATCGGAAGAATGAGCCTTTTATCGAAGTAAACTGTGGAGCCATTCCTGAATCATTAATTGAATCAGAGCTGTTCGGATATGAGGAAGGAGCGTTCACTGGCGCAAGAAAAGGTGGAAAGAAAGGATATTTTGAAGCTGCAGGAAAAGGAACCATTTTTCTTGACGAAATTTCTGAGCTGCCGCTCAAACTCCAAGTTAATCTATTGTCCGTTCTCCAAAATCGAACGATTCAGCGAGTGGGTGGCCATTCAATCATTCATTTAAATTGTAGAATAATATGCGCCACAAACCAAGACTTACAAAAATTAATTGCTGAAAAAAGATTTCGAGAAGATCTATATTACAGAATTAATGTCATAAAGATTGCAATTCCCCCTTTACGTGAAAGAAGGGAAGAAATAAATCTATTAGTCTCTGACCTGTTAGATGAGTTTAACGATAAACACAATATGAATAAAGAATTCTCCGCAAATATGATTTCTTGGCTAAACAGACAGGAGTGGCTGGGGAACATAAGGGAACTTAGAAATTTCATAGAGCGCATATTAATTACTTCAAATGAAAACTTTATTGACGTTGACCAAGTTGGTATCTCTCCTTCAAAAGAAGGGGATCTGACATTAGATCAATATATCGAGATAATTGAAGGAGATTATATTGTTCGGATGTATGAAAAATATCCAAGCAGTATTAAGCTGGCAAAGAAGTTAGGGATTAGTCAATCCACAGCCAATCGAAAAATCAATCAATATGTTAAGAAAACCTAGTCAAAGTTGACTAGGTTTTTTGGTGAAATCCTTATCTCTGCTGTTGGCATGGAACTTGCATTAAATAAAGATAACAAGAAAGACAGTGCTTACAAAGTCCTTTTTTCTTGAAATGAAAACTTTTATATTATGAGGGGGATTTATAATGACTAATCAAAATGAAAAACAAGTTCTTAACCTTCCGTTTACGGGAATTTGCTCATTTGGCAAGTATCCAATCTGTACAAGCCTTGATGAACTAGATGCAGATGTGGCTGTTATTGGAGTGCCCTATGATATGGGTACGCAGTGGAAATCAGGTACAAGGATGGGACCACGTGGAATACGAGAAGGTTCCACTTTATATAGTTTCGGTTTAGATGGAGCCTATGATATTGAAAAAGATATTATGTATTTAGGGCCTGACTGCAAAGTAGTCGATTGTGGAGATGTAGATATGGTACATGGTGATTTGGAGCAGAGCTTCGACAATGTTGAAGAATCGATTAGAAAAATCATTTCCAAAGGAGTGATGCCTGTCGTAATGGGCGGAGATCATTCCATTACCATTCCAGTCGGAAGAGCGTTAGATTCCATTGGTCCGTTCCACGTTATCCAAATAGATGCCCACTTGGATTGGGCGGATCACCGCTCGGGGCAAAGATTCGGGCATGGAAGCTCACTTCGCCGTTTAGCAGAAATGGATCATGTCGATAAAATGTTCCAATTTGGCATTCGTGGTATTAGTAGTAGTAAAAAGGAAGATGTAGATGCCGCTAAAGATTATGGCAGCGAAATCTTGTCACCAAGACAAATGAGAAAAATGGGAATCGATTCGGTATTAGATCTAATCCCTGAAGGGGAAAATTATTATGTAACAATCGATATCGATGGACTAGACCCTTCTTTGGCACCAGGAACAGGCACGCCTTCTCCTGGTGGTTTGTACTATGATGAAGTGAATGAGCTGTTGGAAGGAATATCGAAAAGAGGAAATGTAATTGGCTTCGATTTAGTAGAAGTATCTCCTCCGTACGACCCTACCGGTATTACGAGTCAGGTAGGGGCAAGGCTTATTCTTGACTTTATTAGTTTTATATTAAAGGAAAAAGAAAATAAATTGCAACTAGCTTCAACTATACAAGTAAATAGATAAAAGTAAGTTTGATGAAATAGAGAAAGATATAAATTCCTTTCTCTATTTCATCAAGTCCATTAATAAGTATGTTACATTATTGGGTAGTCCCATTAAAAATCTCTATTATGAACAAGTGAGACATATTAAGTAGATATTTAATTCATAATCTTTTTTTAGTCAACAAATATGAAAGCGCTTTACTTTGGGGTATCAGATAAAAATGAGATAAAGATTTTAGAAAAGATTTTAGAAAAGATTTTAGACTAGATTATAGGGGGGAACATAATGGAAACAAGCGCCCACGGTTCAAATAAAATGATTATCGGCATTGTATTTGCTGTACTTACATTTTGGCTGTTTGCTCAGTCAATGGTAAATATTATTCCAGCAATTCAAGCAGATTTAGGTATATCTTTAGGAACTCTAAATATTGCCATCAGTTTAACTTCCTTATTTTCAGGTATGTTTATTGTTGCAGCTGGTGGAATTTCAGATAAAGCTGGCCGTAAGAGACTGACTTATTTAGGACTGATTTTAAGCATTATTGGATCCCTATGCCTTGTTTTAGCACAAAATGCTACACTTTTAATCACTGGGCGTATCATCCAGGGGATTTCTGCAGCATGTATTATGCCGTCAACTATTGCTTTAGTTAAAGCGAATTTCGAGGGAGAAGATAGACAGCGTGCTCTTAGTTATTGGTCATTTGGCTCATGGGGAGGAGCCGGTTGTTGTGCTTTAATAGGTGGTGCGATTGCTACGTATATGGGCTGGAGATGGATTTTTGTCTTGTCCATTGTTATTTCTTTAGTTGCGATGTACTTATTGAAAGATACACCAGAAAGTAAAGCTGAACAATCAAACACATCTAAATTTAATTTTACTGGTCTCTTCATCTTTATTATCATTATGCTGGCATTAAATTTAGTAGTTACACGTGGACACGAGTTTGGCTGGATGAGTCCGCTTACTGTTGCTTTAATGAGTGTAATTATCATTGGAAGTGCTATATTCTTTATGGTTGAAATAAAAAAATCAAATAAATTTATTGAATTTTCCTTATTTAAAACTAAAGCATATACGGGAGCAGTAACCTCTAATTTTTTACAAAATGCAATTGCTGGAACAGTTGTGGTTGCGAATACGTATGTGCAAGTAGCGAGAGGGTTTACAGCCTTTCAAACAGGTTTATTAACAATAGGTAACTTAGTCGCTGTGCTCGTGATGATTCGTGTAGGTGAGAAAATGTTGCAAAAAGTAGGTGCAAGAAAACCAATGATTGCAGCTTCAATAATAACTCCTCTTGGGATTAGTCTAACAGCGCTAACATTCTTACCGGACTTAGCATATGTAATCACCGTCTTTATTGGTTTCATGCTTTCAGGTATTGGACTTGGATTATACGCAACTCCATCTACTGATACTGCCGTAGTAAATATTCCAGAAGATAAAGTTGGTGTTGCTTCAGGAATTTATAAAATGTCCAGCTCACTTGGTTTTTCATTTGGTATAGCGATTTCAACAGCAGTTTATGGTGCAATCGTAGCAACTGGAAACACAGAATTGGCAGCATCTGCAGGGATCATGGTAAACCTAGCTTTTGCTATCCCATCATTAATCTTTATAATGTTAACAATTTCGGACAACGAGGGGAAAAAGGTACCCGAGCTTTCATCGACGACACTGAAAAAGTCCATATAATGAGAAAAAGAAGCTAATCACCTACTATATATAGATGATTAACTTCTTTTTGTTTTCTATATGTTGATAAAATACACATTATTTTCTCAAGGCAGCGATGGGCAACTGTATTTCACCGAATCGGCTTCGATCATGACTGCAGAATGAATCTGCTCGCATAAATACTTCCTTTTTAAAAAAAGTTTCATTTAGGTCTTGTAGCTCTTATTTTCCCACTTTCACCTAGCTCACGAGAAAACTCTTGATCCACACGATCCGGTTCTATTTTTAAGTTTTTTGGAGTTTGAGGTAATGAATTTTTACTGCTAGATGATTTTTGATTGTTTGATCTTCCCATAATATTGCCTCCTAATGAAATTTTAATCTTTATTAGTATGGCTATGAATCACATTTTTATATCATTAGATTTGTTCATAGAGAAGGACGGATCGGCTGCTTTGAGTTTACTGAGTGATCGACTTCTATGAGTTCGCTTCTTTGCTTTTGCTTCCATGCAGCGATGATTAGCTTTCCTTCCCCGAATCAGCTGCGGTCATGGCTGCAGAATGAATCTTCCCGCATGAATGCTTCCTTGAGCATAACTCCCTGAATCAGCCTCCAAGATCTGCTCCCTCGAATAGAAGGCTGGGCTTCGGATAATACCGGGCTGGAACGAAATGGAGGCGTGCGTTGGAGAAAGACGGGCAGGATGCTTTAGCTGAGTTGCTTTGAGTTAAATCCCCTGGGACTACTTGACTAATGCCCACCTATGTTCAAAGAAGAGAAGACTCCATTTTGATCTACTTCTTTCAAAATGGGGTCTTTTTTTCCGTAGAACGAGGGTTTTCAATCGGTTTTTAATCAAACTTTATGTAAGCTACATTTGCAACTCCCTATGAAGATCGTTTCGTCACTTTATATCATAAGGGTGGGTGGTAAATTTGAAAATCAAGTGGCTCAAATCTAGATTTACAAAAACAGCATAACACAGAAAAATGACCTATTTCAGGAATATTTATCGTGTTTTTCTTTATTAGTATGGACGATTGTCTTATAAAAATAGCTCTTATCTAACTATTCTTCAGTGTTAGCTTGATGGGGATGGGGTCTGACCTCAATTTCGTTCATTTTCGCATATATGAGCTGGACAAGGAGTAGGTATAGTATGAGGGAGTTTTATCCTAGTTTAGCCGAAGGAAGTTTCACCTTATCGTGAAAAGAGGAATGGGGATGACTTTTTATGCATTGTTCATTGCTAGTATTTTTTGTATGGTCATGAGTATCCGTACATTATTCTTGACTACTGGAGATAAGAAACGATTTTCGTTGGAAACACTTGGGTGGGCGGTTAATCTATATGCGACAATCTTAATTGGTTTTGCTTTAATATATCTCTTGTTTGAACTGCAAAATCATTCCGTGATCCTTGATAATGGCAAGAGAGTGGAAGGGGATTTCTTCCAACAATTACAGACCTCGTTTTATTTCAGTGCAATGACGATGTTTTCTGTCGGTTACGGGGATATCAGTCCAATTGGAGTGGGAAGAATGGTAGCGACGATTCAAGCGTTCATCGGCTATGCACTGCCGGTAGCCTTCGTAATTCGAACGGTGAGCGAGTTGGACCAGTATGAGCGAAATAAGAAATGAAAGTTGTCTTTGCTGAAAAAATTAGGTACCCTAATTTATAGAACCTATAGAATAGAAACTGGAGGGTATCAAATTGACATTACAAGTAGGAGAAAAAGCACCAGATTTCACACTTCATGCAAGCGAAGGCGGGGAAGTTTCATTATCTGACTATCTAGGAAAAAATATCGTACTATTTTTCTACCCGAAGGATATGACACCAGGATGTACAACGGAAGCATGTGATTTTAGGGATCAGCACGCTCAGTTTGATGAGCTTAATGCGGTTATCTTTGGAATCAGTCCAGATCCAATAGCAAGCCATAAGAAATTTATCGACAAACACGGTCTGCCGTTTACATTATTAGCGGATGAACATCATGAAGTTTCTGAAACATATGAAGTATGGAAGTTGAAGAAAAACTTCGGCAAAGAATATATGGGAATAGAGCGCTCGACTTTTTTAATCGACGAAAAAGGAACACTAGTCAAAGAATGGCGTAAAGTTAAGGTAGAAGGCCATGTTGCAGAAGCACTCGAATACTTGCGAAACAAAGCAGAATAAGCGAGGGATATGATGAGAGACGAACGACTGAATAAACTGGCGAATCTCCTGCTAACCCATTCGATAAAACTAAAAGCGGGAGAGCGTGTATTAATAAGAGGGCACTACAATGCAAAACCGTTAATGAAAGAATTAATTGATGAAACGTATAAATTAGGAGCCTATCCATACATCGATATTATGGATGACGAATTGAACCGTCATTTAGCGATGGGCTACGAAAAAGAACAACTTAAAACACTTGCTTCTTGGATGATGAAAAAATATGAAGATACAGATGCAGTCATCATTGCTTATGGGGAAGAAAATGATGCTGAGCTTTCAGAAGTGCCAGCAGAGAAGCATCGAATTCGCGGTGAAGCGATGAAGAAGCCGACATTCTTTTATGTCAATAATCGTCGTTGGGTGCTACTTAACTACCCAACAATGGGTTTAGCACAAAAAGCTGGCATGAGCTTAAGCCGCTTTGAGGATTTTTTATTGGATGTAAGTACAGCTGATTATGAAAAAATGGACAGTGCCATGCAGCCGCTGAAGCAATTAATGGAACGTACTGATCGAGTTCGTCTCGTATCACCAGGAACGGATTTATCCTTTTCAATAAAAGGTATTCCAGCCATTGTTTGTGCAGGTGAAAATAATATTCCGGATGGGGAAGTATTTACGGCTCCAATCAAGGATAGTGTCAATGGAACGATTACTTTTAATACTCCATGTCCATATCAAGGCATGACTTTTCGAAACGTCTCATTAACCTTTAAAGAAGGTAAGCTGATTGAAGCGAATTCTGATCAAACGGAAAAAATGAATGAAATTTTTGATACAGATGCAGGTGCCCGTTATATTGGTGAATTTGCTATTGGCGTAAACCCATTTATTACAGAACCAATGGGTGACATTCTTTTTGATGAAAAAATTTGCGGTAGTCTACACTTCACGCCAGGTGAGGCTTATGAAGAAGCGGACAACGGAAATCGTTCAAGTATTCATTGGGATATGGTGTTAATTCAACGACCTGAATATGGTGGAGGAGAAATCTATTTTGATGATGTTTGTATCCGCAAGGACGGTCTATTTACATTGCCAGAGCTAGTAGGATTGAACCCTGATCAACTAAAATAGCCTGCCTATTTTTCTTGGGAAAGGCTATTGTCCAACTCAACTTTTCTATCATTGAATATATTAAAGTATGGGAATACCTCCTCAGAATAACTTACGCGGGCCAATTGCTCGCGGTTTTTTATGAAAAAAATAATCGACTATGCGTAAATAATATAAAGAGAAAACAATTGCCTATTGGAGGAATTCATATGCTTGTATTATCAACGATTGTACCATCCAAAAAGATTCAAACTGATATCGCAGCAAACTTCCCAAATATTGAATTTCACTATCAAGAGGAACTTGCGGTAGGTGAATTATCCCAAGCTGAAGTTATAATTACATACGGTGAAGATTTAGAAAATCAGCATATTCGAAAAGCTTCCAAGCTTAAATGGATTATGGTCATGTCTGCAGGTCTTGAAAAAATGCCCTTTGACGCAATTATTGAACGAGGTATTCTCGTAACAAACGCCCGTGGTATACATAAAACCCCAATGGCTGAATATACATTCGCTATGGTTCTTCTTCACGAAAAACAAGGGCGGTTGCTGCTTGAAAATGAAAGGAATGAAAAATGGGACCGTGACATTAAAGTAGGGGAACTAAATGGGAAGACGATGCTAATCCTTGGTACAGGTGCAATCGGTGGCGAAATTGCCCGCATGGCTAAAGCATTTAACATGAAGACGGTAGGCGTGAATCGAAGTGGTAGCCCGACTGAATATATCGACAGAATCATTCAGAAGAATGCTCTCATTCCTGCGCTTCCACAAGCGGATTATCTTATATCCATTTTACCGTCCACTTATGAAACAAAGGGGCTCCTTCAAGAAGAACACTTTAAGGTGATGAAGAATTCGGCTGTGTTTGTAAATATCGGACGAGGAGACGTAGTAGACGAGAATATCTTGCTTTCGGCACTTGCTAACCAAGAGATTGCCCACGCGATTCTCGACGTATTCGATCCTGAGCCATTAGCAAAGGGTCATCCATTCTGGAAAATGGATAATGTGACCGTAACTTCTCATTTATCAAGCAGATCCTATGAATATCTACCACGGGCGTTCCGGATTTTTGAACAAAATCTTTCTAGTTATCTCGATGGCAAATCTAATTTTGTTAATAAGGTTGATCCAGAAAAAGGATATTAATTTGGTTTTAAAGACAAGTGCTCGATATGGTAAAATTAAATGAATTTCCAAGGCATTGTCAAGACTTCATAGGAGAAGCATTGACAAAGTGAGTCAATCAAAGGTACACTAATTATAAATATTATAATGTAAGAATATCTACTTGATAAGAAAAAGAGGTGCATTACGGTGTCCCAAGAGCTATTAAAAGAAGCATTGGATTCATTGAAAGATACCGGAGTACGTATCACCCCTCAACGTCATGCAATACTTGAGTATTTAATAAACTCGATGTCTCACCCAACGGCAGACGATATTTATAAAGCTTTGGAAGGTAAATTTCCAAATATGAGTGTGGCAACAGTTTATAATAATCTGCGAGTATTTCGTGAAGTTGGTCTGGTTAAAGAATTAACTTATGGGGATTCCTCTGCGCGATTCGATTTTGTCACAACAAACCATTACCATGTGATTTGTGAAAAGTGCGGTACAATTGTTGATTTTCACTATCCAGCGTTAGATGAAGTCGAGCACTTTGCTTCACAGGTCACTGGATTCAAAGTGAATACCCACCGTTTAGAGGTTTACGGAGACTGTCCAGATTGCCAAGGGAAAAGCTTGCACTAAAAAAGGTTCCGCCTACCAAGGCTGGAACTTTTTTATGTTTAGAAATTAGTAAGCTATCTGCATAATGACATTACATGTTGGAATTATGGGTAGAACAAGGTGAAGTAGATTACTAGTAGGAAGAAAAGAGACAGTGATGCTGCCTCTCATTGTTCGTGTTGAGTTTGTTTACGATTATATTTTTGATCAAACTCTTTACCTTCGAGACTTTTATCAAGAGTTAAAGATTCATCACAGTGCATGCAAATATCTACTCTGCCTAATATTTTTGTAGGCTTACTGCAGTTTGGGCAAATCACCTGCACCGTTTTTGTCGAGAGCATACCAATCCAGAAATAGACGACCGTGCTAGCTACGATGAATAGAAGACCGAGTAACATAAAAATCGTCATAACAATTGGATGGGATTTGAAAAAGATCCCTCCGTACATCACAATAAAACCGATGAAGATCAGACTGAGAGCAAATGTCCTGATTTTATTTATCTTACTAGAATATTTCGCCATAGTTGTCCCTCCTGAAATTTTACTATATCATATTTTATTGGAAAAGAAGAACAACATGCAGTAAAAATATAGCAAATCAAGAAACGGGAAAGTATCTATAAAAGATTGTTCTAATGCAGGGATTACAGGTGGAATGTCGAACAAGTAAACATACCACAATTTTTTGGGGGAATTAAGAAATGGAAGATATTCTTCGTCCGATTTATCAAGAGCGAGCAAGCTTAAAGTCAACGCTAGGTATATTATTAATAGAAAAAAGAAAAAACACAAGCTCTAATACAGACACTTTCGATTATATTTTATTTGTAATAGTAAATGAAGCGGAAGAACCAGTTTTCTTAAAACATTATACATATAAAGATCAAAAAGCAGCTCTGCACATTGTCCACGAAAATCAATTAAAAGAATGGTTATTGCTTGGCACGAATCGAAAAGTAGTCGATTGGCTTCAAAATGGAAAGGTTTTATATGATCGTAATGAGTATCTCTACAATCTTAAAACGGAGCTTCGTGAGTTCCCTTTCTATGGACGTAAAATTAAGATCGGTATCGAATTTGCGAAATTAATAAGAAGGTATATGGATGGAAAAGCATTTTTTGAAGATGGACACTATCTAGACGCTTATAATCACGTGGTCCATTCTTTGCACCATCTCGCTAGATTAGAAGTGATTGAACAAGGATTTTATCCAGAAGTAACGGTCTGGAATCAAGTGAAATATATAGAACCAGAAATTTTTAAACTGTATGAGGAGCTTGTCAACAGTGAGGAAACTATCGAGAAGAGGCTTGAACTTTTGTTTCTCGCTAGTGAATTTCTTATCTATTCCAGAACTAATACAGGTTCACAGCATTTATTAGAAATAATGAAAGAAAGACAAGGTTACTGGAGCATATCAGAATTAATGGAACATCCTGAAATCGCCCATTATGCAGTTGATTTAAGTGTGTTGTTAGAATACTTAATACATAAGACGATAGTTGAAGTCGTTGAAATTGAGACCAAGGGGCATGAAATTTATCATCGTAATTATCAAGTTCGATAATTATTTTAAAAAAGATGTTGACCTTATGTTTGTATGATGTTATATTTATATACGTCGCTGAGGGGCACAAGCTTTCACAGCGGCGGAGAAACATCTCGAAATACTTTTTTGAAAAATATGTTGACAGTACATACGCTAACGTGTTAAATTGATAAAGTCGCTTACGAGATAAACGATAACAAATTGCTCTTTGAAAACTGAACAAAACAAAGCGCCAACGTTTTAATTGAAGTGAGTACACACTATAAAAACAACGAGCAAGTCAAACACTTTTTGGAGAGTTTGATCCTGGCTCAGGACGAACGCTGGCGGCGTGCCTAATACATGCAAGTCGAGCGAATGATAGGGAGCTTGCTCCCTTGATTTAGCGGCGGACGGGTGAGTAACACGTGGGCAACCTACCTGTAAGACTGGGATAACTTCGGGAAACCGGAGCTAATACCGGATAATTTCTTTTCTCGCATGAGAAGAGATGGAAAGACGGTTTCGGCTGTCACTTACAGATGGGCCCGCGGCGCATTAGCTAGTTGGTGAGGTAATGGCTCACCAAGGCCACGATGCGTAGCCGACCTGAGAGGGTGATCGGCCACACTGGGACTGAGACACGGCCCAGACTCCTACGGGAGGCAGCAGTAGGGAATCTTCCGCAATGGACGAAAGTCTGACGGAGCAACGCCGCGTGAACGAAGAAGGCCTTCGGGTCGTAAAGTTCTGTTGTTAGGGAAGAACAAGTACCAGAGTAACTGCTGGTACCTTGACGGTACCTAACCAGAAAGCCACGGCTAACTACGTGCCAGCAGCCGCGGTAATACGTAGGTGGCAAGCGTTGTCCGGAATTATTGGGCGTAAAGCGCGCGCAGGTGGTTCCTTAAGTCTGATGTGAAAGCCCACGGCTCAACCGTGGAGGGTCATTGGAAACTGGGGAACTTGAGTGCAGAAGAGGAAAGTGGAATTCCAAGTGTAGCGGTGAAATGCGTAGAGATTTGGAGGAACACCAGTGGCGAAGGCGACTTTCTGGTCTGTAACTGACACTGAGGCGCGAAAGCGTGGGGAGCGAACAGGATTAGATACCCTGGTAGTCCACGCCGTAAACGATGAGTGCTAAGTGTTAGAGGGTTTCCGCCCTTTAGTGCTGCAGCTAACGCATTAAGCACTCCGCCTGGGGAGTACGGCCGCAAGGCTGAAACTCAAAGGAATTGACGGGGGCCCGCACAAGCGGTGGAGCATGTGGTTTAATTCGAAGCAACGCGAAGAACCTTACCAGGTCTTGACATCCTTTTGCCCTCCCTAGAGATAGGGACTTCCCTTCGGGGACAAAAGTGACAGGTGGTGCATGGTTGTCGTCAGCTCGTGTCGTGAGATGTTGGGTTAAGTCCCGCAACGAGCGCAACCCTTGATCTTAGTTGCCAGCATTTAGTTGGGCACTCTAAGGTGACTGCCGGTGACAAACCGGAGGAAGGTGGGGATGACGTCAAATCATCATGCCCCTTATGACCTGGGCTACACACGTGCTACAATGGATGGTACAAAGAGCTGCAAACCCGCGAGGGTAAGCGAATCTCATAAAGCCATTCTCAGTTCGGATTGTAGGCTGCAACTCGCCTACATGAAGCCGGAATCGCTAGTAATCGTGGATCAGCATGCCACGGTGAATACGTTCCCGGGCCTTGTACACACCGCCCGTCACACCACGAGAGTTTGTAACACCCGAAGTCGGTGAGGTAACCGCAAGGAGCCAGCCGCCTAAGGTGGGACAGATGATTGGGGTGAAGTCGTAACAAGGTAGCCGTATCGGAAGGTGCGGCTGGATCACCTCCTTTCTAAGGAATATAACGGGCGCTTTTGTTTTGTTCAGTTTTGAATGAGTAATTCATTCAATCAATCATGGTAAATGAAAGCAACAGATTAGTTTTTTGCTTATTCGTTGCCGAATCGTTCTTTGAAAACTAGATAATAGATAGAAGGCAAATTTTTGCATTAATTTTTCAAGACATCAAGTAAGACCTTTTAACAACTAGGTTGTTTGATAAATTTTTCGTTTATCAGCCACCATATGGTTAAGTTAGAAAGGGCGCACGGTGGATGCCTTGGCACTAGGAGCCGATGAAGGACGGGACTAACACCGATATGCTTCGGGGAGCTGTAAGTAAGCTTTGATCCGGAGATTTCCGAATGGGGAAACCCACTGTTCGTAATGGAACAGTATCTTTACCTGAATACATAGGGTACTGAAGGCAGACCCGGGGAACTGAAACATCTAAGTACCCGGAGGAAGAGAAAGCAAACGCGATTTCCTGAGTAGCGGCGAGCGAAACGGAAGATAGCCCAAACCAAGAGGCTTGCCTCTTGGGGTTGTAGGACACTCAACATGGAGTTACAAAGGAACGGGGTAAGTGAAGTGATCTGGAAAGATCCGTCAAAGAAGGTAATAACCCTGTAGCTGAAACTTCGTTCCCTCCTGAGTGGATCCTGAGTACGGCGGGACACGAGAAATCCCGTCGGAAGCAGGGAGGACCATCTCCCAAGGCTAAATACTACCTAGTGACCGATAGTGAACCAGTACCGTGAGGGAAAGGTGAAAAGCACCCCGGAAGGGGAGTGAAATAGATCCTGAAACCGTGTGCCTACAAGTAGTTAGAGCCCGTTAATGGGTGATAGCGTGCCTTTTGTAGAATGAACCGGCGAGTTACGATTTCATGCAAGGTTAAGTTGATAAGACGGAGCCGCAGCGAAAGCGAGTCTGAATAGGGCGCATGAGTATGAGGTCGTAGACCCGAAACCAGGTGATCTACCCATGTCCAGGGTGAAGTTCAGGTAACACTGAATGGAGGCCCGAACCCACGTACGTTGAAAAGTGCGGGGATGAGGTGTGGGTAGCGGAGAAATTCCAATCGAACCTGGAGATAGCTGGTTCTCTCCGAAATAGCTTTAGGGCTAGCCTCGAGATGAGAGTATTGGAGGTAGAGCACTGATTGGACTAGGGGCCCCCAACGGGTTACCGAATTCAGTCAAACTCCGAATGCCAAATACTTATTCTCGGGAGTCAGACTGCGAGTGATAAGATCCGTAGTCAAGAGGGAAACAGCCCAGACCACCAGCTAAGGTCCCCAAGTTTACGTTAAGTGGAAAAGGATGTGGAGTTGCTTAGACAACCAGGATGTTGGCTCAGAAGCAGCCATCATTTAAAGAGTGCGTAATAGCTCACTGGTCGAGTGACTCTGCGCCGAAAATGTACCGGGGCTAAACGTAACACCGAAGCTGTGGATGGATACCGTATGGTATCCGTGGTAGGAGAGCGTTCTAAGGGCGTTGAAGCTAGACCGGAAGGACTGGTGGAGCGCTTAGAAGTGAGAATGCCGGTATGAGTAGCGAAAGAAGGGTGAGAATCCCTTCCACCGAATGCCTAAGGTTTCCTGAGGAAGGCTCGTCCGCTCAGGGTTAGTCGGGACCTAAGCCGAGGCTGAAAAGCGTAGGCGATGGACAACAGGTTGATATTCCTGTACCACCTATACATCGTTTGAGCGATGGGGGGACGCAGAAGGATAGGGTAAGCGCGCTGTTGGATATGCGCGTCCAAGCAGTTAGGCCGGAAACGAGGAAAATCCCGTTTCCATTAAGGCGGAGCTGTGATGGCGAGGGAAATATAGTACCGAAGTTCCTGATTCCACGCTGCCAAGAAAAGCCTCTAGTGAGATGTAGGGTGCCCGTACCGCAAACCGACACAGGTAGGCGAGGAGAGAATCCTAAGGTGTGCGAGAGAACTCTCGTTAAGGAACTCGGCAAAATGACCCCGTAACTTCGGGAGAAGGGGTGCTTTTTAGGGTGAATAGCCCGGAAAAGCCGCAGTGAATAGGCCCAGGCGACTGTTTAGCAAAAACACAGGTCTCTGCGAAGCCGCAAGGCGAAGTATAGGGGCTGACGCCTGCCCGGTGCTGGAAGGTTAAGAGGAGAGGTTAGCCGCAAGGCGAAGCTTTGAATTGAAGCCCCAGTAAACGGCGGCCGTAACTATAACGGTCCTAAGGTAGCGAAATTCCTTGTCGGGTAAGTTCCGACCCGCACGAAAGGCGTAACGATCTGGGCACTGTCTCAACGAGAGACTCGGTGAAATTATAGTACCTGTGAAGATGCAGGTTACCCGCGACAGGACGGAAAGACCCCGTGGAGCTTTACTGCAGCCTGATATTGAATTTTGGTACAGCTTGTACAGGATAGGTAGGAGCCTGTGAAGCCGGAGCGCTAGCTTCGGTCGAGGCGTCGGTGGGATACTACCCTGGCTGTATTGAAATTCTAACCCGCGCCCCTTATCGGGGCGGGAGACAGTGTCAGGCGGGCAGTTTGACTGGGGCGGTCGCCTCCTAAAATGTAACGGAGGCGCCCAAAGGTTCCCTCAGAATGGTTGGAAATCATTCGTAGAGTGTAAAGGCACAAGGGAGCTTGACTGCGAGACCTACAAGTCGAGCAGGGACGAAAGTCGGGCTTAGTGATCCGGTGGTTCCGCATGGAAGGGCCATCGCTCAACGGATAAAAGCTACCCCGGGGATAACAGGCTTATCTCCCCCAAGAGTCCACATCGACGGGGAGGTTTGGCACCTCGATGTCGGCTCATCGCATCCTGGGGCTGTAGTCGGTCCCAAGGGTTGGGCTGTTCGCCCATTAAAGCGGTACGCGAGCTGGGTTCAGAACGTCGTGAGACAGTTCGGTCCCTATCCGTCGTGGGCGCAGGAAATTTGAGAGGAGCTGTCCTTAGTACGAGAGGACCGGGATGGACGCACCGCTGGTGTACCAGTTGTTCTGCCAAGAGCATCGCTGGGTAGCTACGTGCGGACGGGATAAATGCTGAAAGCATCTAAGCATGAAGCCCCCCTCAAGATGAGATTTCCCATAGCGTAAGCTAGTAAGATCCCTGAAAGATGATCAGGTTGATAGGTCAGAGGTGGAAGCGTGGCGACATGTGGAGCTGACTGATACTAATCGATCGAGGACTTAACCTTATTGTTCTTGAAAAAAGCAAAAAACCTTCTTATTATCTAGTTTTGAAAGAATGAAAAAATATTATTGACTTTATTTAAAAGTATGATATAATAATAAATGTCTTTCAGAAAAAAATGTCTGGTAATGATGGCAAAGAGGTCACACCCGTTCCCATTCCGAACACGGAAGTTAAGTTCTTTTGCGCCGATGGTAGTTGGGGGTTTCCCCCTGTGAGAGTAGGACGTTGCCAGGCAGTTTTTTAAAACCACATTATATTATTCCGCAGTAGCTCAGTGGTAGAGCATTCGGCTGTTAACCGAACGGTCGTAGGTTCGAGTCCTACCTGCGGAGCCATATGGAGAGCTGTCCGAGTGGCCGAAGGAGCACGATTGGAAATCGTGTAGACGGGTAACCCTGTCTCAAGGGTTCAAATCCCTTGCTCTCCGCCATTCTAAATAATGTGGCCCCTTGGTCAAGCGGTTAAGACACCGCCCTTTCACGGCGGTAACACGGGTTCGAATCCCGTAGGGGTCACCATATAAATAACGGAGGATTAGCTCAGCTGGGAGAGCATCTGCCTTACAAGCAGAGGGTCGGCGGTTCGATCCCGTCATCCTCCACCATTATTTTCATCATTTTTATTATCGCGGGGTGGAGCAGTTCGGTAGCTCGTCGGGCTCATAACCCGAAGGTCGCAGGTTCAAATCCTGTCCCCGCAATCTGGTCCGGTAGTTCAGTTGGTTAGAATGCCTGCCTGTCACGCAGGAGGTCGCGGGTTCGAGTCCCGTCCGGACCGCCATTTTATTTAGTAGTTAAACAAGCTTGTTGTTAATATAAATTAACCGGCTCAGTAGCTCAGTCGGTAGAGCAAAGGACTGAAAATCCTTGTGTCGGCGGTTCGATTCCGTCCTGAGCCATCAGTAACTTAATATGGAGGGGTAGCGAAGTGGCTAAACGCGGCGGACTGTAAATCCGCTCCTTCGGGTTCGGCAGTTCGAATCTGCCCCCCTCCACCATTAATTATAGGGGTATAGTTTAAAGGTAGAACAAAGGTCTCCAAAACCTTCGGTGTGGGTTCAATTCCTACTACCCCTGCCAACTTAAAAATTCATCTACATCATGGCGGTTGTGGCGAAGTGGTTAACGCACCTGATTGTGGTTCAGGCATTCGTGGGTTCGATTCCCATCAGTCGCCCCATTTTTAAACATAATGAATTGATTATTGAATATATATGTAACAATGGGCTATAGCCAAGCGGTAAGGCAACGGATTTTGATTCCGTCATGCGAAGGTTCGAATCCTTCTAGCCCAGCCATATGCGGAAGTAGTTCAGTGGTAGAATACAACCTTGCCAAGGTTGGGGTCGCGGGTTCGAATCCCGTCTTCCGCTCCAAAAGATGGCGGCATAGCCAAGCGGTAAGGCAGAGGTCTGCAAAACCTTTATCACCGGTTCAATTCCGGTTGCCGCCTCCATAAAGTTTTTGCCGGTGTGGCGGAATAGGCAGACGCGCACGACTCAAAATCGTGTTCCGTAAGGAGTGCCGGTTCGACCCCGGCCACCGGTATCAAATGGTCGAGTTAAAGAAAATACACTCAAAAAAGAGTTCTCACATTTTGTGGGAACTCTTTTTCGATTCTTCATAAATAGCAAAAATAGTGTCTTAATACAGGAAACCTTTGATAATGTAGGATTTTTTCTTATTACGCAAACGGACCAGATTGTGGAACAATACCCTCAAAGAAATTTTAATATCTAAATTAAAATTTAGAAGAGTTTGTGTGTGGGGACTTATTCTATTGGAGGTTAGTTTAATAAGAAAGGTAATTTAACACAGGGTTAAATTACCCCGTGTTAAATTACTTCTGTTTATCTAACGCTAACTTTAACCCTTTTTGATAATATTGATTCTTCATTTCTTCAGGAACCATGCTACCACCAGTCCCCCAAATAATATGTGTACCCTTACTCATCTTTTCTGTTAAACTATGCTTCTGTAAATAATCGATGCCCTCTGTACATAATTTACTTGGTCCTATCATGCCTGCTAGTGCAGAAGGTTCTAAATGAAGCCCCTCTGTATCGACTAATTCTTTTAGCAACTTATACAACTGTTCATCACTAACCGTATAATTACCACTTAAAAAAGGCTCAATAGTTTTACCGACAAACCCAGATGGCTTTCCTACAGCAAGTCCATCCGCGTCTGTTACATTATCGATACCAAGATCTTGTACAGAAACTTTATCATGAAGTCCAGTCATTAAACCGAGTAACATGCATGGTGAGTGGGTAGGTTCTGCAAAGAAGCAGTGAACATGGTCTTGATACAATAATTTCAATCCAAAAGCTACGCCACCAGGGCCGCCACCTACTCCACATGGAAGGTAAACAAACAAAGGATGATTTTCATCAATTGTTATCTCTAGCTCTTCTAATTGTTTCTTCAATCGAGATGCAGCTACTGCATATCCTAAAAATAGGTCGTGAGAATTTTCATCATCCACAAAATAACATGTTGGATCACTATCTGCTTGGATTCGACCTTCCTCTACAGCTTTACTATAATCAGCTTCATATTCAATAACTTTGACATTTTTGCTTCTAAGCAAGTCTTTTTTCCACTGTTTTGCATCAGCTGACATATGAACAGAAACATTAAAACCTAACTTTGCACTGATGATGCCAATACTAAGTCCTAAATTTCCAGTAGAGCCTACTGCGATTGAATATTGTGAGAAGAAAGTTCGAAACCTATCACTATCTAAAAGCGAATAATCATCTTGAATCGTTAACAATTGATGTTGAAAAGCTAGTTCTTCTGCATGTTTGAGAATTTCATAAATCCCGCCTCTTGCTTTAATAGATCCTGATATAGGAAGGTGACTATCACATTTTAATAATAATTCGCCTAATATAGGCTGTTGATACTCCTGTTCTAAGGATTGCTTCATCGAAGGAATTCTTACTAAAGGAGATTCTATGATACCATTCGATTCTTTTGTTTCAGGGAAAACCTTGGCGATATATGGGGCAAAACGTTTCAACCTTTCTTCTGCATCTCTTACATCTTCTTGAGTAAGGGGGGATTTTTTAATTCCCGATTGAAATTTTTCGACGTTTGGATTGAGCCAAAATACTTCATCCATCGAAATGAGCTTATTTAGTAAAGGATATTGGTCTTTCCATGTTTGTAATTCCTGGATTTCAATCTCTTTCATTTGTATGATCCTCCTAATTATCTTGTAGCAAGTTATTTTATGAATTATAATTAAATAAACTTAAATACAGTTTAACACACACTTAACTATATGTTAATTAATATTAACTTTATTTAAATTAAATTTAACATATTATGAAGGAGTATCGATTATGGAAAATATAGATATTGGTAAGAAAGTTGAAAAATATAGAAAAGCTAAAGGATTGAGTAGTAGAGAGTTAGCAAAATTAGCTGATATTACACCTTCAATGCTAAGCCAAATTGAACGTGGATTGGCAAATCCTTCTATTCAAACCTTAAAGGTCTTAGCTAAAACCCTAAATGTTCCAACTTTTAGTTTTTTACTTGAAGAAACAATTACGGAGGATTTAATCGTTAGGTCCAGTAAGCGTAAGAAAATGATCGTTGATAATTTGTCTTATGAGTTATTATCGCCGGATTTTACGGGGAATTTAACAACAGCGATTATGAATGTACCTTCGAATACTTCTTCATCCGAAAATCTTCTAGAACATAAAGGAGAAGAAGTAGCATTTATTTTGGAAGGAAAAATTAAGGTGTATTTGGGTGAAGAAGAATATCTATTAGAAGCTGGTGATAGCGTGAAAATACCAGCAAATTTGAAACATAAATGGGAAAATAATTTTAGTCAAAAGGCAATTGTATTATTTTCAGTTACCCCGCCTGCGTTTTAATGAGAATAGGTTATTCTAGAGAATCATAGTTATCTTGAAAGGCTGAAGTTTTTTTGAGGGATGGGTTTTAATTTGAATCGAAGGGGAAGGGGGTATGGAACCGGCCATATTAATGAACCAGAAAGTACGGAAAGGGCTTCACTTCCTAATTTTTGGCTGGCGATTGTACCACTCGTACTTGTAATCTTATTCAATTATTTGTTTAGCCGTAGCGGAATTTCCGTTAAGAACTGGTACGATCAAACCGTATTAGCGGCCACAATTAATATAGCTAATGTTAGTACAGTTACTTCTTCTTGGTCATTGATTATTGCTTTAACAATTGGGGTACTGGCAGCGATGCTTTTAAATGTTAAACGGATTAAAGTAAAGCTGGCAAGCGGATTAACAGCTGCTGCAATGGGGTCATTGCTAGCTATTTTTAACACAGCATCTGAAGTTGGGTTTGGGAATGTAGTCAAAACATTACCTAGCTTTAAAGTAATTCAAGACTCAGTTTTCAATGCTAGTAGCAACCCACTCGTCTCTGAAGCGATTGCTGTAAACGTTCTTGCAGGTATTACCGGTTCTGCTTCTGGCGGATTGTCCATCGCTTTGGAAGTAATGGGAAGTCACTATTTGCAATTGGCACAAAATCTTGGCATTTCGCCTGAGATGCTACACAGGATTGCTTCCATGGCTTCCGGTGGAATGGATACACTTCCACATAATGGCGCAGTTATCACACTACTTGCCATCACAGGGCTAACATATCGTCAATCTTATCAAGATATTTTTGTCATTACGATTTTGAAAACAGCGGCCGCATTTATTCTTGCATTTTCAGTATCATTATTTAGCTAAAGAATACGAAAGAATGGGGATGGGAAAATGGGGAAAGTTCTATCATCATTAGACGAAGTCATTCAACAAATTGAGGATGGCGCGACAATCGTTGTTGGTGGCTTTGGCTTATGTGGAATTCCAGAAAAATTAATTACGAGTTTACGAGATAAGGGAGTAAAAGATTTAACAATAGTCAGCAATAATTGTGGTGTCGACGACTGGGGACTAGGTTTGCTTTTGGAAAATAAACAAATAAAAAAAATGGTCGCTTCTTATGTAGGCGAAAATAAATTGTTTGAACAACAATTTTTAAGCGGCGAACTTGAGGTAGAACTTGTTCCTCAAGGTACACTTGCTGAACGCCTACGAGCAGGAGGAGCAGGAATTCCCGCTTTTTATACAGCTACTGGGGTAGGGACAGAGGTCGCTAAAGGGAAAGAGCATAAAGAGTTTGATGGCAAAACATATATTATGGAAAAAGGAATTGTTGGCGATTTCGCGTTTGTGAAGGCGTGGAAAGCAGATCCATTTGGCAATCTTGTTTATCGGAAAACGGCTAGAAACTTTAATCCCGTAGTCGCCACAGCTGGGAAAGTGACAATCGCAGAGGTTGAAGAAATAGTTGGAATCGGTGAACTGAATCCGGATGAAGTTCATACGTCTGGCGTGTACGTTCAAAAAGTTTTCGTTGGTGAGAATTATGAGAAACGAATTGAAAGGCTTACAACAGCTAATGCATAAAGGGGAGGGGTTGTTATGACTGGAAGAAAACGTATTCTTGAACGTGCAGTTAAAGAATTACGAGATGGAATGTGTGTGAATTTAGGAATCGGGATGCCAACCTTAATAGCTAATATGATTCCGGAAGATGTCGATGTCATGTTGCAATCAGAAAATGGCTTACTGGGAATTGGTGCTTATCCGAAAGATATCGAAGTGGACCCAGATTTAATTAATGCCGGAAAAGAAACGGTCACAGCAAAAGCAGGTGCTTCCTATTTCGACAGCGCAGAATCGTTTTCGATGATTCGCGGTGGTCATATTGATCTTGCTATTCTTGGCGGGATGGAAGTTGCCGAGAATGGCGACTTGGCAAACTGGATGATCCCAGGGAAAATGGTAAAAGGAATGGGTGGCGCAATGGACTTAGTGCAGGGTGCTAAACGAATAGTCGTGATTATGGACCATGTGAATAAGCATGGAAAATCTAAAGTTAAGAAGGCTTGTACATTGCCACTAACCGGTCAAGGCGTCGTTCATTGCTTGATCACGGACTTAGCGGTGTTCCATTTCTCGGAATCAGGAATGGAATTGGTGGAGCTACAAAAAGGGGTTACCCTTGATGAAGTAAAAGCGAAAACGGAAGCGGATTTTGTGGTGAGTGAAACTCTTTCGGTAAATAATTAATCTGGAGTTTTAGCTTCATGATAGCAAAAGAGGGAGAAGCGAAGGCTTTTCTCTCTTTTGGATTTTTGTTAGAAAATATTACCGAACTTTCCGATAAGTTTTTGAATACCCAATACAAACTGATAATATTGTTTAAGAAAAACTTGTCTCATACATAAATTTCGTAAAAAAGAATGAAACTAGTCATTCATATTAGGACTCTTTTTTCTCTTTTCATCCTAGCCAAAGGTGTATATGATAGAGTTATACATAATTTGAACTAGGAGCTGTTGAAGTTGATTAAAGCGATCTTTTTTGATTTGGATGATACCCTTTTATGGGACCAAAAAAGTATAAGTGAAGCGTTTAAAGCTACTTGCGAGTTTGCTGTAGAGAAGTATGAAGTAGATGCTTTGCAATTAGAGGAAGCAGTGCGAGAAGAAGCGAGGAAGCTTTACGCATCGTATGAGACCTATTCTTTTACACAAATGATTGGCATTAACCCGTTTGAAGGATTGTGGGGAGATTTCGGTGATGAGGGGATCGAATTTGGCAAGATGAAGGAGTTTGCACCTGCTTACCGCCGAGATTCTTGGACTAGGGGCTTAAAGTCGCTTGGGATCAATGATGAAGAATTTGGTGCTGAATTAGCGGAACGCTTCCCCAAAGAGCGGAAAAAGCGGCCTTTTCTTTATGACGAAACGTTCCAGGTATTGGATGAGCTACATGATAAATATCGTTTATTATTGCTGACAAATGGTTCACCAGAATTACAAAATACGAAACTAGCTATTACACCTGAGCTTGCTCCATATTTTGACCATATTGTTATTTCGGGAGGATTCGGAAAAGGGAAGCCTGACGTATCCATTTTCGAACATGCATTAGAACGGATGGATGTGAGTAAGGATGAAGTCTTAATGGTTGGCGATAATTTAATGACAGACATCCTCGGAGCATCCCGCTTAGGCATTCAGTCCGTTTGGATTAATCGTCATGAGAAAGAACGAAATGAGGTTATTCCAACTTATGAGATTACACATTTAGAAGAGTTGTATCCCATTTTGCAGTCTTTGAAATAAAAGAATCAATTGCATGAAAAAGTTCTCCTATGGGGGACTTTTTCAATTTCACGAAAGCCCCGTAGAATTTTTTGAAAAAAGAGTTGCAAAAATCATGAAAGAAATATATAATTAATTTTATCGATAAGGAAACGCAAATTTCGACAAATTACATGCGGGTGTAGTTTAGTGGTAAAACCTCAGCCTTCCAAGCTGATGATGAGAGTTCGATTCTCTTCACCCGCTCCATACATAGCTACTAACGCAGTGTTTCGTTACATAGAGAACGAGGCATTGCGTTTTTTTATGTTTACCAAGGATTTGATCGCATTATGAGGTTAGGTCCTTTTTGAGTGGAAGTTATTTGACCTTTTCCAAATAGATAATACAACCTTGCTAATTTATATCGTGTGCAAAAGCATGACGTACATCCATTGACAAGAATATAAAAAAAGTGTAAATTTTAAACAACTACTTTGCATAATCAAGTAGTTACTTTTTTAGCAAGCTATCTTGCTTAATCAATTAGTGATTTTCCAAACAATTAAACGTAATTGGCGTAGTTTTTTTCTGATCACTATCTTGTTTAACCAAATAGATATTGAAGGATGGTGTATATGTCGATAAGAAGTCAATTATTAAAAGGGATTTTAGATGGATGTGTATTGGCAGTGATCGAGAAAGAGACTGCTTATGGGTATGAACTTTCACAAAAACTGCAAAATATTGGGTTAAAGGATGTAAGTGAAGGGACGATTTATCCTGTTTTACTAAGACTTCAAAAGAATGGATTAATTAGAGGAGAGATGAGACCATCTGATTTTGGACCTAATCGAAAATATTATTTTTTAACTTCTGCTGGACAGGAAGCTTTATCCACCATTATTGAGGAGTGGAAACAAATATCTGATCCAGTGAATGAATTATTAAAAGGAAGGTGAGTAAGGAATGGAGGCAAGAAATATGTTATCAGCTAAAAGTGAAACCTTTATTGATAATCTAAGACTTTATCTTATGACTTCAGGAAAAAATGAAAGTGAGATAAAAGAATTGATAGAGGAATTAAGGGGTCATCTCATTGAAACACAAAAAAACGGAAGAATTATCGATGAAATCATTGATGGTACCCCAGAACAATATATGGTTTCATTAAAAAGAGAAATGAAAACTGATTATAAAAGTCTTATAAAAAATCTGCCGTTCTATTTTACAGGAGTCATTGCTTACTTAATAATGGGGCCTGCCATTAAAGGAGAATTTGAACTAAATATGGTTCAAGTTATTGGGTTTCCCATTTTCGCCGTGATCGGACTTCTTGTTTACGTGTTCTTTTTACAACAGTCAGGGAAAAAGCAATTCTCAAACAAAAAGTTTTTCCTTGTAGGAATTATTGCAAGTTCAAGTGTGACTGCACTTTTTATCATTCTATTGGTGGGAAGTGGACTTATTGTCGAACCTTTCTACAAAGGGAGCACGACAATCAACTGGATCGTCGTGGTCATCTGCACTTGTATTTTTGTTTCTTGCGCTATCTGGAGCAAAGTATGGTTTCCTATTTGGATACCAGCGATATTATTCATCCCAGATTTCCTTTACCGTTTTTCAAATTTAACGGATGAAACGATTCTCATTATTGGTTTTGTATCCATTATTCTTATCTTTGTTTTAATGATTTTAAGTCTTGTCATAACAGAAAGATATAGGGTAAAAGTCTAATGGTTGTCCTCCATAGTCAGTACCAACTATAGACTGGGATTATATTAGTTCTTTTCAATAGGATTTATAGTTTGATGTGTAACTTGTAATGGTTTGTTCAAATCTCAATCCTTCGAAGGAATAGAAACTGGATCGATTGGATGAGAATGAATGGTGTATAGTAACTTAACTTCTTATTTGTAAGCTCTAAAATTTCGTCAGTTCCATCAATTCTAAACGGTACATGCATATGTAGCCGTTCATATTAGCAGAAACGGGGTAGTAAAATGAAAGCATTAATCTTTGAGTCGTTTGGTGGTCCAGAGGTATTACACTATAAAGAGATATCAGACCCATCCATTAAGAAAGGGGAAATATTGGTGCGAATGAAGGCGATAGGATTGAACTTCGCTGATGTTTACAGAAGGAAGGGGAATTATCATTTAGCAGGTCTGCCACCCTATATTTTAGGCTATGAAGGTTCTGGTATTGTCGAAGAGGTAGGTGTGGGGATTACCGATATTAAAGTTGGTGACCGAATTGCATTTGCGGATGTGCCGTTTGCCAATGCAGAATTGGTTGCTGTTCCTGTTGAAAAAGCCATTTTGTTACCAGATGCTATTTCTTTTGAAACGGCATCAAGTGTTTTACTTCAAGGGTTAACGGCTCATTATTTAACAAAGGATAGTTTTGAAGTCAAAGCAGGAAACTCTGTTCTTGTTCACGCGGCAGCAGGAGGTGTCGGACAACTACTTGTTCAGATCGCTAAACTGCTTGGCGGGCAGGTTATTGGATTAACCTCTTCAACAATAAAGGCGGAGGCAGCGTATTTAGCTGGGGCGGATCATGTATTCCTATATGATGAAAAATGGTATGAAAAAGTAAAAGAAGTGACAAATGGTCGAGGAGTGGACGTCGTTTATGAGTCCGTGGGTTCGACTTTAGGAGACAGTTTTGAAGCAACAAAAATCGGTGGTACGATTGTGTTTTATGGCATGGCAGGTGGCGATCCTGCTCCAGTTGATCCACGTATGCTGATGGATACTTCAAAAACCCTAACTGGTGGAGACCTTTGGAATGTTCTAACTTCTTATGAAGAAAGGAATACACGCTCAGGACAATTATTTAACTGGATTATCGATGGAAAACTAGTACTGAAAGAACCGACTACATTCGCTTTAAAGGATGGCGCAAAAGCACATAAATTACTGGAAAGCCGAAAAAGCACAGGGAAAATCTTATTGATTCCATAAAAATCATGAGAGTTTATTGATCCTAAAAACTTTCTTTATGAGTAATCGCGCCTTTTGTATGATTTAGTTATGGGATTGCAGCATCAGCTTTTTTAAATACCTCAGTACAAAAACACCGTCCGATGATTTGGACGGTGTTTAGAGTCTTCAAAATTACTCTAACTGTAAGGAAGAGGGTCTATTTAACGATTGTATAAACCCCTTCACCGCCATGAACTTGTAGAAACATCTTCATTAATGATTGTGTCAGCTTATCTGCCTCATCTAGTGAAGTGGAGGGCTTTAGATAAATGATTTGTAGGGCAGAAGTCGTTGTTTCCGTTACCTTGGTACGCTCTGAATCAACGAAAGGACTGCCGAAAGGTCCATTTTTGTCGGCTGATGTAATCATATCTTTCATGGAATTCCTGCGACCATTTAACCCATCGTATTGATCGGTTTCTGCGCCAATTTTTAGCGTGACATCTCCCTCTATTTGGTCGAGGGTATATATACCAATTGGCACCTCGTATTGTAGAGAAAAGAAATTGTTTAAGTCGATGGCGGAATGGATAGGCTGTATGTAATTTTGTTTGCTTATTCGGCGATACAGGGCTTCAACAGACGGTCGGTAGCGTGATGGGTTTGTTCCAGTTGCTTTGAATGTTTGACGCCATTCTGTAATTCCAGAAAGATCACTTAATTCTTTGTCTTGAAGATCAAAGAAGATCGATTCCTGAAATAGCTGGAGCCTGCCTTTGACCATTTGCGGCGAGTCACCTACTACAATATTGTTATAAAAAATAATACCCGCTTTAAAATTAGGAATTTTATCACGAAGTATGGAGTCAATCTGAACTTCCAAACCTTTCACCTCCAAAAATGGTTGGATATAGTTTATCATAGATGAGAAGGGTTTAAGAAGGAGTATGCTCCTTTTAGTTAGTTGATAGGAGTGAATGATGTGGATATAGATGCATTTAAGCAAGAAGTGATTCAATATAGTAAGGAAATTGGCATAGATAAGATTGGTTTTACAACGGCTTCAACGTTTCAGGAAATGAAGAATTTACTTATTCGCCAGCAGGAATTAAATTACCAATCGGGCTTTGAAGAGCCAGATATCAATAAAAGAGTGGATCCAACGTTGATTTTCAATGAACCGAGATCGATTATTTCGATTGCGCTTGCTTATCCTTCGAAAATGAAGAATGCACCGCAGAGTAAGAAAGGTGAACGTCGTGGGATTTTTTGCCGAGCTTCATGGGGACAGGATTATCATGTTGTTCTACGTAAGAAACTACAACTACTTGAAGATTTTATTAAGGAAAAAGTACCAGGAGCCATGGCGAAATCAATGGTTGATACTGGTGAACTAGTTGACAGAGCCGTTGCAGAGCGTGCTGGGATTGGTTGGAGTGGAAAGAACTGTGCAATTATCACTCCTGAATTTGGTTCGTATGTTTATTTAGGGGATATGATTACAAACATCCCTTTTGCACCAGATCAACCGATTGAGGATCAATGTGGCACATGTAATAAATGTGTGGACGTATGTCCGACAGGTGCACTCGTTCAAGGAGGACAGCTGAATGCGAAGCGTTGTATTGCATTTTTGACGCAAACAAAAGGATTTTTACCAGATGAATTCCGGACAAAAATCGGCAATCGGTTGTATGGTTGTGATACATGTCAGACTGTTTGTCCGAAAAATAAAGGCATGGATTTTCACTTTCATGAAGAAATGGAGCCTGATCCAGAGTTGGCTAAGCCGTTATTGAAGCCGCTCCTTACAATTTCAAACCGCGAGTTTAAGGAGAAATATGGCTCCGCATCAGGATCTTGGCGAGGCAAAAAGCCGATTCAACGAAATGCTATTTTAGCGTTAGCTCATTTTAAAGATGAGACTGCACTGCCAGATTTGATAGCCGTTATGAAAGAAGATCCACGACCTGTCATACGCGGGACAGCTGCATGGGCAATTGGTAAAATCGGTGGGGATGAGACGGTACCCTTGCTTAAAGAAGCACGTGAAAAAGAGACGGACGAAGAAGTACTAGCAGAAATTGATAAAGGTCTTCGTTTTAGTACGATAACTGAGTAATGGAGGTTCGACCTTTCGTGAGGAATTGCGGGGGTCAGCCTTTTTTTGTGTTTTTACTGAAGTTTTATACATATATCTTATCATATGGGTTTATTCCTATTTCAAATGTGTAAGAACATCAGGGAAATTATAGAGGTAAAATAGTAGATAAATCCCTGATTCATTCATTCATCTGTATAAACCACGTTTTTCGGGTTAAGATCCCAACTGATGGAAGTTTCACTTTAAGAGGAGGGATTCGTTTGAAACTTCAGCTAAAAGCGATTGTGCAGAAGCGGATTGAACAATATATTGGAAAGTCGCGTGAAGAGGTAGAAGGAAAACTCTTACGTAAACAAAACTTATTTAAACAACGGGAAGCAGAAATTGTCCATGTTAAGGCAACTGGCCAAGTGCTATCTAGGCATGAGAAGCAGAATGAAACCGAATTAGATTATCAGCTCCATCTTCAATATTTTATTAAACAGGGAGACACTTTCTTCATTGAAGAAGAAACAGAAGATAGGAGAGTTACGTTTCAAGATGGAAGAGTGGTCAGTGATTATGAAAATGAAAGAATATATGGTCAGAATCGGGAAGAACGCGAAATCGATGTCGTTGTAGAAAGAATGGATTATACGTACGATCGCTTGAAGGCCGTAAAATATGCAGAAAGATGGTGGAATGATTTCAATCCAGCTTATCCTAAGTTTACGGATGATTGTTCAAGTTTTATCTCACAATGCCTTCATGCTGGAGGAATTCCGATGTGGGGAAGTCCGAATCGAAATAAGGGATGGTGGATGTCAGGAAAGAGTTGGAGCTTTAGCTGGACAGTTGCGAATGCATTGCAGCAGCTACTTGCAGGAGGAAAGGGAATTAGGACAAAGCAAGTTCGTTCGGCTGAACAATTAAATGTGGGGGATATTATTTGCATTGATTTTGAAGGAGACGGCCGATTTAATCATTCGTTGATGGTGACGGCTAAGGATGAATACGGAATGCCGCTTGTGAATGCCCATACCACAAATAGTCGACATCGTTATTGGACTTATGAAGATTCAAGCGCCTATACGCCCAATATTGTTTACAAGTTTTACAAAATCCTTGATGGAAGCTGATGATGAGGCACAAGGTACATTTAGTGATATAATATGGATTGAAGTTTATACTAGAGGTGAACAGAACGTGGCAATACATGTCGTTTTATATCAACCAGAAATTCCGGCGAATACCGGAAATATCGCAAGAACCTGCGCGGCAACTGATACGAAGTTGCATTTAATTCGTCCGCTTGGATTTTCCACAGACGATAAAGCTTTGAAAAGGGCCGGACTAGATTATTGGCATCATGTTGATATTCAATATTATGATTCTTTGGATGAGTTTTTTGAACAAAATGAGGGCGGCGATTTCTATTATCTGTCCAAATTTGGAGAAAAACCACATACTAGCTTTGATTACAGCAATCAAGAGCGTGAAATTTATTTCTTGTTTGGCCGAGAGACAACCGGGTTACCTAAGGATTTAATCCAACAGCAAAAAGACCGCTGTCTTCGTATTCCGATGACTGGAAATGTTCGCTCATTGAACCTTTCTAACACGGCTGCCATTCTCGTTTATGAAGCGTTAAGACAGCAAAATTACCGGGAGCTCGATTTGAAGCTAGAAGATTGACTTAAAAGTACATGTTCAAAAAGGAGGATAAAAGAGCGGGAAAGTTGTGCGAGCGCATCTCGAGAACCCTTCGCGTATGTAGTAATGCGTGAGGATCAGAGACAGAGCTTTGGTGCAATTCGCAAGCTTTTTTACCGGACTTGTTGAACATCATTTAAAAGGGCCGGTTTAAAAGCTGAGCCCTTTTTTACTAAGCTCTGTTAGATGAAGCTGTTGATTATTGGCTCATTTTTCTCTTGCCGATGAAACGGTGGTTTCACATGCTTCAAATAAAAATTATTTTATCATCGATTTGGGTGAATAAAGCTTTACCAAATGAACTTACATGAGGGTGAATAGGGTATGAATGAAATTATTGCAAAGATAATGGATCATCGTTCCATTCGATCATTTCAAGACAAGCTATTAACGTCCGAACAGATTGAAGCAATTGTCCAATCTGCCAAAGCAGCTTCTACTTCAAGCTTTGTACAAGCGTATTCGATTATCGGGATTACGGATCCTGTGAAAAAAGCGGCGTTGGCAGAACTTTCCGGTCCGCAGTCTTATGTGGAACATAATGGACACCTATTTATATTTTGTGCAGATTTGCATCGCCTTGAGATTGTAGCGGAAATGGAAGAAATGGATTTATCTGTGCCGTTAGAAAGTACGGAAAAATTCATGGTTGCGACCATTGATGCTGCACTTGCCGCCCAAAATGCTGCTTTAGCTGCGGAATCGATGGAACTTGGTATTTGCTATATTGGCGGCATTCGCAATCATTTACCTGAAGTAATAAAGCTTCTCAATATTCCATCCAAAGTCATCCCATTATTCGGTATGGCTGTCGGGTATCCAATGGGGAAAAGTGAAAAAAAGCCACGTCTACCCATTGAAAATGTGTATCATGAAAATGAGTATCAGCCTGATAAAGAGGAATTTATTGCTCAATTGGAGAATTATAATGATACGATTTCCGGGTATTACCGAAAACGGACGAATGCCGTTCGGAAAGATACATGGACAAGACAAATGGTCGGGATGATTACGAAAAAAAGCAGAATGTATATGAAGGATTTTATAGAACGTCAAGGCTTGAACAAACGATAAAGAAAAACTTTCATCAGGGGGTTATTATTTTTTGTAAGCGGGATAAATATGAGCTACCCGTACAAATGTAACGAAACCTTTTTTTAAATAGTGTTTTGAGTAGAGCCATACACATTTATGAATCGTTCTATTTTCTGTGTTCAGAATGAGGCGATGAAGATGAAATAGTTGACATAGAAATCGAAGACAAAGCCGTAGCGATCATTCTAAAAAAGGATGTCCCATATGAGACATCCTTTTTTAGAATGATCGCTACATTTTAAGTAAAACACTTATTAATTCTACCCCATTTAAACTTTGCCACGTGTTTTCTCTTACTTTTTCACAAATGGTTTGTCATTGTATCCAGCTGTGAAAATTGCGACTAAAAATGTCACCATGACCGCAAGAACAATTACCGTTCCCATTATGTACCCCCCTCTAAACCGAATTCTTCCAATATTGCGTATAAAGGTAGTATACCCCAATTTTTCAACGTTGTGAACGTTAATGGAGGGAATTTTTTGAATAGTACATGGGGCGTTTCCGAATTGCTTTTTCATTTCGTCTGAACTTTTGTACATGTTTGTCAGATTCGGTGCATAGATTAAAGTATTCATCTCTGATAGGTAACAAGGGGAGGTTGCTAAAGATGGACATTTTAGGAAAGATTGCGAGATTTAGAGAAGAAGAGCACAAGTTGAAATGGGAAGGCACCTTCGCGGAATATTTGGAGATTGTCAAAGAACAATCATGGGTTGCGCAATCTGCACATTCACGTGTATATAACATGATCAGAGATGCTGGTATAGAAGAAGTTAATGGAACACGGAAGTATAATTTTTTTAGTGGTCAATTATTTGGATTAGAGGAGTCGCTTGAACGCCTTGTAGAAGAGTATTTCCATCCGGCTGCAAAACGATTAGATGTGAGAAAAAGGATTTTACTCCTGATGGGACCGGTATCGGGGGGGAAATCGACGCTCGTTTCAGCACTGAAGCGAGGATTAGAATCGTATTCACTTAAAGATACAGGTGCTATTTATGCAATAAAAGGCTGTCCAATGCATGAAGATCCACTTCATTTAATTCCACAAAATTTACGCCAAGACTTCTTTGATGAATATGGTATTCGCATTGAAGGGAATTTGTCTCCACTGAATTTAATGAGGCTTGAGCAGGAGTATGGAAATAGAATTGAAGATGTGATCGTTGAGCGGGTATTCCTTTCCGAAGATAAACGGGTAGGCATTGGAACATTCAGTCCATCTGACCCGAAATCTCAAGATATTGCTGACTTAACAGGAAGCATTGATTTCTCGACGATTGCCGAGTTTGGATCGGAGTCTGATCCACGTGCATACCGATTTGATGGTGAGTTAAATAAAGCAAACCGAGGGATGATGGAATTTCAAGAAATGCTGAAGTGTGATGAGAAATTTCTCTGGCATTTACTTTCGCTTACACAGGAAGGGAATTTTAAAGCAGGTAGATTTGCACTGATTTCTGCTGATGAACTCATTGTAGCCCATACAAATGAAACCGAGTACAAATCATTCATTTCAAATAAGAAAAATGAAGCCCTGCATTCACGAATCATCGTTATGCCAATTCCATACAATTTAAAAGTAACAGAAGAAGAAAAGATTTATGAAAAGATGATTAACGAAAGCGATGTCCATAATGTTCATATCGCGCCACATACATTAAAAGTAGCAGCGATGTTCAGTATTCTGACCAGGATGAAGGATCCGAAAAAAGGAGATATCGATTTAATTAAGAAAATGCGTCTCTATGATGGTGAAAACGTGGAAGGCTTCAATTCAGCGGATATTAATGAGCTGAAAAAAGAGCATCAGGATGAAGGGATGAGCGGAATTGACCCACGATATGTGATCAACCGCATTTCTTCGACGATTATTCGCAAAGAAAACCCATCGATCAATGCACTTGATGTACTTCGTTCTTTGAAAGAGGGGCTTGACCAACATCCTTCGATTACAGCTGAGCTACGTGAAAGATATTTAAATTTTATTTCACTTGCCCGCAAGGAATATGACGCGATTGCGAAAAATGAAGTTCAAAAAGCATTCGTGTATTCATATGAAGAATCGGCGAAAACATTAATGGATAATTATCTCGATAATGTCGAAGCATACTGCAATAAATCGAGACTGCGCGATCCATTAACTGGTGAAGAGATTTCTCCAGATGAAAAGTTGATGCGTTCGATTGAAGAACAAATTGGAATTTCAGAAAATGCGAAGAAGGCGTTCCGTGAAGAAATTTTAATTCGAATTTCGGCTTACGCTAGAAAAGGAAAACGGTTTGACTATAATTCACATGACCGTCTGCGTGAAGCCATTCAAAAGAAACTATTTGCTGATTTAAAAGATGTTGTCAAAATTACAACATCTTCGAAAACACCAGATGAGAGCCAATTGAAGAAAGTGAATGAAGTAGTGGCAAGGCTAATCGAAGAGCATGGCTACAATTCTACATCTGCAAATGAATTGCTCCAGTATGTTGGCAGTCTATTGAATCGATAATTTATAGAAGGGGTCTGACTTCAGTTTGAGAGGTCAGATCCCTTTTTGCTTCGGACAAGTCATACTATTCAATTATGTTAAATGAACTTTATATTTAGAAGCTTGTACAGTTTAAAGGTATTTACCTATTTTAAAAATTTTTTTGTAAATTATTGCGTGTCCTTGCATAGGATAGAGTAATACAATCTTTTACGAAAATAATTTGCAAAGTCTATGGAGTTTCACTTTATAGTATTAGGGTTATAAAGATTTCCGCACTACCGTATCATATGCAAGGAGATAAAGGATGGTTCGAGAATTTATTAGAAATAAGAAGACTAATTCATAGAATATTGGTGTATAGCACGATACACGATCATGATTGCGATGATTGTACGGACTTCGATATTTGCAAAAAGAGTGTGGCAGAAGTAGACAAAGTTTCATAAAGTCGCCTGTGTGTCATCGGCCAGAGATCACAAGTTAATCTGTCAAGAAAATCATAAAGTGATCTTTATACCTGCTCATATTGTTCTTGTCGCCGATAAGCAGGCGCATTATGCTTTGCTATTAAGGGGGGAAAGTGTATGACGAAAGAGAATAATCATCAGTTTGCAATTTCACAGGAGGATTGGTCCCTCCACCGAAAAGGTTTTGATGATCAACAAAGACATCAGGAAAAGGTGCAAGAAGCGATCAAGAATAATCTTCCGGATTTAATTTCTGAGGAAAGTATTATCATGTCTAATGGAAAAGACGTCGTGAAAATCCCCATTCGTTCATTGGATGAATATAAGATCCGTTATAACTATGATAAAAATAAGCATGTAGGTCAAGGTGATGGAGAAAGTCGAGTTGGAGATGTAGTGGCAAGAGATGGCTCATCGGAAAAAGGACCAGGTAAAGGTCAGGGAGCAGGGGACTCGGCAGGAGAGGATTATTATGAGGCGGAAGTAACCATGCTTGAAATTGAAGAGGCATTGTTTAGTCAGCTAGAACTTCCAAATTTACAGCGCAAAGAAAGGGATGATAACACAGTAGAGGATATTGAATTTAATGATATTAGAAAAACGGGTTTGATGGGAAATATCGATAAGAAAAAAACGATGATCTCTGCATTTAAACGAAATGCCTTAAGTGGTGATCCAGGTTTTCATCCGATTTATAAAGAAGACTATAAATTTAAAACCTGGAATGAAATCGAAAAGCCGGACTCTAAAGCAGTCGTTTTAGCGATGATGGATACGTCAGGAAGTATGGGACTCTGGGAAAAGTATATGGCTCGTAGCTTCTTCTTCTGGATGAATCGCTTTCTCCGGACGAAATATGAATCTGTTGAAATAGAATTTATTGCTCACCATACAGAAGCCAAGGTCGTTTCAGAAGAAGATTTCTTTTCAAAAGGAGAAAGCGGTGGTACGATTTGCTCATCCGTCTATCGCAAAGCTTTAGAGCTCGTTGACACAAAATACGCCCCTGATAGATTCAATATCTACCCATTTCATTTCTCAGACGGTGACAATCTTACCTCTGATAACGCCCGCTGTGTAAAACTCGTCGAAGAACTCATGAAGGTATCTAATATGTTCGGTTATGGAGAGGTCAACCAATACAATCGCCACTCAACTCTTATGACAGCCTACAAAAATATAAGCAACGAAAAGTTTCGCCATTATATTTTAAAACAAAAATCTGATGTTTTTCACGCGATGAAGAGCTTTTTTAAAAATGAAGAAACGCAAATACATGCTTAATTAGGGCAAACGCAGAACAAGATTTCTTGGTCTGCGTTTATTTGTTATGATGGGGTGGAGTATAAAAATTTAAAGAATACACAGTATGCCATGTATTGGGCAAGAATGAGAAATGGGTGAAAAAGATTGAACGATTCACATACAGATTTTCAAATTTCTTTGCAAAATATCGAATTTCTTGCACCTAGAGTAAACAAAGGAATTAAGATCATCCTTGTTATAAATGGTGAATTAAAAATTGAAACCAATAGTCGTTTTTATCATTTGGAAGAAAAAGACTTGCTTGTTATTAATCGCAATCAGCTTTATCAGGTCCAAGGAAGTGAAAGTAATAGCACGCTTTCCTTAACTATCTCGGATGCCTTTATGGATCATCATTACGCGGAGTATCGGAATCGTCGATTTGAATGTTATTCTCGAGAAATCGATATGGGAAGAGATGACATGATTCAATCCATTCGAAGGTTGCTTGCAAATGTGATGGTCAGCCATTATAGACAAGAAGAAAGCTATAAGATCGAGAT
Source organism: Peribacillus sp. JNUCC 23 (assembly GCF_053653995.1). Next base: position 1,142,452 of record NZ_CM132202.1, read on the forward strand.
TCATGGAAATATCATGCAAATACTTCTGATCCTCATCCGTCGTTTCAAAGAAGAGGGGAGTGTCTTTGAAAGGGCAGATACGGACAACTTACGATTATCCAAGATGATTGACTATATGGAAAAGAATTATGAGCAGATGATTACTTTAGAAAAGGTAGCTGAGAAATTTTATCTTTCTACGAGCTATCTATCCCGCTATTTTAAACAAAAAATGGGGATGGGGTTCAGCCGTTTTTTAATGAATATCAGGCTTAAACATAGCATGAAGGATTTACTATATACGTCTGATTCCATTTCGCAAATTGCCATGAACAATGGATTTCCCAATTCTAAGTCTTTCTCTAGCCTTTTTAAAGAAGTATACGAAATAACCCCTCATGCTTATCGGGAAAAACATGGGATACAAACAGAAGATTCTGTTCAAAGCTATAGCATTGAGGATGCTGCGATGCTGATTCGTTCACCAGAAATAGTTGCGAATTTAAGCAGTCTGCTGATGGAAGATCAAAAGTCGTATTCTCACACTGAGACACGTTTTGATAAGCTGTCAATCAACTTGTCCAAGCCGTTATCGTTGAAATTAAATTGTCCAGATCACATTCTTAATATTGGAGAAATCGTCGAATTATTAAAGGAAGATGTTCAATCTCAAGTACTGGCAGTGAAACAAGATTTACAGCTTCGGTATATTGGAGTTCATCATCTACTCAGCCGCACAGTGATTCCTCCAGAGGTAGAAACAGATGAAGCGATTGCGACGACCTCTCCATATTTTAATATTGATCGTGCACTAGAATTTCTAAAAAAGTATGATTTGGCTCTATTCGTACGGATTGATTATAAGGATATTTCAAGGAATGAAGATCGTTATTTTACTAAGCTCACTCAATTCATGAGGCATTGTTTGCAAATATACGGAGAAGAGTTTGTTAAACACTGGCATGTTATGTTTTATGAGTCGTATTCTACAGGTGTCGAAGCGAAAGAGCTTCAAAGAATCTATCTAAAATTACACGGAGTACTGAAAAAGTATATTGGGTCGATTCGTGTTGGGGTCTATATGCCGTTTTCTTTCCACAAAGAAAAAACAAGTGATCATCATATATGGCAATTAGGATGCAGTGAGTACATAGATTTTATCGGCTACAGTGCGAACCAAAATGAATTTATTGACTTTGAAGAAATGGTAGATGACTCGTTCCAATTAGCGAAGGATTATATTAAAGAAAAAACAAGTAAGGTGAAGCGGTATTTAAAGAAAAACCATTTAGAAAAACCGCTTCATCTCGTATCATGGAATACATTGTCTGGGAATACCCGATTTACAAACGGCACTTTTTTTCGGGGAGCTTTAGTCTTAAAAAACGTTTTGGATATCGCGAATGACGTGGAATCGGTCGGATTCTGGATTAACACAGAAGTCCATGAAGAGGGGGGGAGGGATCAGCGTTTTCGAATGGACGGCTTAGAATTATTCCATTATTTTAACGGAAAGCGTCCTGCTTATTTTGCCATGATGTTCTTAAAACGTCTTCATGGCGAAGTTGTGGCACGCGGTTCAGATTACGTGATGACGCAAAATGAGCGAGGTTTTCAATTGGTATTGATGAATTGTACAATTGTTAATCCTTATTTCTCACTCGAAGAGACAATCCTTCAAAAACTTAATAAAGATATTCGCATTACTATTTCTGGATTACAAACTGGCGAATATCAAATACGTAAACAAGTGTTTGACAAAGAACATGGAGCTTTATATACGAAATGGTGGAACTTAAACAGTAACCATGGAATGGATGCCGAAATTATTGATTATATCATCAATTCCAGCCGTCCTTCTTTGGAATTATTTGATGAAACGATTGATGGAAATTGGTCATTTTATTCCTACTTGACGAGCAACGCAATTCACTTTTTTGATATTCGAAAAACGTATCAATAAATAAAAGGATCAGACCACCAGCAAAAGAATATGGGGTCTGATCCTTTTTTGCTTTTAAAAAACATCTTTAATTAATAGATGGTAAAAAATCAACCCTCTTTTTTTTACCTGATTCGAGACGAGGTTTAATATTTCACTCCAAATGGTATGAAACAACATAAGGATTGACTCTACTGATTTATCTATATTTTTTATAATGAATGTAGAGAAAATAAACATAAGGTTCCTGTTAAGATTTGTTCTAATAGATTATTTCCACAAATTAAAGCTATTATGGATATTATTTCTATTGTGAAAACTTTACCCTATGCAAATGATAGAGGTAAGTAATCATTTAATCTTTAGACAATCTGATAGAAATCTAATCAAAACATCAGGAGGTTCACCATGGAAACAAATTATAAAGGCACAAATAAATTGATTATTGGTATTGTTTTCGGGGTTATCACGTTTTGGCTGTTTGCTCAATCAATGGTCAATGTCGTTCCGGCCGTTCAATCAGATTTAGGGATTTCACTTGGAACAATAAACATAGCCATTAGTTTATCTGCCTTGTTCTCAGGCATGTTTATCGTTGCTGCTGGTGGCTTTGCAGATAAGATTGGACGTAAAAAAATCACGTATGTAGGGTTAATTTTAAGCGTTATCGGCTCCTTGCTGATTGTTATAACACAAGGAGCAGCATTGTTGATTATCGGACGTATACTTATAGGGATTTCAGCAGCATGTATTATGCCAGCAACAATTGCGTTAGTAAAAGATTATTATGAGGGGGCTGATCGACAACGAGCCCTCAGTTACTGGTCCATCGGTTCTTGGGGTGGCTCAGGTGTTTGTTCACTTGCTGGTGGAGCAATAGCAACATATATGGGCTGGCGATGGATTTTCATCTTTTCTATTATCTTCGCACTTCTTGCGATGTGGCTTATAAAAGATACTCCAGAAAGTAAAGCAGAATCCACAGGTGCTTTTAAATTTGACTATTCTGGATTAGGTATTTTTATTATTACGATGCTTGCTTTAAACTTGTTTATTACTCGCGGTGCGGATTGGGGCTGGACAAGCGCTTTAACTTTAATTTGTGCAGTGGTCGCAATCATAGGGATCATTGTATTCGTTAAGGTGGAATTAAAGAAATCGATTGCATTGATTGACTTCTCTTTATTTAAAAATAAACCATACGCAGGAGCCACATATTCCAACTTCTTGTTAAATGCAATTGCTGGAACACTTGTTGTAGCGAATACGTATGTTCAAGTCGCTCGCGGATTTACGGCCTTTCAATCAGGCATGTTATCAATCGGTTATTTAGTAGCAGTGCTTGCGATGATTCGTGTCGGTGAGAAAATTTTACAAAAATCAGGCGCAAAGTCTCCAATGATTTGGGGGGCTTTAATAACTACAATTGGTGTAGCTCTGATGGGATTAACATTCTTACCCGGTATTACCTATACAGTTGTCGTATTTATTGGGTTTGCTTTGTTCGGTCTTGGACTTGGAATTTATGCAACGCCATCTACAGATACATCTGTATCTAATTCACCTTCTGATAAAGTTGGGGCAGCGGCTGGGGTTTACAAAATGGCAAGTTCACTCGGTTCGGCGTTCGGCGTTGCGATTTCTGCGTCTGTTTACGGTGCCATTGCGGCTACTAGTAGTGTTGAATTAGCTGCAACAGGAGGGATAATTGTCAACGTAATCTTCGGTATACTTTCCATCATCTCGATTATTTTTATGGTTCCTAGTGATGCTGGAAAAACATCCAATGAGCCATCACCTCGATCAAGAAAAAATACTGGTCAACCACATCCTAGTCATTAAAGAAACACGTTGGGGAGAAGTCTTCTCTCCTAATATTTCACTTGGAACATCGAGTGGGGGAAGATTAATTCATTGAGAGGAAATACAGGAAACTGTCTAATCTTAACTTATAAATGAGGTAGATATAATGCGAAGTGAATTAATGGATTTGTTAGAAGCGCGTAAAGATGAAATGATTCAAATTCGTCGATATCTACATGAAAACCCCGAATTATCTTTTCAGGAAGAAAAGACAGCACAATATATTGTTGATTTTTATAAGGGCAAAGATGTGGATATTCAAACGAATGTCGGCAATGGGTATGGAATTATCGTAACGATTAAAGGTGGCAAACCGGGAAAAACAATTGGATTACGGGCAGACTTTGATGCGCTGCCCATTGTTGAGGAAACGGATGTTCCGTTTAAATCGAAAAACGAAGGAGTCATGCATGCATGTGGGCATGATGGACATACGGCATATTTATTAGTGTTAGCCGATTGTTTAATTCAACTAAAAGATTCTCTTACAGGTATGATTAAAATCATACACCAACATGCGGAAGAGGTTCCACCAGGTGGAGCCAAGAGCATTGTTGAATCTGGCTTGCTTGATGACTTGGATGCGGTATATGGAATTCACTTGTTCCCAACAAGTCCAGCGGGTAGTGTAGGCTACCGTAGTGGCTATGCAATGGCAGGAAGAACATATTTCAAATTAGGGGTTCAAGGAGTGGGGGGACATGGTTCCTCGCCTCATTTAGCTAATGATGCCATTGTGGCCGCTGCCCATTTTGTAACAGCTGTTCAAACGGTGATCAGCCGTCGATTAAATCCATTTGAGGTCGGTGTTATTACGATCGGATCTTTTGACGGAAAAGGTACTTTTAATGTGATTAAAGATCGTGTTGAACTTGAAGGCGACGTTCGTTATATGACGAAGGAAACGCAAACTTTGATCGATCAAGAAATCCATCGAATAGTGAAAGGAATTGAAGCTGAATTTGATGTGAAATGTGAGCTCATATATACTGCGGATTATCCGCCATTATACAATGATCCTGAACGGACAGCTGAAGTTGTGAAAAGTCTTGAAAGCTTGAAAAAAGATGATCCGGATATTAAAAACGTTTATGAGTTCGACATGCTGTCTGGATCCGAAGACTTTGCTTACTATTTGGAAAAATTTCCTGGCGCATTTTTCTATATTGGCTGTAAACCTAAAGGGGTAGAGAAAGCCTATTTCAATCATCATCCAAAATTCGATATCGATGAAGATGCCCTTCTTGTAGCGGCAAAAGCAGTCGCTCAAGTAGTTTGCAGTTATTCCGATATAGAATAAGGTATCAAGTTTAATTGGATAATAATGGATTAACCTCGTTTTTGTAATAAAAGTGGTCATGATTAGGGAGGGAACTATTGTGAGAAAACAGTTAATGGAAATGTTAGAAGCACGAGAAGAGGAAATCATTCAAATTCGCCGCTATTTACATGAAAATCCGGAGTTGTCTTTTAAAGAAGAGAAAACAGCTCAATATATTGCTGATTTTTACAAAGGAAAAGATGTTGAAATTCAAACAAATGTAGGTAATGGTTATGGCATTATTGTAACGATTAAAGGTGGAAAACCAGGAAAAACAATTGGTTTACGAGCAGATTTTGATGCATTGCCAATCGTAGAAGAAACAGATGTCCCTTTTAAATCGAAACATGAAGGGGTTATGCATGCATGTGGTCATGATGGACATACAGCATATTTATTAGTGTTAGCTGATTGTTTGATTCAATTAAAAGAATCAATTCCAGGAACGATTAAAATTATTCATCAACATGCGGAAGAGGTTCCACCAGGTGGAGCAAAGAGTATTGTTGAGTCTGGTTTAATCGACGACTTAGATGCTGTTTACGGCATTCATTTGTTACCAATGGGTCCAGCAGGAGTTGTGGGGTATCATGCAGGATTTTCATTCAATGGAAGAGCGTATTTCAAATTAAAAGTTCAAGGGATAGGCGGACACGGTTCGTCGCCTCATCTGGCTAATGATGCGATTGTTGCTGGTTCATACTTTGTTACTGCCATTCAAACGATTATTAGTCGCCGGTTAAATCCTTTTGAAGTCGGCGTTATTACAATTGGTTCATTTGATGGAAAAGGTACTTTTAACGTCATTAAAGACAGTGTTGAACTTGAAGGTGATATCCGTTATATGGCTTTAGAAACAAAGGAAAAGATTGAAAAAGAAGTTCGTCGTCTTGTTAAAGGCCTAGAAGAAGAGTTCGGCGTGACTTGTGAGCTAACATATGAACCGGATTATCCGCCTTTATACAATAACCCTGAACTTACAGAACAGGTTGCAGCAAGTCTAAGAAGTATGAATGATAAAGATATTAAAGAAGTGAAGGAATTTCCGGCATTACCGCCATCCGAAGACTTTGCCTACTATGCAGAAAAATTCCCTGCTTGCTTCTTTTACATCGCATGTTCTCCAAAAGGTGTAGAAGAACCTTACTTCAATCATCATCCAAAATTTGATATTGACGAAGATGCCCTTCTTGTAGCGGCAAAAGCAGTAGGACAAGTTGTATGCAGCTACTATGAAGTAGACTAACACAAAAAGTATATGACTTCGTTATTCAAATTTTTTCCTAAAATGAGAGCTTAGTGTTTTTACATCCCTTTTATTCGAATGAAACCTTATTGCATTCCTCGTGTTGTACGAGGGTGTGATAAGGTTTTTTTGTTTTATATAGAAAGTTATACCGGTGATCCTACGTCTCGAGACTTAGAAAAAGATAATCCTAGGGCTCCATGCATTTAATGTAATTTTTTTCTAAAATGAACATGCAACCTACATATTAGCTAAGAGGAGGAATTATGAATGAAATGTAAAATTGTTAACTTTTAAAATTAACTAAATATTCGATACTTTTCTAGTGGGTCTATGGTAATATTTGTATCGATGTCAAATTTATCTATTGAGAGGTGACGTGGAAGTGTCGTTTATAACGAAGTGGGCGTTTGGTAATAAAGCTGCAGTTTCATTAATGACTATATTAATTTTAATCATTGGTATTGTTAGTTATTTGAGATTGCCAATGGAGTTTCTGCCTGCTGCTGATAATCCACAGGTAACGATTATCGCAATGGGTCAAGGTACCGATTCGAAAACAATGGAAACGGAGGTAACCATTCCTGTAGAAAGAGTAGTAACAGGTGTGAATGGAAAAACATCGGTTTACTCTACAACGGGAGATGGTTTCTCAAAAGTTGACATATTTTTCGAAGCTGGCTCGGATATGAAGCAAGCTAAACAAGAGGTTCAAGATGCGTTAAATCGTGTAACATTACCTCTTAATATATCAAAGCCTACCGTTTCACAACTTAATACATCTATGATTCCTATCGCTAATATAGCCGTAACTTTTGAAGATGGAATGACGGCAGATAATATGGCATTAGCACGGGAAAAACTCCAACCGCTATATCAAGATATCAAAGGTGTCTCGAGTGTTGATGTGTATGGGATTACAGATTCCAGCGTATCCGTCAAAATTAATAATGATAAATTAAATGAAAAACAAATTTCACTCCAAGCAGTTATGGGAGTTCTTCAAGGTCAAAACACAGCCTTATCCATCGGGGAAAAAATCATTGATGGAAAAACAAGCAATATTAAGGTGATCGGTGACGTAACTAGTTTAGAGAAGCTGAAAGGATTAGTGGTAGCTCCAAATGTAACGCTTGGAGATATAGCAACGATTGACGAAACAAAGAATGCCAATTTCATTAGTCGTTTTAATGGGAAAGATAGTCTAGATATTAGCATTACGAAGGACAGCCAATCAAATGCAGTGACAATAAGTAAAGAGGTAGAAAAAGTAACGAAGGAAATAAATGAAATGTATGATCAGCAGGAGTCTGTGGTTTACATATCATCTGCTGACATGGTACAGACCTCCGTACAAACCATGATGAAAGAAGTCCTGCTTGGTGCACTATTCGCAACCATTGTCATTATGGTGTTTTTGCGAAATATCCGGTCTACTTTTATTACCATTGTTTCGATTCCACTATCACTTTGTTTTACACTGTTCTTGCTGTCGTGGTCTGGAATTACATTGAATATTTTAACGCTTGGCGGAGTCGCTGTTGCTGTTGGGCGTCTTGTTGATGACAGTATTGTTGTCATCGAAAATATTTTCCGAAAAATGCAAACAGAGAAATTTTCTGTCCAAATGGTCATTGATGCAACGAAGCAAGTAGGAGTTGCCATTACCTCCTCAACATTAACGACAGTGGCGGTTTTCTTACCGATGAGTCTGTTGAACGGAGGACTTCAAGAATTTCTTTTACCATTTGCTTTAACGGTCACATACTCCTTGCTTGCTTCTCTCATCGTTGCATTGACCGTTGTACCATTAATGAGTGCAAGTTTACTGAAGAATACAAAGCTTCCTGAACATAAACCAGCAGTACGTTTTCCGAAAATGGTTACTTGGTCATTAAATCACAAATGGATTGTATTCTTGATTGCATTCCTTCTTTTTGTCGGTTCGATCGGGACATATTTTGTCATCCCTAAGGGGGCAGTTGATAATTCATCTGCTGACTATGTCGTTGCCACATTAAGTTATCCGAATGATACACCGATTGAAGAAGTAAAGAAAAAGACGATTGAACTAGAATCATGGGTAAGTGGAATGGATGAGGTCAACTATGTATTCTCACAAGTAGGGTCTCCGGCTGAGGCTGCTCAGTTCGGTTATGTTGGATCACCTACTGAAGCGACCTTAAGTATTTTGTTACATGATAAAGAAGACACAGAAAAGATACTAGCTGAAGTGGAAAATAAGAAAAATCAATATCCTGATGCACAGTTAGAGGTATTCGCTTCCTCATTTATGATGGGGGGAGGCAGTACGAATGTCACAATCGATGTAGTCGGGGAAAATGTAACCGATCTTGAAAAAACTGCCAACGCTATTAAAGAAAAAGTAGAAGAAATTGATGGTGTCAAAGAAGTGACAACTAATCAAGATGAAAAGAAAACTGTTTATTCCTTAACGGTAGATCCTGCAAAAGGGAACACAGAACAAATTGCCAAACAAGTTGGTATCATGTTAAATCAAACATCAATTGGAACGATCAATTTGAATGACAAACAAACACCAGTCTTTCTGGAGCCTATTCTTGATACGAAAACGCCTGAAGAATTGAAAAATATTCCGATTTCTACAGATGCTGGTCTTGTTCCAGTATCGTCTATCGCTTCATTACAAAGTGAAGAGCGTTCAACTAACCAGTTTCATAAAGACGGAGAAACTTACCTTCGTGTAACGGCTTCTGTCGATTCTGCAAAGCTGTCCGAAATATCAAGCAAGGTAAATCTTGAGATATTCGGGGACCAAAAGGATCATGAAGGGATGAATCTTCCAGAGGATGTAGACGTTCTTATCGGAGGAGCTAGTGCTCAGCAGGCAGATGACTTTACGGATTTATTTCTCATCATGCTTGTTTCCGTCGGCATTGTATTTTTAATTATGGTCATCACCTTTAAGTCGATTAAAGCACCAATTGCCATTCTTTGCTCTCTTCCGCTTGCAGCAATCGGCGCTATTTTAGGAATTGTCATAAGCGGAATATCTGTAGATATAACTGCACTTCTAGGAGCATTAATGCTTATAGGAATTGTCGTGACAAATGCCATTGTTCTTTTAGATCGAGTTAAACAAAACGAACAAACGATGATTATTCGGGAGGCGCTGGTAGAAGCAGCAGCTACTAGAATGAGACCGATTTTCATGACAGCAATTGCTACAATCTGTGCAATGCTTCCACTATTATTGAAAGAATCGGAAACTGGCAGCTTAGTTTCACAAAGTTTAGCCATTGTGGTCATTGGAGGCTTAGCCATGGCAACCTTACTGACACTAATCGTCATCCCATGTATTTATGAGCTGCTATACTTTAAAAAATCAAAGAAACAACGGGCTGTAGAAAGCGTTGAACAGGAAATTTCATTATAATTAAAGGGGTAAAGAAGGTGTCAAAATAGTGTCTAACCCTTTTATTAAGTTGAAAAAATAGGAAACATCTTATCACCTTTTGGTGGTCAGGTGTTTTGTTTTTTTATAAGCTCATAATCACAAACGGAAAAATAATTAATAATAGGAAATCATGACCTTTTTAGAAAAAAAGTAATGGATCTTCTAATTTTATGTATAATTGAATATGTATGTTGTTAGTGGAGTAAGTAAAGGAGGACACAACTATGGTTGAAAACCCAGCAGGATTTTGGGTGCGGTTTGGCGCAAAGGTAATTGATGCACTTATTTTTATTGTACTTGGATTAATATTAGGAGCAATTTTTTCGGATGGGACTTCTGAATGGGTGAGCAATATTATTTCATTTTTATATGCTTTATTACTTCCTATCTTTTGGTATGGTTATACAGTCGGGAAAAAAGCGCTCAAGGTTCGAATTGTAAAGCTTGATGGAAGTCAGGTTACGCTCTGGACAATGATTAAGCGTAATGTCATTGCATGGATTGTATATGGATTACCTTCAATCTTAGGTGTTATCGGCTTTATAGTAACAGTCGGTATCTCAGGATTTGATGTATTAATAAATGAAGATTTGATGAGTGATGAGGTACTTGGCGGACTACTATTGAAAGGGTTCGTTTGGGTGATGATCGGCCTTTTACTATCAGGTGTTCTCTATATAATTAGTGCCTTTATGATTGGACTAAGAGAAGATAAGCGCGCGCTTCACGACTTGATTGCAGGAACATTTGTAACGAAAAACCTGCCGTAATGAAAAAGGATCAGACATTTGATGTCTGATCCTTTTTGAACCTAGAAAACTACTTGGAGATATACGAATTCCCTGTAATCCAGAAACGCCATGGATAATCCTTTGCTTCACCGCTATTGTCAATACCGATTCTAGGACCGCTGGAGATATGTTCGGGAATCATACCAGGGGTGATATAAATCGGCGGCTTTGTATAGCTCAAGCCATAGTCCTGCATAGTAATCCCAAGTGCCTTTGTTAACTTCCCGGGTCCATTCGTCAGTTTCTTCCCAGCTTGTAAGCCACGCCTTTGCTGCATCAGTTCAATTCCTTCGACAGGTTCTACAGCTCGAATGAGGATGGCTTCGGGGTTATCGACTCCACCACTAACGACATTGACCAATGTATGAGTATGCATTTGGTATGTATAGACCAGTCCGGACTGGCCAAACATGATTTCTGTCCGTTTCGTCCGTCGATTGCCAAAACTATGGGCGGCACGATCGCAAGGTCCCATATAAGCTTCGGTTTCCACGATATACCCTGAACAGATGCCTTCGGGTGTTTCTTTTATCAACAAACAGCCAAGTAAAGATTGCGCGAGATCCAATGTTGGTTTGTCATAAAAATCACAGGCTAATGCATGAAATTTAGTCATATGTTTACCTCCACTGTTTAGCAATATTATCCGGCATGAACGGAAAGTCAAAACCCCCACTGATTGAAGTTTCGCTTTATAAGTCCATATATTTTTGTGTGATTGGGATCTATATGAGAAAATATCTTAATTGCTAAATAATAGCATAGTTCGTTTAAATCATCTTATAATAAAGTGAAACTTCCATCAGTGAGTTTTTTTCCACTGTACTGTTAAACCGGGATAGAATAAACAAATAGGATGTGTCTTATATGAATAAACAAATTGGATTTATTGGCTGCGGAAAAATGGGGCAGGCCATGATTGAAGGGATGATCAGGGCGGGCGTTGTACCAGCTGATTCAATAAAAGTAAGTACAAGTTCGGAAGCAACGTTATTCAAGGTAACTGAAAAGCTCCGAGTTCAAGGATCACTTAATAATAAAGATATTGCCCGATTTGCAGATTTTTTATTCTTAGCGGTTGAGCCATCGAGTTATGCGAAAGTGGTCGAAGAAGTTAAGCATGATGTGAAAGAAGATTCTGTGATTATTTTGCTCGCTGCAGGCATCTCTATTCAAACAGTGGAGTCTGCTTTCGGCAAGTCGGTTAAAGTGGTACGGACGATGCCAAATACACCATCTTTAGTTAGAGAAGGAATGACAGCCTTTGCCATTAATGAGTCAATAACTGAAGAAGATTTGGCTAATGTAAAAGATATCTTGAATGCGTTTGGAAAAACAGAACTTCTGAAAGAAGAACTAATGGATGCTGTGCCTGCTATTAGTGGTTCTTCACCTGCCTATGTGTATATGTTTATTGAAGCGTTAGCTGATGGCGGAGTCAGAGATGGCATTCCAAGAAAGCAAGCGTACAAAATGGCTGCCCAAGCTGTGCTCGGAGCCGCGAAAATGGTTCTTGAAACAGAGAAGCATCCGGGTAGCTTGAAGGATGATGTGTGCACACCAGGAGGATCAACCATTCGAGCAGTTGCTGCATTGGAAGAAAGCAATTTCAGAGCCTCAATCCTGAATGCCATGGAAGCATGCACTCGAAAAAGTAAAGGATTAGATGATGAATAAGAATGGAAGAAAAGCCAGTTACGATTGGCTTTTTTTTGTTTAGCGAGCTATATGAAGTTAATTTCCATAATAGGAGCGTGAATATATTTAATTTTCTGTCAATATCGATTAAGATTAGGTGGGACAACGATTAAAGAAGAGGTGGTTAATATGATAAATTATGTAAAAGAGTTAAAAAGTCTATTAGCAGAGGACCGGGTAACCATTAATCAAACGATATTAGAGCAGCACAGCCGGGATGAGTCCTATCATACTCCACATTTGCCGGATGTCGTTGCTTTTCCAGAAAGTAAAGAAGAAGTGAGTGCTCTATTAAAATTTGCCAACGAACAAGAAGTCCCTGTTGTTCCTTTTGGACTCGGTACAAGTTTGGAAGGGAATGCGATTCCTTATAATGGCGGCATCTCTCTGGATATGTCGCTGATGAACAAGGTGATTGAAGTACGAGAAAAAGATTTTTTAGTCAAAGTTCAGCCAGGTGTTACACGAACACAACTTAACAAGGCGTTGAAGAAATATGGACTATTCTTTTCAGTTGATCCAGGTGCAGATGCTACCCTTGGTGGGATGGCTGCGACCAATGCTAGCGGAACCACAGCGGTTAGATACGGGATCATGCGCGATCAAGTTCGTGACCTTGAAGTGGTTTTAGCTAATGGGGAAATCATCCATACTGGAAGCTTAGCGACGAAATCTTCGTCAGGATTACATTTGAACGGGTTGTTTGTCGGTTCGGAAGGGACACTAGGTGTATTCACCGAACTGACTCTTAAAGTATATGGCATTCCAGAAGAAATCGTCGCAGGAAGAGCCTTGTTTCCTTCTGTTAAGCAAGCGGTTTCAGCTGTGAATGGCATTATGTCTGCTGGGATTCCAATCGCAAGAATCGAACTGATGGATGCGCGCTCAATCACACAAGTAAATACCTATATGAACAAGTCATATGAAGAAAAACCAACTTTATTCCTTGAATTTCATGGTAACGCTGCAGGCTTAGCGCAAGATGTCGAGTTTGCAAAGGACATTGTTCGTGACTTGGGCTGTGAGAATATTACGTTTGAAATCGATTTAATCGCTAGGAATGAACTATGGGCAGCGCGACATAAGCTTGCATATGCTTTAATTCATAGCTCACCTGGGAAAAAGCTGATGTCTACTGACGTCAGTGTTCCACTTCACGAATTAGCGGATGCGATTCTGAACACTCGAGAAAAAATAGACCTCTCGAAAGTAGAAGGAGCCATTGCAGGTCATGTTGGGGATGGCAACTATCATGTGCTCTTTATGTTGGATTTAACTGATCCGTTTGAAGTAGCCGAGGCGATGCGGTTAAATGCAGAAATTGTTGACTATGCACTTAGTCGTGGGGGGACATGTACAGGTGAACATGGGGTCGGGATTGGCAAAAGAATTTACCAACGCCGTGAACATGGAAATGCGTATGATGTCATGTTATCGATTAAGCAAGTATTAGACCCGAAAGGAATACTAAATCCAGGAAAAATATTTTTGGACGAAACGAAATAAATCAATTTAATTTCCAATTATTGATAGATCTGAAAGTGAGTGAAAACATTTCCTGTTGTAAACAATTTGTGATCCCAAATTCGCCTGTTGTTACTCGTCATGTTCATAAATATCGGTGATATAGGATAAGGTAAATAAAAGTGTTAAATCTTATTCATGATAGGAGAGAGGAAGAATCATGCACGTTGAATTTAAGCAGCTTGATCATCGACCTTTTCCTTTGCCTTCCGCACCTTGGTTATTGAGTCAGGTGTGGGAGGACTTATTATTTATGCATTATCCAATGGACCCGAATGTTTTAAGGAATTACGTACCACTTGAATTCGATCTGGATGTTTATGAAAATAGGGGATGGATCACTATCATTCCATTTAGGGTCACGAAAATGAAGGCAAGGGGAATTCCTCCTCTTCCAATGTTGAATTCCTATCTGGAGTTAAACGTCCGAACTTATGTGACGTATAAGGGCATTCCAGGTATCTATTTATTCAGTCTGGATGCGAACCATCCACTCTTTGTGATTGGGGCAAAGCTCTCAGTAGGGCTTCCCTATAAACATGCCCATATGAAATTTCAGCAGCTGAAAAATGGTTTTCAATTTAAGAGCGAAAGGCACTTAGATAACAGCACCTCTGAAAAAATTGATCTCACCTATAAACCGGGAGATGTATTGTTTGAATCACTGCCGGGGTCTTTAGATCACTGGCTGTTGGAGCGGTATTGTATGTATTCGTTTCAGGGAAAAAAACTATTAAGAGGAGACATCCATCATGATAAATGGAAGGTATCGAAAGCTAAAGTAACCACTTTAATCAACACGATGGCATCCTTTTTACCAGTAGACAATATTGTGAAAATCCCTAGTTTACTACATTATTCAAACCGAAGAAGGGTTTTCGTCTATCCGCCAAAGAAGGTAGGAGAGAGGATGAAGTAGGTTAAGAGCGTAAAAAAAGAGAGGAGTTAGGATTAGCAGCCAAGCGAACATTAATCGATGTCTGACTAACAAGGGGTAACATAAAAAAGAAAGCTTCCGCTTAATAAAGCGAGTAGAGAAGCTTCCTTTTATTTATATTTCCTCGTACTTTTCATATGAAATTTTTTATCCGGCATTAACAGGCAGTAAGACCCCCACCTCAAGGCTTAGAGGAATCGAAGAAGCGTAGGTGAACCAATCGGGTTCGTAGTGTCGCTTTATCGAAGATTTAGCGACACTAGAACGGGGCTAACAATCAGTGGGGATGAAGAAAACCCCACTGATTGAAGTTTCACTTTATCAATGACTATTTTGAAGATGTCCTTCAAACATATCGATAATTTCAATAAACCTTTCTGCTTCCCTAAATACATGATCAGCTAGAAGAGGGTGAATATTACTCTTGATCCGGCATGCTTCGATTAAATCTCGCGCTGTTTTCTTGAAGTCCCTTAGTGAAACGACGGAAACTCTGTTTTGATCTAAAAATTGGTCTAGAAGGGCAGGCGTCTCGGATTCTGGTCTCATATGCTCCAAATCGATTGCTTGGTACAGAAGTTGATCAAAATCATGACTAAATTCTCGTGCTTGGTCGACTAGTTTTCTTTCGCTAGGATCTAAAAGATGCCCGATAAACTTGGCGTGATCCGCCATAATTTTAAGAAAGAAAACATTTTCTTGAATAATCGCCTCAGGCAAAGGCACAAGTTTTCCTTCATTGAGCTCTTTCAATCGATTCGCGAAATAAGCAGCTTCTCGACTCGTATGATCAATCAACAAGGGGTAATTATTTGAGAGCACCTCACATCGTAAAGTTAGACCCAATACCTTTCTTTTATAAGCCCAAATAGACGCCACGGATTGATACACTTGATTGTTAAACGCTTGAACCTGCTGTGGATCTGAACTAGGGGAAAACCGATTTACTTGCTCCTCAATTCTTTCAAAAACCGTGATGAATTGCTTGGCTTCATCAATTAATGTAGTATCATCTGAACTGAAACCCAAACTTAAAAATAAGGAATGCTCTTTCATAATCCTTGACCAGAAACGGATTTCATCTAAGGATTTGCTTACAAATTCATTTGCCATTAAAGCCCCTCCTCTTATCACAAGCTATTTAATCTATATGTGATACTGCTAGAAGTCATACATTTTAGCGGAGGGGTTCTCAAATTATGCTGGATGTCTTTTATTATGGAAAAATGAACAGGTACACTTAATGCACAGTGATGTTGCCGCTCGATACTTGAAGGTCTATTGGATATTTACCAGTGCCATACGTTCCTTCTATATTCTTATCTGATGTCGTTGCGTTTTGTAATTGAAAGCTATTATTAATAACTCCGCTGCTTACTTTGCCATGAAGCGTAAAGCTCGCGTCGTCTGGTACATCTAATTTGGCGGAACCTGAACTTACTGTAACATCAGCTGGAGCGGTTAATTTATCAAGCTGGATATTTACAAGGCCAGAAGAAACCTCAGCTTGTAGTTGGCCACTATAATGTTTGACAACCATTCTGCCAGAACTCACGTCAAAGTTTCCAGAATCTGTTGTAATAGCGTTCATTTCAAAATTTCCTGATGAAACAACAGAAGTGAAGGTATCTACGTTAAGATTGGCGAAATCTGCGTGACCTGACCCAATATTTACGGAAAGGTCTTTAAGTTCCATTGGATGTTTCTTTGAGTCACCAGCAAACTTCAAGCTGCCAGACGAAACGGAAATGTCCATGTTTTCATGATAATCTTCAGGAATATAGACCGTAAGCTTAGGAGAGTTGAAGAAGCCAATTTGCTCAAACCATTTACGCTTGTATTCAATCATTACTTTATTCCCTTTTTGCCTTACGTTGACAGAACCCTTACCACTTAACTCTGCCTTTATATCCGACCTTTTTTCGGGAACGATCTTTGCTTCGACACTTGAAATATGAAAATCAAGTGTATCTATTCCTTTTGACATTTTAGTATGATTCGATTCCCCATGAGAAAAAAGCGAAGGAATCGTATTGGATATTGTAAATAATAAAGCAATTCCAATAATAATAAGAAAAATCATTAGATAATTTTTCACAAAAAAACCTCCATTAGTGATTTGTTTTTGATAATTTAATTTTAAGGAAATACAGTTGTTGAAACAATGAGCTGGGGAATTATTTATTGCTAGGGCTTGAGGCGTAGTGATAAGGTGAAACTTTCATCAGTGGCGATGCGAGGCCTAAGTCCCTATGTCCTTCATACAAATACAGTCGTTATATGTAGAACTAAATGGTCAAATGATAAAGTGGCGCTTCTTTGAAATATGATACTGGGCAATGTCAAATCCCATTTACAATCAAGCTTTGTCTGTAAAAGTGTTAAAAGCAGTGGATTTCGTTCACGAAATCCACTGCTTTTATCTTTGTTCTTTTATATGTGAGGTTCTAAAAAGAAAACGGCTTAGAGGATTAAGATGTTTTCTTAATAGCCTCATCCATTAATATTTTCATTTTTTAACGCCGTTTCAACGTGTACGTATTTATAGCCAAGGTCTTTAGCAACGGCCTCAAAGGTAATTTCGCCGTTTGCGACGTTTACTCCTTTTGCCAGTGCTTCGTTTTCAAGAATGGCTGTCACGGCACCTTTATTGGCAATTTGTAGCGCGTACGGTATTGTCACATTTGTTAAGGCTAGAGTTGATGTATTTGGGACAGCTCCAGGCATGTTCGCGACAGCATAATGGACGACTCCATGCTTTACATATGTCGGTTGATCGTGAGTGGTAATCTTGGTAACTGTTTCAAAAATCCCGCCTTGGTCAACAGCAACGTCAATGACAACTGAACCAGGCGACATCGATTTTACCATTTCTTCTGTAACAAGCTTAGGAGCCTTTGCTCCAGGAATCAATACGGCACCAATGACTAAATCAGATTCAGATACAGCTTGTGCCACATTATATGGGTTAGAAATTAATGTGGAAATTTGATTTCCGAAGATATCGTCTAATTGGCGAAGACGGTCTGGGCTGAGATCAATAATCGTGACATTTGCGCCTAAACCGATGGCTACTTTGGCTGCATTCGTACCGACAACACCGCCACCTACAATCGTTACTTTTCCACGTATTACGCCTGGAACACCACTTAATAAGATTCCTTTCCCACCATGAGTTCTTTCAAGAAATTGAGCACCTATTTGTGCAGCCATTCTACCAGCTACCTCACTCATTGGCGTCAATAGTGGAAGTGTGTTACTCACTGAAACCGTTTCATAGGCAATGGCAAGGACACCACTATCTTTAAGTGCTTTTGTTAACTCAGGATCTGCAGCTAAGTGTAGGTATGTGAAAAGAATTAAATCTTTCCGGAAATATTGATATTCTGACACGATAGGTTCTTTTACTTTAAGGATCATTTCAGCGGTGGTCCAAACCTCTGCGGCTGTTTCGGCAATAATAGCTCCAGCAGCTAAATAAGATTCATCAGAAAAACTGCTTCCTTGACCAGCGTTTTTTTCAACATATACTTCATGACCAGCATTACGTAAAGCGACAACACCAGCGGGAGTAATGGCGACACGATTTTCATTGTTTTTTATTTCCTTAGGAATTCCAATTCGCATAATCAAATCACTCCATTTCAAAAAAGAATCACTCTTTGTACACAAAGTATAACTGTATCAGAAAAAATATGATATGTGAAATCAGAAAATTACAAGACGAATATTTGTGGAATTCTACAAACGTTATTTCAATTAATCGATTTTTGCTTCCAATCGCATCATAATTCGACGCTTCCGATAGAGCGTACTGCCAACTTCAGCTACGTCAGCAATCATGCTCCGATTGGTAAAGGCCCCAAAGACCATACCGGCAATCGGAATCATTTGCAGGAGTTTTTTCCAACCAAATTGATCACGATATGTATAGACAACTTCACGCCAACCTTGAAGCTGACTGACCATTTCTTTTCGATCAGCCTGTTCGTTGCGGTGAAACGAGGATAAACCATTTAATATTGCTTCTTTGCCAACAATATCTGCTGTCGCAAATTGCAAGCATTTAACCATAAAAACTCGTTCTTCTTTGTCTTTCGGATCAAAGCCATATGCTAGGGAGATATCTTGTAAGGTTTTCAGAGACAAGCTCAATAATAAAGGGATGTCAATAGATAACGTGAAAATCCCCCCAATTCCAGTGGATGCCCCTTGTACAGTAGCAAGCTTACTATTGGCTTTTTTAATATCTGCACTTACCGAGTTCATGACAAGGAGCGAAACATTGGCACAATCATCGACAGAGGTAATGGATTCTCCTGGGACATATCCTTCAATTCGCTTAAATATTGACTGTTCTTTCGTTAAATATTGCCCGCCACTTTGAACGAAGCTTCCTAATTCATCGAGTAAGAGAGCGATCTTGTCTTGAATAAATGCAGGGGTCGCTTTATCAAGTAATTTAAAGGGTAAACGGCCAATTTTCTCCCAAAACCATAACCCTTTTTGCTCCTTTTCCCATTTACTTATGATTTGTAGCTCCGATTCCAAATATTCCTTTGATTCATTGTTCAAGGGGGATCCCATCCTTTTATTTTTTCTTAAAAAGTCTTGATCATGCCTGATTTTTAAATCTAGAAAGATGGTCATTTTTTGCATGGATCCTTTGGACGAACATGACCAACTGCTGCAATTCGTTTCAAGCGATAATTAAGCTTGTTAACATGAATATGAAGCTGTTTGGCGGCATCATTTTGACTACAGTCTCCTTCACGTTATTTTAATCTATTTGTTGACTTATTTGAAAGAATAAGTTCCTTTGAAGGGGGGGAAGGGAATAAGTGAAAAAAGCGGGCAATAAAAAAACCCTTCCGCTTCAGTAGGTCGGAAAGGAGGATAAAGAGGGATTACATAAAAAAATTCAGTACGAAGTAAATTAAACCTGCAAGCGTTGCTGAAATAGGTAATGTAATAAACCAAGTAATAATCATGCTCTTGGCAGTACCCCATTTGACACCTTTAATCCGGTGAGCTGAACCTACACCAAGGATAGATGAAGAGATAACATGGGTTGTACTGACTGGCAAGTGAATAAGTGTTGCTCCAAAGATAATGGCAGCCCCTGTTAAATCGGCAGCAACGCCGTTTACCGGACGGATTTTCATGATTTTCCCGCCGACGGTTTTAATAATCTTCCAACCGCCGATAGATGTGCCAAGACCCATAGCAAGTGCACAAGAGAATTGTACCCATAACTGAATATCGTCGCTTTTCGTGAAGCCATTCGTCATAAGAGCAAGAGTGATAAGCCCCATGGCTTTTTGAGCATCATTTGTTCCATGTGAATACGATTGAAGCGCAGCTGTAGCAATTTGAATAGTACGGAACTGCTTGTTTGTTTTTGTTAAATTATTATTTTTAAAGATAATTTTAATAATGGAATAAACAAGAAAACCTACAGCAAAAGCGAGAATTGGTGAAATGATTAGGGCTTGAAGTATTTTTAAAAATCCGCCCCATTTAATTTCTGAGAAACCAGCTGCTGCAATCGCTGCGCCTGCAATCGAACCAATAAGTGCATGGGAAGAACTGCTTGGAATCCCATAATACCAGGTAATTAAATTCCAAGCGATAGCAGCAATAAGGGCAGCAAGAATTACGGTGGAACCATTCGGTAATGTAAACGGGTCGACAATGTCCTTCGTTATCGTTTTGGCCACACCTGTGAATGTCATTGCACCGACGAAATTCATCGTCGCAGCTAAGATAATCGCGTGGCGTGGTTTTAATGCTTTTGTTGATACAGAAGTTGCAATGGCATTGGCAGTATCATGGAAACCGTTAATAAAATCAAATGCAAGTGCAAAGATGACGATTAATATCGTTAATAGAAATAAACTATCCATTTGTGGAAGACTCCTTACGCGTTTTTCATGATAATAGTTTCAAGTGTATTGGCGACAGTCTGACAATGGTCAGCAATTTCTTCAAGGCTTTCATAAATTTCTTTATATTGAATAATACGGATTGGGTCTTTTTCAACTGAAAACAGATTTTTGATGGATTGACGTTGAATTCCATCGCATACTGATTCTAAATCTTTAATTTTAATCGCGTGTTCACGAATGTCTAGTAATTTTTTTGTTGTTAAAAGATCAACAGATTTCTCGATTTCATACGTGCATTCTTTAATCGCTTCGACAAATCTCAACATATAGTCATCTACATGGATAATTGAATACATTTCAAATAAAGCGGCACAATGCTCTAGGCCGTCTAACACATCATCCATGCTCATTGTTAATAGCAGGATATCTTCACGCTCAATCGGCGTAATGAAGGCATTGTTAAGGTCTGTAATGACGCCGTGAACCATATCATCGCCTTTGTGCTCATACTCTTTCATCATTTCTGAGAAAACCTTAAGATCGCTTACGTTCTTTAATTTAAAATCAGCAAAATAGTCTGCGCTCTCTTTTAAATTTTGAGAAATATTAATAAGAGCTTGTGCGAACTTGTCTTTCTTTGATTTGAAAACCATTTGAAAACCCCCATTAAAGCAGAATTGGCATAGCTTTGACAATTAAAAGTCAGAAGCCTATGTATAGTATTAGCGAACTTATTGTAACGAATTCTCTTAGTTATAGGGAAGTTATTTCGACGAAACTTTACAAAAACTTTACAAAAGAATTACAGAAAATTTAAAAAACTACATAGTGAATGCTAATTACATCAATAAAGTTTAATTATAATATAAGATTATGTGTTTTTTTTAGAAATGGTTACAGGGTGTACGCGTAAAACGATTCTGTTTGTGGAAATCATTTCTTTAGAAGAAGAAACCAGTTAATGGTATAATTTGTGTTAGTTTAGAAGGGGGTTATTCGATGATTAAAAGTATGAACGAAACGATCACATTACATAATGGAGTAGAAATTCCACAGCTCGGTTTTGGCGTTTTCAAGGTTGAAAATGGAATTCAAACTGTTGAGTCAGTAAGGAAGGCGTTAGAAGTAGGTTACCGTTCCATCGATACTGCTGCTATTTATAAAAATGAAGAAGGCGTGGGGCAGGCCATTAAAGAAAGCGGAATTCCTCGTGAGGAGCTTTTCATCACATCTAAAGTTTGGAACACGGATCAAGGGTATGAGTCAACTCTTCAAGCATATGAAGCAAGCCTTGAAAGACTAGGGCTCGACTATTTGGATTTATACTTAATTCATTGGCCAGGGCAAGATAAATATATCGAAACTTGGAAAGCGCTTGAAACTCTTTATAAGGAAGGCCGAGTTCGTGCCATCGGTGTAAGTAACTTCCATGTTCATCATTTGGAAAACTTATTAGCGAATACAGATATTAAACCAGTTGTGAACCAGATTGAATTACATCCACGTCTTTCACAGCTTGAAATAAGAGCGTTTTGTAAACAGCACGATATTAAAGTGGAAGCATGGGGGCCGCTCGGGCAAGGACATCTTATTGATGAACCAACCATCAACCACTTAGCTAAAAAACATAATAAATCTGCTGCACAAGTCTTAATAAGATGGCACTTACAACATGGAACGATAGTGATACCTAAATCAATTACACCATCAAGAATTGAATCAAATGCTAAAAGTTTTGACTTCGAATTAAGTTTAGATGAAATGAACAAAATCAATGCATTAAATCTTAATGAACGATATGGATCAAATCCTGACGAAGTCAAATTTTAAACCAAAACCTGAAACAAGCAGATTATTGCTTGTTTCAGGTTTTTTTTGATGATCGCTTGTAGCGTGATAGTTTGATGAATTAAAAGCGGGCGTAAATAAAAAGAAATGTCACAGAGAATAGGTATCTTCGAAATTTCATCAAGTATTCGAACACTTCTTCACGCCGATCTGAGCGTTCCTCCGTACTAGAATAAAGGTCCCTATATTCCCACATTGTTCAAAAATAAACGTTGAAATAATTACATTTATTTATTCGGCTTTTTTGGGTTTTAGAATCTAAACAGGGGGAAAGTAAGTATATAAGACGGTAAGTAAGGCGTCAGTGCAAAATACTCCGAATGGGTGGAGAGTGACAGCGCAAGGGATAAGATAGAAAGCAGGATATTATTCAATATTATAGAAATATGTCACTCGATTTTTGAACTGCACCTAAAAATCACTTCCGTTGATTAGAAGTAAGAGGGTGCGCAACCTCTTAGCATTTGCAATCTAAAACATTGAAGGAGGAATTAAATAGTATGAGTTTTCTTTGGTCATTAATTATTGGTGGGATTATTGGTTGGCTAGCAGGAATGATTATTGGACGTGACGTGCCATTTGGGATAGTCGGAAATATTATCGCGGGTTTCGTCGGTGCTTGGTTAGGGTCATTGGTTTTAGGAAATTGGGGACCTGTTATTTCTAACTTTGCGATCATACCAGCATTGATTGGCGCTATCGTATTCGTGTTTATTTTAAGTCTGATATTACGTGGCACCAGACGTGCTTCTTAACTCAATCCCCAAAAAAAGGATGCCGATTCGGCATTCTTTTTTTGGGGGAAATGGGCGGGGCTTCGCAAAAACAGCTGGGCACCGCCACCTTCATAAGGTGATACAATTTGAGAATCTGAACCTTTTCATCGTTGGGTTGGAAGCAGACGCTAATGGATGTTTTATATGGTGAAAATGGGCGGTTCATCTAAATATGGTGCAGTAATACACAGGTTTTCTTCAGTCATGGGATGAATGAAGGCTATTTTTCGGGCATGTAAAGCTTGACGGGGAAATGTTTTCTTACCCCCATACAAAGTATCGCCTGCTAATGGGTGCTGAATATGACTAAAGTGGACACGGATTTGATGAGTGCGTCCACTGTCTAATGTACAGCTTACCATCGTTAGATTTTTTTCGGGAAAAGATCTTAGTACTTTATAATGAGTGATGGCTGTTTGGCCAGTCGGCGATACTCGTCTTCTCGTAGCATGATGGCGGTCCCGTCCTATTTTAGCATCAATGCGACCTTGGTCATTCGTCATTTGCCCCTCTGCTAATGCCACATAGGTCCTAGTTATTGTACGTTCTTCTAACATCCGATCTAGAATGGCGCCAACGAAGGGGTTTTTCGCGAATAGCACAGCACCTGTTGTATCTTTGTCAAGGCGATGGATATGTTTGATGAACGGCTGTTGATTCGTTTCTGCTAAGTGATAAGCAACTCCATTAAGAAGTGTGTTGTTTTGTTCAGGCTTTGCGGGATGGGTATCCATACAAGCTGGTTTATTAGCAATTAGGAGGTGGTCATCTTCATATAAAATATCGATATGGAGATCCTTCGGCACTGGGGAATCGGTGATGGAAAATTCGAATACGGGAATTCCCAGTACGTCATCTTCTTGTAATGGTTTTGTCCACTGAGCAGTTTCTCCATTAATTGTTACCTTTTTACTCATTCGCCATTCGTGTATCAGCTTTTTGGGGGCTTTCCAATAATCTTTCATAAGTTTTTCTGTTGTTAATTCATTCCACTTTTTTGGCACGGTTATTGCCAAATTATCTTGAATTCGCTTGTTAGTAAGCATTTTTCCACCACTTTCGACATATAAATATTTAATTCGACAAAATACTACATTGTTCTGATAGGATAATGGAATTTTTACCAATCTTTCTACCTATAAAAAAAGTAAGTGGCGATATTTCCCACCCTTTCTACCTAAATCTTATGGTATTCTATTGAAAGAAACTGAAACCATTATCATACTTATTGATTTACAAGGGTGGGTTGTTAGTGAAGGTTGTTTATTCTTCTACCTATGAACAAGAACAAAGAATAGAGAATCTTGTATCATATTTTTTTGACTTTATTTTCCCAAATTACTTTCCGGAAAACGAAATCTCACATTTTAAAAAAATTGGTGTGCTTCGGTCTGAGGCATACGCTGGGACGTTAAGAAGAGCGTATCAGATTATGACTAGTTTGCAAGTAATCACCACGATTCTTGAGAAAAATGAAAATAGTGAACAGAATTCGATTGATATGAAAATGGAATTACTATTAAGCAAAAATATTCAATTACTTAATGAAAGCGGTATGTTTTTCCCTTTTCTTAGCAATCACTTTCTTCAATCAAATAATGAAAACTCCTCAATGGTCTACGAAGAGCTGGTCAATCAATTTTTAAACTAGTCATGATCCTTCATTTTACCTAAACAAGAGGCTGACGCAAACTCGTCAGCCTCTTGTTTATCCTTTAAAAAGTTGTTTCATTCATTTTGCAGTTTAGTTAAAAGTAGAAGTACTTCTTAAAAGGGGTGTTTGCTCTTAATTAACACCATTATCTTCGAACCATTGTTTAAATGTTGCTTCGTCATTTTCACTTGTGATGCGAGCTTGTTCAACACCGTTTTTATAGAAAACAATTGTCGGCGTTACTTCTACATTAAATTCATTCCAGCCTTGTTCGAATTCAAGAAGATTGTATTGAACAAGGTCGATGCCCATTTCTTCAGCAAGTGGAGCTACAACTGGTGTTGTTCTTTTGCAGTGCTCACAAAGTGGACTGAAGTAATAAACGGCTACATCTTCTTTCGCTTTCAACTTTTTATCTAATTGGGCTGGCAGGATGATGTTTTGATAGTTTGGATCATCCAATTGGTCGATAGTTGCCGGGTCAAGCTTGTCGGTGCCATATGGATTATCCGCTGTCTTTAGTTTTTCGTCTTTTTGCATAGTTGTTACAATCCCTAGTGTTGCGAATAACGCAATGATGACGACTAGAAAAATAATGATTTTTTTCATGCGTACTCCTCCTTGGATTTTTTCCAGATGATAATGCTACAGATGAAGATTAGGACGAATGCAGTCAAAGCAAGGAACGGAATGGTAATAAAGCCAAACCAGTTAATGTATTGCCCTGTACAAGGAACCCTTCCACAGGAAGCAGCATGATCACCGAATAGAGCAACTTTTTGAATTAAATAATGATAGCTTGAAATTAGTGCTCCAACCCCGGATAGAATCATGGTATATAAACTAATCCGATAATCTTTTCTAACAACCGCAATCCCTACTATCACTGTAAATGGATACATGACAATTCTTTGGAACCAACATAGTTCACATGGTTCGTATTGCTTAATCTCGGAAAAGTACAAACTGCCGAGCGTTGCGATGACAGATACTGCCCACGCAAAGAATAAATAGTTATCACGATTATCTTTTATCGTTTTCATCTTCTCTCCACCTATTGTTTTTTCATAAAAATTATAGTATGTCCAAAGCCCTTATGTAAAATAAATGTACTTACTAAAAGTTATTTGCACAATGCTAGAAAGTGGATTTATCCCGTATTAACGGAAAGTCAAGACCCCTAGCTCAAGACTTAGAGGAACCGAAGAAACGTAGGTGGAGGATGAAGAAATCTCCCTCGTTTGAAGTTTCCCTTTATTTGGATACTTTAAATAGAATTGTCGATTGTTCTATAAGTATTCTGGGTAAATGCAAACGGATGAATGGGTTTTGGTGTGAAAGTAGTGATAGATATTATAGTAAGTTAAATAGGTCTAAAGAAGTAGGGGAATAAGATAATTGTAAGTTACATAAATTTTTAAAAAATAAATGTGAAAACATCCTTGTTTTCTACGATTTTTAGTCGTTTCGGGGCTTGTTCATTTCTTTTGGAACAGTCTCTTTTTCTGCTTCTTTTTTTTATACAAATGTGGTACGGTAAAAAGGAAATATATATCCAAGTGTGAATTTTCAAAATGTTATCCACGTTATAGAAAAGGGGACTGTGCTTGTGAATTGGAGAGATACATACGCAAAATGGATAGGGGATCCAAATTTAGACAACGAATTACGAGTGTTGCTTGACCAATTAGAAGGCGATGATGCATTGCTAGAGGATGCATTCTATAAAAACCTTGAATTTGGGACAGGCGGAATGCGTGGGGAAATAGGCGCAGGAACGAATCGGATGAACGTATATACAGTCAGAAAGGCAACATTGGGTCTAGCTCAATATATAGAATCATTTGGCGAGGAAGCGAAATCACGTGGTGTGGTCATTGCCTATGATTCCAGACATAAGTCTCCAGAATTTGCATTAGAAGCAGCAAAGACCCTTGCGACTTCCGGTATTAAAGCCTATCTCTTCGATGAGCTTCGTCCGACACCAGAATTATCATTCGCCGTTCGAGAATTGAATGCTTTTTCGGGAATTGTTATTACTGCAAGTCATAATCCACCTGAATATAACGGATATAAAGTATATGGTCCAGATGGTGCCCAGTTGCCACTAGATGCGGCAGACAAAGTCATTCAATATGTGAATGCAATTGAAAATGAACTTGTTCTTCAAGTTGATGATGCAAAGACATTGAAGGAAAAAGGGCTTATCGTTCCCATTGGTGAAGAGCTGGATACAGCCTATAATGAACAATTATTAAGCATCCCAGAAAATCCAACACTTGCAGCGGAAACGGATATTTCAATTGTCTTTTCACCGCTTCATGGTACAGCTAACAAATCCGTGCGGCGTGCATTGAAGGATCTTGGATATAAGAATGTCTATGTTGTAAAGGAACAGGAGCTGCCTGATCCTAATTTTTCTACGGTTACCTCACCGAATCCAGAGGAGCCAGCGGCATTTGAATTAGCCATTGAGCTTGGTAGCAAAGTAGACGCGGATCTATTAATTGCAACAGATCCTGATGCTGACCGCCTTGGAGTCGCTGTGAAAAATTTGGATGGGGAATATGTGGTGTTAACTGGCAATCAAACCGGTGCCCTGTTCTTGGACTATTTATTAAAGCAAAAACAAGCAAAGGGAACTTTACCTACAAATGGAGTGGTATTGAAAACGATTGTGACATCCGAAATAGGCCGCGCGATTGCTACTAGTTTCGGGTTACAAACGATAGACGTCCTGACTGGGTTTAAATTCATTGCCGAGAAAATTGGTCAGTACCACGAGTCAGGTGAACATCAGTTTCTATTTGGATATGAAGAGAGCTATGGCTATTTAATTAAAGATTTCGCGAGAGATAAAGATGCCATTCAATCTGTCGTATTAGCTTCTGAGGTATGTGCATATTACAAACAACAAGGCATGACATTGTATGAAGGATTATTAGAAGTTTTTGAAAAATACGGTTTTTACCTGGAAGGGTTACAATCACTTACGCTTAAAGGAATTGATGGTGCCAGACAAATTCAGGGGATATTGAATGAGTTCCGGGAAAATCCGCCAAAAGCAATTGCTGGATACCATGTAGTGGTTCAGGAAGATTACCAAAGCAGTCAAAAGCTTTTCTTGCTAAAAAACGAACAAACTGCAATTGACTTACCTAAATCCAATGTACTTAAATACTTTTTAGAAGACGGCACATGGGTATGTTTACGACCATCGGGTACGGAACCAAAAATCAAATTTTACTTTGGTGTACAAGGAAAGACGATGAAGGACACGAAAGAAAAATTAACGGTTGTTATGGAAGATTTCATGACACGTATTCAACAATTGATCTAATAGGTATGTAAAGAAAAAATGCGTCTTATAAGGGTCTGACCCCGCACACTAAATCAGTATGTAGTGTTTCATACACTAATCTTGTACTGTATTTAGTTGTTGCAGGGTCTGACCCTTTTCTTTTTTAGACGCCCCTCTTTTCATGTATATATGTTTCCAATTTGCAGAAGCTATAGCAATGTTAGCTAGGAAGCAGCTCGAAGTAATCTGTCATATTTTCAGCTGCATGATCGAGATAACGAAGTAATGCATATAGATGTGTTTCAATGAGCTTGTGATCATGTTCAAAGTGATATGCATGCAAAAAGCGCTCAATCTTTTTTGAGAGAAAATGATCTCGGGTGCGGACCATTAAGATAAGCAAATTATCCCATTCTGACCTGTGTGTGTAAAACAATGCTCTGTCGTAATCCGTTTTGGTCATGAAATCTCCTCCTTACTAAGGAGCTATTTGTAGTTTGTTCAAACTTGTTCGTTTATTACAATGAAAAATGTGGAGATGTTATTTCTTAGGGATTGTTGCTATTTACCTGGCTAAAATGAAAATTCCATTAGTGGAGATTTCCTCCTCCCTATTGGTGGTTAGCGTTGTTTTACTGTCGCGTTGGCAAAGTTCACCGTATTTCCCCAATCAAAGATTTTCTTATAAAGTAAAACTTCAATCAGTGGAGGGGCTTGACTTTCCGTTAATACGGGAGAAAAATTGAAGTACTGTTAGTTTGAACTTGTTAAACCGGGTAAACGAAGGTGGTTTATAAATGAAACGAGTCATCGTTTGCATAGTAGGTTCCATGATTTTGATTGGTTTTCCCATTCAAGCTGACACAAAGACACCAAATCCTGTCTATACAGTTGGGCAGTTTGAAAAAGAGATAAAGGATTTGGAGAAACGCTATCATCTTGACTTGATGTCAATCGGTCAATCTGAAAAGGGAAAGAATATTTGGGCAGTGAAGCTTGGAAAAGGAAAAAAATCAATTTTGATTAACGGTTCACACCACGGCAGAGAATGGCTCTCTACTTTATTAATTATGAAAATGATCAATGCATACGCAAAAGCCTATGAATCAAAGTTGAACATTGATGAGTATTCCACAAATATATTAGATGAAGTCAGCCTCATATTTGTGCCTCTGTTAAATCCGGATGGTGTTCAAATCCAACAAGGGGATTTTTCCGCATTTGATCTACAGGAAAAATGGGCATTGTTTAGGATGAACAACTTTAGCACAAACTGGTCAAGGTGGAAGGCGAATGGAAGAGGGATAGATTTAAATCGTCAATATCCAGCCGGTTGGAATGAACTGGACACAAATACACAGGCACCAAATTATCAATTTTACAAAGGAAAGCAACCGCTGCAAGCCTCTGAATCAAAAGCGCTCGTTCACTTTACTAAACAAATCAAACCAATACTTGCTGTTTCCTATCATACATCAGGGCGTGAAATTTTTTGGTATTACCATAATAAGCCTGAGAATATCTTACGTGATTACTCTTTGGCGGAAAAGACGGCGGTTTTAACAGGTTACAACTTGTCTATTCCTGAGAAACATGCCAATGGAAGCGGCTATACCGATTGGTTCATCACCGAATTTGAACGACCGGCCATGACGATTGAGTTAAGCTACCTTGTCGATGAAACGAGCCCTCCACTCGAGGTAATTTACGAGGAATGGAATCGCAATCGTGCCGTTTTATTAATGCTTGCCTCGTCCGTTTTTTAAAAACTTAGAATAAGAAGAAGAATACGTTCCATACTATAGGTATACCATTGCAACAGGAGGAAAACGATGAAGAAAATCATAGGTATACTTATATTCATCCTAAGCCTTAGCTCGTTTCAACTAGTTTTGGCCCAACAGTCTGATTATGAAAAATATGGAAAAATTGCCATTGCTGTTGTACAAGCAAACCATCCGGCTGAAGAAGTCACCGACTACGAATATAAAGGCCGAAAACAGTTGACAAAAGATGAAGTAGAAGATGATTTTCTTTTCTTGGTAGCGGAAAGTGGAAAAGAATTCAATGTGCTTGTCAAAATCAAACATAACCTAGCCAATAATAAGTTATTAAATTTAACGGTTGAAGAAAGTAAGTGAATAAAGGAATTGAAAGACATGGCAGAAAGCTGTGTCTTTTTTTGTTTCAAAAAATGAAGGATTTTAAATGAGTAGAATGATGGGGGATGTAGTTATAATATTTTGGAGCTATTCTAACTTCCGTCATGTTCCTACGCCCCTTTTTAGATTACTGTTTTCAAATCAAATTAATCATCTTAAATAAGCTTACCAAACAGCGGTACATGAAGATATAGTTAAGGAAGTTCTTTTAGTAATAGCAACATAATGAATACTCATTTCAATAACTGTAACCTTAGTCACTCAAAGTTCCAAAATATTAATTTCAAACATTCTCTTTATGCTGATTTAAACCTTTCTCATAGCAAAGTGAGGTTAGTTACTTTAGGAGGAGTTCGCTTTATAGATACAAACCTTGGAGATGATGAAGAACCAATCTCTTTTGAAAGATGTGACCTTCAGAGGACTAAAATTAGTAACAGCAACCTAAGAAACTTACAAATTAAGGATAGTGACTTAACAGGAATGACAATAGATAATATTTCAGTAGAAAAACTACTTGAAGTGTATTACCAAGAGTTTAAAAAGTAGTTAAATATTACTTTACAGAGCGCAGCTGTTCCTCGATGGAATGGCTATTTTTTAATACTTTACGCAAAAAATTCACTGTAATACTATTTGAGTTTTGACAGCCACTGAGTAACATCTGATTTATCTGTTCTTTGTCTGCCATCTTCTTACTTTGCTGAAGGAAACTGAACCAATGGTGGTAATTTGTCCATTATGCCACCCTATGGTCTTGAAACTATTACTTTTAGGATTCCTGGGTTTGAGGTAATAAATTTTAAACATAAAGAAATAAAAGTGGAAGATTTACCTAAAGATAAAATCAAGATACAAACGGACATAAGTAAATCATTCTTTTTCAACTCTCATGAAAATAAACAGTATTAGCAGGAGCATCCATTTTCATCCTCAGTGGTGAAGTATTGGTCTTGCGCTACATGGATGGCTAACGGGTACTATCGTGGAATAAGGGGTTGCTAAGACAACCGTTATTCCTGTTTAACTAAAGGGGGAGTAATGTTGAATAAGAAAATAAGCTAGGGAACGCTAAAATGAGGGGTCGTCTATGAAAAAATACATATGGAAATGGTTAAAAACTTCTGTGGTTTATAATGTATTTTATGGGTCTGTACAGGATATTCATAAAAATGTTCGATCCTTTGGAGATCAATGAGACTCCTAAAAAGAACATAGATCGGCTGTGTGCTACTCTATAAATTCTTTAATATGCTTCATATGGGGATAATATTATGGAGCTATTCCAACTTCCGTCATGTTCCCGCGCTTTTTTCATACATTAATGTAAGGAAGAAAAAAGGGGGAGAGGCGGATGAATACAGAAGATCAGAAAGCATTGGAATATGCGATAAGTGAAATTACTGAAATTGCAGAGGGATTTGGACTGGATTTCTATCCGATGCGGTATGAAATTTGTCCATCAGAAATCATTTATACATTTGGTGCGTACGGAATGCCAACCAGGTTTTCCCATTGGAGCTTCGGGAAACAATTTCATAAAATGAAAATTCAGTATGATT
The DNA here is from genome assembly GCF_053653995.1 of Peribacillus sp. JNUCC 23. The sequence continues at coordinate 1,174,383 of NZ_CM132202.1, forward strand.
TTGGGTTGAGTAAAATATATGAATTGGTTATTAATTCAAATCCTTGCTATGCGTTTTTATTGGATTCAAACTCGCTCATTCAAAACAAATTGATTGTTGCGCATGTGCTTGCTCACTGTGATTTCTTCAAAAATAATGTTCGATTTCAGAATACAAAGCGTGATATGGTCGAAAGTATGGCAGCAACGGCCGATCGGATTCGCCAATATGAAATTCTACATGGCAAAAAAGAAGTTGAAATATTTCTAGATGCAGTGTTGGCCATTGATGAACATATCGATCCGTCTTTAATCCGGCCGAAGCTAGATTGGTCCATGGAGGACGAAGATTATGATGAGGATGAAATTAAACCAATTGTGTCCGCATATGATGATCTGTGGTCCTTGGATAACAAAGAAAAACCACTACGTAGTATAGGGAAAAAGAAAAAGAAATTCCCACCACAGCCAGAAAAGGACATCTTACTATTCATTGAACAATACAGCCGTGATTTGACCGAATGGCAGCGGGATATTTTAACAATGATGCGCGAAGAAATGCTTTATTTTTGGCCACAGCTTGAAACGAAAATCATGAATGAAGGCTGGGCATCTTATTGGCATCAAAGAATCGTCAGGGAATTGGATTTGACTTCGGGAGAAGCATTGGAGTTCGCCAAGCTGAATGCTGGTGTCGTCCAACCATCACGTACAAGTATAAACCCATATTACCTCGGTTTGAAGATTTTTGAAGATATTGAAGAACGTTATAATAACCCGACTGATGAAATGAAGAAACTTGGTGTCAAGCCAGATTCTGGTCGAGAAAAGATGTTTGAAGTTCGAGAAATCGAAGCGGACATATCTTTTATCCGGAATTATTTAACTAAAGACTTAGTGACACGCGAAGATATGTATCTATTCCAAAAGCAAGGGAAGGATTACAAAGTGGTTGATAAGGCATGGGAGCAGGTTCGCGATCAGCTCGTCAGCATGCGCGTCAATGGCGGGTTTCCATACATTACGGTAAATGATGGCGACTATCTAAGAAACGGCGAGCTATATCTGAAACATTGGTACGAAGATATTGAGTTAGATTTGAAATATCTAGAAAAGGTACTGCCTTATATTCACCAGCTTTGGGGACGCCCTGTTCATTTGGAATCGGTCATGGAGAAAAAAGAAGTGCTCTTTTCATATGATGGCAAAGGCGTGCATCGGAAATATTTATAAAGGATAGCCGGCCGCTTATATGGTCGGCTGTTTAATATGTACCTCAGGGTAGACCATACAGTAATAATGAAACCTATTAAAAACAGACAAAGTTAATTATTTATGAGTTACGGAATTATTACAGAGTTGTAACGACAGTTTAATTGAACAATAAATTGGATATTAAACCTGATTTAAATAGGAATCATGGTGCTAGTATAGTCGTGTTCACAAGACTGTACTAGCACCATACATATGAAGACTAAATGCTTCAGTAACCCAATTATCCAAATTATAAAAACTCACAATTACTTTTAAATATTCCGTTAAATGATTACTAGCTATGTAATCGGAGTTAATTTGAAACCATTTTTTAAGCAGCTTAAAGTAACAGTTTTTTATTGAAGATGCTTTTTTTGCTTGTGTGTATAAGGATATGCTTATACAATGATGAGGGTTTAAAAAGATTTAAAGGATATTTTCTTTTGTATATAAGTATATAATTATTTATGAATAAGTAAGGGAGGTAAGTAAAACATGCAAATGAATGAAAAATTAGATATTGAAATGACCGCAAACATTCTTAAACTTCTTGGTGATAAAACACGTTTGACCATGATTAAAATTATGTCTGAGCATGAGTGTTGTGTCTGTGAATTTGTGGACCTATTTGATATGAGCCAACCTGCTATTAGCCAACATTTACGAAAATTAAAAGATAGCGGAATCGTGAAAGAAGCCAGAAGAGGGCAATGGATATTCTATTCGTTAAACCCAACATCTTCGTATTTCTCATATATTCAAACCGTTATCAAGGACTTGCCAAGTCTAAACTTTAAATTAGAAGAATTAACAGCACAAGGAAAACGAATATGTTGTGACTAACTAGGAGGAACTACTTCAGTGGGATCAGTTATTTTGGCAATTATCATTTTTTTATTAACACTCATTCTTGTTATCTGGCAGCCAAAGGGATTGTCGATTGGATGGTCAGCTTGTGGCGGTGCGGTTTTAGCTTTACTTGTTGGTGTGGTAGATTTTACAGATGTCATTGACGTGACATCAATTGTTTGGAACGCAACGCTCGCTTTCGTCGCCATTATTATTATCTCCCTTATTTTAGATGAGATAGGCTTTTTTGAATGGGCAGCTCTACATATGGCTAGAGCTGCTAAGGGAAATGGTGTAAGAATGTTTGTCTATGTAAGTATTCTGGGTGCTCTTGTGTCTGCTATTTTTGCAAACGACGGAGCGGCTCTTATCCTTACACCGATTGTATTAGCAATGGTTCGTGCCTTGAAGTTTAGTGATAAAATGATTTTCCCATTTATCATAGCGAGTGGCTTTATTGCTGATACTACCTCTTTACCTTTGGTGGTAAGCAATCTTGTAAACATTGTGTCGGCAGACTTTTTCAGTATTAGTTTTGCCGAGTTTGCATCAAGAATGATCGTACCAGACCTCTTTGCACTGGTAGCAAGTATTTTGGTTTTATATTTGTTTTTCCGTAAAAGTATTCCGAAAAATTATGATGTATCACAACTTAAAAAACCAGTGGATGCCATTCAAGACAAAAGAATGTTTCGACTGTCTTGGATTGTATTAGGAATATTGCTGATTGGTTATTTTTTAAGTGAATTTATGGGGGTACCTGTATCCATCATTGCAGGCATCGTCGCGATATTCTTCCTAATGATGGCTAGAAGGAGCCCAGCAGTCAACACGAAAACAGTGATTAAAGACGCACCATGGGCAATTGTATTTTTCTCGATTGGCATGTATGTAGTAGTTTACAGCCTACGAAATGTTGGATTAACGAATGTATTAACAGATGTAATCCAAGTTACCGCTGATCAAGGGTTATTCACAGCAACGATGGGAATGGGCTTTATTGCGGCTACACTTTCCTCGCTCATGAATAATATGCCAACTGTTATGATTGATGCACTTGCGATCATGGATACGAGTACAACAGGCGTGATCAGGGAAGCACTGATTTATGCAAATGTTATCGGTTCGGACTTGGGACCGAAAATTACACCAATTGGTTCTTTGGCTACATTATTGTGGCTACATGTACTTTCATTAAAAGGCGTAAAGATCTCATGGGGAACTTACTTTAAAACAGGAATGATTTTAACCATCCCAACATTGTTTATTACATTAGTTGGCTTGTATATATGGTTGCTTATTATTCATTAAAAACGAATTTTACTTAAAAAGGAGAAATCAACATGACGAAAAAAACACTTTACTTCTTATGTACGGGAAACTCTTGCAGAAGCCAAATGGCGGAAGCTTGGGGAAAAAAATATCTAGGAGACGAGTGGCAAGTGCTTAGTGCAGGAATTGAAGCACACGGCTTAAATCCTAATGCCGTAAAAGCAATGAACGAAGTTGGACTTGATATTTCCAATCAATCTTCGGATATCATTGACCCTGATATTTTAAATCATGCTGATTTTGTTGTAACGTTATGCGGCGATGCGGCGGACAAATGTCCCATGACACCTCCACATGTAAAACGTGAACACTGGGGATTTGATGACCCAGCAAAAGCGGAAGGAACAGATGAAGAAAAATGGGCTATTTTTGGGCGTGTCCGTGATGAAATTGGCAAAAGAATTGAACGTTTCGCTAAAACAGGTGAATAATTAAAGAGGGAAAGCCGTGAGACATCTCTTGGCTTTTCTTTTAATTCATGTATAAGTAAATGGTTATGTGAGAGAGATGACGATAATGAAAGTTGAAACCTTTGATCCTGTCATCATTTAATCTCATAAATTTAAGCTAGCTATTTAATAGGACTTGTTATCTTGAATACAGGAGCTTACACTTTAATTAACATTGAAGAGGAAAGGGATAAAAAAATGAAAGTTAAACATTCGTTTATGATTGTGATTTGTGTTTTATTAGGATTAGTATCAGCATGTTCAAATACTACGGTTGAGGAACAGAAAAGTGAAAAAGAAGAAGTTCATGCAGAACACACAGAACATGCTATTAGTGATGTCCGTGAAGAAACAAGCAGCATTGATGTATTGCCGAACTTTATGAACGGTAAATCAGAAGATATGAAATTAATTTATACCGCAGCCGCTAACCATAAAGGTTTGCTCGAAAAAATTCCTTGTTATTGTGGATGCGGTGAAGCGGTGAATCATAAAAGTAACTATGATTGCTTTATTTTTGAAAACAAAAGGAATGGAGCATTAACTTGGGATGATCATGGAACAAAATGTGGTGTCTGTTTAGAAATAGCCGCACAATCGGTCATTGATTATAGCGAAGGGAAATCTATTAAAGAAATCCGAAAAGCAATTGATAAAAAGTATGAAAATGGATACGCTAAGCCTACACCAACTCCAGAAGCTTAATAAATTAGGAAAGGGTCAGATCTCACACTCTAAACCGTTTACACGTCATAAACGATAGAGAGAAGGTCTGATCCTTTTATTGATCGGAATGTGAATACGTGAAATTTAGCAAACATTCAAATAATTGTTTGACTAATGAAAAAGTACCTCATATACTAATAGTCAAATAAGTATTTGAATAATGGCGGTGAAAAAAATGAAACAAACTGATGTATGTGAAGTAACTTGTATTGATGAGTCAAAAGTAAAAAGAGTGAAAGAATCTGTATCCAAACAAAATACAATGGCTGTCTCGCAAATATTCAAAGCATTGGCTGATGATACAAGAGTTAAAATCGCTTTATCGTTGAGTGAAGAAGATGAATTATGTGTATGTGATGTAGCGAGTATTGTTGGGTGTACAACTGCGACGGCCTCTCACCACCTAAGGTTATTGCGAAACTTAGGTTTAGCTAAATATCGGAAAGAAGGAAAGTTAGTGTTTTATTCCTTGGATGATGATCATGTTAAACAGTTAGTCCAAATTGCATTGACTCACCAAAAGGAGGTGGCAGTGCATGAATAATAAGCTAGAGACTTCAGAGGAAAAAGCAGTCTATCGAGTTCAAGGATTTTCTTGTGCAAACTGTGCAGCTAAGTTCGAAAAGAATGTAAAAAGTCTAGATGGAGTATCAGATGTACAATTAAACTTTGGAGCATCTAAAATTACAGTTTTTGGTGATGCTTCCATTGAAGAATTGGAAAAAGCGGGGGCTTTTGAAAATTTAAAAGTCACTCCCGAAAAACAACGTCTTGTAGAAGTGAAGGAACCTTTCTGGAAAAAGAATTCTTCGGTTATAGGCGCACTTATTTTCCTATTACTTGGTTATTTTTATGGGCAATTAAATGGGGAAGAAAGTGTAGCTACGGTATTGGCTTATGCAGCATCTATGATTATTGGTGGTTATCACCTCTTTCTCACAGGAGTTAAAAACTTGATTCGATTTCAGTTTGATATGAAGACTTTAATGACGATTGCTGTAATAGGTGCTGCTATTATTGGAGAATGGGGTGAAGGTGCTACTGTTGTGATTCTCTTCGCAATAAGTGAAGCATTAGAATCCTATTCAATGGATAAAGCCCGCCAATCGATTCGCTCTCTTATGGATATCGCACCAAAAGAAGCGTTCATTCGTAGAGGGACCAAAGAGTTCATGATAGAAATTGAAGAGATCAAAATCGGCGATATCATGATTGTAAAACCTGGGCAAAAAATTGCAATGGATGGAATAGTTAGTAAAGGTGCATCCACGATCAATCAAGCGGCTATCACTGGAGAATCGGTACCTGTTGCTAAGGGAATAGATGATGAAGTGTACGCTGGAACCTTAAATGAAGAAGGACTTCTTGAGGTACGGGTTACGAAACATGTGGATGATACGACGATTGCAAAGATTATTCACTTAGTGGAAGAAGCACAAGCAGAACGTGCCCCTTCCCAAGTATTTGTAGATCGGTTCGCTAAATATTATACACCATTAATCATCTTGGTTGCTTTAGGGGTAGCAACCATTCCTCCACTGTTTTTTGATGGTGATTGGAACAAATGGATTTATCAAGGCTTGGCTGCATTAGTGGTGGGGTGTCCATGTGCATTAGTTATTTCTACACCTGTTGCGATTGTAACAGCAATCGGAAACGCTGCTAGAAAAGGTGTCTTAATTAAGGGAGGCATCCATTTGGAGGAGATGGGCGCAATTAAAGCCATCGCATTCGATAAAACGGGAACCTTGACGAAAGGTGTTCCTGTTGTAACGGATTATCTTCCATTAACGGATATGAATTCGGGTGAACTTCTAGCGATTACCACAGCTTTAGAGAACGGATCTCAACATCCATTAGCATCAGCTATCATGAAAAAGGCAGAGGCAGAGAATATACCTTATAAAGAAGTAAACATCAAAGACTTCACCGCCATTACAGGTAAGGGCATTAAAGGGCAGGTAAAAGATGAGACTTATTATGTAGGAAGTCCCCAATTATTTAATGAAATAGTTCAGAATGGAATCCCGACAACCACAAAGGAAATGATCACTGGATTGCAGAATCAGGGGAAAACAGTCATGTTGATTGGTACTGCAAATGGTGTGTTAGCTTTGCTAGCGGTCGCGGATATAGTGAGAGAAAACAGTAAGACAGTTATCGAAAAGCTTCACTCACTGGGTATTCAGAGAACGATCATGTTGACTGGAGATAATGCAGGCACAGCAAATGCGATTGGGAGCCAAGTCGGTGTTTCCGATATAGAGGCTGAATTACTCCCTCAAGATAAATTAGCTTTTATTAAGGATCTCAGAAGAAAATATGAAAAGGTGGCCATGGTTGGAGATGGTGTGAATGATGCTCCAGCACTTGCCGCATCGACGGTTGGTATTGCAATGGGCGGTGCCGGAACTGACACGGCCCTAGAGACAGCTGATATCGCTCTTATGGCAGATGATTTAGAGAAATTACCATATACGTTACAACTAAGCAGAAAAGCTTTATCAATCATCAAGCAAAACATCACATTTTCATTAGGGATTAAACTTGTGGCTTTATTATTGGTAGTACCTGGTTGGTTAACGCTCTGGATTGCAATTTTTGCCGATATGGGTGCCACTTTACTTGTCACACTTAACAGCTTACGACTTCTTAAATTAAAAGATAAATAAAAAGTGCCGGGCATAGAATCTTATGCCCGATGATACAAGTAATTGGAACGGATATCGGAATAGACTTTTATCCCGCATTAACGGGCAGTAAAATCCCATCTCAAGGATTAGAGGAACCAATTGGATTCGTAGTGTCGCTTTACCTACGCTGCGCGGAGGTATTAGCGACACTAGAAAGGGACTAACATTGAAGTTTCACTTTATGATGTTTACAAAATTGTCGAAAATACGTGCGAAATTATCGAGGCTAAAAATGTTACGATAAAAAGGTTATATAGAAAAATATTAGTCAAAAGAAAGGATCGATAATGAAAAAGTTACTCTTTATGTTGATATGTATGTTCATATCAATCCCTACCATGGCAAGTGCACATACTCATCTATCTTCATCTAATCCTACAGAAGGCCAAGTTGTGACCCAGGAACTTAAGGAAATCACTCTCGACTACGCTGGGAATATTGAAAAATTAAGCACTATGAAGCTTTTGAAAGATGGAGTAGAAATACCACTTTCTCAAACCCTAGTACAAGACAGGCAACTGGTTGGAACACTATCTACCCCTCTTGAAAATGGTTCTTATATCATTGATTGGAATATTGTAGGTGAAGATGGGCATCCAATAACTGGCAAGGTTTCATTCACTGTAGAAATAGAACAAATAAACAAAGAAAAAGAAACAACACAACCCAAAGTAGAAGAAAACAAACAAGCGAATGAACAGCAGGATAAAGTAGAGACTCAAACAGAAGATCAAACAGAAAATCAAACATCAACCAATACAGTAACAACAATTATTACAGTACTTCTTTTAGCCATTTTGGTTATGGGTTTAGTTGTATTGTTCAAGAAGAAGCGTAAATGATGAATGTACTAATTCAAATTGCTGAATTGGGAAATTATCTGATGTTTTCAATTCTAGCGGGGTATATCGCGCTGCAATTTGTACCAGAAGAAAGTAAGCCAAAGATAAATGTTCCGAAATCTGTATTATTACTTTCAACTCTTGGGATCATTATTTTTACTTTAGTACCCATTGTGCAAGTCATCTCCTATTTTAAGGACAGTGTTGGGTTACAGCAGGCGACGATGTCTGTCCTTACTGAATTTCAGATTGGGAAGTCCTGGATTTTCATAGGCTTTATGGCAACGTTTTTATGGATGACCATCTATGTAAAAGGATCTAAATATTTACAGGCATTGCTGCTATTCTTAATGATTCTAGGAGTAGGATATGCTAGTCATAGTGCATCATTGTCTTTTTGGAAAGGATTATTCTCTAATACGACCCATTTTCTAATCGTTTCTATATGGGCAGGTATACTCATTCATATATCATGGTTCTCAAAGAATCATTCCAATTGGTTAAAATTTTTGCGCTGGTTTACACCATTTGCTATCGTCTGTTTAGTCGTAATTTTTATAAGTGGATTTATGATGATGGTACCGATTGTGGAACCGAAAGATTATGTGAAGTCTTGGGTCTTACCTTATGGACAGATGTTGCTCCTTAAACATATTAGTATCATTCCTGTCATTGTTTTTGCTTTTGTTAACGGATTTCTTGTGAAAAAAGCAATGAATCATTCGACGTTCAACCCACGTCCTTGGCTGATTGTTGAAAGTATTTTACTAATGTTTGTATTCTACTTTACCGCTGTAATGGGGACATTATCGCCCCCTCATACAATTGATCTTACAGTAATTTCTGAAGGGGCCTCTCCTTGGGTAGAATGGTTATTAGGTATAGATATTATTGTTCCGTTACATGTACAGTTCACTCCATTTTTTCAAACGATATTGTTAATAATCATCTCCTTCGTATTTTTGGCGATGATTATTGTAAGTTTTAAAAATAGAAAACCTTATTTAGGATTACTATTCGGAGTGAGTTTTATGGCTGCTGTGTATATGGGATTGATGTTATCCATGTCCATATAAATCCATATACAAATATGTTGTTATCAAATCTAAATGTGGATCAAAGTCATCTTCTTGTTAAAGGAGGATGGCTTTTTTCTTCTAAATTAATTGAATTCTCGTTATAAAATAGAGTTAATGTTGCCTATTTACATGAAATAGTCTGAATGGCAGGATGTTTAAATCGTTTATATGGCGATATTTACATAGGCTTTGAAGAATTCAGTGAATTTTGAATTGGATCAAGTATAATTAATTTTACCAAACATATGTGAGTAAAGATGATCTATACGATTGCTGTATTTTTATTTGCGGGATTAGCAGAAATTGGTGGAGGTTATCTTATTTAGTTATGGCTTCGTGAGGGAAAGCCCTTTTATTTGGGGATGTTAGGAGGACTCGCCTTAGCTTTATATGGAGTTGTTGCTACGTTTCAAACATTTCCATCTTTCGGTCGTGTTTATGCTGCGTATGGAGGTGTCTTTATTATACTTTCGGTATTATGGGGATGGGGAGTAGATAAAAAAACGCCAGACTTGTACGACTGGGTAGGTGGTGCCATTTGTTTAATTGGTGTATCTGTTGTGTTATGGGCACCAAGGCAATAAACAAATCGATAGTAATGAAATAATACTGTTATTATATTATCCACAATAAAATAAGCGTGCAATCTTTTAACAAGAGAATAAGTCGAATATATTTGAGAAACAATACCTTTGTCTCCTTTGTCGCGACAAAGTTAGCTTTCTTCGTTATTGAATGCTTGAGACTCGTCCTTTACCATTAATGATGAATATAATGAAGGGAAGAGAGAAAATGGCTCAACTAAATATAAAAGTAGCTGTACAAAAGTTTGGTAATTTCCTTAGTTCGATGGTCATGCCGAATATTTCAGCTTTCATAGCGTGGGGGTTAATTACCGCACTATTTATACCTACTGGTTTCTTTCCAAGTGAAAGTTTAGGCCAAATGGTCGATCCAATGGTTAAATACATGCTGCCACTATTAATAGGTTACACAGGCGGTAAGATTATACATGATCAACGCGGTGGTGTTGTTGGTGCTATTGCGACAATGGGTGTCATCGTAGGATCAGACATTCCGATGTTTCTTGGTGCCATGATCATGGGACCGGTCGGCGGATATGCAATAAAGAAATTTGATCAGTTTATTGAGGGGAAAGTGAAAGCTGGCTTTGAAATGCTTGTTAACAATTTCTCAGCAGGAATCATTGGCGGAGGTCTCGCTATTCTATCCTTATTAGGGGTTGGTCCTGCTGTAAACTTGTTTACGGGTTGGCTTGTGAATGGTGTAGATTGGCTGGTGGCAGCTGGACTACTGCCGTTGACAAGTATCTTAATCGAACCTGCAAAAATATTATTTTTAAATAATGCTATCAATCATGGCATCCTTTCACCAATTGGTTTAGAGCAGATTAAACAGACAGGACAATCGGTCTTGTTACTACTTGAAGCAAACCCAGGACCTGGTTTTGGCGTCTTGCTTGCTTATAGTATTTTTGGACAAGGGACAGCCAAGAAATCAGCACCGGGAGCTGCCATTATTCAATTCTTTGGCGGAATCCACGAAATTTACTTCCCATATATATTAATGCGTCCGATGTTATTTTTTGCCGTTATCTTGGGTGGAATGAGTGGCGTATTTACATTAGTACTTTTAGGTGGAGGGTTATTCGCCCCAGCATCACCTGGTAGTATCCTGGCAATCGCTGCAGTTACTCCACATCACACAAGTGCGTTTATAGCAAACTTTGCAGGTGTGTTAGTAGCAGGAATTGTTTCATTTGTTATTTCTGCATTCGTCCTGAAAACAGGGAAGCAAACAGATGAAAGCATTGAAGATGCAGCTAAAAAAATGCAAGAAATGAAAGGGAAGAAAAGTTCTGTTGCAGATGTATTTGTTTCACAAGGTACGATGCCGGATAACGTGAATAAAATCATCTTTGCATGTGATGCCGGAATGGGTTCTAGCGCAATGGGTGCTTCTCTTCTTCGCAAGAAAGTGAAGGAAGCAGGAATGGATGTCGCTGTTACGAATACATCTATTAGTAATCTTCCTTCTGATGCCCAAATTGTCATCACACAGGAAGAACTGACACCGAGAGCACAGAAACAAGTGCCGAATGCGTATCATATTTCCGTGGATAATTTCTTATCAAGTCCAGAATATGATCGATTAATCAGTCAGTTAAAGTTTCCAGCCAATGCAGAGCTTCATGAGATCGTAGAAGATGCACAAGAAGCTGTTCCTGGTAACCCTGATAGTGAGAATGACAATGACGGCTTGCTTCGTCCGGAAAATGTGTTTCTAAATCAAGAATTCGCTAATAAAGAAGAGGCGATTCGCTTTGCTGGAAGAGCATTAGTGAATGCTGGATATGTGAACGAAAGCTATATTGAAGCCATGATTGCTCGTGATGAAATGACTTCAACCTATATGGGTAATGATGTTGCGATTCCACACGGTACTGAAGAAGCGAAAAAGGATGTTCTCAATTCTGGATTTACCGTTTTACAAGTTCCAAATGGAGTGGACTTTGACGGTCAAAAAGTACGTTTAATCTTCGGTATTGCTGGGAAAGACGGTACACATCTTGAGATATTATCTGGGATCGCCGTGACATGTTCTGATATGGATAATATTGAAAAGTTAGTCGAAGCGAAAACGGCGCAAGAAATAATAGCTATTTTAGGAAAAGAATAAATACTTGCATTTACGAATAGAAAAGTGAACCAAGCGCTTTTCTAATCTCCCTTTTGTAAGAGTGAATTCTTACAACAAATCTGTTTTCTAGCGCAAGGCGCAATCGGTTCTAGGAACATAAGACGATTAAACTGATAGGAAGAAGGATATTCCTTATACAGCTTGATAAGTCTTTATCCGGTCACTGAAACTTGCTCCTTGCGCTTTTCTAATGAAATGAGATGGTAGCATGTATATTACCTCAAGGGAAAAAGCAATTATTGAATTAATTATTAAAACATCTGGGAAACATACAGCTTTTTCTATTGCGAATTATCTAAATGTAAGTGTCAGAACCATTCATCGTGATTTAAAAACAATCGAAAAGATTCTCCTGCCATTTGAGCTTGATTTAGCCCGCAATGCGGATAAGGGGCTCAAGATTGAGGGGAAGAATGAAAAAATATTTCGATTGGTTCAGTACTTATTGGGAATTCACCCAATCGATGAAACACCAGAGGAAAAAAAACTGCAGCTACTTTTAGCACTATTGCAAGAAGAATCATACAAAATCCAGTCGTTAGCCACTAGTTTAGGTGTCAGTAGTACGACACTAACCACCTACTTGGATGAATTGACAGACTGGTTAACTCATTCAAATGTGCAAATCACTAGAAAAAGAGGAGTCGGGGTTGAGCTTCTCGGGACGGAAGCAAATAAACGAAAAGCCTTGGCAAACTATTTCTTACTGTATTTTAATGAAGAACTGATAGAGAGCTTATTTTTATTAGAAAATGGAAAATACTCAAAAGAAATGGTCTTGTATTATTTTCTTCCAGAGTATTTTCTTGCTATTGATCGATTAGTTATTATGACTTTAAATCGTTTACAGCCACGTCTTGCGGATGGCGATTATATTGGATTGATTGTACATATGTGTATTTCCATGCAAAGGACAGAATCCGATTTTCTCTTAGAGGAAATTGTAGATTATTCGCTTGAATTAACTGAGGAATATAATCTAATCGTGAAAATATGTAAGGAGATTGAAGAAACTTACTCGGTCGTGTTTACTAAAGCCGATCTGATTTATTTGGCGGTTATTCTTAAAGGATCTAAGCTACAAGCAGCTGATACCGTTCCCTATGATAGCGTTGTATTAAGCCGAAAGGTAAAAAGCTTCATCCGAAATGTGTCCTCAAAGCTACATGTTGATTTAACAATGGACTTTTCCTTGTATCAGGGGCTTCTTGCTCACATGGAACCTGCGTTGTTCCGCCTTAAACAACAAATGGGATTATTTAACCCACTTAAAGAGGAAATCAAACAAAAGTATCCGGTTCTATTTATGGCTGTACAGAACAGTGTAGAAAAGGAATTTGAAGAAGTTGAATATTTTCCCGATGACGAAATAGCCTTTATTACCCTTCATTTTGGCTCAGCACTCGTTATGAGGGAAGAAGGAATATCAATAAAAGCACTAATTGTGTGCCCAACCGGTATAGGTACCTCAAAGATGCTAGCAAGTCGAATAAAAAAAGAAATTTCAGAGATTGATGCTGTAGAAATCAGTTCGATTAAAGATCTTCAGAAGCATGGAAATTTAAAAAACTTTGATGTTATTATTTCTACCGTCCGCCTTCCTTTTATTCACGTTGAAAATATCTTGGTTTCGCCACTTTTAACTGAGGAAAACATTTTGACGATTAGGAGATTTTTACGGAATAACATCGAGAACTTAACAAAAAATAAGCATTATAAAAAAACAGCAAAAACGGAATCCTCCTCTTCTCGCGTAGCAAAGGATGGGATTAGGGAAATCTTACAAGAGCTGAAGGATGTACAAGAAAGCATCCAGGCTGTTCTAGATCATTTTCGGGTGTATCGGAAACCTCATTTAAAAGGCCACGAACAAGTTATTAAAGAAATGGTTTGGATGGCGCAAGAAGATAAGCTTTTAACTCATGCAAATGAAGTGTTTGAACTGTTAATGGATAGGGAAAGAAAAGGCGGGCTTGGCATTCCAAACACAGGAATGGGTCTTTTTCACTGCAGAAGTGAGAACGTTCAAGAGCTTATTTTCCAAATCTCCCATTTAGAAGAGTCTTGTCTGATAAAAGGTATGGATGGTAGAGACATGTATATGAAGAATTTGCTGTTAATGTTGGCGCCTGAGGAACTGAGTGTAAGTAAGCAGGAAATCGTCAGTTTGATAAGTACAAGTTTAATTGAGAATAATGAATCGATTATGACTTTTTCCTCATCGAATGAGGGCATGATTCGTGCAAAATTAGAGGCCGTTTTTCTAGATTATCTTCATACTAATTTAATAAGGGAATGATATGAATGAAACAAGCAGTACATTTTGGAGCAGGAAACATTGGAAGAGGATTTATTGGAGCACTTTTTTCACAGTCTGGTTATCAGGTGACATTTATCGATCTTGCGGATCAAATCATTAATCAGTTAAACGAGAAGAAGAAGTATCAAGTTAAATTGGCTACAGATCAGAAAGAAGCTGTAACGATAGAAAATGTATCAGGACTAAATAATATGAGGCAGGAAAATGAAGTCATTGAAGCGATTAAAGGTGCAACTTACCTGACGACTGCAATTGGACCGAATATCCTACCACGTATTGCTCCATTGATCGCAAAGGGCTTGGCTGCTCGCGTAAAGGAAAATGATGAAAAAATCTACGTGATCGCTTGTGAGAATCAAATCTCGGCAACAGACCTTTTAAAAGGCTATATATTAGAAAATCTAGATGAAGAGACCCAAGCAAATTTAGCTGGTAAAGTCTATTTCTTTAATTCAGCCGTTGATCGCATTGTTCCTATTCAAAACAATCAAGATTCTCTCGATGTACTGGTTGAGCCTTATTATGAATGGGTTGTAGAAACAAGTGAAAGCATTCCGCCAATCGAAGGGATGACAATTGTTTCAGAACTTGCACCATTTATTGAAAGAAAGCTTTTTACAGTGAATACAGGACATGCTGTTATTGCATACCTTGGGTATCTTGAGAATAAGTCGACGATTGACCAAACGTTAGCTGATGAAAAGATTATCAAGCAAGTTCAAGCAACACTTGGTGAAACGGGTGCTTATTTAATTAAGCAATATGGCTTAAATCCAGAGGAGCATCAACAATATATTAATAAGATTATTAATCGCTTTAAAAATGCTTACTTAAATGATGATGTGACTAGAGTGGGCCGCTCGCCTCTTCGTAAGCTTGGAGCAAATGACCGTCTAGTACGCCCAGCTACTGAAGCAAAAAAAGCTGGACTATCTTACACGAATCTTACCAAGGCAATCGCATCAGCCTTACTCTTTGATAACAAGGAAGATGAAGAAGCAGTAAAAATGCAAGCCATGATAAAAGAACATGGTGTAGCGTATGTTCTGAAAGAAGTAAGTGGATTAGATGAAAATAGTGAAATTACGCTAGAAGTAATCAAGCATTATGATGTATTAAAAAAATAAAGTGAAACTGCAATCAGTGGGGGGGCATCTCCACTGATTTTTTTACTTTATTACCGCAAGCAATTATGTTGCACTAAGCAAAAATTTTCGGAATACATTATGTAGTAAAAAGGAGAGAACAAGATATGTCTTATTCACAGCGGACTCAAAAGAAAATTGTAGGGTATTCAGCGATCTTTAAACAACTCGGAATCATCACTGAACAAGAATATCAAGAAATTAAGCAAGCGTATGTTATTAAGAAAGCTGATTAAAGATTATCAAACATAATCCGCTAAACAAGCCAGTATTCAGCTGTAATTAGTGGATTTTGTATGAAGGACATGGGGGCGGGTCTCCGCGACTTATTAATATAGCCAATCTACTTAGTGGGTATACGGATTTTACCTTAGAAAGCATCCAAAATTCGGGCTCCGCACCGCCACCATTGTGATTAGGTGGTGTAGCGTGCTACAGGATTAATCCTTCGTGGTAAATGTTGGCGTTTTGACACCATACAGGTTTTGTATGCAAATAATCGTCTGTACGCGAAAAAAATCCAGCAATAGCTGCTGGATTCAGATAAGGAGGAAAAGGTATGTTGCTTATTCTTTATAGTATAGGATAATGATGAACAAATTATGAATAAAATGAGAAATTCTTATGAAATGAAGAGATAAATGAAACACGCCGATATATTTCTAATTCGGCTGATATATTGTCGGAATCGATTGATATATGTAAAAGAGCCACACTTATGGAGGAAATGCTGGACGCATGGTCGTGATCGAATCTTTTTAATGGATATAACACGAACCTTTTCTCGTTATTTGGAATTGACGGAAAGGCTTGTATACTATACTCTAAATAGAGAAAAAGTGGTTGTATCGTCGAGGAGTAGATTGGTTAATACTTGTTTTCGGTTGCCGGCTACTTGTCGAAATGAAGCGGATGCCTATTGCCTTAGTTTGGCATCCTTTTTAGTATGCAATCGTTAGAAGATGGAGGGTATTACAAATGGAATCCATTATTATGGATATGATTGAGGCCTTTAAAGGATTGGGCTATTTTGGAATCATGCTTGCTTTGACCTTTGAATTTATACCGGCAGAGCTCGTGTTGCCACTTGCAGGTTTTTGGGTGTACGAAGGGGATATGAATCTTTATTTGGCCATTTTCGCTGGTTCGATTGGTGGTGTGTTAGGACCTCTAACACTGTATGCTTTAGGACGCTATGGCGGAAGGCCGATTGTTTTGAAATTTGGAAAATACTTTCTTGTGAAAGAAGTTCATATTGATAAAGCAGACCATTTTTTTGAAAAATATGGTGGAAGCGTGGCATTTTTCGGACGGTTTATACCTGGTGTACGAACAGCTATTTCAATCCCATGTGGAATGACGAAGATGAATATTTGGAAATTCATCGTGTACACCTATGTAGCTATGCTACCTGTCACAAGTGTTTATGTGTATTTAGGCTATAAACTTGGACCTCAGTGGGAAAAGGCCGGTGCGATCTTTGGACAATACGCAAACCTTCTCCTTATTCCCATTGCGATTATCATTATTTGGATGATTGTGAAGGCCAGAAAATCGAAGACAAGAACAAATTAAAAGTTAGAATATGCTAGCTTGTGGAGAGAAGGAAATGTATCTCTGCAAGCTTTTTTCTTTTTTAGAATAGATTAGAATTGAAGCTGTCCTTCAATTAGCGGTAATTAATACCGTGAAGCAGTAAAAGATTAACGAGAAATAGATACAATAAGGAAAGACGCTCATATAAGCGCCTTCCTTCATTATTTAAGCTTATTAGCAACAACCATATCCTCCACCGTATCCTCCTTGGAAACCTCCGACAAATCCACTGCACCCGATAATAATCAAAAGAATGAATAACACAATGATTAAAGCAAAACCATTATTGAATCCACCACATTCGCGTTCACCCACACAAGACATAGTAGTTCCTCCTCTATTTTGAAAAGCTTTCTAGTGGCTTAGTAAAAGCAAATGATCTAAGCTAATTCATCATATGTCCATCACCCAGAAATGTTTGCCTGTTTATTAAAATGGGCGCTAGATGATGGTGATAAAGGCTGTGAGGTGCTTATTAGATTTCCGAAACTTTCACTTTTTAGTAAATAATCTGTTTTTGAATCAAACAACCTAAACGATTTCAACATAATGCTGACACATATGTCCTATATACTGTTTCTTATAATGAAGCGTCCATCAGAGCGAAGTCTTGTGATGGATTTTGCTATTGTTTTGAGGCTTATGCCCTACGACTAGCACTTCGGTGATAAATTCATTATACTTTTATTCAAGGAAGTGAAGAAGGCAATGAAAAAGATTTTAATTGTAGAAGATGAAATCGCCATTTCAATGGTGTTAAAAGCATATATGCAGCGAGCGGGATATGAAATCATTCAAATCTACGATGGCTCGCTTGCATTAACAGCATATAGAGAGCATGAACCTGATCTTGTCCTCCTCGATGTCATGCTTCCTGGAATGGATGGGTGGACAATTTTGGATAAAATCCGTGAAAGTAGCTCTTGTCCGGTTATCATGTTGACAGCACTTGGAGATGTGGATTATCGTTTGTCTGGATTTAAATCTGGTGCAGATGATTATATATCAAAGCCATTTGTAGCAGATGAAGTTGTAGCAAGGGTCCAAGCAGTCCTTAGAAGATCACCAGCTTTTGCTGATGAGGAAAATGAAAACACCAAACAATTGGGAAGCTTGAAGGTTGATTTTAACTCCTATCAGGTTCAT
The DNA here is from genome assembly GCF_053653995.1 of Peribacillus sp. JNUCC 23. The sequence continues at coordinate 1,192,513 of NZ_CM132202.1, forward strand.
TTGAATGAACAAGAGATACCATTCACACCACGTGATCTTTCATTATTCATGTTCTTGGTTAAACATCCTAACCAGATTTTCACAAGGGAGCAATTACTCGATCAGGTTTGGGGAATCGATTACGATGGAAGTGATCGAGCGGTGGACCTTGCTATTAAACGAATAAGGAAATCACTGGGGAAATGGCCTGATACAGAAGGAGAAATAAAAACATTACGTGGAATGGGGTATCAGCTGCTTGTCTATGAAAATTAAGAAAAGAACGACACTTATACGCTATTGGACAACCAGATACTTAATTACACTGACAACGGGTTTGCTCATATTATCAGCTGTTTCGTTTTGGTGGATGGAAAAGACTGCTTTAGAATACAGACTTAATCTGTTGAAATATTTAGCGGAAGAAACAGCTGACCGTGCAATAAAAGGAAATGGACAAATCGTTGTTGGACCTGTTCTAGCGAAAGCGATTGAAGAACGGGAAAAAATGATTAATCTAAATAAAACCCCGATCATTTACATTGTAGAGCCTGATGGGGAAATTATTTCTACCATCCCTCAAATCTATATTGACAGCAGTGCAAGTAAGCTACCAGCTGCTATTATGAACCATAAGCAAACGGTTCAGAAAGTGAAATTTGAACAGGCAAACGAAGTGTATATCGTGAAGTCTCCAATCATAGATCATGATGAAATAAAAGGTTGGGTGATTATTGCCCAGGAAGAAGCATCTTTAAATGAAATCAACACGGATCATGGGATGCTTGCTGTAATGATGTGTGGTCTGTTGATTCTTGGTTGGGGTGTTATCTATGCCCTTTCTCGGAAAATCTCGATACCGATTCAACATGTAGCGAATGCTGCGGCGCAAATTCGTGAAGGGAATTATGATATTCAACTAAAAGAAGAAGAGACACGGGAAGAGGAGATTTATGAATTGGTCGAATCATTCAAAGAAATGACAAATCGGTTAATTCAAATGGAGAGATTACGAGCTGAATTACTTGCTGGCGTTACACACGATTTGAAAACTCCAGTTACATCCATTAGCGGCTTAATTCAAGCAGTAAAAGATGATGTCGTAACTGGGGAAGAAAGCAAGGAGTTTTTGGATATTTCGCTTAAAGAGACCCACCGACTGCAAAGAATGATTGAGGATTTACTCGATTATAATTCGCTGTCAGCTGGCTCATTTACCATGCTCATGGCGAATGCAGATATAAATGAATTTCTTCGAGAAATGGCGTATCGCTGGAAAATGACGCAAGAGGAGCAAGACTTTGATCTACATGTCAAAGTGCCTGATCAATCTGTTATTGGCTATGTCGACTCCTTCAGACTCCAACAAATTATCATCAATCTGTTGAATAATGCAAAACAAGCATTAGTGGAAAATGGGGAAATTGAAGTTTCCTTGTATGAAGAGGAAAATGAAATTCGGATTGATGTAAAAGATAACGGACGAGGCATACCAATACATGAGATAAATTATGTCTTTGAACCTTTTTACAGAGGCGAGAAGAAGAAGCTTAAAGTAAGGGGATTAGGTTTAGGCCTTCCGTTCAGTAAAATGCTCTCCAAAGCACAAAAAGGAGATATTACACTGAAAGAAAGCAGTGAAAACGGTACAACCTTTACGATTCATCTTAGAAAAGCGGAGACTTAAAACCTAAAAGGGGCATCCCTAAAGCCACTTTTACGGATCAGATTTTTTAATAGTATGACGAGTTATTAAAAAGATATCTAAACAGTTGAAAATGTTTTAAACCATCAAAAGAGGCTGTCTATTGAGACAGCCTCTTTTGATAAATGAGTATTAATTGATTAAACTAATCGCTCTCCACAATTGGATATGGCGAACTTGACGTGGCAGGAAGCGTCCCATTTCTTCTTCATTATAGCCGGCATGTAAATTCTTTTCATCAAAGATAATAGGGCGGCGAAGCAAATCAGGATTTTTTTGAATGATCTTGCATAGCTCATTTAATGGTGTTGTATTAATATCAATATTTAAATTTTTGAATTTTTTTGAGCGTGTTGAGATGATTTCATCTGTGCCACCTTCAGTTTTACGAAGGATTTCCTTAATTTCTTCAACGCTTAATGGTTGTGCATATAAATTACGTTCTGTGTAGGCAATATCATGTTTGTTTAACCAGGATTTTGCTTTTCGGCATGCTAAGCTGCTTGGAGTAGTATAAATAGTAACCAATTCAATCGACTCCTTCTAGAAATTTTAATAGTTTAAGTATTCAATGTATAGTTATTGTTTGTTTAATGATGAAGTAACGGGTAAATTACGAAACTCTCATCTGAAATAGTACGTTACCTTTTTCACTAAGTTCTGCGGTGAGAACATTGATTGCTTTTCTTGATACTCTTACTTTACCGTTTGTTTGTGTCAGCTACATGTCAGACTTCTATATTTTTTAGAAAAATTAATTTCGCTACTATTATACTGGTTTTAAAGGCGACAATACTCCCATTAATGGAAGTTCCACTTTCTTGTTGTCGAATGTGATGATGTTTATCCCGGTTTAACAGGCTGTAATACCCCCACCTCAATTTTTGAGGGAGAATCAAGAAATAAATAGGGGGGGATAAACAGCCTAATCTAGCTGCGGCTCCTAGCCCCTCGACAAGCATAAGATGTAATACTCGGTGGCAAACTACGCCACGCCGTGTTACATCTTATGCTTGTCGAGGCTGAGCAGTAGCCTCGATTATTGAAGTAAATCCCCGATTGGTGAGATACAGTGAGACTACCGCTATGCTCTTCAGCGGTTTAGTTGAGGCCCACAGGATGTGGGTCACTCAGACGTTGATTTAGTCTGAGTTCGTTGAATCGGGTTCGTACGTCGCTTTATCGAAGATTTAGCGACAGTAGAACGGGACTAACCATCAGTGGGGGATGAAAAACCCCCCACTGATGGAAGTTTCACGTTATGTTTGTTTTCTATAGAAAATTATTCTTTCATCCTCATTTATGATATAATCGACGAACACTATTGAATGAATGAAATGAGGAACGATTTTGTTAACTTTTGAAGAGAAATTAAAGATTATTGAAGCATTTCCAGAATTAACGAGAAAAGATGTTTCACTTGGAAGAGTGAATTTTCATTATGAAGAAAGTTTGCATGAGAAAAAAATTGTTGTGCAGCACCTACATCCGAATGGAAATGGATTTGTGTTTGCCAGACATTTGCCTAAGAAAGAAAGAGGACCTAAAGGATTCGTGAATATTAGGGATTTTTCTGAGGCTGAGTTGAAGAAAATCATTGCATCAAGCCTTGCTTATTTAGCAGAACCGTTTGAAGAAGTGGAAGAAGCTGAAGATGAATTTTCGGACCTTGAGGGGATCTGGATTGGTCGTGACAAACAGGAGCTGACTTTAGTTCATGAGGACTTGTTATGGAATATTTATTCAGGCATTAATATTGAAGAATGCTTCGAATCCCCAGTTGAGGCAGAGCGTTATTTAATGGAAGAACGCTTCAGAAAAAAGAAGTAAAAGCCTTTTGATTGTAGAAAAATAGGAGGAATTGTCGATTGTTATTTGGGCAATTTCCTTGTTTTTTTTCTAAAATACATGGTATACTATAATCAATTATTTTTGTTCGGAATAAGATTCATAGAAGGAAGTACCTTTATGGTTTCCTCTTGAAGACATTATCCTAGATCAAGAATAGTAATAAAGGGATTTTTTCCAAACAGGAGGCACTATACATGGTACAAGGTAAAGTAAAATGGTTTAACGCAGAAAAAGGTTTCGGTTTCATCGAAGTTGAAGGTCAAGACGACGTATTCGTACACTTCTCAGCTATCCAAGGTGAAGGTTTCAAAACTCTTGAAGAAGGTCAAGAAGTTTCTTTCGAAATCGAACAAGGCGCTCGCGGACCACAAGCTGCTAACGTTCAAAAATAATTTATGATTCTATAAGAAAAAGGCTCCATTTTGGGGGCCTTTTTCGTGTTTTAAAAACCTATTTTAAAAGAGTGGTAGTTCATCCAGGTTATTTTCCTTAATCCCGTCCGGCTCACTTCGTAAAATATCTCGTCCATATTTATGGAAAACATCTACGTGAGCAAGTTTTCCATCTTTTGCTTCGGATATAGCGGTAGGGTAATCTAGCTCTCTGCCAGCATTTGTTTTAACGGCAATGATATTGCCATCATCGTTTTTCCGGACGGCTTCAATATATTCCTTGCCATCATCAATCTCTGGATTTATCCGACTATCTGTAGCTTCTTGTTCTCTATATTGATTGTATGCATCTTCAAAACGATCCATTTTGTATGCCACCTCCTATATATAGAATAAGCAAATACAATAAATGTATACATAGGAATATAGCAAATTCGTATTTGTTCATTGAATAGTTAACTAAAGATTTAGCGACAGGAGCAAGGGGCTATCATTAGTTGAAAAAAATCCACCGTCTATTCATAGGACGGCGGATTTTTCAAACTTATTTTGTTGAGCCCTTAATTTCGCTTTGAAAACTTCTGTGAACTTTTGAATTCGCGAAAGGTCTGAATCTTGATACATCTGCTCAATCTTTAATGTAACGGCTAATTGTGTGTTGGCAAATAGCATGTCGCGGAACTGGTTAACAGCTCCGCAAAAATGATTGTAGTTTGTTTCACCTGTACCAAATACGCCGGTAACTAATGGCGTTACTTGAGCAACTTCTAATTCTTCATATAATGGAACGATTTTTGCGGGTAAATCTCCATCGCCCCATGTATAAGTACCTACCAATAAACCTTCATATTGGGAAATCGTGCTGAGATCAAAATCTTTGATTCTAAATAGCTCTGCTTCCGGCAAAAAAGAAAAAATGGCTTCTGCTAAGGCTTTTGTATTACCCCCGGCAGAATGGTACACGATGGCCGTTTTCATAGCTCATCGAATCCATTGCTTGCATTGACCTGACTATACGTTCTAGATTTTTGTTCAAAGAAGTCTGTTTTGGTCAGTCTGATTGATTCATCATCAAAGGTCTTAATCCAAGGCATTGGATTTTCTGGATATTCCTTATAGAGATTATCCAATCCAAATATGCGTAATCGTTTATTAGCAATGTATTCAATGTATTCGTAAAACTCTTCTAAATCAAGGTCTGCTTTTCCTTGAATGTCTTCAAGCATATACTCTGACCATTCTTTTTCTAAATCCACAGCTTTTTCTAATGTTTCATAAATGAATTTCGTGTTGCTTTCATTGTTCAATTCTGGATATTCATACATTAAAATTTGTACAAGCATTCCGACAAAGTCAAAGTGGACCATCTCGTCACGGTGAATATAGGAAATCATCGTTGCAGAACCAGTCATTAGGTTTTGACGGCCTAAATTGTAATAGAAGGCAAAAGCAAGATAGAAATAAATACCCTCGAGATTGGTCGAATGTATTAAAGCTTCGAATAAATGTTGTGGACTCGGATCATCAACAAATTTTTGATAAGCATCTACAATGGGTTTATTTCGTTTTACAACTTGTGGATGCTGTTTAATACGATCAAACAATTGCTTTTGCTTATTTAAAGGAATCAAAGAAGCAAGGATGTAAGAGTAGGACTCGTTATGAATTGATTCTTGTTGTGCCATATTTGCAAGGATAGCCTTTGCAGCAGGGTCTTTAACGTATCGAAGAATCTCCACTAGTGTTGGTGTTTGCAAGCTGTCCATGCCAGCGATCATCGTAAGAATGTCTAGAAAAGCGTCTTGGATGTCTTCGTCCAAATCTCCCCACTGCTTTTTATCTTGAATCATGTTTACACTTGAAGGCTTCCAAAAGTTATTGATTAGCTGTGTATAGACATCATAAAATTTTTCATATTGAATATCATTCCAGAGGAGAAAACCGGATCCCTCACCTTTGAATACCCCTGTTGCCTTTGTAGGATATGTTGGTTCTAACAAGCGGATTTTTTTTATGTGAGTTGTCATATAATCGCTCCTTTGTTTATAGGGAATATAAGTTCGTATCAAGATCGTATTAAAAGCTGAATAAAAAGGGAGCCTTTTTATTCAGCAAATGTGTACGATTATATTTTTAATAAATTTACTACTAATAAGGCGCTAAGGCTTTTAACTAGAACAGCTTTCGCATGCATTATCATATTCAGAAGAAGTAGAACGAACGTAGTACGTTGATTTCATTCCACTGTTCCATGCAGTCATGTGTATATCAAGTAAATCTTTCGCTTTAATCGTGTTATGAACGTACAGGTTAAAACTGATAGCCTGATCGATATGACGCTGACGAGCTGCGTTATGTCGAATACTTTCTTTTTGCGATAAGTGGAATCGCGTTTTCTTATAGTATTCATAGGTTGATGGCGTTAATCCTGGAGCCGTTACCTTGAACTTAAAGTTTTTCTTTTCTTCGTAAAATTCAATTTCATATAACGGGTCGATTCCATCAGTTGAATTTCCGATTTTAGCGGTCGATGAATTCGGTGCAATCGCCATCAGGTAACCGTTTCGGACGCCGTGTTTTTGCACTTGTTCTTTTAATGTTGTCCAAGCTTCGTCTTGGTAATTTCTAAGTTCGAAGTAGTTGCCTGTATTCCAATCAGAGCCTTCATAATATGGATAAGCACCTTTTTCTTGTGCCAGCTCACTTGATGCTTTGATTGTTAGAAAAGCAATTTTCTCATAAAGAGTGTCAGCTAGCTCAACTGCTTCGTCTGACTCCCAGTACACATTTTTCGTAGCAAGCAGGTGATGCCAGCCAAATGTTCCTAAACCAATCGCACGGTATCGTTTATTTGAGATTTCCGCTTGCTTGACAGGAAGATTATTCACGTCAATTACATTATCAAGCATCCGTACTTGAATCGGGATAAGCCGGTCTAATACTTCATCACCAACAGCGCGAGGCAGGTTGATGGAAGAAAGGTTACATACAACGAAATCACCACTCTTACGAATCATGACAACATCGCCATCTTCTGTTTCGTATTCTTCTGTAATTGAAGAAGGACTTAAGTTTTGCGCAATTTCTGTACATAGGTTCGAACAATAAATCATCCCTTTATGTTTGTTCGGGTTTTTGCGGTTCACTTCATCCCGATAAAACATGTAAGGCACGCCTTCTTCTAACTGAGAAATCATAATACTTTTCATAATTTCAATGGCGTTGATTTTTTCAAACGCATAGCTTGGAAGAACACCGTTTTTGGCTGCCTCTACTGCAAGTGCGTAATGTTCACGGAAGCTACCTTCCCCTTTTTTCTCATCATAGAAATCTTCAAGTGAGAACCCAAGTGTTTGCTTGACTGTATGAGGATCAAATAAATACCATTCTTTGCGATTCTCTACAGCTTCCATAAAAAGATCAGGAATACAAACGCCAGTAAAAATATCATGTGCTTTCAGACGGTCGTCGCCATTTTGTGTTTTTAAATCAAGGAAGCTCATAATATCTTTATGCCATGCATCAAGATAGATCGCAATTGCACCTTTTCTCTGTCCGAGTTGATCGACACTTACTGCTGTTTGGTTAAATAGACGAATCCATGGTGTTGTACCTGAGCTGTTGCCTGAGAAGCCACGAATGTCCGAACCGAGTGAACGGATTTTACCGACATAAAGTCCAACGCCGCCGCCAAATTTAGAAACTTTTGCAGCATCGTAGTTTGATAGATAAATGCCATCAATCGAGTCTTCAATAGCGTCAATAAAGCAAGAGCTTAGTTGTCCATGTGTTTTCCCTGCGTTCGAAAGAGTAGGCGTCGCAACGGTCATGTAGAGGTTTGACATGGCCCAATATGCTTCCTTGACGAATTGAAGTCGATATTCTTTCGGTTCAAGACGCATGATTTCCATTGCAATGATCATAAACCGTTCTTGGGGCAACTCATAAACAGCGTTGTTCGTTGGGCGTGCAAGATATCGATCGTTTAACAAATAGAGACCAATATACGAGAAGAGCTTGTCTTTTTCAGGATCAATGGTTGAGCCCAATTCGTCAATCTCTTCTTTAGTATAAGCATCAAGCAATTCAGCTTTATAAACGGGGTAGCGTTGCCCATCTTGTACGCTGGACATTAAGTGAATCAATTCATAAAGGGAGCCATATTTTATCCCTTCATAGCCTCGATTAGCCTGTGCTTCACGATACATGGAGTTCAATAACTCAGCCGCTGCCACGAACGTCCAGTCTGGAGCGTCAATGTCGACACTTTCAAGAGCCATTTGGATCAGTTTCTTGGAAGTTTGCTCTTCTGTCGGACCATCTTGGCGATCAAGCCACTTCATAAAGCGTTTTTTATATTTGTCCATGTCCAATTTGTCTTCGAATTCTTTGGATAGGTGGTTTAAATGTAGTGAGTTTGCATTTTCTGTTAAATTTTCCACATCAGGAAAGGCGAAAGAATTATTAATTGGTAGGTTCATAGTAAGTTCCTCCTTAAATACAATCAAAAAAACGTAGCATTTTTTGTGAAAAGCCGATTCGTAATAGTCACACATGGTGAGTGAATCAAAACATCTCGCAACATAAAAACTGTTTGTTTGCAGACAATCTTTTCATTCACTCACATAAGTTAGAGATTCACTATATCTAGTTAGGTGAATTTGTAGGATTATGTCGACCCTACTGTTCATATCGGCAAAGCACGGTTTTAGCATCTAAAGCTCAATTTCTATATATAGATATATTTCTGGTTTTCAACATCTATATATTGTGATTCGCTCCTTATTATCCTAATGGATAAATAAAAATAAATCAAATCTTGATTTTTATAAAAAGTATAGTTTCTGCTGAAAAAATTGTGGAATAAGTGCCTGAATTGCTTATTCTATCAAATGGTTGCTAGACTGAGCAAGGATGAAGAAGGTTTAAAAAAATTAATTTTGATGCATGATTGATTAGGTAGCATGGAGTATCATCTATTTTCAGTAATTTGCGTAGGAGCTAATTAATAAACTTGCAAGTTTGAAATGTGTTTTGCAAAGAACTTTATGTTAAAATAGAAGAATTGAAACAATTTTATTTTAAAGGGGTAATAACGTGGAAAAAGTACTTGTTTTCGGACATAAAAATCCAGATACGGATACAATTTGTTCAGCAATTGCGTATGCCGATTTGAAAAGACAATTAGGAATGAATGCAGAGGCAGTTCGTCTAGGCGAAGTGAACGGTGAAACACAATATGCACTTGATACATTTAAATTCGAAGCACCACGCTTGATTACAGCAGCGAAAGGAGAAGCTTCTGATGTGATATTGGTAGATCATAATGAGCGTCAGCAAAGTGTAGATGACATTGATCAGGTTCGAGTCATTGAAGTCATTGATCATCACCGAATTTCGAATTTCGAAACGAGCGATCCGTTATACTATCGCGCTGAGCCAGTTGGTTGTACGGCAACGATCTTAAATAAAATCTATAAAGAAAATAATCTTGAAGTACCAAAAGAAGTTGCAGGGCTGATGCTTTCTGCGATTATTTCTGATTCATTATTGTTTAAATCACCAACATGCACAGAGCAAGATGTTGCGGCTGCCATGGAATTAGCAGAAATTGCTGGGGTTAATGCGGAAACATATGGTCTTGAAATGCTTAAAGCAGGAGCAGACCTTAGTGACAAAACGATTTCTCAACTCATCACGCTAGATGCTAAAGAATTCACAATGGGGGATGCTAAGGTTGAAATCGCCCAAGTAAACGCAGTCGATGTGAATGAAGTGTTAGCACTCCAAGCAGAATTGGAAGCAGCAATTGAGGCCGTAATCGCAGACAAAGGACTAGACTTGTTCCTATTTGTCGTAACTGATATTTTGACAAATGATTCTGTCGGACTTGCACTAGGTAAACAAACTCAAGCTGTGGAACGTGCGTATAATGTCACATTGAATAATAAAATTGCTGTTCTTCACGGTGTTGTATCGCGTAAGAAACAAATCGTGCCTGTGTTAACAGACATTTTCACGAAGTAATAAATGTAAAAGAGGTTGTCCCATGAGGGTCTGACCTCGCACTCTAAAACAGTATGTAGTGTTTCAGACACTAATCTTGTACTGTATTTAGTTGTTGCGGGGTCTGACCCTTTGCTTTTTTTGTATGAAGGACATGGGTACTTAGTCTGCGCAACTTACTAATATAGTCAAACCATTTATCAGGGATACTTATTTTATTTAGAAAGGAACCAAAATTCCGGCTCCGCACCGCCACCATTGTGATGAGGCGGGTGTAGCGTGCTACAGGATTAATTCTTTATGGTAAATGGTGGCGTTCTAACGCCATACAGATTTGTATAGATTAATTTACTGTCTCAACTTTATATGCAGCTAGTTTTTTGAGCAGTTGTGAGCTTTCTGTATCAAGACCTTTAAGTTGGACCGTTTTACTGTGTGCTCGATATTTCAAGATAATCTTATCCACGGCACCTACAGCAGAATCGTCCCAGACTTTCGAGCCACTAAAATCAATAACAACACGATCAGTTGTTTCCAGCAGGTCAAACTGTTTCACAAAGTCTTGTACGGACGCAAAGAACAGAGGACCTCGTACGTAGTATAAAGTCTCTTTGCTGGTTTCAACTACTGTCTTTTCAACTCGCACTTTAGAAGCTTTAGCCGAAAAGAAAATCATGCTTAAGATTACGCCGGCAAATACACCTTTTGAAAGATCATTTGTGTAAAGAACAACGATTACTGTTACTAGCATGACCAATGTGTCGGTGATCGGAACCAGATGCAGTTTTTTCAGTGATGACCAATCAAATGTACCAATTGAAACTATAATCATCACGCCAACAAGGGCTGCCATCGGAATTTTCACAAGAACATCATTTAATAGAACAATTAATATTAATAGAAAACCACCAGCAACAAAGGTAGAAAGTCGACCGCGACCGCCGGATCTAATATTAATACCTGATTGACCAATCATGGCACAACCAGCCATGCCACCGAAAAAACCCGCAACGATATTTGCGATACCCTGGCCCCGTGCTTCTGTGTTCTTATTACTTTCTGTGTCCGTTAAATCATCTACAATTTGAGCGGTTAATAAACTCTCTAGTAGTCCTACAAATGCTAATGCAAGTGAATAAGGAAGAATAATCATGAATGTTTCCATCGTAAATGGAACGTCAGGAAGGAAGAACGTAGGTAACGCTTGTGTAAGTTCCCCCATATCACCGACTGTCCGCACAGAAGCTCCTGTCGTGACAGCGATAATGGTCATGACAACAATCGCAATAAGCGGGGATGGAATGACTTTAGTAACATAAGGAAATAAATAAATAATCGCAAGTGCACCTGCGGTCATCACGTACATGACCCATGATTCACCGACAAAGTGAGTCAATTGTGCAGAGAAAATTAAGATCGCCAGTGAATTGACGAAGCCAACCATAACAGGTCTTGGGATAAATTTCATTAGTTTGCCAATTTTAAATACGCCAAGGAAAATTTGGATGATTCCAGTTAAAATGGTCGCGGCTAATAAAAACTGCAAGCCATGATCTTTAACCAAATCAACCATGACAAGTGCCATTGCTCCAGTCGCGGCTGAAATCATCCCAGGGCGACCACCTACAAAGGCAATGACAATTGCAATGCAAAATGAGGCGTACAAACCAACCATCGGATCAACGCCTGCAATAATTGAAAATGCAATCGCTTCAGGAATTAAGGCTAATGCAACAACAATGCCCGATAGGATATCGCCACGTGTATTGCCAAACCATTCTTGTTTTAATCTAGCGGTATTCAAGTAAACACTCCTTTATCTAAAAAATATTCATGAGCATCTGATCCTAACTAAATTGATGAAAAAGGTTCAGGTTCTCAAATTGCATCACCTAATGAAGGTGGCGGTGCGAAGCTCCGCACCTTTTTTCCACAGAAAATGACTTGATTAAATAGGAAACGTGTGGAAATGCAACGGAATTGATTATAACATGCGTCTTTGGCAATGAATAGAGTATATAGCTACCTAATTAAAGACAGGTGGTTGCCTCAAAACCAAAGAGAAAGCGTGATCATCTGAAGGGTGTAGCTCTACAATGGATCTAGTTTGCCCATTCCGCAATATTTACTAGAGAGAAAATAGGATTAGAGACAAGTGATGATGAATATCTTGGGAAATACAGCAGGAGTTTTCCTAATCGCTGCTGAACTGTTAAACATAGAAAGCGAGGGGGAGAGTCGATGGGGAAAATTTTATTAACATCAGCTGGTTTTTATACAGATGCAATTAGAAGTCGTTTTTTGCAATGTTTTGAAACTAAACCAGAGGATGCTAGGATATCAATAATAACGACAGCTTCAATTAATGAGAAATCGAATAATGAGTTTGCTTTAAAGATATTGCGTGATTTTCATGAAATGGGAATGAAGAATGTTCGTTTTGTAGATATTGAGTTTGAAGAACCTGAGACACTTCGGCAATCAGATGTCATTTATTTGAATGGCGGTAATCCATTTTATTTATTGCATCATCTCAAAAGGAGTGGGGCAGATACGGTTATTCGAGAGTTTGTCCAAAATGGTGGACTGCTGATAGGGGTAGGCACAGGTTCTATCGTTCTTGGCCCTGATATTAAGTTGATGCAACATTTCTCTCCAGAAATGGATTCGGTAGGCTTGGATGATTTAACAGGTTTAGCGCTAACGGATGTACGGGTTTTTCCACACTATGGGAACGAAACGTTGTATCCTGATAAACAAGGAAGAAGAGTTGAAGAGCGTTTACTGGAGTTTGAACGGGCGCATCGTTGTTATGTTAATCGTCTTAGAGATGATGGTGCAATTGTCATTTAATAGTTGACTATTGCTGAAACAAATGAGGAATGTAAATGTTATGTAAATTTGTTGAAAATCATGATCCTTCTATTATATGCTCTAATACATAGAAGCTAAGATTAGGAATACAGTTTTGGTTTAATAAAGGGAGGATAAATAATGAGTGTTCGTCAAGGGTTTGAAGAAGAGCTTTTTGCTCTTAAAAATTTGGTGCTTGAAATGGGGACAAGAGCAGCTAATGCATTACATGAATCTGTAGAGGCTTTAGTCGCGCAGGATATTGACCGAGCATTAAAAGTTATTGATAAAGATTATAAAATTAATCGAATTGATCAGGAAATAAACGAAAAGGTTATTTGGCTGATCGCTAAGCAACAACCTGTTGCATCAGATTTAAGGAGAATAATTTCAAGCATAAAGATTTCAACAGATTTAGAAAGAATAGGGGATTTGGCTGTAAATATTGCAAAATCAACCATTCGTATCGGCGAAAAGGAATTGTTTAAACCATTATATGATATTCCTTTGATGGCTGAGAAAGCAGCATCGATGTTAAATCAAGTCATGCTCGCTTACGATGTGCAAGATGAAGATAAGGCAAGAGAAACGGCAGAGCTCGATAATGAGATTGACGAAATGTATGGAAGACTTATCCTGGAATTATTAGAATATATTGCAAAAAATCCTGAAGTAACGTCTCAAGTTACCCAATTATCATTTGTTTGTCGCGATCTAGAAAGAGTCGGTGACCATGTAACAAATATTTCTGAAAATATTGTTTTTATGGTAAAAGGTCAGCTGTATGATTTAAACAGTTAAATCTTTATAAAAGTTTAGACAAATTAGTAAAGGGTACCATGTAAGGCGTGTGAATTGGCACACGTCTTTTTATATTGAAAAATTGAACATTGTGAGTAATCTTATAAAATGCTGTGGAAACGGGAAATAAGGGATTCTGTATTTGGCAGTTAACCAATGTATGTTTTGGCAGTATATTTATCGAATCTAAAGTATTAATTCTTTCCCAAAAGTCATTTGGTAGCATAAATTTAACTTTTTAAAACGCTCTTTTCGTATAGATTGTGGTTTTTTGACCATCCTCTTGGAAGATGTTAAATACATCACTCAGTAGGTTTTAATAATGAGTGATAATATCTGTTCGATTCAATAGATAGTGACCGAACAATAGGTGGCTTTTCTTAAAGACTAATTGAGCCAAAAGAATAATCAACAATCTTCAGCAATAGTACGCTTTAATGAAGTAGCTAAAGTCTAATTTCTCACTTATAACACCGAGAAATTAGGTTTTTTTTATTTGGATTTCCTTAACGTTGTAAATCCGCATTATCCTGATTCTACCCTTAAATAGCTTTTTACTTATTTTGATCTTTCCTCGATCCCCATTGTAATATTTATATATAAAAGTACCCTAATAAAGTAGGCTTTTTAAAATGTCTACTCTATAGAGGATAGATTTAATGAGCAGCCTAGCAATTAAGACTGTATATCGATCCTTCCTTTTTTTGATTGTTGAAGAAATTTACAAATGATCAAACTTTTTTATTAAAACGAAACTTCTGCTGGATAAGAATCCACTTTGATCAATCTTTTTCCAAGAGTCACATTTGCTTCATACATAAAACTATAAATGTTGTTGACAAAGTAGTTATATATACAATATTATAATGATGAAAATGATAATCGTTCTCAATTTAAATAATATCTGGAGGTTGAAATGCGTACATATTCAAAGACTATAATAATGTTAGTATCCATTTTCTGCTTAGTTTGTTTAGCAGCTTGCGGCAACAAAGAAGTTGGGACAACAGATACTAAGACAGAATCAAATCAATCATATACTGTGAAGCATGCTATGGGGGAAACAACGATTCCTGAAAAACCAAAGCGTATTGTCGTTTTAACAAATGAAGGGACAGAAGCACTTTTAGCTATGGGCGTAAAACCTGTAGGTGCTGTGAAATCGTGGCTTGGAGATCCGTGGTATGATCATATTAAAGATGACATGGGTGAAGTGGAAGTTGTAGGGACTGAGCTTGAAGTTAATTTAGAAAAAATCGCTGCTTTAAAGCCAGATTTAATTGTCGGAAATAAGGTTCGTCAGGAATCTATTTACGAGAAGTTAAGTGCAATTGCTCCAACTGTTTTTTCTGAAACTTTAACAGGAAAATGGAAAGAAAACTTTAGTCTATATTCAAAAGCAATCAATAGTGAAGATAAGGGAAATGAAGTATTACAGCAATTCGATAACCACGTTGCAGCTGTGAAAGACAAACTAGGTGATAAAGTAAACCAAGAAGTATCAGTTGTACGTTTCTTAGCGGGCACTTCTTATGTTTATTATACGGATTCATTCTCTGGAGTGCTTTTTGATCAGTTAGGATTTAAACGTGCAGAACAACAAAAAGAATTATTTAAAGCAAATAATAAGCTTGGAAATTTTTCTGTTGAAGCGGGTAAAGAACTGATTCCTAAAATGGATGGAGATATATTATTCTACTTTACTTATGCACCAGACGGTGATCAAAAAGCAATTGACACGGCTAAAGAGTGGACTAGCGAAGCTCTTTGGAAAAATCTGAATGCAGTAAAAAAGGGACATGCGTATGAGGTAAGTGACGCAGTATGGAATACAGCTGGCGGTGTAATTGCAGCTAACAAAATGTTAAATGAAATTGAAGAAATTATGACTAATGAGTAAGATTTCTAAAATTTTTTCGATTTAGAAGAAACCGGAAAGTATATTAATGCTTTCTGGTTTTACTCGTTTCTTTGCATGGTTACATCCAATAAATATAAGAGTAATGATGAGGAGGAAATGCTAATGAAATATACACCATTATCATTACCAATGATTCAAGTATATATACTTTCCATGTGTTTTTTTACAGCTAGCTCAGTGTTAACAGTCATTTTACCTTTACAGGCTTCCGATAGTGGTATGTTAGAAGGAGAAATCGGAATTATCATGGGAGTATATATGCTCGTATGTATGATTTTAAGACCATGGGCTGGACAACTTGTTGCTAGGTACAGTGTATTAACCATTATGAAATGGCTTTTACTAGGTCATGCAGTCACTTTGTTAATTTACATTACTTTTGGTATCGACAGTTTATATGTTGTACGTGTGTTACAAGGTATAGTAACAGCCTTTTTCTCAATGGCTATTCAAATAGGGATATCTGAAACACTACGAGATAAAGATCGTGGGCAAGGTATGTCTATGTATTCTCTCTCATCTGTTATGCCAAGCTTATATGGGCCAGCTTTAGCACTATTGCTTTGGTCACAAACAGATAAGATATATCTACAAGTATGTATTATTACTTTAGCAGTTTTACCACTATTATCTTTTATTCGTTCCCCTCTACCAAAAACAAAACAGCCAAACGTATCATTCACGTTACAGGACATGTTAAAAGAAATAAAGAAGGCAAAACATCATAAAGGATTGGTTATTGCTTCTATCACGATGTTAATAGGTGCATGTATATTCGGAGCAATTTCAACATTTTTACCGTTATATATGGTTAATGAAAATGTAGGAAATGCAGCACTTTATTTATTCTTTCAAGCTGTTATAGTTGTGGCTAGTCGCTTTATTTTACGAAAACACATTCCATCAGACGGAACATGGCATCCTAAATTTATCACTCTTGTTTTATTTTCATCTGTTGTGGGAACCACAATCCTTGCGTGTAGTTCTATAATCGGACCATATATATATGTTGCAGCTGTGTTTAATGGCTTAGCATCAGCTATGTTATATCCAACATTAACAACTTATATTTCATTTGCAGTACCAGAAGAGTCAAAACATATTCTATTAGGTGTTTTTCTTGCTTCATATGATCTGGGTTTTTCTCTAGGTAGTCTTGCTATGGGATTCATTGTTCAATTTGCTTCATTTTCAACCATGTTTGTGGCTTGTTCTATACTAGGTATCATTGTAATGGGATTAGTAGTTTTTCAACGAAACCAAAAAATTAATATCAAAGAGTGGTAAGTCCAATTCAATGGGTCTACTGCGCTTAGCATACGAAATTCGTGTTTTGTTTGAGCTATCCCTTTAATGCAAGTCGAATGAAACACTTCCTAACCGTGAAAGTGTGGATATTAAGGATGAAGCGCAGGTAAGTGTGGATTTACAACGATAAATATTTTGATTTAAGTCTTACGTGACATTACGAATCCTAATTTGGAGGGGATTAATAGTGTCTCAATAGGTGATATACGCTGGATAAAAATGAAGGATGGCAGATTCAGGCCATGAAAGAGATTTATACATAGATAAACAAAGAGGGAAAGATTCAACCGAGTCCAATATCAATGATAAAACGTATAATATAGAAAGAACTTATCAAAAATTAGCCACTGGCAACTCAAATGCTTTGGTATCAGTGCTAAAACAGACTTTTTGAAACATATTTACTTTTATATAATTCACCCTTCCAGAGTATTCAAAATGATATTGACAATCATATGTTTACTCTTTACAATTGAAAATGATTTTCAATATCATACAGGAGGCACCAATTTAATGTCCAAACGACGAACTAGCACTCAAATGTTACTTATATTTGCAATCGTTCTTATTTTATCAACGCTTTTACTTGGATGTACAAATGAATCAAAAGAAGATTCAGCGTCAAATAAAGAGAGTAAAAACATGCTTACTTTAGCTTGGCCTAGAGATATAGGCGAAATGAATCCACATGTTTATAATCCTTCTCAATTAATTGCTCAATCAATGGTTTATGAACCTCTAGTTAGCTACCAAGATGGAGGAGAGCTGAAACCACATTTAGCAGAATCTTGGAAAATTTCCGATGATGGGAAAGAATATACTTTCAATCTACGTCAAGATGTGAAATATTCTGACGGTACAAGTTTTAATGCTGAAAATGTGAAAAAGAACTTTGATGCTATATTGAAAAATGTTGATATACATAGTTGGTTAGGTTTTATACCGAAAGTGGATCAAACAGAAGTAATCGACAAATACACGTTTAAACTAACATTAAAGGAACCATATTACCCTACTATTCAGGAGTTAGCTGTCGTTCGTCCAGTTCGGTTCTTAGGTGATGCTGGATTTCCTGAAGATGGTGACACTTCAAAAGGTGTTACAAAACCAGTAGGTACAGGTCCATGGATTTTGGAAGAATATAAAGCAGATGAATATGCTATTTTCAAACGTAATGAAAATTATTGGGGTGAACTCCCTAAAGTAGAGAAAGTTAAAATCAAAATTATTCCAGATGCTGAAACACGAGTTCTTGCTTTTGAAAAAGGTGACCTAGACCTAATTTATGGTGAAGGTGTTATCAGTATAGATGCTTTCAAACAATTAGACTCAACAGGTTCCTATCAGACTAGTATTTCTGAAGCAGTTGCAACAAGACAATTAGTTATGAATACAAAGAAAGAACAGCTCTCAGATTTACGTGTTCGTCAAGCGCTACAGTATGGATTTAATAAACAAGCAATGGTAGAAGGCGTGACTTCTGGGTTGGAGGAGAAGGCGGATTATATATTACCAACAAACTTCCCTTACACTTCAGCTGTTGATATAACCCCAATTGATTATAATATTGAAAAAGCAAAAGCTTTATTAGATGAAGCAGGATGGAAGTTGCCAAAAGGAAAAAACGTCCGTGAAAAAGACGGAAAACCCCTAGAAATTGAATTAATGTACAACTCTGCTGAATCGATTCAAAAAGCAATGGCTGAAACATTACAATCTGAGTGGGCAGCACTAGGCGTTAAATTAAATATCGTTGGAGTAGAGCTTACGGTTCAAATTCAAAGATTTAAAGGAAATGAATTTGATTTAAATTTCTTTAGTAACTATGGCGCACCATATGATCCACATACTTTTGTAAACATCGTTGGTTCAGAAGGATTTGGATTTAGTGAAGCCATTTCATCTTATCCGAACAGAGATAATTTGTTAAAACAAATTGCTGAGGTTCCTCGAACAACAGATGAAAAAGAACGTCAAGAACTTTACACCTCTATTTTAGAATCACTACAAGACCAAGGGGCAATTGCACCTATTTCTTATATTAAAAAAATAGCTGTCTATCAAAAAGACGTATCTAATTTTACTTTCCCTGCTAACCGGGATGAACACCCATTCACAGGAATTAGCATCGAGTAGTATACGACAGGAGGGTTTTCATGGGTATTTATATCTTGAAACGATTTATGGCCATTATTCCTATTTTCTTTTTGGCCAATCTTATAACGTTTGGAATGATTCAACTTTCACCGGTGGACCCAGCTGAGGCATATTTATCAGCTGCACATATCCAACCAACTGATGAGATGTTAGCTCAGAAAAGACATGATTTTGGCTTAGATCAACCTCTCCTTGTTCAATATGTAAACTCTATTATTAAGATATGCCATTTTGATTTTGGCATATCTTTTGTTTCGAATAAACCTGTTTGGGACGAGGTTACATATCGAATGCCAGCGACCATTCAGTTAACTTTAGGTAGTATTATATTAGCGATCCTGGTCAGTGTCCCACTTGGTTTTTTTGCAGGCATAAAGAAAAACAGTGCGGTCGACCATTTTAGTCGACTACTCTCTTTTTTCGGGGCATCGATACCCTCCTTTTGGCTTGGTTATTTATTGATTTTTTTCTTTTCTGTTAAACTCGATCTTTTCCCCGTAGAAGGAATCGGGACGTGGCAGCATCTAGTACTTCCTTCAGTTACTTTGGCATTGCCATTAATAGCTTTGTATACTCGACTATTACGTGCTAGCGTTCTTGAAAATTTACAGGAACCTTATGTCCTTTTTGCACGTACAAGAGGGATACATGAAAAAGTCATTATGGGAAAACATGTATTGAGAATTGCCATTTCTCCAATGATTACGGGTCTTGGGATGAATCTAGGAAAACTATTGACCGGAACAATTATTGTCGAAGCGGTCTTTTCATGGCCAGGGTTTGGTCGTTATTTTATTGAAGCTATTTTTAATCGGGATGTTCCAGTCATTCAATGCTATGTGATTTTAGCAGCAGGTCTATTCATTATTAGCAACTTGATTGTTGACCTTGTTCAAATGTATATTGACCCACGCATCTCCAGAAAAGGAGGGCAAAGTCAATGATAACAAGAATTCGTGTTATGTTGAGAAGCCAAAAAGCGATTACCGTTTGTTCATTCATATTATGTTTGCTTTTTATCATCACCATCTTAGCTCCTTGGATTGCACCAAATGATCCTAATGTTGTAAATTTAGCTAATAAACTTCAGCACTCTTCCTTTGAATATTTATTAGGGACCGATCATTTAGGAAGAGATATGTTATCACGAATCTTGTATGGTGCTCGTATATCGTTAGGTTTTGCCACATTAATCTTCATTTCATCTTTAGGCATTGGTTTGATTGTTGGAACCATTGCTGGTTATAAAGGTGGTTGGGTGGACCAGGTGCTTATGAGAATTTGTGATGGTGTAATGGCATTTCCAAATCTTCTGCTCATTCTAGGTCTTGTTGGAATATTGGGACCTGGCCTTAAACAAGTCATCATTGCATTGGTCCTTGTGCAATGGGTGTACTACGCGAGAATTTTCCGAGGAATGGTGCTAAGTCTAAAAGAACAAAACTACATTGCGGCAGCTAAAATAAGCGGTTCGTCTCAATGGAGGATATTAAGGAAACATATTGTTCCAAATGTCCTCCCACCGCTCGCGGTTATGGGTACATTAGAAATGGGTTGGGCCATTATGGATATATCAGCCATGTCGTTTCTAGGTTTAGGTGTGCAACCCCCTACACCAGAATGGGGGGCGATGATTCATGAAGGAAAATCGTATATTCGGACGAATCCAGAATTAATGCTATATCCAGGTTTGATGATTATGCTCGTTGTCGTCACCTTTAATTTATTAGGCGAGGCGCTTACAGAACGTTTTGGAGTCAAACGTCGTTAATAAAAAGGAATGAGAAGATTGAGAACAGAACAATCGAATATATTAAAAGTTAGCGATCTACATGTACAAGTAAAAACAAAAGATGGTGTCTCCACCCTCGTTCAGGACATTAATTTTGAACTGAAACAAGGGAAAGTACTAGGTATTGTAGGGGAAAGTGGCAGTGGTAAAACCGTTACAAGTATGTCCATCTTACAGCTTCTTGACCGGAAAACAGCGAGAATTGAAGGGAGCATTACTATACAAGGACGCGAATTGAATGGTTTAGACGATAAAGAAATGCGTGAAATTCGGGGAAAGGACATCGCCTTTATTATGCAAAATCCGATGAATGCATTTACGCCTGTTTTTACAATTGGCAATCAATTTGTCGAATCGATTAGGTCTCATACCTCATTGAATAAAAAACAAGCAAAGGAGCTTGCCATCGATGCGATGCAAAATGTAAACCTACCCAATCCCGCAAAATTATTAAAAAGCTATCCATTTCAATTGAGTGGGGGTATGCTTCAACGCGTGATGATTGCTATGGCCGCATGTTTACATCCGTCCGTTATTATTGCTGATGAGCCAACAACTGCACTCGACGTTCATAACCAATTACTAGTACTTCGCCACTTGGATAAAATTCGTTCTGAATTTGGAACATCCATTTTACTCATTTCTCACGATCTTGGAGTCATTTCTGAAATGGCAGATGATGTTGTTGTAATGCAACATGGCAGAATTGTAGAATCTGCAAATGTGTTTGAACTATTTGATAATCCGCAGCATGAGTATACCAAGCAACTGCTGAATGCCCGTCCTATCTTACAGCTTGAAGAACCTATCACCCATATGTTGTGATATATAGATTGCATTCTTTTGAGGGGTGAACAAATGAGTTTATTACAAATAAAAGAAGTATCTCATGGCTATAATTCTAATACGTTTTTTAAATGGAAAGACCGTTCTAGAAAAGTACTCACTAACATTTCCCTCACTATTGACGAAGGAACATGTTTAGGACTACTTGGCACGAGTGGAGCTGGAAAAAGCACCTTAGGAAAAGTGATTCTTGGCTTAGAACGTCCACAGCAAGGACAGGTTTTGTTTCAAGGGCATGATATTTATACTGCTGATAAGCTTATTCGACAAAAAATACGCCGTGATTTGCAAGTTGTCTTTCAGGATTCGTATTCATCGGTCAATCCACGAATGACAGCGGAGAGTATTATAGGTGAGCCATTAGAAAACTATGAAAAATTAACTATAGCCGAACAAAGAAGAACCGTTATTGAGTTATTGGAAAGAGTAGGCCTAAGTGAAAAGGATTTAAAAAAATACCCACACCAATTTAGCGGTGGACAACTGCAAAGAATCAATATTGCTAGAGCAATCTCTCTTAAGCCAAAACTAATCGTCTTAGACGAGTCAGTAAGTAGTTTAGATATGGTTAATCAAACACTAATTTTAGAATTATTAAGCGAGTTAAAAAAAGACTTCAGTTTATCTTATCTTTTTATAACACATGATATTAAGGCAGCCTATACAATCGCTGATACTATTGGTGTACTAGAAAAAGGAGAATTAATCGAGTTTTACGATTCTAAAAATCAGTTTTTTTCGTCAGAACATCCTGTTGTTAAACAGATGAGAGGTTCTATCCTTGCTGAGCATCCACGTTTTCGTTCTCTTCCAACAAGGATTAGTAAGACCTAGTATAACTTAAAAATAGAACCGAATAGTGTGGATGAAGAATTTTCTCGTGAGCTAGGTGAAAGTGGGAAAATAAGAGCTACAAGACCTAAATGAAACTTTTAGAAAAGTGAAAGATACAGATTAATTACATTCCTCTTTAGATTTTAATAAAACAGATAGATTATGTTCATAATAAGTGTTGATAAATACGAATAAAAATTCTCTCCATATAAGTAGGAGAGAATTTTGTTTTTTCTAACTTGTTTTCCTATCCAAAAACCAATAGCCCGATGGAACTTTTCATCTGTTTTGACTTATCTCAGTAATATGAATTCTATTTTATCCAAAGTACTTCTACGGGGCATATTAAAAGAAATGTAAATAAAGCCTTTAGAGTAGTACTGCTAATCTATTAGGTTCACAGGTGTTTATTATTACTGAAGATGACTTTATAAAGATAAACACGGTGGTTTTCTTGATGAAAAAAATATACTGCCATTTCATACATAAATTAAGTGGCAAATACACCTATTCCTAATGTAAGTGGTTTGTTTTCTTTTAGATAATATGGAAACAAAGTAATAGTTGAAAAGTAGACTTAGATTACGTATTTTAGATTCAAAGTAGGGAAAAGAGGTTTCCATTATAAAAAGATTATTAAAAATTGGAGCAGCGCTTTTAGTAGTTATCCTTCTTCCTCGACTTTATCTGAATTTCCCTTATTGACTTTAAATCTTTTCAGCTCTATTTTACATGATATGCTGCACCCAATCTTTTTTATTAGATCTCACAATTAATGTTTTCATAATAATGTGAAAATGATAGAATTATAATGCAAAAAGAAATGAATGATTGTT
Organism: Peribacillus sp. JNUCC 23; assembly: GCF_053653995.1. The sequence continues at coordinate 1,215,794 of NZ_CM132202.1, forward strand.
TTACGATATTTCCCAATGATAGAAATGCAGGGATTTTACTCCTGACAAAAAATTAAGTTATACAGCTAGAAAAATGTTGAAAGCTGTCAGATTTCATCTAAATTCAATATGAACGCGGTACTAATAATACTTTGAACAAATTACTAACGCTGAATAAATGGCAAGTTACTTGACAGCAAAGAGTGTACGAATATCCTGGAGAAGAAAAAAATGACTATCAGAATCATGTGAATGAAAAATACATATGGATGAATGGGACAAATAAATGAATCGTAATGGAGGATGTTCAATGAAGATACGCGAGTTTACATTAGGGGACTATGTAGAGGTAGCAAATGTTTGGGAACAGGCAGGAATTACAGTATCAGCTTCAGATTCACTCAAAGGGATTGTACATAAAGTAGGAAGAGATTCAGAGTTGTTTTTAGTTGCAGAAGAAAACGAGAAAATCGTAGGGTCTGTGATGGGCTCGTATGATGGACGCCGGGGCTGGATCAATCATTTAGCTGTTCATCCTGATTATCAAGGAAAACGAGTGGGTAAATTGATTATGGAAGAATTAGAACAGAGGTTAAAAAGAATTGGTTGTAAAAAAATCAATCTCTTGATTGAATACGATAATTCAAAAGTAATTGGCTTCTATGAAAATCTCGGGTATAACACAGATGAATTGGTGTTTATGGAAAAATGGATTAAGTAAGGACTTGTACAATTAGAAAAATATCAATGAAGGTGTCCAATTTCGTTACGGGACATCTTTATTTGTTGTTTTTTCGTTTACGCTTTATTAAAAAATAGGTTTGGATAATAAAGTGGGGAAGGGCATCTTTAACTTTATTCTAAAATAGAAAAGAAGGTGAAAAGAATTTTGGGATTGAATCCAACTTTAATAGGCCTTATGATAAAATGAGCCTTTTGTTTAGCGCACCTAGAAATGAGGATTAAGAATGACTAAAGTGAAAGAAATCGTACCAGGTTTAGTTTTATGTCTCGTAATCGCTTGTTTCTCCATCTTAATCGCAAATACATTTGCTTTATTTGGAGCAGGAACATTTGCAATTATTGCCGGGATTATTGTCGGCAATATTGGTACTGGTAAGATGAAGCGGTTCAATGCAGGAACGAAATATTCAGAATCTAAATTGCTTTATTATGCAATTATCTTATTAGGCGGTTCTATCAGTTTACATTCAATTGTAGAAATTGGTTTTTCTGGAGTGACTTTTATCCTGTTACAAATGGCAATAACGCTGATGGCTGCGCTTTGGATTGGAAAAAAGTTAGCACTTCCAGAAAACTTTCGGCTATTAATGGCGAGCGGAAATGCTGTTTGTGGATCTTCAGCGATTGCTGCGACAGCCCCCGCTATTCAAGCTGCGGAAAAGGAAAAATCACTTGCCATAACTGTTGTCAATTTAACCGGCACTGTCCTCATGTTTGTTTTGCCTCTTGTAACAACACTGCTATATAAACAAGAGATGCAACCATCGTCAGCAATGATTGGAGGAGTGCTTCAGTCAGTTGGACAAGTTGTGGCAAGTGGAAGTATGGTAAGTGAAGTCGTAAAGGAAGAAGCTACGGTTTATAAAATGGTCAGGATCTTATTGCTTGGTGTTGTCATTTATGTGTTGATGAGATATAGCAAGAAAGCCCCTGTTGAGAAGAGTAAAAAGGAGAAGAGTAAAAAAATAAAATTGCCAATCCCTTGGTATATTTCAGGATTTTTGCTACTATGTGCATTACATAGCCTATTTGCCTTCCCGACCCTACTGCAGGAAGTAATACAAAATACCGGGACTTTTTTTGAAGTAGTTGCTCTTGCGGGAATCGGATTGAGAATTCAAATGAGAGATTTAGTTGAACAAGGTGGGAAGGTCGCCATCTATATTGGGTTATTGTCAGTTGTCCAAATACTAGCGGCTGCGCTTCTGATTGCATGGCTTATTCTCTAAAAGTGAAGGAAACTTGATTTAAGATTGCCAATCAGATAGAAATCTTCTTTTCTTACTTGTTAGTTCGATTAAATGGAGAGTATAAAGTAAAAATGAGGAAAGGATCTGATCCTTTCCTCATTTTTCATCTTATGAAACGACTTCAGTAGAAGGCTGTGCTTTTCCTTGTTTATGCACATTTACATGCTGTGGAAACTCTTTCACTTCATTGGTCATTTTTACTGTTTTGTAGATTTCTATATAACGGATATGATGGTCTTCCATATCTTTTATTTTGAAGCAATACTCTTCATGTTCGATGATATCGCCTTGCTTAGCCTCGTAATTCTCTGATAAGATCCAGCCGCCGATTGTATCCATATCGTCATCGATGATTTCAAGCCCTATCAAATCATTTACTTCGCTGATTAACACTTTACCATCAAGAATATAATGATCTTCCTTCATTTTCTGAATCTCAGGAATTTCGTCAAGATCAAACTCATCGCGAATATCGCCTACGATTTCTTCTAGGATATCTTCAACTGTCACTAATCCGGAAGTTCCGCCGTATTCATCCATTAAAATAGACATATGAACACGTTCTTTTTGCATCTTTACTAGTAAATCATGAATTGGAATTGTATCGATCACTCGAATAATTGGACGAACGTAACGTTCAATTGTTTGGGTGGATTGTGTTTTATTTGCAATCATTTCGGTGAACAGTTCCTTAATATTAACCATCCCAATGACATGGTCTTTATCGCCGTCAATCACAGGATAGCGAGTATATTTTTCTTTTGACATCACGCTGAAAAATTCTTCTATCGTATCATTAATCGATAGGGTCGCAATCTCAGTACGAGGTACCATAATTTCTTTGGCAATCCGATCGTCAAATTCAAAAATGTTATTCACATATTTAAACTCTGATTGGTTAATTTCACCATTTTTATAGCTTTCAGACACGATTATACGAAGTTCTTCTTCTGTATGGGCCAATTCATTTTCTGAAACAGGCTCAATTCCAAACAATTTCACGAGCAACCTAGCTGAACCATTTAAAATCCAAATAAATGGATACATGATTTTATTAAATAAAATCAATGGTCTAGCTACGAGCAAGGTTATTTGCTCAGCTTTTTGAATGGCTACAGTTTTCGGTGCCAATTCGCCAACTACCACATGAATAAAGGTAATAAAAGCGAAAGCAATGGCAAACGATATGAAATGTGTAACAGAAGTTGGCATGTCATATTGCGTCAATAAAGGTTTAAGCAGCTCTACAATCGTCGGTTCGCCGAGCCACCCAAGTCCGAGAGCTGTGACAGTAATTCCAAGCTGACAGGTTGAAAGGTATTCATCTAGATTGGAAATAACATGCTTAGCTGGGACTGAATTGATTCTACCTTCATCGACCAACTGATCAATTCTTGAACTTCTCACTTTCACAATCGCAAACTCCGAGGCTACAAAAAATGCCGTCAAAGCAATTAAAATGGCTATGAAAACCAAGTTTATTATGTCCAAATAGTCTCCCTTAACTCGTCGTGAAGACGAATAAGGAGTCCACCTCCTAAGATATTAAAGAATAAGTTGTTTGGTAAATTCGTATAGTTTTTGCACCGTTGAAATTAAGCGCAGTGACCAGTGGCATACGGACGGGAAATCACTTCGACCTGTCTTGCGATAAGAATAATATTTCTACCAGCATTTTGGTCAAGGAAAAATTGTGTGTTTATTCGTCCATTCATTAATACCCCATCTAATCACCCCAGCTTCAAAATTAAGTAAATACGTTCATTATAGAAAAGGAAAGCCATATCGTCAAACTATAAAAATGACCTAATATCGCTATAATTTTAACTATATGGCTCATTATGAACATATATTAGCCTTTTTCAAAAGATCTCATAAATGTTTGGATTGGTAAGTTTGAATCTTCTTCTTGGAAAAAATACGTATGATTTCATGTTTACTGGGCAATTATGACTAAAGGTGTGATAAATAATAGAAGGTGAGAAAAGATGAGTAAAAAAATAATAATAGGGGTATTATTAAGCATGATGCTTGTAGCTTGCCAAGCAAAAGCTCAACCTGAAGGAGAAGAAGTCAGTAGTCAACTGATTCCTTTGACCGCTGTGATTAAAATAGAAGGGGCAAAGGAAAGTGGTACAGAAGTGAAACTGGTTGCTTCGGTCATGCAAGGATCGAAGGCGGTAGAAGAAGCTGACGATGTGGTCTTTGAGGTTCGTAAAGCGGGACAAGACGAGAGAAAAATGCTACCTGTCGAACATATGGCTAAAGGGGATTACAGTAGCAGCTATACATTTGAAGAAGCGGGAAAATACTACGTTGTTGTTCATGTAACTGCGAACGGTCTGCATGTTATGCCAGAGAAAGTGATTGAAATTGCAAGTGAATAATTAGAATCATATGGATATAATCGATTTAAGTAGTATTATTGGGTGTTACAAAAAATGGAAAAATAAATGAGGTGAATTCAGGTTAATGAATCATTGTATCCAGAAATTAAGAAGTAAAGGGATCAATATTGCAAAAACGAAGTCACGTCATGATATTTTCTCGAATTTATACCAAGTAGATCCAAGCTTATTAGTTGTCGGTATCCAGCAAGTTCAACCACCACAGATAAAGCAGTAAAAGACCATTGTATAAATCAATAACTGAGGTTGTCCCGTAACGAACGGGTTAGACTCCACATCTATTGTATATCGTTCATATTATGTATAGAGTGTGAGGTCTGACCCTTATTTTTGGGAAAGCCTCTTTTTTGCATTACTCAGCAAGAATAAAAGTAGAGCCAAGCTTATATACTATGTATAAAACAATGAAGACTAGGAGTTTACGATGTCAAATTTGATTATGAATATATTATTGTTCTTTCAAGAGATGGGTTACCTAGGCATTGCATTAGGCTTGATGATTGAGATTATTCCTAGTGAGCTTGTGCTGGGGTTTGGGGGCTATTTAATCGGCACTGGCGTAATTAACTTTTGGGGTGCACTGCTTGCTGGTGTTATTGGAGGGACGTTTGCTCAGTTGTTTTTGTATTGGGCAGGGTATTTTGGAGGTCGGCCATTTTTACTTAAGTACGGGAAATATATCTTCATTAAAGAAACGCAAATTGATGCTGCAGAACAATGGTTTGAGAAATATGGCGTGGGTGTCGTATTTACTGCGCGATTTATTCCAATTGTTCGCCATGCAATTTCGATTCCAGCAGGGATTGCCAAAATGTCATTCGTGAAATTTACTGCCTATACGATAGCTGCTATGATCCCATGGACAATCCTGTTTTTATTGCTAGGTAATATGCTTGGTGAGAATTGGTCACAGATCAAACATATTGCTCAGCCAATCCTTCTGCCAATTATTATCGTAGCAATAATAGGGGGCATTATCTATACGCTTTGGAAAAGAAAACAAGAACCGCCAATCATCATCGTATCCAAAAGAAAATAAAGTGCAACCAACCATCAGTGGTTTTTTTCATCCCCAATGCTGGTTAGTTGAACCGGGATAAAGCAGAAATCACAAAGGATCTGACCCCATATTACGTGTATGTAACACGAAAAAGGTGAGAAAACGGGGGATCCTTTGTGATATTTTTACAGGGACAAGCATATTGATCTTTCTTATCCGTCTTCGGAAAGAACTTGTTTATCCTCTATCGGAACTCTTTGAATTTCAATATAGCGAATCATATGATCTTCCATTTTATTTACTTTGAAGGTAAAAGATTCTGCTTCTAAACAATCGCCTGTTTGGATTTCGTAGTTCTGTGTTAGAACCCAACCGCCAATAGTATCAATGTCATCGTCTTCCAAGTGAATTCTCAGTGTATCATTGATTTCCGAAAGAAGGGTTTTACCGTCAACGATAAAATGCTCTTCCGCTATTTTGCGGATGGGAGGAATTTCATCCACATCGAATTCATCGCGAATTTCACCGACTATTTCCTCTAATATATCTTCAACGGTTACCAAGCCTGCTGTACCGCCATATTCGTCCATAAGTATCGCCATGTGAATCCGTTCTTTTTGCATTTTTATAAGTAAATCTTGAATCCGGGTATTCTCCATCACTCGGATAATAGGTCGTGTAAATGATTCTAGGGTAATGGCTTTCACTTTTTTACTTTTAGTAATATCAGAAAAAACTTCTTTAATATTCACCAGTCCAACAACATGATCCTTGTCATCTTCAACAATCGGATAGCGGGTAAACCTTAAGTCTTTCGCATGTTGGATAAAATCTTGTAGCGTATCATCTTTTGAAAAATTGACGATATCGGTACGAGGAACCATGACTTCTCTCGCGGTTCGGTTGTCAAAATTAAAGATATTATTCACATATTTATATTCGGATTGATTAATTTCTCCGCTATTGTAGCTATCGGATAATAACATTTTCAATTCTTCCTCTGAATGAGCAATATCACTTTCTGAGGATGGCTTTATGCCGATGATACTAGTAATAAAACCGGCTGAATGGTTTAGAACCCAAATAAATGGAAACATGATTTTATGGAACCAAATGAGAGGTTTCGATACTAGCAGACTTACTTGTTCTGCTTTTTGAATAGCAATTGTTTTCGGTGCCATTTCTCCAACGACAACATTTAAAAAAGTGACGATTGAGAATGCGATAAGAAAATTTAGAATTTGGCTGAATTGCGCTGGTATATGAAATATTTCAAGAATCGGTTTGAGAATATGCCGCATCGTTGGTTCTCCAAGCCAGCCTAAACCTAAGGCGGTAATGGTAATCCCAAGTTGAGTGGCAGATAAATATTCATCTAAATTAGATATGACCTGCTTGACTGCGGGTGCTTTCGGATGTTGCATCTCAATTAATTGATTAATTCTTGAACCACGAACACGGATAATAGAAAATTCTGATGCAACAAAAAAAGCGGTTAAAATAATCAGTATGATTACCAAGAGTATTTTTACTATGTCCAAACGCTAAGGAACGAAAAGAATTCGTATTAAGAAAGAGGGAAATAAAGTTTGCTAAAACGTCACATCTCACTAGATTGTACGAATTATTTCGTACCGGTCACCTCCCAATAAATTATGTAAAAATGAATATGTGATCTCTTTCATACTTACAGCTATAAATAAGTACTGATTAAAGGCCAATGACCCACGATATTTAGCCTATATATAGGTATTACCTAATTCACTTCACTCTATTTTATAAAAAAAATATCCATTCAGTCAAAATTAAACGGTCGATTTCTAACGAATGAAAATAAGATCAAAAAAAAAGCCACAATCATTTATTGATCCAGGCTGTAAAACACAAAAAAATAATGAGGAAAAGAACATCATGAAGTCAATAATCATCAATCATACACAAGGCATTCGAATCGTAAATGTTGTTAGTACATCATTGGAACTGCATGTTAAAGAACCTTGATTCTTTTCAATGATTTCTTTGCATACAAATAATCCAAGCCCTGTACCGCGTTCTTTGGTTGTAATGAATGGTTTGAAAATATCGCGAATCATATCCTCTTGAATTTTTTGACCGTTATTGGAAATGTTTATGGTCAGTTGCTTTGATCGTTCTTCTGTTGTAGAAATATCAATCATAGGATTCGCATTCTCAATGGATAATACATCTAAAGCATTTAAAATAATATTTAATAGAACTTGACGAAATTCTTCTTTTGAACCAGAAATTAAGATATTGTTCGCCAGATTCGTATTAATGTTGGCATTCACTTCAAGAATGCTTGGATAGAGGAATTCAATTACCTCTTGAATTAAGTGGCCAATATCAAATATATTTTTTTCTGATTCTTGTGTTTCCTTTTTTGAGATATCTAAAAACTGAGTGATCCTCGAATTTAGCTGTTGAAGTTCAGTTGAAATAATGTCTAAATATTTTATATCAGGTGTTTCCGCCTGAAGGAGTTGAACAAATCCCATAATAGAAGTAAGTGGATTTCTAAATTCATGAACAAAACTGGACGTCATTTTTCCGAGAAGGGTAAGTCTCTCTTTATGAGTTTGACTTAGAGTATCACAATGGTCCTTCACCGTTTCCGACTGTAATTTCGAATAGTAGGAAATTGAATCAAATAAAAATTGATCTATGCAAGAATTCATTAATTTTAAGATCGACTGACTTTCTACTGTAGACATGTTCTGTAGCAATAAATGATGTATAAGAATGGAACGTCCACTTGAAACATGATTAATAAAATCCACAATAGGTGTTCTGGCTTGTAATCGTTCGTCTGCTATGATATGTGCAAGCTGTTTTACTGAATCATCTGTATGAGCATCTTTGTGCATGAAAGATTGAATCAATAGCTCAATAAACTGTCCAAAATGCAATGGAATTTTATCGTAAAAAGGATCTTCTGGGGAATAAAAGATTTGTTCGTTCCATTCCTTGATTATTTTATTTTTATTAGTTATGAGAAAATCAATCGCTGATTCTTTAATGGATATCATTTGAACCTCCAATTGAAAAATCCGACATTGTATATGTATTTTCGCCAATAGATTAAAAAACCCTTTTTTTTGCCAGGCTGGTCATTAAATATTTTCCATGCATAGCTGAAATGACTGAAAATCAACTTCTTGGGATATCATAACCTGTTATTAAATAAATAGAAAGGCGAAAGGAGTCATAAAACAATATGGAACTTCGGTAAAAGATGGGTAAGAAAAGTATGCATCTATAGTAGTGCGTGTTCAAAAAGAGCCGAGAAGTTCGAGAAGCGCATCTTGAGAGGACCGGAGCGTATGCAGTAATACGTGAGGACCAGAGAGATAGTGCTTTGAAGCAATTCGACAGCTATTTTTACCGGACTTTTTGAACATCCTCTAGTAGTATAGGCATATAAACACATTCAATTTTAAGTTCAGGAGGGGCAAATGAAAGATTTTTTTATTAAAATATTCAATAAAAACAAGCTCTCTTATCTTTTTCATATTGGACTTATTTCATTTTCCGCAGTTCTACTGATAGCTGTGGGTTTTTTAACTTTTTACAGGCCAGATATTAGTCTTTTAACAACAGAACTTAAGCAGTCAACAGAAATTTATGATGTGGACGGTGAGCTTGCTAGTAAAATAACCGCCAATAAAACAGAAGGAGCCTCGATAGAAGATATTCCTAGCCATGTGAAGAATGCTGTAGTCGCTATTGAGGATCATCGTTTTTATAAGCATACTGGTATTGATTATAAAGGGATTTTCCGCGCCGTTTATGTGAATATCAAGGCCGGCAAGGTAGTTGAAGGCGGAAGTACAATTACTCAACAATTAATAAAAATTGCTTTACTAGAACAGAATCGTACATTTAAAAGGAAGCTTGAGGAATTTTTTATAGCGAGAGAAGTAGAGAAGGAATATTCCAAAGATGAGATATTGGAAATGTACTTAAATCAAATTTACTTCGGTCATGGCGCTTGGGGAATAAAAAAAGCCGCACGGATTTATTTTGGCAAAGATGTGAATGACTTATCTTTATCGGAAGGGGCTATGCTTGCAGGAGTAATCAATATCCCGACAAAGCTTGATCCATATAACCACTATGATGCTGCACTGAAACGGAGAAATCTTGTTCTGACGAGGATGGTGACGAATGGATTTATCGATTTAGAGCAAGCTGAGCAAGCGAAACGTGAAGAGATTATTTTAGCCCATAATCAAAAAGGCGATCAATTGAAAGGGAAATATCCTTATTTTGTCGATGCGGTGTTAACAGAGGCTTCGAAAAAATATAATCTGGAAATTGATGAACTGTTGAGAGGTGGTTATAAGATTTATACAACTCTTGATCAACCTATCCAACAAGCCTTAGAAGAAGTGTATGAAAACGATGAAAACTTTCCAAAAGGAGTGACAGATGCGCTTGTTCAAAGTGGTATGGTATTGATTAACCCGAAAACGGGTGGAATAAATGCTCTAATGGGTGGCAGAGGGGAGCATCAATTTCTCGGCTACAATCGAGCGACTCAATTAAAGGCTTCACCGGGATCTACAATCAAGCCGTTAGCTGTGTATACACCAGCACTTGAAGCAGGGTATAAGTTAACCGATTTATTAGTAGATGAAAAAATGAGCTTTGGAGGATATGAGCCATCTAATGCTAATGGTCAATATGTAGGCGAAGTCCCGCTATTCGAAGCACTTATTAAATCATTGAATGTTCCTACCGTTTGGCTTATGAATGAAATTGGAATTGAGAAGTCCATCGGTTCATTGGAGCGTTTTGGCATTCCATTAACTAAAAACGACCGGAATTTATCGCTAGCACTCGGTGGAATGGAAAGGGGAGTGTCCCCACAGGAGATGGCTGAGGCATACTCTGTTTTTGCAAATAAAGGTGAACGAATTGAATCTCATACTATCGTGAAAATTGAGAATGCACAATGTCAAGAAGTTGCAGTATGGAAAGAAAAAAGTACGAAGGTTATCGAGAACAAAGTGGCAGACCAAATGAACCGATTGCTCTTAGGCGTGGTTGAATATGGCACGGGAAAGAATGCAGCAGTTCGGGGCTATGAAATTGCTGGTAAGACAGGCTCTGTACAAGTGACAATTCCAGGTATCAAAAATGGTGTAAAAGACCAATGGTTCGTAGGCTATACACCGTCATTAGTCGGAGCGGTCTGGGCAGGGTATGATCGTTCGGATAAAGACCATTATTTAACCACCCATAGTAGTCAAGGAACAGCACTTATTTTCCAAAAGGTTATGACGAATGTTCTTTTAAATGAGCAAGCGGAATCCTTTTATGTAGCAAGCTTGAAACCTCTAATAGAGGAACGGAAAAAAGAACTAGAAAAGCAAGAACGTGTACAATATTGGCGTGATAAAGGAAGTGAACTGAAGGATTCATGGGAAAAATGGTGGGAGAAGTTGCTTAAGAAATAAAGAAAAGCAATCACTAGGTTGTGAAGAAAAAGCGTCAAAACAGTCACTAAAATTTTTACTATTCGATACAAATAGTCACCTAAGCAACTGTGAAAGAGGCTGTCCTATAACAAAAGAGTCAAGATCCCACATCTACTACGTTTAGATTACGTGCAAATGACATAATAAACGATGTGAAGAGTGTGAAATCATGACTCTTTTGGGTAACTCGCCTTATAAATATGAGATGATTTGTTAAAATTCTATTAAAAAATTAGGTTAATAAGAAAACCAATTACCACGATTGCACCAATAATCATAAGAATTGCTCTCATTTATTCACTTCCTATTATCCATGATCGAACACTGAATGTTTATTTTAGTTCTCACAAGATTTTTTATCCTGGTTTAATAGCCTGTAAATCCCTAATTGGTAAGTTTGGGTCACACAGACGAAGAAATGAGGACACGGCGTACTTATGTCTCTGTTCGTTTAACCTTAATTCGTAGTATCGCTTTATCTACGGATAGTTTGCGATTTAGCGATACTAGAACGTGACTAAGCATTAGTGGGAGATGAAAAAACGCCCACTGATTGAAGTTTCTGTTTATTATTTATGTAAATGTTGTATGTAGTTTCTCGATGTTGTTGGCTAGGCTGACAACAATTTTTGATTTTGGATATGACATGTTGAATATGGTTACCGGCTATATGTATTTTTAGCTGTTTGCAATCTTTTAAAGTAAGCATGAAAGAAACAAGTTTAGATAAACGTTTTGGCTCCACAGTACGCGCTTCACATTGTAAGGTAATGGACCCGGGATAGTCCTTTATGACTTGGAATAATTCCGTGATTTGCCGGATATTTAGTTGTTCATTAATCGTAATTTGAGATATAGTTTGTTTCATAATTGAAGCCTCCATTTATGGGATTAATTAAGCTAGGTTCTGTTCTTCGATTTTCCATTGTTTTTATTAGATATGATAGATATGTACCCGAGCTTTTAATAAATAAAACCTTTCAAAGGTATAATGATAAAAGGAACCTAGTTAGAGAATCTTGAAATCCTATTTTTTGTAAGAAATATCTCAAGTGGTTAGCGAAATGATAAAAAGTAGAAGTTTTATATAGGAAGGAAGACTTTCATGTTAACTTTAATCAAAAACGGTGAAGTGTATGCTCCTGAATATCTAGGGAAAAAAGATGTTTTGTTGGTAGGGAAGCAAATCGGATTCGTGCAAGATACAATTGAAAGACCAGAAAATTTCGTCGAGATTGACGTAATCGACGCCACTAGTATGCTAGTCGTTCCAGGATTTATCGATGCGCATGTTCATCTCATTGGCGGTGGTGGAGAAGGTGGTTATAAGACGAGAACACCTGAAATTCAGCTAACAGATGCAACGCTCGCAGGAATTACAACGTTAGTCGGAGTTATTGGCACGGACGGTACGACAAGGACGATGCCTGCTTTATTGGCAAAAGCAAGAGCACTTGAAGAAGAAGGCATCACCTGTTTTGTGCAGACAGGCTCATATCAAGTACCAGTGAAAACACTGACAGGCAAAATAGAAGACGATCTTATCTTAGTTGATAAAATTATTGGCGTTGGGGAAATTGCAATTGCAGACCATCGTTCCTCACAGCCGACTGTGGAGGAAATCGCTAAACTTGCTTCCCAAGCTAGAAATGGTGGCCTTTTATCCGGGAAATCAGGTATCGTGAATATCCATGTAGGAGATAGCCATGATCATTTACAGGTAATCGAGGAAGTAGTAGAAAAAACAGAACTTCCAATTAGTCAGTTCTATCCTACGCATATCAATCGAAATCCTCACCTATTTGAAGCAGGAATTAACTTTGCCAAAAAAGGGGGCTATATAGATTTCACAACAAGCACTGTCCAACAATTCCTGGATGATGGAGAAGTAAAAGCAAGTACAGCCTTAAAACAAGCATTGGATGCAGGTGTCGAGCCTACGAAGATTACGTTTACCTCTGATGGACAAGCGAGCCTTCCGAATTTTGATGGGGGTGGAAATCTGCTTGGGCTGAATGTTGGGAAATGTATGTCCCTTTACGAGGCGGTTGTTGATGCGATTATTTGGGACGGTGTGTCGATTGAAGATGCAGTTAGAGTGGTCACAGAAAATCCAGCGAGTATTTTAAAATTAGTAGGAAAAGGCCGTATAGAAGCGAAGAAAGATGCGGATTTAATCTTACTAAACAAAGAAACGTACAAAATTGATACGGTCTTTGCAATGGGACAGAAAATGGTCGAGAACGGCGAAGCAATTGTAAAGGGCACATTTGAGAATTGAATAAACTAGAGGAATGAAGCAAATGTTACCTATTCAACTAAGGACGAACCCACTTTTAAAATCTTTATCAAAGTTGTTGTGTCATTTACCTAATAAAAACATACTATACAATTAACCCATGTAAGTACCTCCTCAAAAAAAAGGAGATGTTTGTGTATGTCAGGTTGTGTAGATGGTGGTTTTGGATTTGGCGGAGGTTTCGCCTTTATCGTTGTTTTGTTTATTCTGCTAATCATTGTTGGAGCTAGTTTCTGTGGTGGATTTGGCGGTGGAGTTGCTCCAGGATACGGATATGGTGGATACTGCTAAAATGTTTAAAAAAGCCGATCTAATTATAGGTCGGTTTCTTCGCGTTAGATTCCGCTTTTTAATGTCAGTATATGTATCAAAGATTTTCAAATCATTCATGCGTATTTATGAAGAATGAAACACTATTTAATAATATGGTAAAGTAAGAGGGGAATTTCGAATTGATATCGAATAGGAATCTCTAATAGGTGGGTTTCAGATAGAAAATAATAATCTTAACAAAATACATATTATTGGTTTTTAGTTGGGTGTGGAACAGTTAAATCGCTTTGACATATAAAAACAGGAGAATTAACCTTTCATTTGAGATAGAATGGACGTATATAGAAATATAAAGAGAAGAAAGGGATTGGGATGAAGATGAAATGTATTTCAATTGATTTAGATGGTACGTTGTTAAATCCTCAAGATGAAATTACTGAGGGAAATATAAGAGCTTTAGAAGAATTAAATGAAAAAGGTTATAAGCTCATTTTGAATACGGGAAGAGCTTATGCGGATGTCATAAAACTCAAAGCCGTACAAAAGATGGATGTTCCGATTTTTTGCGTAAATGGTTCTGTTCTGTACTCAGAAAGCGGAGAGATATTATATGAAGCAACCCTTTCTATTTCGACATATAAAAAGATATTCTCTATTTTACAAAAATTAGGGGTAGGTATTCTTGTCTATACGAATTATGGAGGATTCCCTTCTACTTTGCCACCACTACATCATAAGAGTAAAGAAGAACTGAATACTCTATTTCAGGAATATAATTACGATGACATTTTAAAACATGACAATCTTAAAATCTATAAATTAATTGCTTTGGTCCACCAAGAAGATGTGGAAAGAATTGAGGAAGTAATAAAGGCATTAGTGGATACCGATGACGTTACAATGGCTTCTTCATTCCCTAATAATTTAGAAATTACTTCACATGAAGCACATAAAGGGAAAGCATTGTTTCGATATCAAGAAATTATGAATCTATCGTTTGATGAGATCTATGCTTTTGGTGATGGGGGCAACGATCTTGCCCAATTTGAAGTAGCAACTAAGTCAGTTGCAATGGGAAATGCTCCCCTTCATATTCAACAAAAAGCGGATTTAATAACAAAGACAAATGACGAAGATGGGTTTGCTTATGCAGTGCGCCATCTTTTAAAATTAATAAAAATAGAAGAGGAAATATCAGAGACTACTGTTGTTTAAGAAAATTTAAGATAGCCGTAAGCATAAACGTAAACTAATGAGGGTATCCCAAAAGGGTCTGACCTAGCACTCGCTACACAGTACATAGTGTTTCTTACACTTTAATTAAGCTGTGTGCAGTAGTTGCGAGGTCGGACCTTTTATTTATGGAATATCCTCCTTTCTGCGTTAATTAGCTAACTGAATTCACTGTTTTTAGATGGTAGACGCTTAGACTTCTTTTTTGGTGACCATACTTGTAGCGATGAAAAATATGAATGGATCTTAATTGAACGGTTATCCGAAGAAGAATGGAGTACATACTTTGAGATCTTCCATACTACACTAAAAAAATCAAAAGAACGATTTAACACGGCTAAAAATAAAAGATACAAAATATATAAATGGTACTTTCAAATACATCTGATATTCTTTATGATAGGGGATATGGAAAAAATCGAAGGGATATGTAATCAATGTGGAGTAACATAAAAAGCAGGCTGGAGAAACTGTCACCTGCAAAGATTATTACAGGTTATTATTTAATGGCCGTAACTATATCAATTTTATTATTCAGTATTCCGGCAGTACATAAGCCTGGAGTCGAAGTGTCCTTTATTGATACAGTCTTTACAGCTGTAAGTGTGGTAAGTGATACAGGGTTGACTGTTTTTAATATTTCGGAAACATATAGTGTATTTGGGTATTTTGTCATTATGATCGTCTTGCAATTCGCGGGCCTTGGTATTATGGCCATTAGCACATTTTTCTGGATGATTTTAGGCCGGAAAATTGGATTACGGGGTCGACGGTTAATAATGGTCGATCATAATCAGCTCGCATTATCAGGACTTGTTCAATTAGTTAGGGAAATAATCAAGCTTATTATTCTTATCGAGCTTTTAGGGGCATTTATTCTAGGCGTGCATTTCTTGAACTATTATCCAACTTGGAAGGAAGCTTTTCTCCAAGGTTTATTTGCATCTGTAACTGCGACAACAAATGCCGGAATGGATATAACTGGTCAGTCTCTTGTTCCATATGCGAACGATTATTTTGTGCAATTAATAACGATTATCCTAATTATTCTTGGGGCGATTGGATTCCCAGTATTAATTGAAGTAAAGGAATTTTTAATTAGGAAAAAGACCGACCTTGAACATCCTTTCCGTTTTTCACTATTTACAAGATTGGCCACATCAACATATGGAATTCTTCTCGTGATTGGAACAATTCTTATTTTGCTATTTGAATATCAACATTATTTTAAGGATTTGACATGGCACAAAAGTTTTTTCTATGCTTTTTTCCAAGCAGCAACGACGAGAAGTGCAGGTCTCTCTACGATGGATGTGACCGAATTTACGCTGCCAACGCTCTTAGTTATGAGTGTTCTCATGTTTATTGGCGGATCCCCGACTTCAGTGGGCGGAGGAATTCGAACGACAACATTTGCTTTAAACATATTATTTATTTATCATTTTGCTAAAGGCAATCGTGATATCAAAGTCTTTAAGCGAGAGCTTCATCAAGATGATATCATGAAGTCACTGGCCATTACGCTATTGGCTATTGTCATGTGCTTTACTTCGGTAGTCGCAATCAGTATTTCTGATCCTTACCATCAGCTAATCGAGATCGTTTTTGAAGTTTGCTCTGCCTTCGGTACGGTAGGCTTGTCTATGGGAATCACCCCGGATCTTAGCATTTTTGGGAAATTCGTTCTCATGGTTTTGATGTTCATAGGAAGAATTGGCCTTACTTCATTCTTATTTATTATTGGCGGCAAGAAAAAGGAAACAAATTATCATTATCCGAAAGAGAGAGTTATTATAGGCTAATGGAAAAATTCGGGGATCGTTTTTTAGGACCCGGATTTTTTTATACCCAATTTTTCAGAAACTTGCCTCGGAGACCCTTCTCTTCGGGCACTACGATTCAGAAATCGAATTTGCGCGCCAGCTGACTCTGTTAATAAATTGTCTACTCTTAACTGTATCAATTGTAGCAGTGTTAACCGTTATATCTTAAAAAATAAACAAATCCTATATTTACAAATATAAAAATCCATTGTAGTATTTAGTTAAATACTTAAATGAATTTGAAAGGAATTAACCTATGAATAATGCGTTTAAGGCTCTTTCTGATCCGACCCGTAGAAAAATCTTGGACTTATTGAAGGATCGAGATTTAACAGCAGGGGAGATTTCAGATCATTTTAATATGACAAAGCCGAGCATTTCCCAGCACCTCAAATTATTGAAAAATGCTGATCTTGTGCAGGATGAGAAAAAAGGTCAGTATGTTGTCTATTCTTTAAATACGACGGTGTTTCAGGAATTAATCAGCTGGGCATTGGATTTTATCGATAAAGGAGATGGACAGAAATGAAGAAACATCTTTTACCTGTCTTATTGATAGCGGCCACCGCTATCTTATGGCTTGTATTCTATCAGCAGCTACCAACGCAAATACCGATACATTGGAACCTCAATGGAGTCGCAGATGGGTATGCCACGAAATTTAATGCAATGCTAATGAATATAGGTATGATGATCATTCTATACGTATTGTTGATTTTTTCACCTAAACTTGATCCGAAGAGGAAGAATTATCAGAAGTTTTCTAGATCTTATTCCATGATTACAATCGCCATTTTATTTTTTCTCTTTTTGATAAATGCCCTCGTTATTTTTACTGGAATAGGCTATGACATCCCTATCGGAAAAATAGTTCCATTTATCGTTGGATTCTTGTTTATCGTACTGGGAAATTATATGCATTCCGTCAAACCGAATTATTTTGTCGGAATTAGAACACCATGGACATTGAGTAATGATACGGTTTGGAAAAAAACGCATCGCTTTGGGTCACGGATCTTTATTCTAGCAGGATTCTTATTTATAATTTCTCCTTTTTTACCAGATTCTCTTGTTAGGATATTCATGTTTCCAGTTATTTTTCTAATCATTATCTTACCTATTGTCTATTCGTATTGGGTATATCGGAGAATGGATATGGAGTGAATGTGATAAGAGACCTTTGTAACCTTTTGGATCAGTCTATTAATGAGCTCACCAAAACGCTCTCCTTTATGGGATTTTGAGAAATATAGTGATGAAGGAGATGTAATGGAACTGTCTGTAAATGATAATACAGTAAAATAGACACAAGAAACCATGCAGCAATTTACATGGTTTCTCTCATCCTAACAGAAAAGGATTATAACAAGTCTTGTCCAAGATAAAACTATTTTCGGGTAGATCCTCCATACCGATCTTCCCAATTAGAACATTCATATAATACATTATCCAAGAAATTATCCCAATAACAATGGCTGTACTTGTGACAGCAATCTTTATTCGAATGCTTGCCAGAATGGTTCCTATTTCCGTGACTCATGAAAACACCCCCTCTATACAAATATAGTATATTCTTGTTCGCTAAAATTGATTGGACTAGTCGACATATTAAACTCATTTCAAACATGTATGAATATAGGATGAATGGGGCTTCCTTTATTAATAAAAAAATAACGGATTTTACAATCATTTCATACATTTAAGTATTTACTTAAATAACTAATTAAAAAGGAGAGAGCCATTATGGAATATCTTCAACTTTTATTTCCAATTATTATTTTTGAACTTATTTTAAAAGGTATTGCACTCAGGGATTTACTCAAACGAGAAAGGAGTATGGTGAAAGGCGAGAATAAGCTGGTTTGGGTACTAGTGATTATACTGATTAGCACAATTGGGCCGATTTTCTACTTAATATTCGGAAGAAAAACTGATTGAGATTCGGGAGGAAAGATGAATGATGATACATTGTGAGAATGTTACGAAAAAGTATAATTCATTTCAGGCACTAAATGGAATTAGTTTTTCAATTGAAGGAAATGGCTGTTTCGGCTTTCTCGGCAAAAATGGTGCTGGGAAGACGACAGCAATTCGCATGTTGGTAGGACTTTCTGAACCGACTTCGGGAATTGTGAAAGTGAACGGTTTAGATGTTCAAAAAGAGAAAGAAAAATTAACTGAAACAATGGGCTATTTACCTCAACACCCAGCATTTTATGAATATATGACAGGGAGAGAATGGATGCAATGGGTCGGCCAGCTATTTCGTTTAGAGAAGAAGACGATTGAAGAGCGAGCAAAAAGCTTATTGCAGGAGTGTGGAATATGGGAGGCGCGCAATCGGAAAATTTCAGGCTATAGCGGAGGCATGAAACAAAGACTAGGACTTGCACAAGCATTAATGAATCAGCCTAAACTATTAATTCTTGATGAACCAGTATCTGCTTTAGACCCTGTTGGACGTCATGAAATGTTAATGATGATTATGAAATTGAAGGAGAACATGATGATTTTTATGTCCAGCCACATACTGGATGATGTTGAAAAAGTAGCGGATCACATCATTATGATTGATAAAGGAGAGATGGTTTTGGCATCTGATATACAAGAACTAAAATCAATGTATACAAGTCCAGTCATTCGTTTTTCAATTTCAGAAGCAAAGCGAGCGTTAACAAAGGTTCTCGATGAACAGGTATGGGTTAAAAATATTCAAGTGAACATTAATGACTATATCTTGACTGTAAAGGATATGAATATAGCGGGTGCTCAATTGCCGAAACTTATTTCTCAATCAGGTGCCATGCTTATTTCCTATCAGGTAGATACACCTTCTTTGGAAGATATCTTTTTAAGAAAGGTGCGTTAATATGATGATATTCATGAGAATGTTCCAAAAAGAATGGAAAGAACTGATGGGTACGTACAAAATCATTTTCGTTCCGATCGCCTTTGCTGTCTTAATGATTAGTTTTCCAATTTCAATGAAACTTTTGCCCGATTTATTAGCGCGTGAAATGCCGGAAGGAGCTGTTATTGAAATCCCAGAACTATCTACATCAGAAATGATGTCAGCTGCATTTAGTAATTTTGAACTAATTGGTGTCATTATACTAATTCTTATTTCAATGGGAAGTATTGCTGGTGAAAGAGAAAAAGGAGTAGCTGCGATGGTGCTTGTCAAACCAGTCAGCAGAGCGGTTTACCTACTCGCAAAATGGTCGGCGTATTCGTTGTTTGCAGTTGGGAGTTTTATCTTTGGAATGCTGTTAACCGCTTATTATACGAACTTATTATTTTCAGAGAATTTAATTTGGGCAGATACAATCGGCGGCCTCTTGCTTTATCTCCCGATTATCGTTTTAATTATCACTCTCTCAATCTGTGCTTCATCTTTTTCCAAAAGTGCAGTCACAGCTGGGTTTATCTCCCTTGTCCTTTACTTGCTGATTATGAATGTTCCTAAATTCCTACAAGCACGATGGGTAGATTATTTGCCGCATGGTTTGGTAAATGGAGCTAATGAGTTTATGAAAGGAAATATAATTGATTTAGCAGGGCCTTTACTTGGCGTATTTTTCTTAATCGTTCTTGTTTTGGCAGTAGGCATTGTCCAATTAAAAAGGCAGGAAATATAATATAGAAAGTCGAAGGATAGCGATTGGGCTATCCTTTTTAAAGTTAATCTCGGTTTAACGGGCTGTAATACTCCATATCAATTTTTTTAAGAGCAATCATTTGAGGATGAAAAAAACCACTGATGGAAGTTTCACTTTGTTAAATGGTGGATAAAACGGTCTTTTATAACCGGTATAACAGTTTTCACAATCTGAATTTAATGTGATTGAAAAGGGCAAAGGCTATATAGATGAAGCTCATCGATTATTGTTAGGCTATTTGTAATCACCTCTAAATAGGTAATTTTTTCTTAATAAGGGAACACTACGAATGATGAGTTAGGAGGAGTGCAATGAGCCAAGCGATGAAAATGATATGGATGTACATGATGATTGCGGCGATCATTATTTCCCAGATTACAATAACGAGTCCTGGTCTAGCAAAGACAAGGGATACTACGGTCCAAGACTTGATTGTTTTTCAAAATATCCCTCAAATAGAAACAACTTCAGGGAAATTATTTGTGTTAAAAGCGATCCAAAGATACGAAGATGGTCATTTTGAACACACAACATCAGAGGTGAAATGGCAATCAACGAATCCTAAGGTAGCAAAGGTTGATCAACTAGGAAATGTAAAATTCACGGGTAAGAATGGAAGCGCGCAGATTAAGGTTTCAAAAGGGAAATTAAAAGATCAGATTGGCGTTCGTTACAAGGGGCAAGGTGAACTTGTGAAGAAAAAAGGGAAAAGATATGATGTAATCAATCAAGCGATAAAAAAAATGGCACTGGAAGAAAAGGTTGGCCAAATGTTGATGCCAGACTTCCGAACGTGGGAAGGCAGTCATGTAACGAAAATGCTTCCAGAGATTT
Source organism: Peribacillus sp. JNUCC 23 (assembly GCF_053653995.1). The sequence goes on from NZ_CM132202.1 coordinate 1,236,797, forward strand.
ACGCACTTGTTAAGAAGTATCATTTAGGTGGGGTTATATTATTCCAAGAAAATGTCGTATCAACAGAGCAAACAACGAGACTTGTTGCGGATTATCAACAAGCAGCTGAGAAATATGGATTGCTGATGACAATGGATCAGGAAGGTGGAGCTGTTACGCGGCTGCAATCTGGAACAGATATGCCTGGAAATATGGCATTGGGTGCCACTCGTTCTCCTGAATTAACTTCGAGGGTAGGACTGGCGATTGGAGAGGAATTAGCCTCACTCGGCATTAACATGAACTTTGCACCTGACATGGATGTGAATAATAATCCTGATAACCCAGTGATCGGGGTTCGATCATTTGGAGAGGATCCAAAGCTTGTGGCTGAACTTGGGACTGCTTATGCTAAAGGGTTGCAAACAGCTGGAGTTGCAGCGACGGCCAAGCATTTCCCGGGGCATGGAGATACCGCTGTCGACTCTCATCTTGGTCTACCTGAAGTACCCTATGACAAAGAGAGGCTAAAAGAGGTTGAACTTTATCCTTTTCAAAAGGCAATGGAGGCAAATATTGATGCGATTATGACCGCGCATGTTACCTTTCCTAAAATCGATAATACAAAGGTCATCTCGCAAAAAACGGGAGAAGAAATTGCACTACCAGCAACATTATCATACAAAGTCTTAACGGAATTGATGAGAAATGAATTGAAATTTGAGGGAGTTATTACGACAGACGCGATGAATATGAATGCCATTGCCGAGCATTTCGGATCAGTCGATGCGGCAATTCGTGCTGTAAAAGCGGGTGCAGATATCGTATTAATGCCTGTTGGTTTGGAAGATGTTGCTAATGGTTTAGTTGAAGCGGTAAAAACAAAGGAACTATCAGAAAAAAGAATTGAACAATCTGTTGAGAGAATTCTTACATTGAAAATAAAGCGGGGAATTATGAAGGAAGAAACACCTCAGCTAATTTCTGAAAAAGTCGCTTATGCGCTGGATGTTATTGGGTCTCCAGAGCATAAACAAATTGAAAAAGAAGCAGCTGAAAAATCGATTACGCTTGTAAAAAACAATCACGTATTGCCGTTACAACTTAATGAAGGGGATGAAATTGTCGTCCTTGGACGAACATATCTCACTGATTTAGCAAACGCGGTTAAAAAACACCATCAACATATAACGGTTATTGAGGCCAATGCAAACTATCCTCTAGCAGCTGAACAATTGGAAAGGATTCGTGATGCTAAAGCCGTCATTATCGGATCAGACACTTCGACAGTAGCAGACCGTTTACTTGAGAACCCGCAAATGAAAATGATTAATCAAGTGATTGCTGAAACAAATGCTCCAGTGATCGGAATCGGCATCCGTAATCCATATGATGTTATGGCATTTCCAGCGATTGATTCGTATCTCGCCATGTACGGATTTAGACCAGTAAGTTTTGAAGCCGCTGGAGCCGCTATCTTTGGGGAAATCACTCCTCAAGGTAAGCTACCAGTCGCTATTCCAACACTAGATGGTAGTGGAATGCTATATGAATATGGTCATGGACTTACCTTGTAAAAGGAGGAGGGCTAATGTTGAAGAAAAAGTATCTCGCGATTTTGACCATGGCTCTCATTTTTTCATCACTATCCATTGCTTGGGCGGAAAGCGAGAAATCAAACAAGGATAAAGGAATGGTAGATAAAAAGTTCAAATTAGGCGTTGAAGTATTGCTTACAGAACAAAAGAAGTTACTTCAAGGAAAAAGAGTTGGGCTCATCACGAACCCAACTGGGGTGGATCAGGAGCTTACTAATATTGTTGATCTCTTAAACGACGAAGATGATATGAAACTAACTGCTTTATACGGACCAGAACATGGTGTCCGCGGCTCTGCAAAGGCTGGCGAATATGTGGAGTTCTATATCGATGATAAAACAGGACTCCCTGTTTATAGTTTGTACGGTCAAACAAGGAAACCAACACCTGAAATGCTAGAAAATATTGATGTACTTTTGTTTGACATTCAAGATGTCGGAACACGATTCTACACGTATATTTATACAATGGCCTATGCAATGGAAGCTGCAAAGGAAAAAGGCATCCCAATCATCGTATTAGACCGCCCAAATCCATTGACGGGTACGGCCGTTGAAGGGACCGTTTTAGACATGAAGTATGCTTCTTTTGTAGGGAATTACGCCATTCCACTAAGACATGGAATGACGATAGGGGAATTGGCACAGCTGTTTAATAGCAAGTTCAAAATCGATGCTGATTTAACCGTTGTCAAGATGAAAGGCTGGAAGCGGGACGTGTATTATGATGAGACACCTTTGCAATTTGTCCTTCCTTCGCCAAACATGCCCACTCTTGATACGGCTATCGTCTATCCGGGCATAGCTTTGTTTGAAGGTACGAATATTTCAGAAGGGAGAGGAACAACAAAGCCTTTTGAACTAATTGGCGCACCATTTATCGATGGAACGGAGTTGGCCCAGCAGTTGAACACGCTCAAATTATCTGGGGTAATTTTTCGGCCGGTATCCTTTACACCGACCACATCTAAGTTTGCTAATCAGCTATCTCATGGTGTGCAGATCCATATAACCGATCGGAAGAAATTTCAACCGTTTGACACAGGCGTTCATATGGTAAAGGCCGTTCATGATTTATATCCAGATCAATTCCAATTCCAAGCTGCAAATCGTGCGGGAATCTCATTTTTTGACCAACTTGTAGGGAATGGTTGGATCCGACAAGGAATTGAAGAAAGACGAAGCGTGAAAGATATGAAGAAGCAATGGGAAAAAGAATTATATGACTTTAAGAAAACAAGGTCTCAGTATTTACTTTATTAATGGAACATCTATAGATGGTGGCAAGACTCGATAATCGACATATAAACAACTTAAAGGTCATCCGATCATAATGTGGATGGCCTTCTTTGTTTTGTATGAATCTGGAGACTTTTTATCTTCAGTGACTATGCGCAACGTTAAGCGCTTGAAATATTAAGATTTTTTAATAACTTTTCAAAATCTTAATATTATTTGAAAAAAATAATGGTAAACTAATAGTAATCACTGTTGAAGAGGGTGGATTTGATGAGTTTTAATCAAGTTAAGGGTGAATTTGTATCGTGCCTTAAGGCGTGTATCATTGCAATCATGATTGTTTTAATTTGCCGTACCTTTCTATTTACGCCCACTTTGGTGAGTGGTGAATCCATGATGCCTAATTATCAGGATGGTAATTATGTAATCATCAGTAAAATGAGTGAGATTGATCGGTTTGATACAGTCGTCTTTCGGGCCCCTAGCGGAGATGGAAACTATGTGAAACGAGTAATTGGTCTGCCTGGGGATACGGTGGAAATGAAAGATGACCTTTTATATATCAATGGAGAACCGAATCCAGAATCCTATTTATTGAAAGCGAAGCAACAACTCAAAGCGACAACGCTGCTGACCGGAGATTTTACCTTAAAAAGTGTGACAGGATTTTCGATGGTCCCTGAAGGATATGTTTTTGTTTTAGGAGATAACCGATTGGTTAGTAATGATAGCAGGTATTTTGGGTATATTCCTATGAAATCCATCATTGGGGAAGTGAAATTCAAGGTGTGGCCATTTAAGAATCAACAGGTAAAATAGAAAGTGATTCATGAAGAGATTTTTTCAACTTTTTCGTCAAGTTATCTTTTATGATATAGATATTTCTAAAAAATTCAAATAATTTTAAATATAAAAAATAGGGATTGACAAAGAGATTAACTGATAGTAATCTATTTTACATAAATGTACAAAAAGACTAATGTGTGGGAGGCGAACGTGATGATGACATTTGTTATACGAGATCATAAACGTAGCAATTTGAATACAATCACAGCCTACCTATGTACTTTGTCTTGACATTTTGACAGAGTTATTAACGGGTGCTTACATCAAGCGCAGGCTGCGAAAATATCGTGGCTTGCGCTTTTTCTATTGTTTGCGTTCTTTTTTGAACGTAAAGGTATGTAAAAGCTTTCGCTATGTGGCGGGAGCTTTTTGTTTTTATTGAAATAGATGCATTCGCATCCTTTCAATATAAGGAAGAAGAACCTTAAGGAGGAACCGAAAATGAAAGTACTTAAAAATGTGAGACTATTCAATGTCTGTGATCCAGAAAGTGGCTAGGAAGAGCTGATTTGAAAACAAGGGAGGAAAATAGATGTTTTCGATTTTTAGAAAATTGTCGTGGTATTTTAAAGAACAATGGAAACGATACACGATAGCGATTTTATTTTTATGCTTGGTAAATATCATGGAGGTCATACCACCTAAGCTGATTGGGATGGCAATTGATGACATTAATAATGGAGCATTAACTCGTGAGGGGATCATTCGGTATATCGTTTATTTAGCAGTCGTTGGCCTAGTAAGCTATCTTTTCGGTTATCTATGGAGTTACTTATTGTTTGGCGGCGGTCACTTGGTCGAACGTAAGCTAAGGACTGGGTTTATGGGACATCTGTTAAAAATGACCCCTACTTTTTATGAAAAAAATCGAACTGGCGATTTGATGGCGAGAGCAACCAATGATTTAAAAGCGATCTCCATGACGGCTGGATTTGGGATATTAACTCTTGCTGATGCTGTTTTGTTTACGTTAACGATAATGCTTGTGATGGGAATGACGGTCAGTTGGACTTTAACAATCGCGGCCGTTTTACCTCTGCCAATTATGGCAGTTATGATGCAAGTATATGGAAAAAGAATTCATAAACGTTTTACAGAAGCACAAACTGCTTTTGGAAATTTAAATGATAAAGTGCTTGAATCCGTTGCGGGGGTTCGGGTGATTCGAGCTTATGTTCAAGAACGGGAAGATGAGCGCCGTTTTGATGAAATGACGGAAGATGTCTATAAGAAGAACCTGGAAGTAGCGAAAATTGATTCACTGTTTGACCCGACTATCTCTATACTTGTTGGAATCAGTTATTTGATTGGTCTTGGGTATGGTGCCTATATGGTGTTTCAGCAGCTAATCACACTCGGCAATCTTGTATCCTTTAATGTCTATTTAGGCATGTTGATTTGGCCAATGATCGCGATGGGTGAGCTAATTAATATCATGCAGCGTGGGAATGCTTCTCTTGATCGTCTCACTGAAACGATGTCCTATGAAGTAGATGTGAAAAATGAACCTAGTGCAGGACTGATTGGTCATCCTGAAGATCTATCATTTGATTCTGTCCACTTTACGTACCCAAAGTCTGAAGTGGTGAACCTAGACCAAGTATCTGTAAAGATTGGACGCGGGCAAACATTAGGAATTGTCGGGAAAACAGGAAGCGGGAAAACGACATTTGTTAAACAGCTCCTACGGGAATACCCGCTTGGAGAGGGCGTACTTTCGATTGCAGGAATCCCTATTAATCAGTTGATGATTGAAGAAGTCCGCGGGTGGATTGGCTATGTACCGCAAGATCATTTTCTTTTTTCAAGATCCGTAAAAGATAATATTTTGTTTGGAAAAATGGATGCTACAGCTGAGGAGTTAGCGAAGGCCATTCGCTTGGCAGATTTCGAGAAAGATCTCGAAATGCTTCCTGAAAAGCTTGAAACACTTGTTGGTGAAAAAGGGGTTGCTCTATCAGGTGGGCAAAAACAACGAATTTCGATTGCGAGGGCATTGATTAAAGATCCAGAGATCTTGATTCTCGATGATTCATTGTCTGCAGTGGATGCGAAAACAGAAACAACTATCATTGAAAATATCCAAAGAGAGCGTGCCAGTAAAACGACGATTATCACGACCCATCGCCTGTCTGCTGTTGCGCATGCCCAATGGATTCTTGTACTCGATAACGGTAAGGTGATTGAAGAAGGTAGGCATGAAGATCTACTTGCTTTAGGCGGCTGGTATAAGAAGCAATATGAACGTCAACAAGTAGAAGCAGGAACTGTGAGGTGAACGTATGAAAGTCGCAAAAAAACTATACCAATATGCAACTCTATATAAAAAATTAATTATTGGTGCGCTCATCCTGTTAACCATCTCCGTAGCCGCTGATTTAACAGGACCGTTCATTGCTAAGAAAATCATAGATTCCCATATTCTAGGCATTGAATCAAAATGGTACGAAACAGAAGAAAGTAAAGACGCTGTTTTTTACCAAGGGAACTGGTATAAACGTACTGACTATTTTACAAATCATGAAACGAGAGGGCAGGAAGTCAGGGTTCTACAAGTTGGGATCAAATTTGTCTTTGTGGAAGGTGCAGTACCGTTTGAAGGTAGCCGGAAATTGGATGGGTCGACGTTAATAATTACGAAAGATGGGCAATCGGAGAGGTTTCCTGCAACTGTTTTAGGAAAACAAGACTTAATGAGCTTTTATCAACCAGAGATTGCTAGAATCCTCATGCTTGTAGCTTTTTATTTCGGTCTTGTTTTAATCTCCTCGCTGTTTCAATTTTTCCAAAGTTATTATTTACAAAAATCAGCAAATCGAATTATTCAACGGATGCGTAATGACCTCTTCACACATATGTCGAGGCTGCCGATTCGCTATTTTGATAATTTACCAGCTGGCAAAGTTGTTGCGAGGATTACGAATGATACAGAAGCAATCCGTGAGTTGTATGTAACGGTTCTTGCGAATTTTTTCTCAAGTACGATTAATATTATCGGGGTGTTCATTGCCTTATTCATCTTGAACCCACCGATCGCACTGGTAGCTCTCGTTCTTGTTCCAATCCTTGTGATTTGGACGATCATTTACCGGAAGTTTGCTTCAAAGTATAACCATATCATTCGAGCAAGAATCAGTGATATTAATGGAATGATCAATGAATCGATTTCTGGGATGACAATCATTCAAGCATTTAACCAAGGAAAAAGTGCAAAGGAATCTTTTGAAAAGTTGAACCAAGAGCATTTTACGTACCAAAATAAAATGCTGAACTTAAATTCACTCACAAGCCATAATTTAATTGGCGTATTAAAAACCATTGCATTGGTGCTGTTCATCTGGTATTTCGGTGGCATGTCATTGACCGTTTCAAGTGCTATTTCTTTAGGGATGTTGTATGCGGTTGTAGATTTTATCAATCGTTTATTGCATCCAGTTCAAGGAATCGTCAACCAGTTCGCAAACCTAGAGCAAGCGTTAGTGGCTGGAGAACGAGCATTCAGCTTGTTGGATGAACCTGGAATTTCAGTCGAGGATCAAAGCATTCCGCGTTACAAAGGAAATGTGGAATTTAAAGATGTGTCATTTGGTTATAAAGAAAATGAATATGTGTTAAAGGATATTACTTTTCAAGCGAAACAAGGGGAAACTGTTGCATTGGTGGGTCACACTGGATCAGGAAAAAGCTCGATTATGAATTTACTATTTCGATTCTATGATACGAATAAAGGGCAAATTATGATTGATGGGAAAAACATTCAAGAAATTCCGCATCAACCCCTTAGGGAGCATATGGGGATCGTGCTTCAAGATCCTTATTTATTCACAGGTACAATTGCCTCCAATATTAACCTTGAAAATGAGGTGATTTCTCGGAGTGAGATTGAAAAAGCACTACGTGATGTTGGTGGAGATAAAGTATTAAGTCACTTATCAAAAGGATTAGATGAACCGGTTATTGAAAAAGGCAGCACGCTTTCATCTGGACAACGACAACTCATCTCATTTGCCCGGGCACTCGCCTTTAACCCGGCTGTTCTCATTTTAGATGAAGCGACCGCAAGCATTGATACGGAGACAGAAGCCATCATTCAGTCTGGGATGGAAGTCTTGAAAAAAGGCAGAACAACTTTCATCATTGCTCATCGACTCTCAACGATTAGAAACGCGGATCAAATTCTTGTGCTTGATAAAGGACGAATTGTTGAAAATGGAAATCATGATGAATTGATGATTCAAAAAGGAAAGTATTATCAAATGTATGAATTGCAGCAAGGCCAGAAGAATGAGGCTGCAGGATAACAATAAATAGATAGTAGACGGCTTTATACTAATTGGATACTCTTACTATATTAGTAAACGGAGGATTTCTATCTAGTATGGAGCCGTTTTTTTGTATGAAGGACAAGGGGACGGGTCTTCGCGACTTACTCATATAGCTAATCTACTTAGCGGGTATACTTATATGATCGAGAAAGCATCCGAAAATCCGGCTCCGCACCGCCACCTTCATAAGGTGATACAATTTGAAAATCAGAACCTTTTCCATTGTTGACTTCGTTGGGCTTAGAGCAGACGCTCATGGATATTTTTATAGATTAATTGAATGAAATAACGACAAGTTTGGAGAATATGCGTTAATATTTAAAAATACGTGTCAAAATCCCAAAATATGTATCAAATCCGAAATGCCTCATTTACACGAATTCATTAATCTCCTTATTTAATAAATCGAACTCAAAAATATGCGTAAAAACAAGAAAGTTCTTTTGTCATATCTTTTATATGACAACATATATAGCATGTAAACACTTCTTTAAAAGAATCCATTGTATTTCCTTTATTTGTGTAGTATTTTCATATAAAATGGAAATAAAAAGGCCTGATAGAAAAATAATCTAATTGAATGCAGTGAATGGAGTAGTTTAATGATTCAATCGATGATATTAATCGTACTTTCTTATGCTTTTGGCTGCATAAATGGTGCTTATTATCTTAGTAAATGGAAGATGGGAAAAGATATCCGCGAACTCGGAAGTGGGAATGCTGGGGCAAGAAATGCAGGACGGCATTTAGGGAAAAAAGGGTTTCTATCTACCGTTGTCATTGATGCTGCCAAGGTGTTTATGGCGTTGCTCATTGTTAGTACCTTAACAGAAGTAAGTGAAATGGTCATGCTATTATGTGCTTTCGGTTTATTAATCGGACATATTTGGCCAATTCAGCTTCAATTTCGTGGTGGTAAAGGAGTCGTGGTTTTTTTAGCCGTTACCCTTTATCTTGTCCCAGTTGCTATTGTGGTGACAGGAATTGTCATGGGAATCGGTTATTTATTGTTACGTAGATTTACCATTCCCGGTATGATATCAATGCTGACAATTCCGATTACTACTTGGATAACTGGACATTCATGGACTTATTCAATAGGCTTGCTGTGTATGTTGATTATTGTGCTATTCGCTCATATACCGAACAGCAGGAAGAAAGAAAACTTAGAAGATATAGGAGAGTGAACATAGTGGAATTTGTTTATAAAATCGCTTCAGAGCAAAATGAGTTCGAGCAAATTTATAAACTTAATTATCAAACATTTGTGGAAGAAATTCCTCAACATAACCAAAACGAACAGCAGCGATTGATTGATCGTTTTGATAAACAAAATACATACATGATTGCTAAGAAAAATCATGAGGTCGTTGGAATGATCGCCGTTAGATCCAACCGTCCATTTTCATTGGATCAAAAACTAACGAATTTGGACGACTATTTACCAAGTGATGCAAACCCTTGTGAAATAAGACTTCTTACTGTAAAAGATGAATTCAGAAAAAGTCCCGTTTTTTATAAATTAGTTGAAGTGCTAGTCAACTATTGTTTGGAGAAAAAATACAATATGGCGCTCATATCAGGTGTAGAGCAGCAAATCCCTTTATACAAAAGAATGGGTTTTCAAGCGTTCGGGGAGATGGTTGGAACAGAACAAGCCAAGTTTCAGCCAATGTATTTGACAAAAGAGCAATTTGAAAACTCCACAAAGGTGTTCAAGCGGCTAATAGCTAGAAAATCCAATGAATCTAGCAAAGTTTCGTTCCTTCCAGGTCCGGTACAGCTTCATCCTGAAGTAGTAAAGACTTTTGCTCTGCCTTCACTCTCACATCGCTCGGGTGTATTTATAAAGGGAGTGGACAAGATACGGAAAACTCTTTGTAACATGACAGAAGCCAAGTATGCACAAGTTGTTGTTGGGACTGGTACATTAGGCAATGATATCGTTTCTGCTCAGCTATCTCAGATTGAAGGCGATGGTTTGATTTTGGCAAATGGTGAATTTGGCTATCGGCTGATTGACCATGCCTCACGCTTTAATTTGTCATTTTTTACGATTGAAAAAGAATGGAATACGCCCATTTCGGTTTCAGAGATCGAACATTTCTTAAGAGAAAACCCGAACATTAAATGGATCTGGACGGTGCATTGTGAAACTTCAACCGGCTATTTATTTGATTTGGAAAGAATCGAAGAGCTTTGTCTTAAGTTTGGTGTTGAATTATGTGTCGACGCATGCAGCTCGGTTGGTGTTGTCCCGGTATCCTTCAAAAATGTACTAATGGCGACGACAGTCAGTGGAAAGGCATTAGGATCATACCCTGGTCTGGTTATAGTTTTTCACCGGGAAAAGCTACGTCCGAATGCTAACGTGCCAAGGTATTTAGATATTGGCATGTATCAAGAGTATGAAGGTGTTCCTTTTACCCATTCTTCTAATTTATTAAAAGCGTTGCACGTTGCATTGCAAAAAGTAGATAGCAGCATAATCGAAACAAAAGCGGCATTCATTAGAAAATTCTTGGAGGAAAATGGCTATAATTATTTAGGAGACGAAGCCTATTCACCAGGCATTATTACCATTTGTTTGCCATTCTATCATTCTTCCAAAATGCTAGGTGATTATTTGAAAAGTAAAAACATCCTTACAAGCTATGAAAGTAACTATTTATTAAAGCGAAACTGGATCCAAATTTCGTTAATGGGTCATCATAGTGACGAATCAATTCGTACTTTGTTTCTTGCTTTGACGCAAGCAAAAACAGCCTTTGCTAGTAAGGTGTGATGGGATATGACGCAGAAGGGAATACGTGTTACCCCGAAGTTGCTGTTTTTCCTTGCGTGTGCATGTATGTGGTTGAAGACCGTTATCGTTTCATTTATTGGTTTTGATATTACCATCCACACATGGTTTGATGCGCTGCTTCTTGTTGTCAATCCAATCGGTTCATTGTTTTTATTAATCGGACTCAGCATGTACTTTACAAAAAGGCTTCATATTAAATGGCTTTTGGCGATTATGATACTAGTAACAGGATTGCTTTATGGAGATTTACTGTATTACCGTTTTTATATTGATTATGTGACCGTTTCTATTTTGTTTCAATTTAAAAATGTCGGGGGAATTGGACCAAGTACGTTTGAGTTGATGAAGGCATGGGATTTACTCTTATTTGTAGATATAATAATCATTGCCTGGCTTTCAAAAACAGCCATTGTTCAATCCAAAGAGATAAGTGTCCGTTTCAAAAAACGGTTTATCGGCTTTAGTACATTATTACTTTTTTTACTAGCAGGTCTTGGGTGGAGCCAGTCTCCTTATCTTTTTTCTGCCTCGTATAATAGAGAGCAGATGGTTAAAAGCATCGGTCCTTATAATTATCATCTTTATGACATTGTAATGGGGCTTCGTCCTACTATTGATCGTGCAGTGGCTACACACGTTGATACTGCGAAAATCGAAGAATATATGGCGAGTAAACAGGAAGATACAACGGATTTCTTTGGACTGGCAAAAGGAAAGAATATTGTGTTAATCAGTATGGAATCCACACAAAACTTTGTAATCAATCAAAAAGTGAATGGTCGAGAAATTACACCATTTTTGAATGACTTAATAAAAGAAAGCTTTTATTTCAATCAAATTTATGACCAGACTGCTCAAGGAAAAACATCCGATTCTGAGTTTATGATTGATACAAGTTTATACCCGCTGTCTGGAGGATCTGTTTTCGTCAGACGACCTGGGAATACGTTTACTAGCCTACAACATCTATTGAAAGAGAATGGTCAGTACTATTCCGCCTCCTTTCATGGCAATGACCCGTCCTTTTGGAATCGGGAAAAGATGTATGAAAACCTTGGCTACGATCGTTTCTTCTCCAAACAAGATTACCAGGTAACCGATGAGAATTCGGTGAATTATGGTATTAAAGATATTCCTTTTTTTGAACAATCTGTGGAGCTCATGAAAACAATGCCTGAACCATATCTTGCAAAATTAATTACATTGACGAATCACTTTCCATTTTTGCTGGATGAAAATGACCAACTGATCGCGATGGGGGATACCGACGAAGGTGTCGTAAATCGGTATGTGACAACAGTTCGTTATCAGGATGAAGCAATCAAGCGATTGTTTCAAACGCTTAAAGATAATGGGATGTATGAAGACACAATCTTTGTGTTGTATGGAGATCATTACGGAATTTCAAAAAAATATGAAGCGGCATTAAGTCAAATGCTAGGTGATGCGTATTCGCCAATTAATCATATTCATTACCGCCAAGTACCAGTGATTATCCATATCCCTGGTGAGGGCGGGGAGACTATTTCTGTTCCAGGCGGAGAAATCGACATCCGGCCAACACTTTTACATTTATTGGGCATGAAAGCAGAAGACACCATATCGTTCGGTCACAACTTATTCACAAGGAAAGCAAGCCATCCCGTGATTTTCAGAGATGGTGGTTTCGTGAATGATACGTATATTTTCCAAGATGGGGTTTGCTATAATAAATCATCGGGGGAACAGTTAGATAATACTGCCTGTGAACCATATCAAAAAACTGTTCATGATGAATTAGGATTGTCAGATGAGATAATATTTGGAGACTTATTGCGATTTAAGGGAATAAAAGATTAAAAATGAGGTTGTTTGAAAAAGGTTCTGACTCCACACTCTATACACCGTTTATTGTGTCATTTACACGTGAAATAAACAATCTATAGTAGCTGTGGGAGTCAGAACCCTTGCGTTTTAATCATATTAAACAGTAAGAACTAGTTTACTTTTTTCCAAGGCATTCGTGAAATCTTTAATCAAATCATCTGGGTTTTCAAGGCCTGCTGATAGACGAAGCAGGCTTTTTGTAATGCCACGTTTTTCACGTTCTTCATCAGACATTGCTGCATGTGACATCTTCGCTGGATAAGATAAAATCGTTTCAACAGCACCAAGGCTTACAGCAAAAACTGGTAGAGTAACATCAGAAACAAAGGAGCGTAGAACATCTTCATTTTCTAATTCAAAAGAAAATACTGCGCCAGCTGACTTCGCTTGTTGCTGTTGCAAAGCAAATTGTGGATGGCTGTTAAGTCCTGGATAATGAACTTTTTTTACAAGTGGATGTGATTCCAAGAATGCAGCGATTTTTTGAGCAGATTGTACAGAATGCTCCATTCGGACATGCAATGTTTTCAGGCCGCGCATCACAAGCCATGCATCCTGAACACCGAGAACGGCTCCGAATGAATTTTGCAGAAATCCAAGTTTTTCTGCTAATTCTGGATCACGTACGACGGCAAGACCGGCCACGACATCGCTATGTCCGGATAGGAATTTAGTCGCGCTATGAAGGACAATATCTGCTCCCAATGTTAGTGGCTTTTGTAGTGCTGGTGTTAAAAATGTATTATCAACATATGTTAACGCACCAATTTCTTTCGCAATACAACAGATCCCATGAATATCTGACACCTTCAAAAGAGGGTTAGAAGGTGTTTCTATATAAATGGCTTTCGTATTAGGTTGAATGGCTGACTTCACACTTTCTAAGTCCGTCATATCAACAAAGCTATGTTCAATATTGAAGCGGGAAAGTACTTGTGTGACCATCCGAAATGTTCCACCATATACGTCTTCAGATACAATCACATGATCACCCGCTGACAGGAGCATGAAGGCAGTAGAAATTGCCGCCATTCCTGATGCGAAGGCAAATCCATTTGTACCTTCTTCAAGTTCAGCAATAATCTCTTCCAACGCTTCGCGAGTTGGATTCGCGCTTCTGCTGTAATCATATTTCCCAAACTGGTCACAATCAAATTGATGGAAAGTGGAAGCATGTTGAATCGGCACACTTACTGCCCCGTTTGTTGCATCATATTTATAGTTATTATGAAGAAGTAATGTTTCAAAGCTGAAATGATCTGCTGTCATGCTGATACCTCCTCTTTTATTTTAGCAAATGCTTGTTCTAGGTCTTGGATGATATCTTCCGCTGCTTCAATTCCTACAGAGAATCGGAGCAGCCGATTACAAATACCGTTTGCGATTCTTATTTCTTCCGGGATGTCCCCATGTGTTTGTGTGGCAGGGTAGGTAATAAAGCTTTCGGTCCCGCCAAGACTTTCAGCAAATGAGACAAGGTTTAAGCTTTGTAAAAATGAATTCACATATTGTTCATCGCTTACTCGGAAAGAAAGCATTCCGCCTTTTCCCGGATAGAGAACATCTGTAATGGATTCATGGCTAGAAAGATAATCTGCAAGTTTCCGTGCGTTTTCTTGATGTCTTTCCATTCGTAAAGCAAGTGTCTTCATTCCACGCATTAACAACCATGAATCGAATGGACTTAGTACCGCACCTGCACTATTATGGTGATGTGCTAGAGCTTCAGACAGATCTTTCCCTTTTGATATAATGAGTCCAGCAAGCACATCATTATGTCCGCCTAAATACTTCGTCGCACTATGAATTACAATATCGGCACCGCTTGCAATCGGTTTTTGAAGAAGAGGCGTATAGAACGTATTATCGACGATTAATAGGACTCCGTATTGTTTGGCTATGGCTGACACCGCATCAATATCCGTTTCCTGCATAAGCGGGTTTGTAGGTGTTTCTAGAAAAATCGCTTTTGTTTGAGGGGTAATACTGTTTTCAATCTCATTTACATTACTTGTGTCAACATATGTACATGTTAACCCCCATTTTTTAAAATCTTTCTCGAGCAAACGGTAAGTACCGCCGTATAAATCACGGCTGACAATCCATTCATCTCCAGATTGGAAAAGGGAAAGGACTGTGAAAATGGCAGCCATTCCAGAGCTACAAGCAAAACCTTGATCTCCACCTTCAAGTTTAGCTATCGCTTGTTCAAGTAGCTGACGAGTTGGGTTCCCTGACCGAGAATAATCATATCCAGTTGATTGACCAATTCCATCATGGCGATAAGCAGTTGAGAAATATACAGGAGGACTTACTGCACCAGTTGCAGTTTCACTTCGATTCCCTAATTGAGCTAGTTGTGTATCAATTTTCATTATCGTTCACGGCTCCCTTTTTTAGAATATAAAAACATCAATGAGCGTCTGCTCTAAAGTTCAGGCGATGAAAAAAGTTCAGGTTCTAAAAATTGTATCACCTTATGAAGGTGGCGGTGCGTAGCTGATTTTGCGAAGCCCTGCCCCTTTTCCATAGAAAAAAGTCTTCTATAAGAAGAAGACTTTAGAATCGCATAAGTATGCAGTCTCTTCTTATCTACCAAGCCAAATAGCTTGATGGAATTAGCACCTTGGCAATATTTTACGATTGCTGGTTGCTGAGGCGTCACAGGGCCAGTCCCTCGACCTCTCTTGATAAGAAAAATTGATTATTAAGTTAATTAAGAATTTACTATACTTTCTCTTTATTGTCAATTAAAAGCATATTATTATTTTCACCACTAAAAATGGAATTAATTTGTAATTAATGTATTAAATATGTTACTTGATATAAAGAAATTGAAGAATCAATACGTTCAGTAATAAACAATATAAAAAATCAATTAAGTGACGTTTGTTAGTTTATCTGAATATAATGCCTACATAGGGAGTGAGGATATTGAATAAGGCCTGTGAATTTGATACAAATAAAAAAGTAATCCACTCCTTTCAACGTAGTATCGAAATTACTTCAGCAATCCTATTATTAACCGGGCAAATTACAATCATTGGCGTGTTTGTAAGACCAGGCAGATTTAGTCTTTCGTTAGGTGGTCCTCTTTTTGGAGGGCATCGTTTAGAAGGGAAGGACCACTCGCAAGAAGGAAACCTTTTTATCGATATACTGGACATCATTATAGCTATATTATTAATCAACGATGTAATACATGTGACTGGCACATTTGTGTCGTCTGGTGATTTTTCAATTAATGTTTCAGGTCCTATTTTCGGTTATCCGGAAGTTCTTCCGGCACTGCCAATTGAAGATTATAACTTTTTTAATAAAATAGTAACGCAGCATTATATCGTTCCACCAGAATTATTAACTAATATAAAAGGGAATGAGTAAAATGTCATTAACAGATATACCTACAGTAAAAACTTCTAGAAACAATACATTTTTAATAGCGCTCCCCATTATCATTTTCATATTTTTCTTCACTCAGCAAAAGTCCACAGATGTCTAAATTTCTAAAAAGGAAGGATCTTAAACCTAAAACCTAGAAAAGATGGGGGTAGAAACTTTAAGTCATCCTTACTGCTAATTGACAATAAAGTCCTTTAAAAAATAAGAAAGTTGTTTAATTCTTATTAAGCTAAAGGGGGGCGTTAGTCTAACAAAACATGTACTTATGTTCCTCCACAATTGGGCGTGATTGTTGAGCAACACAGGTAGAACATGACCAAACCTTTTTATAAAAATCTTATACTTGGTTAGAAAGATTAACTCCATTTTGATCAATCTTTATTCAAAATGGAGTTTTTTGTGTATGTTGATAAATCAGGGTTTGTGATTTTAATTTAATTAAGCTTTATTAAAATGCTACATACACTATACTGTTGCTTTGTAATAAAATTTGATGATTTATATTAAAGATTGATAATTTGTAAAAAAGTTTGATTAAAATCACATTACCCCTTTAGTTTTTTTAAAAGATTTTTTGGATATTTATGTTAAAATAACAATTAAGATTGTGAAAACATGTACTTAAACTAACGGGGCAGGTTAGTTCAAAAAGAGAAGGGAAGTTTTATGTCGCATTTGACAGAAAATACGACATAAAAAAAGAAAGAGCAATTCACTCTTTCAATTGAAAACACTAAAGATACCGGTGAAACTACTTCGAATTAATTTGGTTTTGGACTTTTCTAGTTAGTTTTTCAAAAACTAAATTATACGAATGTAGAATTAGATTTTCTAATAGCTCGTTGGATAGGTTTGAATCAAAATAAATAGAGTTCCAGTGTGTTTTATTCATATAATGGCCAGGAATAATTCCTTGATAGGTTTCTCTTAACTCTTCAGAGCGAGTCGGTTCACATTTTAAAGTAATAATTGACTTTCGTTGAGAGTCTCCTCCCATCATTGCAAAAATCTTCCCCCCAATATGATAACGATCTGCTTGCCATTCTACTTGGTAATCATGTGTCGTTCCAGGTAGTGTCAGGCAAAATGACTGAAGTCTATCTTTATCCATTTATAAGTCTCCTTTTATAACACAGACGTACGTTCGATTATTTTTATTATAATCAATAACTTATGTATTTCAATAACATTGTTGGAAGGCAAGAATATCACAAAACGTAGAAGCATTTGAAAATAGACAGATATTGCATAGGAAGAGGTGACAGTAGTGCATTGGGAGTGTAGATATTGTGATTTAGGGTTTCCTACATCTGTTGAGGGAGATACCATATGCGCCGGTTGCGGAGCTGAATGGGAAGCGGCAAAAATACTTGTTGAAGATGAAGAATAGGACACATTCCGAATATAATGTGTAATAAAAGAGAGGGTGCTTGTTCAACTAACAGGTAGCTTTAGTGAAAGAAGAATCTGCATAAAACCCCCCTTTTTTATGCAGTTACCATGCTTCTTCAGAAGTCAAAAATGTTGATTTATCAACCATGTATAAAATTATGTATAAACGATAAAAATGGCCCATTCGGAACCCATTGAGTACCAAGGGGGTTTATATTTCGGAAGTTCCGAAAATTGACTTTATGTTAACTAGATTTGTATAAAGTATTCATGTATTCCTTAGAAACCTTATTCAGTAAACGGGCCATTTAATTGGATAACACTTTAATTAACCTTAACGAATACGGAGGTGGTTATTATAAACAAACGCAAATTGGTAATGACGATTATTGGAATCATTATTGGAGGTATTATAGTAATGAGTGTTGCTACTTTAAATGTTGCAACAAAATATCCTATACTGAACAATCCAAAGGATATACAACAAAACTTAACGGTTTGGCAAAATAGAGGGGGAGAAATACTTAATCCTACTCTAATAAAAGTAGAACATTTGGGAGAATCAGATACCTATATAGCTTTCTTTAGAAATCAGTCAGGTGATTTAGGAATAGCAACCATGAAAGAAGGTCCGAATAAAAAGCTGAAAATATTAAATAGCCACTATGGGACGGTTGTGGCAGGTTACAATGGGGTAAAGACGGATACAGGGAATTATGGCATCATAACTGGAAAAAACCCCAATAAACAAATTTATTCCATACAGGTAGTATTGCAAGATGACTCATTGAAATATAAGGTGAAAGTCCCGGAAGATGCATATTTTATCATCGTGAAAGAGCTGCCCAAAGGAATAAGTAGTAATACATTTGCCGACCTTTATCTCTTTGATAAGGAAAAGAAAGAAATTAAACAATACTAGGGATCTTAACATTCTAGAATCGGGCGCTTTAATTTAACAAGTAGCTAAAAGGATCTTCCAACCGAAGATCCTTTTTCAATACCGATAAGGAATTTGATGTTAACTAGATTTGTATAAAGTATGCATGTAATATTAGAGAATCTTGTTAAAAAATGTGATAGATGTTGCAATAGGAGGTAATAAGAAATGAAAGTATTCTTTATATGTGGACCGCAGGCCGTAGGAAAAATGACGATCGGTGAAGTAATATCAAAAAAACTAGATTTGCCATTGTTACATAATCACATGACATTGGAGCTAATTCAACCATTTTTAGGTTGGGTGCCAGCTACTTTTCAACTTTCTGATCAATTTAGAACAGCTATATTCAAAGAAATAGTTGAACAGTCGGAAAATAAGGGACTAATTTTCACATTTGTAATGGCTTTTGATATACCAAAAGATGTTGAAGAAATTAATAGATATAAAGAGATATTTTTATCTAAAGGTATAGATGTCTTTTTCATTGAACTAAAAGCAGATTTGGAAGAAAGATTACGTAGAAATAAAACTGAAAATCGATTAGCTAAAAAAACCTCAAAACGGAATTTGGAACATTCCGAATATGAATTGCTTGAATCTTATAGAACACACCGATTAAATTCATTGCCCGGAGAGATAAAAGATAAACATTATTTTCAATTAGATGTAACAAATCTAACAGCTGAACAAGCAGCTGATAAAATAATTGAACATTTTAATAACTAATGGATAGTTAGTGCCTATAAAGATGATTATGTAAACTATTCTTGAAATAACATAAGAGGAGTTTTTTTATCTAGCTTATTAAGCTAACGAGCAGAATAGTTTAATTTATTGTTAATTAAAAAAATAATGTTTTCTATTTCAGTAACTCATAAATGACAAACAAAGCTAATATTTTAATAACTGATAATTTTTTACTCTTTTGGTATAATTACATTGAATTTCCAAAAACATTTTACAGGAGAGGTTTATGAAGATTTGTAAATTAGCTAATATTTGTGCCCTTATTATTGTTTTATCAGGATGTAACGCGTATTTATCTCAAACAGAAAAACAAGAAGAGCCAAAAGTAATCAAAATAGAAGAAACGAAAGGGAAAGAGAAGTCCTCGACTATTGCACACCCTGAACCGAAAGAGAACTTTGAAGATATGTCAAAAGAAGATATATTAACGAGACTACTTAATTCAGTAGATTATTTTGAAACTGCAGCTGGAACTTTTGAAACTTTTGATTCTGTTTATGATGGTTCAATAAGTAAGATAAAAGTAGAGTACAAATATAGTAATAAGGGTGTAATTGGTGGATATGGAAAATTCATAAGCTACCCCGATGAAAATAATACTAATTCTGAACGCCATGAAAATGAGTATTATTATAACAACGGTACAATGTGGACTTTAGATTTAAATCGGAATGAGTATGTTTCCCAAAACTATGAGTTAAGTGGTAAAAAAGATAAAGTTATTGCAAATGATGTCTTCCAAATTGATTTATATAAGATATATGATTCAGAGGAAGAGTTCAGAGAAAGGTCACCAGACAGTGGTAATCTATTCTATTATGAATTTGTGGCAAAATATTTAAGGTACGAAGACCAATGGGAGATTGAAAAACAGAACGAAGAAGTCCTCGGACACAATACAATGGTTATTTATGGTGACATAGATGAGAGTATTAGAGAGACTAATTATGCACAGCCAAATGAAAATAGCTTTCGTATTTGGGTTGACAAAGATACAGGAATCATTCTGAAAAGGGAAATCTATAACAAGGCAGGAGAGGTAATAAGCTATTTACACCCGTCTTCCCTTGTTATTAATAAGGTATATGAAGAGGAAGAGTTTTTACCTGTATTAGACAACTATAAAGAAAAATATATACCGAATTTCACTGTAAATGATGAAAGAGAAAATGATATTGAAGTTATTGAACATGCTGATGCTATCCCGAGTAGTGTACAAAAAGTAATGGAAATTCAGCGAGAAACAATTCCGTGTTTTTATGAGTTCAACGATACAATAGTAACGCCTTTTTCGGCTAGTATTGAGAAGTATAAAGGGCAACAGCAAGCTTATGTAGTATATAGCTATGACAAGCCAGATACAGAGAAAGGATCCGGTTCACGGTTACTATATACAAGGATTTATCCTAGGGACTCTGTAGTTAGAACAACAGGAGACTTTAATTCTGAACTGGGAGAAGAGAAAGAGAACTTTACTTTGGAAGAAATCAAATGGAGTGTATTCGAAATAACCGGGACACCAAATATTCATCTTAAAGGAGAAAAGGATGAGTTTGTATATGAAATAGTTACGCAAGGAGTATCTCTACAAGAAGTTAAGGAGTTACTAGCTACATTTATAAGAAGTTCATAAAGTTAAACAAGCAGCTAAAAGGATCTTCCAACCGAAGATCCTTTTTCAGTACCGATAAGCGTGATTATGTAAACTCTTCTTGAAATAAAATACGAGGAGTTTTTAAATCTAGCTTATTAAGCTAATGTGTGACAACAGTTCAAGTGGAAGCCTCTTTCTTCAACTAACAGTTCAACAAGGTTTTCTATTTAAGTGGTAAAATATGTTTATAAAAGGGAGGTTTTCTAAAATGATATTAGCCATTTTTACAATATTAGCACTTGCAATTGCTTGTTTATCTTTATACCTAACTACAAGGAATAGGAAAAATAGAATAATAACTGGAATTGTCTTGATATTATTAGTTTTAACGTATCCGTTATTTTTACCTTTGTTACACGAAACTAAGGTGCTTCAAGGATTAGACGGAACAGCAACTTTAATGCTTTTTTATTTTATAATATTGTTAGGTGGAATTATCACAATCATTGCAGGTCTTTTCACAAAAACCAAATTAAGTGAAAGTAATAAATAAAACTCCTATTCAAGTAACTGGTGCTTTAACTCAACAGCGCGACCACCAATTTGGTGGTCTTTTCAATGTATGAAAATAACTAAAATCATACATTCGAAAAAAAACCTTCTTCAACTAAAGTGGTAGGATAAGTCTAGAAGAACGTCGAATTGATTTTGCGGTTGAGGTTGGAGGATTGAAAAGAATTTGAAATTATTTTTTGTTATTTTACTTATTTTATTTGGGAGTTTTTTAATTGGATTAACAGTTGATGAATTTGGTAAGACAGGTAATATCATTATGAACATAATAGGACTTGGATGTAATTTAGGAGCTGTTTTCATTGCAAAAAGCAAAAAAGAAAACCAACAATCTTGTTAAACAAACGGGAGCAAGAATGGAATAGGATAAATTTCTTTGAAGCTGAATATAGGTAGTAATAAATCCTTGTTGGAAAGGTGTACCGAAATGCTGAAAAACGCTACGGGTATAGATGGATTTGTATATTCACTTCTGTTTCTTTCTGTGTTTTTGTATTGGATTTATATAACTTTTATAAAGAAGCGAAACAAATAATTGGTTCCATGTTAACTCCATTAAAAGGCGCTTTAATTCAACAACGTGACCACCAATTTGGTGGTCTTTTTAATGTACGATTCTATACTAAATCATACATTCACCCCCCCTTATTGAACTAACTGGGCAGGTCAGTTCAATAAAGATTGATATAATAAATAGATTGCCATGTATAAAAACTAATGGAGTGATAAATATGGAAAACTTTGAAGGTCTCCTGCCAAGAAATCAATATGATGTCGATTGGGTTGAAAAAATAAAAAAACTAGATAGAAATAAAAACTTACCTTTATTGCCTGATCTCCTAGTGTTTACTCAAGATATGAACTGGCCAGTTGCACCAAGTGTATTGGAAATGCTATTAACTTTCCCCAGGGAAATTGTCCCCCATGTGCAAGATGTTTTATCTTCAGATGATGATAACTGGAAGTGGTTTATTCTGCATTATTTGGTTATTGAATTGCCAGTAGAGTCAAGAGTCCAGTTTAAAGAGTATTTAACAAAAGTGGCCGAAACACCAACACAAAATGAACTCGCAGAAGAACTTGATAAAATAGCAAAAGAAATTTTAGAAATAAAATAAACTCTTCTTCAACTAACGGGTGCGTTAGCGCCATAAAAAGGCCGCCAATTGGCGGCCTTTTTTACACTCTTTTGAATGTATGAAAATATGTAATATCATACATTCAAAAGAGTGTAAAAGTTATGATACAATCAAGGCTCTTTAATGTATGATTAAGAAAATCTGGTGGCAGAGGTTATGGCATAGAAGGAATTAATTGCAGAGTCTATGAAGAAAAAAATGAGGTGAAGAAAAATGGTTGCAAAAACAGAAGAAGATTTTAATGGTTTGAAGGAAATTGGCAAAATTGTTGCCTCCATTAGAGATGAATTGGTAAAAAGAACAATTCCTGGCATAATGACCAAAGAACTTGATGATATAGCCGGAGAGCTTTTTGAGAAAGCAGGTGCAGTTTCAGCCCCAAAAGGTGAATATGATTTTCCTGGCTATACTTGCATTAGTGTTAATGAAGAAGTGGCACATGGTATTCCGGGTCCTCGTGTTATTCATGAAGGGGATTTAGTAAATATAGATGTTTCTGGTTCCAAAAACGGTTATTTCGCAGATACAGGAATCTCGTTTGTAGTAGGCGAAGGAGAAGAAGTATTAACGAAAATATGCGAAGTTGCTAAAAAGGCATTTGAAGCAGGGCTTAAGAAAGCAAAACCCGGTTCCAAAAAAAGTGGAATCGGAAAAGTAGTATTCCAAACAGCGAGAGAGAATGGATTAACTGTTATCAAAAACCTTACAGGACATGGTATTGGACGTACAATACACGAAGCACCTGACCACATTTATAATTATAATGATAAATGGGATGATGAATTATTAAAGGAGGGGATGGTTATCGCATTCGAACCATTTATCTCAACCTTCGAAGAAGAAGTATTCCAAAAAGAAGACGGCTGGACCTATGCTACAGAAAAAAGCTTTGTAGCTCAATTGGAACATACGATTATCATTACTAAAAATGGTCCGATTATTGTCACACTTTAATTCAAGCATACGCGAAAAAGAAAAATATATGAAGTTCGCTTACTAACAGGTGCGTTACCGTCATAAGAAGGCCGCCAATTGGCGGTCTTCTTAATGTACGATTCTATCTAAAATCATAGATTCAAAAAAACCTTCTTCAACTAACGGAGCAGGTTAGTTGAAGAAGAACTGAATGAATAAATAAAAACAGCCAGTTTGGCTGTTTTTTATAAAAAATCCAAATGCTTGCAAAAAATAATCAGATTTATGGAAGTTATATTAATTCCAGTTTTTCTCTATAAATTGAACTGCAGGTTGTAAATTTGTTTTGTTAGCAATTGAAATGAGAGCGGGAACCACAGAAGGGTCCGTTTTGGAGAAATTAGGGATCCGTGGATTTAACCGAAAAAAACGATTTCCTAGAAGCTGAGAACTGACCATGGATTCATAGTAACCGGATCCACTAGCGACAATCTGAAGAAATGGCAGTAAAGGTTCATTGGGCGATCGGTCCAAAAGAACTCCCCAATTTGGGGGAAGGTTCTTCATATTTTCGGGGCGTATGTTATCTGCACTAACCATCCCCCACCCCTCTGTATCTCTTCTTAATTGAGTCGGCTCTTCACCTGTTCCAATGGATAATACCGCAATTTGATCCAGCGGCTGTTTGGCTTTCCCCACTGCAAACGCGATACTGGCTGTACTGGGGTTAGTTGCTACTGTATACCCATCCACATAGTTCTGATAGGCTCTTTGCGTCGCGGGAGCCCCACTGCTCCGTAGTATTACATCACTCGCTTTCTCATTAAAATAGGGAGAGTCAGGAAAGTTGTGGAATAACACAGGAGTCCAACGATTCAGCTCCGGTGAGAATAAATGAAATGCAGGGACAACAATTCGTCTTTTTAAGTTTTTGAGGAGAAGATCTGGTGGAAAAAATGTTTGAACTGCTTTAATGAAACTAGAGTATGGTAATTGTTGGTTAAAAACAGGTCCGCCTGGTCGGGAAACGCTGAATGCCGGCAGGATTTTATCCTTAAAAAACTGGAATGTCTCCTTCGGCGATCTTCCACTTGCTAACGCAAGGGCAGTGAATGAACCGATTGAATTTCCCGAAAAAACATTGGTTCGACTAATTAATTTTGGATTTTGCTGAGCCAGTCTGTTCAAAAGTTGTAAACTTAAAGCACCTAAGGTACCGCCTCCATCAAAGGACATGATCCGATATTTTGTCAAAGTTGATTTCTCCTTTCTAATCTGATCACAAGTATCATTCAGTATATGTTTATTTCATGTCTTGTATGGGTATGAATACCACTTTTACCTGAAATCCTTCAGGAGCCGCCGGATTATGTAGGTAAACATCCAAGGAAAGACTCCATCAAGTATATAAAAGAATACTACGACGAGGATAGATGAGACTACGTTTGAGTAGCAGTACGGGCAAGCCAAACGGGAATTTATTATGCACGTACTTTGTTTGTAATGGGTTATGAGAAAATCAGAAAGTACAACTAAAAAAAGCTTGAAAGAAAATTAAAAAAACATAGCGGTAGAGTACGGCTTCCTAGCATGCAAGATTTTAGCGGGGGTGACAATCCCGATTTCCAACGAGGACGACAGCTGCCTATTCCGTTCTCAAACAGGTTATTTTGCAACCTTGTGCACAAAAGGTTATTGATTATTATTATTATTAAATATCGTGTGGCCCTTCAAGATGGAGGTGGCTTTTTCTAACAACAAGATTGTGAAGAATTACACTTCAACTAAAGGGTAGCTTTACTTGAATAAAGAGTAAAGCCTTTTTCTTATTGAAGTAACGAGGCAGGTTAGTTGTACAACAATAATATTAAATAAAGGATTTTAAACGAGAAATGGGAATAGTCTGAAAAATGCCTATTCGTTGAAACTTTAAAGCATTTCAAACGTATTACATTTAAAAAGGGAGTGGAGTTATGCCAAAAAATAATAACAAAGTAAAATCCTTTTTTATATGTTTAATGTTGATAATGTCAGGGTTCTTAATAGCTGCTTGCTCTCAAAAAGAAGAGGAAGATCAGCAAAAGACAGCAATTAAAAAAGTTCTTGAGCATCAATTTACTGGTCCAGATGAGGAGTTTATGGAGCTATTATGGAATCCTAAATATAGAACTGTTGTGAATAATAAAGAAGAGAACCAAGAGTTAGATAAGTATGAAGCAGAGGTATACGGACCTTACTTTACAGAATCTGGGCTTGATTCCTTCATAGCTGCATTTGGTGGTACTCAATACCCAACTTATGCTTACTATAATGGCTATAAGTTAAGTCTTAAGAATATCACGATTGAGCAAAGCGAGAATATTTCATATCGTTATACCTTCATAGCAAAGGTCGGTTATCAGAAAAATGAGGATGAAGAAAAAACTACAAATGTAGAAGGTGAAGTCATCTTCTCTTCAAAAGAAGAAGGAAAAATCGAGGGATTTCAATACGTGAATGACAATGGCTTATCGGATATTTTAAGAACGAGAAATTGACCAATTTAACAAGCAAACACAAAAAGGACCTAATTTGGTCCTTTTTTATGATTATAATAACAACAATATTGTTTAACATAGCCATTCAAAAAAGAAGTTTGTGAAAAAACGTACTTAAACTAAAGGGGTGCTTTAGTGAAAGAAGAATTTGCATAAAACACCTCTTTTTTATGCGGCTACCATGCTTCTTCAGAAGCCGAAAATATTGATTCATCAACAATGTATAAAATCATGTATAAACCATACTAAAAATGTATAGAGTATTCATGTGATACTTTAAGGCCTTGTTCAACTAAAGGGCCAGATTGTGGAATAACACTGTGTGGTAAAAAAATTTACAAATGCTTATTAATCCCTCCTCGTAAATTTGTCCCTATTGGACAAAATATGTTACGGGACAGTGCTGCTAAAACAATAGCACTTCCCTATAAAAAACGAGGGAGTGAAATAGATGGCTGATATCAACAAACGCAAACGTGACGATAACGATACTGGCAAGGCAGTAGGAACTGGTGTAGGTGCTTTTACTGGGGATACCATGGCTTCTGCTCTTGATCCATTTGGTTCAGTTGCAGGTGCTGTTTCTGGCGGAGCGCTGGACAACAAGGCGGGGAAAGGTCCCGTTGATGACGACAATCATGGCTCCAAAACAGGAGATTAGAATTAAGTAAAGTCATCCTTTAACCGAAGGGTTATGGTATGCAGTGGACTTCCTAATTGGGAGTCCTTTTAGAGGAACTTCTTATGTTTGCAAATTACAAACTTGCTTTATCTATCGATAAAATCCGGTAGAAATGAGTAAAGTATTTGAAAGCACTTATCTTCAACTAACGGGCGCAATTGTGGAGCAACACAAGCAGAAAATGGTCAAATTTTAAAATAATGAATCCTATCACAAATAAAAGTGTCCTACCCTAGGACACTTTCTATCATCATTTATGTAACACCGTACCCTGCCATTGATAGGAACAACCAAGCGTTACTTGTAAACGTAAGCTCAAATGAGGCAACCCTGCGGCACATGGGTGAATCTACTTATGGCTGCTTCCTTCCGGCTCTGACCAGGTTCATAGGTTTCCATTGCACAGGACCCCATTCTCATCACCACTTTTACAAGGCAAACCTTACATGTTCAAACCTCAAGCAGGCATTCAACTCCGCTGTGGCGGATTGCGGATTACAGGGCACCGCCAACTCCCCGTCTAGTACGGTATGTATAATTCAAACATACCTTATGTGATTTGATCATTCATGGCTGAATTCGGCTCATGAAATGGCTGTAAGCCAGGTTCTGTTCCTGCGTGCTATAAACGAATGCCAATCTCGCACGACAGGTGTAGTCATCTAACTATCGATCTTTGACCGATCCATCCTTTTGGTTCATTTCCCGCAGGATGGTGCCCCTACCTAATTTCGGGTTGCTCGCTCGTGGGGTTTACCTCGTTCCATTTCGTCCGTTTCCAGACGAACTCCGTCACTGTGGCACTTTCAGAATACTCTCAGCCTATCACGTTGGACTTAGCATGATTTCTCCGCCGTCAGACAAGTAATAAATTCTTGTTGCTCACCTTTGCAGATGGCACGAACACTCCGGGCATCTCAGCACCGGGCGAGCCTGGACTTTCCTCAACTCTTCTAACAAGAGCTGCGACTACTCACCATTTCATATTTTGTTGTTCATCAGCTACATTCATAGTGTACCATACAAGAAAAGAGAAAATCACTAGTTAATGGTTTCTAATGTTGGAATATGTTTCTCTATTAGTTTGACAGGAAATGATCAATATATCCGCTTCTCAGGAATAACCGAACACCGGCGGTTTTTCCATATCTCCTTTATATCTAGGAATGAGATGGACATGTACATGGAAAATGGTCTGCCCTTCGGATTCACCACAATTGATGCCGATATTATAACTATCCGGCTAATGTTGTTCATCTTTGATCTTTTTACCCTCAAATTCTTGAGCACTTAAATCAAAATACTGTTCCACATGTCTTTTCGGAATGATATTTATACATATTTGTGAAGCTGTGCTTATTGTACTAACGGGTGCTTTACTTTAATAAGAAACTTATAGAAGATCTTCCACAATCGGGGCTTTAATTGAACAAGCAGCTAAAAGGATCTTCCAAACCGAAGATCCTTTTACTAATTTATTTTTTTAACCCAGCAGCAAAGAAGGGACCATTAACTGTAATAGTCGATAGAATTCGTGCCATTTCTTGAGGAGATTCTTTCCTGCCACTATCCAACCATTGTTGAATTACTCCTATATGTGCAGATGCAACATAGGAAGCTAAATATTGTCCTGGAACAAGTAAATACTCCTTCTTTAAAAGTGCATCTGGGTTATCTCCAACCATTATTTTCCAAACGAAATCTTTCAGCCTTGTTTGAAATGATAAATCTCCTTTTGGACCTAACACTGCTTTCATAAAACCACTATTTTCATTTAGATATTCAAAAATTGAAACTGCAAAGGGAAATGGTGTTAAAGTCGGTGAATTGGTTTCAAGTACGGCAATAACTCCTGGGATGTTCTGTTTTGCAATTCTGTACATCTCAAGCATAATTTCGTCTTCACATTTAGTTATTAAATCGAATTTGTCTTGATAGTGCGCATAAAATGTTCCTCGATTAATCCTCGCTCTGGTTGTTATGTCTTTAACTGTAATTGCCTCGAAACCTTTTTCATCGATTAATTCTACTAGTGCATCTCGGATGGATTCTTTTGTCCGAATGACCCGTAAATCCGTATTACTTTCACGCAAGGTACTTCCTCCCTAACTTTTATCCAACACATTTATAAAAAGTGTTCCGTAACCAACACATCTGACATTTTTGATTA
This sequence comes from Peribacillus sp. JNUCC 23, assembly GCF_053653995.1. Next base: position 1,265,549 of record NZ_CM132202.1, read on the forward strand.
TTGAACAGAAAATGATTAAATTATAGAATTAGAAATATAATAAACAACAGGTTGTTTATTATTATAACAAATAAACAGGGAGGAATAAATATATGTTCAAAAACAAACTGTTATTAGTTTCACCAATCATTGCATTGGCAGTTATTTTTATTTTCTCACTTACATTATTTCCATCGGTCCAGCCACAACCGAAAAATCTGCCGATTGCAATCGCAAATGAGGATGAAGGAGTGGAAATTCCTAATCAGCCAAAAATGAATATGGGTCAAACGATTGTTGAAATGATGCAAAAAAATTCAAAAGCAACAAAAGATGAAGGCCCTGCTGTGAAATGGGTTAAAGTAAAAACAGCAGAAAATGCACAAAAAGGAATGGATAACCAAAAATATTATGCAACATTGGTCATTCCGAAAGATTTTAGTGCTAAACATGCATCATTAAGGACACCAGCACCTTCTTCTCCTGAAGTTCAAATATATATCAATCAGGGAATGAATACAGCAGCTTCAACAATGGCAGGACAGGTATTGAATGGGATAGTTGACAATATGAACAACAATGTCCGTAAACAGCTCCTTGATGGTTTTGAAAAACAAGGTGCAACCCTAACAGCAAAACAAGCTGCAAGCTTAGCAACTCCTATTACAAAAACAGTTACTAATGTGAATGAAATTGGTACTAATAGTGCAAACGGCAATTCTCCTATTTCCTTATTCCAGCCACTATGGATTGCAAGCTTAGCTAGTGCAGCTATTATCTTTATTGCTGTTAGCAAATTACCAATTGCTAATCGAAAAGAGAACCTTGCTACAAAGGTAGTACAAATTCTAATGGGGGCAATTGTTTCACTTGTTGTCGGATTTGGATTAACGTGGTTAGCAGATGGAATGGTAGGATTAAATATTCCACAATTTACGGATACAGCTTTATTTCTAACGATTACATCCTTTAGCTTTTTCCTAATGATTTTAGCTGTACTTTCGTTGTTAGGAATTAGAAGTATCGCTGTTTTTGCCTTGATGTTATTCTTTGGTGCACCATTGCTTGCGATGGCTCCAGAAATGATCTCCCCATTTTATCGAGATTGGATTTATTCTTGGTTGCCAATGCGTTTTATGATAGAAGGTTTGCGTGAATTGTTCTTCTTCGGAAAGGGACTAACTTGGAGTTCACCTTTATCTACCCTTGTATGGATTGGAGTAGTAAGTATGGTAATCATACTAGCTTCTGCTTTGAAACTTAATTCACTAAAAGAGAAAACACAAACCGAAAAATTAGAGATATAACAATAAACAAGCCGTTTCCTTATGGGAAAACGGCTTGTTTTAGAAAATGTTTGTGAACAAACGCACTTAAACTATCGGGTGCATTACTTTAATAAAAGGAGCTGTGATCAGCCTCTTTTTATTATGCAACTAACGGGGCAGGATAGTGGGGTAAGTGGATGATAGTCCACCTCTTTTTGTAAACCAGTTTAATTCCATTTTCGGAATGTAAACGACAAAAGAACCATATAAAATTATGGAAGGAGGAGAGACATAAAATGCAGATAATGAACAATTATTTTCGTGCACGTACGAGCATGGTGTACATGATGACCAATAATGAAGTAATGAATCAAATCATTGCCTTTTATATGGACATGAATGGTATGCTCACCTTTGCGGGTTCCTCCCCAACTAATGGTAGAGGTACTGGTACAAAGGAAGTTTCCACTGCAACAACAAACGATGGCGTCGACCCTTTAGCTTCACAAAGCGCCCTAACTTTGTCTAGTGATGGACGTTTTCTACTTGCAGTTAACGCAGGCAGCCATAGTGTCAGTAGTTTCATCATAACCGATAGTGGAAGGCCTGTTCTTGTTGATGTAAAGCCATCAGGAGGTGCTCAGCCCAATAGCGTAGATGTGTTTGGTAATCTTCTCTATGTCTCCAATGTAGGTCATGCCGAAAATAATTTTGCGTCAAATATCACTGGTTTTCACATAGATGATAACGGACGCCTTACTGCTATTCCAGGATCCACTCATTCTCTTAGTACTTTAAATGCTCAGCCGGCGCAGGTTCTCTTTACTCCCGATGGCAGTAAAATCGTTGTCTCCGAGCTTACATCAAACCATCTCAGTGTATTCCATGTAAATAAAAATGGTACGGTTATAGGACCGATTGTTAATGATTCTTACGGCCAAGGACCATTGGGCGCTTATTTTCTATCTTCTGGGATCCTCTTAGTTACAGAAGCAGTTTCAAATGCCTTGTCATCTTATTCATTGAGCAACGATGGTAAACTTTTTGTGATCAGCGGCTCTGTACAAAACGGATATCAGACTGCCTGTTGGGTTGTAACAACGAGGGATGAACGTTTTGCATACACTACCAACACTTTAAGCGGAACCATCTCCACCTACCGAATCGATCACAATGGAGCATTATCAGTGGTAGGGCATATTACGAGTACACCGCCGGGTACAGCACCAGGTCTTCCAATGGATGTTGGAGTCAGTAAAGATGGACGACATTTTTACACACTTAACGGAAATCAGGGTACAGTGTCAGTATTTAATATCCAAGATGATGGTAGTCTAGTAAGATTACAGGTTGCTGCCTGGACTAACTTTCCTTACTTTGGGTCGCAAGGTTTAGCTGTTCTTTGATGCTATTAGGTTCACCATACTGGGAGGAAAAGAATCTACAGGAGTTTCTAAAAACAAGGCTGCCGACATATTGGTGGCTTTTGTTATGAGACAACATAATTGCAAGCAAGATTGTGAAGAAATGTACTTAAACTCCCATGAAAATTAAAATATTCTTAAAATCAAAAACGAGCATACAAAAATAGACCCAGAAAATTACTTTTAAAAAAAGGCTGAGTCTTATAAGTGATCTGATTGGGTTTGGTAAATCGTTAAACAAAAACCTCTAATTATAGCAAATTAAGTAGAGGCTAGCGCGACGACCCAAAAAGGATTAATCTCCCATGAGTGCTACCCATAAAGGGTGCAACAGTCGGTGGTACACTGTGGTCGTCGGAGTCAGACTAACGGATGGGCTCAAAGGCAGCATAGTTCAACGACTTTCTTCGCTAGCCATTAAAACATTATCGACCTAGAAACCAATTTTCATTCTCTGTGGTGCAACACTGATTTTGTGCTGAATGGATGGCTAACGGGGCAGTTTAGTTTAAGTACAATCCTTCACAAAGTTAGAAAAAAGCCGAGCTCCACATTTGGAAATCGGCTTTTTTCTATATATTAATTTCTAATTATAATTGATTTAATGGACTTCTTATGGTTAATTCAAACCTGTTAAATACCACGCATCCATAGCTGAATGATCAGAACCTGATAGTGGTTCATGTAAAAGTGTAAATCCAAATTTTTCATATAATTTACATGCAGCTTTTAATTCATGCTGTGTTTCTAAGTAGCACTTTGTATAATGCTTAGAGGCAAATGACAAAGCTGTTTCCATTAGCTTCTTTGCAAATCCTAAACCTTGTGTTTTGGGAGTTAAGTATAGCTTTTGTAATTCACAAATTTTTTCCTGTTCGTTAAACGGTGCTATACCAATTCCGCCAACAACTTCTCCCTCCATTTCTACTACCCAATAGTTCGCATGTTTTAAATTAGTATAATAATGGTAAAGGTCGTTAAGTTGAGGGTCAAAATAAGCTGTTCCAGGAATCGCTAAGCCAAGTGATTTTAGTGAATCCTGTATTATTTCTTTTACTTTTGCATTGTCTTCTTTTTTAATTTCTCGAATAATCATATACGATCTCCTTCAATTAGGTCTTAATAAAGATTGCTAAAGATTTTTGAAAATTGTTGACTAAGTCTACATTTTAAGGATAGAGTTATATTAATATTAAATGTGGACAAAGTCAACTAAAGGAGAATGTATGGATAAAGAAATTATTGATGATATCAGACAATTTAATCGATTTTATACAAAGGTACTTGGTTTATTTAATACCCAAATTCTAGATACAGATTATTCATTAACCGAAGCACGAATACTATTTGAAATTAGCGAGAGAACTGAGTGTATTGCGAATAATCTTGTTCAAGAACTTAATATTGATAGAAGCTATATGAGCAGAATTTTACGTAAATTAGAGAGGCAAGAATTAATAGAGAAAAAAAGTTCCACAACAGACAACAGAAAAAACTTTCTCTTTTTGACAAAAAAAGGAGAGGAACTGCTGGATAAAATTAATATTCAGTCAGATGAACAAGTAAATCAATTGTTTAATGGACTAACTGAAAGTGAGATTAATGAAATTCGTATTTCAATGCTGAAAATAAAAGAAAAAATAGATAAAAATAAACTTTAAAAGTTCGGAAAATTGTTGACTAATTTTGGTCGAGAGGTTTAATTAGTTTGCACTGGTGTAAGTGCAAACTGAACAAAACAACTATCTTTTGACGTACCATGCCCATGTGTGAATTAATTCACTTAAGCTAACGAGTGCTTTACTTGAATAAAGAGTAAAGCCTTTTTTCTTATTGAAGTAACGGGCAGGTTAGCTTAACAAGAGGTGGTGATAAAAGGACAAGGAAAATTCCTAACGGGTTCAGTTAGAAGGTGGAAATATTTATTTGCTTCTTCTTTTGTAAAATAAATAGATGATACCGAACAACAAAACGACTCCAATAAAATACACCAATAAATTATTCAAAATATATTTCTTATGGTCATATTCCCCGCTACCAGTATATTTGCCTTCATATTTAGCTTTAATAAACGATTCTTTGCTTTCTTTAATTGCGATTGCTTCTTTTGTTGTTGCACCTTTGATTTCATAGTAATCAGTTTCTTTTGGAAACTGATTTGAAAAATTTCCACTATAAGTGCCTTCTCGGTCAGAATACTTAGTTACCTTACCTATTTTCTTACCGATTTTATTGGGTTTTATATGGGTTTCTGAAACAACGTAGATGTTACCATCGTAGACAACAAAAGCATATGCCCAACTTGCATAAGTGGTACTAATAAGAAAAGTACAACCAATTAGAAAAACGAAAAATAGACTCATTATCTTTCTCAACTACATCCCCCCATAAAATTAGACGAATTAAACAGTAATATCGTTACAAATAAAATTGACTATAATTTTGGCATTCAATGCGACCTTGAAATTGAAAACTAATATCTTCTTTCTATAATTTTATTCCTATTGCTACACTTATCTAATAATTCCTGCCAATTTAAATGCCAATTCTAGATGAAACTCAATATACCAATGAAAAAGGCGTTCCAAAACTGTTGTCAGTTTGAACGCCAATTTGTATGTCATTTTAATTTTTCAACCTCTCAACTGAACCCGTTAGAAAATTCCCTTGTCCTTTTAAACATCTCGAATATGTTTAAAATCGGTCACTTTTTGACCATCAGAAGCAATTCTTATTGTAATATCATCAATCCCATTCCCAATATGTGGTCCATAATAAGGGTGAACTCTAACTATTACTTCATAAGAACCCCCAACACCATGCAATTGTTTTATATTTATAATTTTAGTATCCCATCCTGCCCATTGAGGAACTCCTTTTGGCGCATCTTTATAGATTTCTGCCAAAGCCTTATCAATTGGGGATCCGAGACTTCTAATTAAGGCGTATTTAAACATTTCATTGGCGTTTTCTTTTCAGTCGCTTGAACAGAGACAGAAACAAGAAAAAGTATAAACACCGAGATACAAATTGAACCTAGGATTCTCTTCATAAGCATCACCTAAATCTAGTGTCCCTTTTTCAAAGAATCTTAATCAACTAACGGAGCAGTTTAGTTCAAAGAGAAATAGTCAAATATAGGTTGATCGAAGTGGATAAAAATAATAGAATAGACGAAATATCCCAAGTTCAAATTCGATATCTTAGGAAGATAGGCTTTTCTATTTCTAAACTTTTATTAAGGGGGAGAAAAAATGGAAACAACAACTTGGCAGCGTCAAGATGTCACACAACATTATCTTGAACAGGTTCGAGGGGGAATTCCTTTTGGAGCTGAACAAGCCAAAATTATGCTTCAAGTAGTCAATCATTTTACTCGTAAACCGAAAAGAATTATGGACTTGGGATGTGGAAACGGGTTTTTGGCTGAAATTTTGCTTAAATCTTATCCCGAGGCTTCTGCCGTGTTATTAGACCATTCCGAACCAATGATTGAAAATGCACGTGTCCACATGAAAGATTATATGAATCGTTGTGAGATTATACTTGATGATTTTAGTCATTCCATTGGGCAGTATGCTGAAGCAGGGACAGTGGACTGCATTGTTTCTGGGTATGCCATTCATCATCTTCCTCATACAAAGAAAAAGGAATTGTATCAAGAAATATACAAAGTCTTAGCACCAGGCGGAATTTTCATAAATATTGAGCATACAGCTTCTGCCACCCCTGAAATAGAAAAATTGCATGATGAGCTTTTTATTGACCATCTTTCAATTCATAATAAAAAAGACAGACAAGAAATAGCTAAGGAATATTACAACCGCCCTGATAAAGAAGATAATATTCTAGAAAGGGTAGATATTCAGGTTAATTGGCTTAGAGAACTGGGTTTTAAGCATTCGGATTGTTATTTTAAGTGGATGGAACTTGCTGTTTTTGGCGGAGTAAAATAAACAAAATTCAAGCTTTTTTATTGAGCTAAAGAGTGCTTTAGTAAAAAAAAGAACAGCAAAATACATGAGCTTGGAGATACATTTCCCAGCTCGTTTTTCATGTTATTTCCTATGAAATAACATGAAAAATCTTGGCACTTAGAATGCGGAGTTACTCAGTCTTAACTTATCTGTGGCTTTCCAAGTTCTATGAACACTTGCCAAGATAAGCATTTGCTTTTTCTTGCTCAAATCGCTTTCCATTTTCCTATTGACGAGAAATTGAAACCACACTAAATAAAGTTGTAAATACTTCGTAGAAACCCCATTAAAACGACTTATCCATTTCTTTAAACGGGAATGGTAATTATTAATATTATTGAGGTGGTAGATGCCTTTCTTTACATATTCGTTCTTCCTGCCGTTTATGATGACGTGTTCCACATCGTTATTAGACGTATAAGATTTGTAAGAATTGTGAGCATTGGAAATAAGCACCGTATCACTCTTAAAATGCGATGTAAGAGTTAGATCAATTTGCTCTACTAGAATTTTACTTGAACCGACTCGCTTGGAAAGGGTTGTTTTGTTTCGGTCTCTAGCTACTAATACACAGACTTGTTCATTGGAAATACCTCTTTTTGTAGCAGAACCGCCACGTTTTCTTGGTTTACGGTTCGCAATAACCCTTCGTCCTTTATGGCTTTCTAAGAAGTATGTTTCATCTACTTCTACTAGACCTTCAAAAATACCGATACTTTCTTTGGCGAGAGCAGACAACACTTTGTGCCTTCAGTAAAAAGCATTTACGTGAGTGATAGCAATTTTAAAAGCTGTTTTACGAAGTGATAAACCATTCAACATACGCTCAATAAATGGAATACATTTGTCTGCCTTTTTCGAACGATTCATAGGGGAATTGGTCAAGTCATTGCTTAATTTATGACAGTCTTTGCACTTATAACGTTGGCGACCATCTCACTTGTTATCACGAACCACTGATGTACTTCCACAATGACGACAATGAAATCCATGTGAAAACTTCGTCTCTCTCAATTCACCAATTAAAGCTCTTTGTTGTGAAGCCGACACCGAGAAATGGCAGGTTAGATAATCTTAAATGGATTCTTTGTCCCTAGCGCTTAAAAAAGAAATATCAGCTATTATGTTCGTTAAAGTCATTTGAATTGCCTCTTTTGTAATTTATACAGTCTAGATACCACAAAAGATTATGATTTATTTGAAATCAACCAATGACTTTAACCTAGCTTTTTTAATTGTTTTAAGCGCAAAACATTTGTACAATAATATTGTATGTAGAATTTTCAAAAACTAAAGCGCTAACAAGAGAAGTGCAAAGGGGATTCCTACTAAGTGGGACTGCATTAGCGGTATACAAAAGAGGAGGAGAAGAAATGGAATATAGAATCGAGAAAGATACAATGGGGGAAGTAAAGGTTCCATATGACAAATATTGGGGTGCGCAAACGGAAAGAAGTCGTAACAACTTCAAAATAGGGAATGAAAAAATGCCGATTGAATTGATTCATGCATTTGCTTATGTAAAACAAGCGGCTGCTAAAGTGAATTTTGATCTTGGTGATTTATCTGAAACGAAGAAAAATGCCATTGTAAAAATCTGTGGTGAAATTCTAGAAGGCACATTGGACAAGCATTTCCCGCTAGTTGTCTGGCAAACGGGTAGCGGTACACAAAGTAATATGAACGTAAACGAAGTCATCGCAAACAAAGGAAATGAGTGGTTGAAGGAAGTTGGCAGTGACGAATTACTTCATCCAAATGATGATGTGAACAAAGGGCAAAGCTCGAATGATACATTCCCAACTGCGATGCATATAGCGGCATATGTTGAAGTGGCAAGCAAATTGGTTCCCGCAATCAAAGTACTTCGTGATACATTTGCAGCGAAAGAAAAGGAATTTGCAGACATCGTGAAGATTGGCCGTACGCATTTACAAGATGCTACGCCAATCACACTTGGTCAAGAAATCAGCGGCTGGAGAGCGATGCTTGATAAATCACTAAATATGGTTGAGGAAAGTAGCAAGCATATCCTAAACCTTGCTCTTGGTGGAACAGCAGTTGGAACCGGAATTAATTCTAAGCCAGAATTTGCTGCTTTATCTGCAAAACAAATGGCCGAAGATACTGGATTTGATTTTGTTACATCGGATAATAAATTTCATGCCTTAACAAGTCACGACGAAATTGCTTATGCACATGGTGCAATCAAAGCCCTAGCAGCAGATTTAATGAAAATTGCCAATGATGTAAGATGGTTAGCAAGTGGCCCAAGAAGTGGGATCGCCGAAATTGCTATTCCTGAAAATGAGCCAGGAAGCTCAATCATGCCTGGTAAAGTGAACCCAACCCAAAGTGAAGCATTAACGATGATTGCGGTTCAAGTAATCGGTAATGATACAGCAATCTCAATTGCGGCGAGCCAAGGAAACTTTGAATTGAACGTATTCAAACCTGTTATTATTTATAACTTCCTGCAATCTGTCAAACTATTGTCTGACGGAATTCACTCGTTCAATGACAACTGTGCAGTAGGAATTACAGCAAACTTAGACAAAATTAAAGAAAATGTTGAACGTTCATTAATGCTTGTAACAGCACTTAATCCGCATATCGGCTACGAAAAAGCAGCGGAAATTGCAAAAACGGCATTTAAAAACAACTCAACATTAAAAGAAACCGCCCTTAAACTAGGCTACCTAAACGAAGAACAATTCGAAGAGTGGGTAAATCCGCAGAATATGGTGAATAACTAAGTAAGTAGATGTGCAGTAGATAAGGTAATAAAAAAAGAAAATACCCAAGTTCAAGTTGTGTTAAGATGGGGCTGGCCACTTACCCTTTACGCCGTATCAAGTGTACTATCACTTGTTTTTCTGCATATAGGAGTTTCGTGGTTTGACCCCTTGGTTTTGATCCCGTGATGAAAATAGGAGGAAATGAATATGACATTATGTCCGCTTTGTAATGGACTTCGAAAAATTCATGTTGCATGCACAGAATGTGAATCCGAAATGAAGGATATGGGAAAAGCCATGGACTATGATGATGAGTATAGTGCATATATGGATATTGATACCTTAAAGCAAAACGACGGCTTTCCAGATTCATTAAAAAAAGGTCAGTGTCCACATTTAATGAAGTGTCTGAACTGTAATCACGATGAGGTTATCTTAGTTAAGGAATGAGAAACAAAAAAACGAATCGAGCTTTCGGTATGAGAGAGTCGATTCGTCAATAGCTGTTCATTCCGCTGATCCTTTATCTTGCTTGCGTTTTATAGCAAAGGCTGTGTTAATCACAACAACTTATATAAATAATATTCATTAACGGGTTCTCCGTTAATAATCAGCGAATGAACCTTCTCACCTTCCAAGATAAAGCCCATTTTTCGATATAAATTAAATGCTTTACTATTGTCTTTTATAACAGTTAATCCTAATCTTGATAGTTCATTTTCTCTTGCCCACTCGAATACTCGATTGAATAATTTAGAGGCGATACCTTGCCCTTGAAATTCTTCAAGGACACCTAATACGAGATAAGCAGAATGTTGATTTCTTTTTACATTTCCGCCAAATGCTGCGATAAAACCTACGAGTTTATTTTCCCGTTCGACAACAAAGATGATTGATTTCTTTTCAGATAAAATTCTTTCAATGGATTTTATCTGTTGTTCACGAGTCGTTTTTCTTTCACCAGGTTCAAATAACATAAAATGAGAGTCATCAATTCTTTTACTTAATTCGATAAAACCTTCTGCATCACGAACTTCAATGGGTCTAATCACGACTAACGACTCCTTTCAAACTATTATTCTCCAAATGGGTCATCGTACCAGCTAAAGATTCAATGAGAGACTTTAGATTTCTTTATGCTTCAACATAAAGAAATCAAGCATACTATCTTTTTTTTGAGGTGCGAAGATTTTAGGTTTTATTATGTAATCAAAAGAAATGGTAAAACAAAAGGACATTACTACTGTTAGAGTAACGCCCTTGTTTTAATCATTTTATTTTAACAGAAACTTTATTATTTTCCTATCTATGCCAACTGTTGCTCGGCGAATTCACGATATAAGTCATGTGATAGAGTTAAATCCTGATGTGTACCAATGCCTGTTACTTGTCCTCTTTCGATGAATATGATTTTATCAGCATCGACGATTGTGGATAATCGATGAGCGATGACGAATGTAGTACGTCCTTCCATTAATCGTGTTAATGCTTGTTGGACAACACTTTCTGATTGGCTATCTAAGCTTGCTGTTGCTTCATCCATCATGAGAATTTTAGGGTCTCGTAAAAAAGCACGGGCGATAGCGATCCGTTGTCTTTGCCCACCAGATAGTTTCACACCACGCTCACCCACTTCCGTGTCCAATCCTTTCGGGAAATCTTCAATAAACTGGTCAGCGTATGCCATTTTAGCGACTTCCCATAGACGTTCATCAGATATTTGTGTTGAATCGTTCAAACCATAACATAAATTTTCGCGAATTGTCCCAGCCATCATAGCACTTTCTTGTGATACATAACCAATTTGACTGCGCCATGAATCAAGTGATAATTGATTTATTGGCGTGTTGCCGATTCGTATTTCTCCTGTAGTCGGTTCGTAAAATCGTTCAAGTAAGCCAAACATCGTTGTTTTACCGCTTCCGCTTGGTCCAGCAAAAGCGATCATTTCGCCAGGTTGAGCTTCAAGTGAAATATTTTCTAGAACAGGTTCACCCTCACTATAAGCAAAGGACACGTTTGAAACTTGAATTGGCTCGTTTGTAATATCCATTTCTATGCCATCTTGGCCAGATTCTAATGGTAATTCCAAAATCTCGATAATTCGCTCTGTCGCACCTTTTGCTTTTTGTAATTGTGTAAAGAACATCGCAAAGGATGTGATCGGCATAATAATTTGGAATAAATAAAGTAAAAAGGCGATAAGTGAACCAGTTGACATCGATCCATTTGCTACCCGCATACCGCCATACCCAATAATCATTACAATGACAACCATAATGACGAGGTACATAATTGGACCGATTAAAGCAAAAATACGTGCTTCCTTTAATCCGTAACCAAGTAATTTCTCAATGCCTGTTAACCCATTTGTTTCTTCATTTTGTTCAGCGGTTGAGGATTTCATTAAACGAATTTCACTAAGTGTTTGTTGAATTTGTCCTGTGAAAGTGGCTGTTTCATCTTGTAAACCACGTGAGATTTTTGCCATTTTTCGACCGAGTGGAATCATGATGACTAATGTTATTGGTACAGAAATTAACATCAGAAGTGTCATTTTCCAATCCATGACAAGTAAGATGACAATGGCACCAATAATCGAAATAATACCTGTAATAAATTGAGGGAAGTGATTCGAAATTAAATCTCGCACAACACTTGTATCATTAACGACTCGACTCACTGTTTCCCCACTGGATTGTTTATCAAAATAAGTTACTGGCAATCGAATCAGTTTTAGCCACATGCGATCACGAAGCCTTGCGACAATTTTATGGCCGACTAGGCTTAATAAATAAATGGAGATTCCGCTTATGATCGCTTGGATAATAAAAGCTGCCCCAATGCCGATTATGAGTGGAACACTTAATGATGCGACCGAAAACCCATCTACTAAATTTTTTGTCAGTAATGGCACGACAAGGCCTGCAATAGTTGTTAGAAGGCTTGCTGTTAAACCAATAATAAGTGCGACTTTCGGGATATTCGTTGATAAAATTAGGGAAATAAATGGCTTTAAGCCACTTTTTTGATTTTTCATTGTCTAGAACTCCTATCATTGCGATCTATCTATTGTCGGTGGAGAGTGGAGGGTTTTCAACTGCAGTTCTTCCATTATGATCAGCATGAGGTCTCATGTCAATAATATGTTAGCCTCGAGTCTTCCTTCAAGCATTGCGCTTAGGTAACCAAAAGGGTATTGCTCAAATCTTGTAGTGGCTTTATGACATTTATTAATCCTTATGTCTCTTATGGATGCAATCTAGCCGTTGATTCATCAAGAAATTAGAGTACAATCGTTAGACCAGAGCCGGAAATGGCTACTAACCTTCGTGGTACAAAATAAATTTGTAGGAGGCATTGGAAACATAGGTGGGAGATGAGGAAAACCTTCACTGATAATAGTTTCACTATGTGTTCCTTTGAACCGTATCATATTGAGATAAGGTTTCAACGCTGCTTGCATTTGTAAAAGACGCTTAGACAGATTGTCTAAGCGTCTTTTGTGTTAAGAGATTGTAAATTAATTTACATAAATCGCTTACAATTTAAAAGGTTTAACTTTTATGTAATGAATTGGTAAACCCCATTATTTTAGTATGAAAATATGTTTAAATGGGTCTGACGAAAGATGGAGGTTGAAAAATGAAGCACGTAGAATTGATGGATATATCAAAGTCGTATGATAAACATACAAATGTATTAGATGAAATTAATCTTTCGATTAACAAGGGGGAGTTCTTTGTTTTAGTCGGTCCCTCTGGATGTGGAAAAAGCACATTATTAAGAATGGTTGCAGGGTTAGAAGAAATAACCGGAGGCGTACTGAAGCTAAATGATGAAGTAGCAAATCATCTACCACCTAAAAATAGAAATTTATCTATGGTTTTTCAAAATTATGCACTTTACCCACATTTAACAGTAGAGCAAAATATACTTTTTGGTTTAGATGTTAAGAAGGTTAATAAAAAAGAACAAAAAAGAAGACTCATGGAAACGGCAGAAATGATCGGTTTAAGTGAATTATTGAAAAGAAAACCTAAGGAACTATCTGGTGGCCAAAGGCAGAGAGTGGCATTAGCTAGGTCAGTTGTAAGTGAAGCACCACTTTGCTTAATGGATGAACCACTATCAAATTTAGATGCCAAATTGCGGGCGCATATGCGCGTTGAAATTCGTAGATTGCAAAGAAAGTTGGGTCTCACAATGATCTATGTCACCCATGATCAAGTCGAAGCAATGACAATGGGTGACAGGATTATGGTTTTGAATGATGGGAAAGTACAGCAGGTTGGAAAACCGATTACTTTATATAACGAACCAGCCAATACATTTGTAGCCTCTTTTATTGGCTCCCCAAAGATGAATATGGGAAAAGCTGAGTTATTCGTTGAGAATCGTCAAATTAAAGTGGAGGACAAGCTTACGTTTAATTTAAGTCCGTCAGATTTAATACATATACCAGCAGACAAAAAGACAATGATTGGCATTAGAGCAGAACATATTTATCCAGCAACTGAACAAGATGCAACTAATTATTTAGAAGTTGTTGGTGTGGAGCAGTTAGGAAATGAAACGATTATTGTTTTTGAAGAATTAGGAGGCCATCTATGGAATGCCAAATGGCCGGGCCAATGGGCGATTAATCCGGGTGATAAGGTTCCAGTTAACATTTCAGTTCGAAATTTTTGTTTCTTTGATGCAGAAAATGGTCAATTAATACAACCCGCATATCAAGAACAAAATCAAGAGCAAGAGGTCATCGCACAATGAATACAGAATCTGCTATGCCGTTTGAGTATAATCAAGTTCATTTCGAGGAGTTAAAAAAACAACAGCGTAAAAAAGTTTTCTTGAAAGGCCTTTTATTCTTATTACCCTCATTACTTTTATTTAGTATTTTTATATTTTATCCAATGATCCGCACGGTATATTTAAGTTTCTTTTTAACAAATCAAGCAGGTATAACAACAGTTTTTGTTGGAATGCAAAATTATATCGATATCTTCACATCTCCAATATTTATGAAAAGTTTAACATCAACATTTTTATTTGTTTTATTTACAGTGCCGGGAACGATTATTGTAAGCTTGTTTTTGGCAGTTATTGCAAATGAAAAGATAAAAGGGATCGGCTTTTTCCGAATGATATTTTCATCCACGATGGGGGTATCTGTAGCGGCAGCTTCTGTTTTTTGGCTATTTTTATTTCACCCGAGTATTGGATTTTTTAACAAAATATTAGTGACATTCGGTTTTGATAAAATCGGTTGGTTAACGAATCCAGAATGGGCCCTTGCTTCTGTTTCATTATCAACAGTTTGGATGAATATTGGATTCACATTTTTAATTATTCTTGGTGGTTTGCAATCCATTGACTCTCATCTATATGAAAGTGCAAATATAGATGGTGCGGGATTTTTCTACAAATTGCGACGGATTACAATCCCGATGCTTTCTCCTACCTTATTCTTTGTGGTCACTGTTTCAATCATTAATGCCTTTCAAACCTTTGGCCAAATCGATATGTTAACAAAAGGTGGACCAAGTAATGAAACAAATCTTATCGTTTACTCGATTTATCGTGAAGCGTTTGTGAATTATCAGTATGGTACAGCAAGTGCACAAGCTGTCGTCTTGTTCGTTATTATACTCATCATGACAGTGATCCAGTTCAAGCTTGGCGAAAGGAAGGTCCATTATCAATGAGGATGCCTCTTTCTAAAAAAATCGTCTTATATACATTACTCACAGTATCGGCATTCCTAGTATTTGTCCCGATCATCTTTGCTTTCTTGATGAGCTTTATGAATAGTCAGGATGCGATGTTAGGTAAAATAATCCCTTCTGTTTGGACACTTGATAATTACGTGAAGGCATTCGAACGTTTACCATTGCTGAAATTTCTATTCAACAGTTTAATTACTTCTCTGCTAATTATGATCGGTCAGTTAGTCTTGTCTAGTTTAGCGGCTTACGCATTTGTTTTTCTGAAATTTAAAGGGAGGGATGCTTTATTCTTTTTGTTTATTGCAACCATGATGATCCCATTTGAAGCGTCGATTATCCCGAATTTTCAAACGATTAAAGGGATGAATTTATTAGATACATATCCAGGGTTGGCCTTGCCTTTCTTGGCTACCGCATTTGGTACTTTTTTATTAAGACAAACATTTAAACAAATTCCTAAAGAACTTAAAGAAGCAAGTGAAATTGCTGGGATGGGCCATTTTAAATTTTATTTAACAGTCGTATTACCCGTTGCAAAAACAAGTCTAGTTACATTAGCACTTTATGGCTTCTTAACGGCTTGGAATATGTACTTATGGCCGCTTTTATCCACAACAAATGATCATGTACGAACCGTTCAAATTGGCTTAAAGCAATTGCAATCACAAGAAACAGTCAATCAATGGGGAGTTGTAATGGCTGGTGCCATGGTTGTGGCCATTCCTACGCTGATTTTATTATTCGTAGGGCAAAAGAGACTCCAAAAAGGGTTAGCTGAAGGTGCACTTAAATAACGATGGGTTCAATGATTATCAAATAGAAAAAAACTAAAGGAGACTATTACAATGATAAAAAAGTTTTTCGCTTTAATTATGGCAAGTCTATTAGTGATTCTAGCTGGTTGTGGTTCAAATCAAACATCAAGTACTGAGAAAGGATCTACATCTGAAAAAGATGACAAACAAGTTGTTACATTCTGGCATTCCATGAGTGGCGTGCCTCAAGAAACATTAAATAGTATTGTAGAGGAATATAATAATTCCCAAGATAAGGTTCAAGTAAATGCAGAATTCCAAGGAACGTATGAAGAGTCACTTCCGAAGTTTCATAGTGTTGGTGGAACGAAAGATGCTCCAACCATGATTCAAGTACAAGAAATTGGTTCAATGTCTATGATTAATAGTGGGAATATTGAAGCTATTCAAAAATTTATTGATGCTGAAAATTATGATATGAGTGGTCTCGAAGAAAATATTATTAACTATTACAAAGTAGATGACAAATTCTATTCCATGCCTTTTAACTCCTCAACACCTGTCATGTACTACAATAAAGATGCATTTAAAAAAGCTGGATTAGATCCTGAAAAAGCTCCAGAAACGTTTGAAGAAGTAGAAGAAGCAGGTAAGAAAATTGTTAAAAGTAATGACCAAATGAAAGGATTCGCTTTACAAGCATATGGTTGGTTATTTGAAGAGTTATTAGCTAATCAAGGTGGATTACTGTTAAATAACGACAATGGTCGCACAGATACACCTACAGCAGTCGAATTTGATAATGAAAAAGGGAAATCAATCTTTGAATGGGCAAAAAGAATGACGGATGCTGGAACTTTTGCAAACTATGGAACAAACTCTGATAATATGCTTTCTGGTTTCTTAGCAGGCGATGTAGCGATGTTCTTACAATCATCAGCTTCTTCAAGAGACGTGATTGACAATGCTCCTTTTGAAGTGGGCGTAGCTTTCTTACCTCACCCTGAAGCTGAAGAACGTCAAGGTGTTGCAATTGGCGGTGCAAGTTTATGGATGTCAAGCGGCAAAGAAGAAGCAGAACAAAATGCAGCTTGGGAATTTATGAAATATTTACAAACACCAGCAGTACAGGCTAAATGGCATGTAGGAACAGGCTACTTTGCCATTAATCCAGCTGCTTATGATGAGCAAGTTGTTAAAGATGCATACAAAGAAATGCCACAATTACAAGTTTCTGTACAACAGCTTCAAGCGACAAAACCGTCTTTTGCGACACAAGGTGCATTAATGGATATGATTCCGGCAGAACGTAAAATTATCGAAACCGCACTTGAAACAGTTTATAACGGTGGAGATGTAGATGAAGCATTCAATAGTGCGGTTGAACAGGTGAATGCAGCGATTGAACAATCTAATGCAGCAAGAGGAAAGTAATTTTTAATGATCGTTGATAAAGCAAAAAGAAAGAGAATAAAGCGAAAAAATGCTTTGTTCTCTATTTCATTATCCCTAAGTACAAGGGGCGGCCTCATTTGGTAAGTTTAATCAATTTTATTGGGGAAAATTAGAAAAGGAAGGATTGTGTTAATCATGATTCAAACTAAAATATTTGGCCACCGTGGAAGTATGGGCACTATGCCAGAAAACACTCTATTGGGATTCCTTCAGGCATGTGAGTGGGGGGTAGATGGTATTGAACTCGATGTACAATTGACAAAAGACGGAGAATTAGTAGTGATTCATGATGAAACGATCGATAGAACGACAGATGGTACAGGTTATGTCAAGGACTATACTCTACAAGAATTAAAACAGTTTAGTGCAGGAGTAAAATTCTCTAATTTAGCCTTATTTGATAAACATGTTTGGTCTAAAGAACGTATACCAACCCTAGAAGAAGTCTTAGAAATGATTACACCTTATCAAATTGAATTAAATATAGAATTGAAAACAGATATGTTTCCTTACGATGGGATTGAGGAAAAGGTTTTAGCGATTGTTCATCAATTTGATTACGCCGATAAAGTAATTTATTCTTCATTTCATTTACCAACTATACTAAAATTGAAAAAACTTGAGCCAAATACAAGAATTGCATGGTTATTAGTTTATGAACTCAGCCGTCCTTCTGAATATATTCAAAGTTTAGCATTAGAAGGATTACATCTTCATAAAGATTTACTATTAAACAAAGGGAATTATGGTATCAGTGCAGATGATTTTAAGATCAGAGCGTGGACAGTAAATGATCCAAAAGAAATGGAACAACTAGTAAACATGAATAATATAGATACCATTATGACAGATTTTCCAAAGGAAGCTCTTTTCTTAAGAAATGCTCATTCAGTAAAATTTTGATTTCAGATTTTTGTTTTAAGATACCTGATGACTAGCACAACCCGAAAGAAATACGCTGTTAAATATCTATGTAATTATTTGAGGAACGATTCAATTCAAGTAATCACGAATGCATGTGGAGTGCTGCGTTGATAAAACAAGCTAAATAATGAGCAGATGGAGTAAGGGGGATCTTGTAATAGACCTCCGCTTTTCCATCTGCTTTTATTTTTAATGTCACGGAGTTCAAGCGTACTACCTATTTTTGGGTTTTGAAATACTTGGAAGTTTCATTTACTTCAACTACCGCATCTCCTTTGAATGAACGAATCATAAAACTAGTGTAATAAACAATATTGAACAAGTGTGTTTATTACGAAGGTATATAGGTGAAAGATAGAAAAGATTGATTAAAATTTTTTGTGCTGGTTACAA
The DNA here is from genome assembly GCF_053653995.1 of Peribacillus sp. JNUCC 23. The sequence continues at coordinate 1,284,191 of NZ_CM132202.1, forward strand.
AATACCTGTAACTTGCCTTTCTAGCTTTTTATCAGATTCTATTGTATAAATAACTGGAAGTTGAAAACCTTCAATTTTAGGGTGTTGTAAATCATTTTATGAAGGAGATAACCGAGATGAAAAAAATATTGCCTACTATTATCTGTTTATTTTTCATTTTCGGAGTGTATGTCACAATAGATAGTCAATGGATGCAGAACCGAGCAGAAGTTGACATGAATTCGTTTATTGTGATCGGACACCGCGGTGCTTCAGGATATGCTCCCGAGCATACAATTCCTTCTTATGAACTTGCTTTAAAACTAGGTGCGGATTATTTGGAAATCGATTTGCAGATGACGAAAGATGGAAAGTTAGTTGCAATGCATGATGACTTGGTTGATCGGACTACCAACGGTAAAGGAAAAGTATCTACTTATACACTCGCAGAACTTCAAGAGCTTGATGCGGGGTCATGGTTTAACATAGAACATAAGAAGTTTGCCGATTCAGTTTACGAGAATTTGAAGGTTCCTTCATTAGACGAAATTATTGATACGTTTGGAGAAACAGCCAATTATTATATCGAAACGAAGAATCCAGACAAATATCCAGGTATGGAAAAAGAATTACTCAAAATATTAAATGAAAATGGATTAATAGGTTCAGATGCTATAAAAGGAAGAGTAATCATTCAATCATTTAGCGAAAAAAGCCTTCGCAGGATTCATGCAAGTAATCCAGATATTCCGCTCATTCAATTGATAAAATACCAAGGGAGAGCCAAAGTCTCAAATAGTCAAATCAAGAGATGGAAAGAGTATGCAAGTGGGGTTGGACCGAACTATCGAAAGATTGATAAAAACTACATTCATACGATAAGAAAGGCTGGCTTGTGGATCCATCCGTACACAATTGATAACCAAGAAGATATGAAAAAGTTAATCGGGTATGGCATTACAGGTGCGTTTACGGATATGGCTGACCGGCTAGTTCAGGTAAGCAAAGAAGTTCCAGCCCCGACAAATTATGAGTAATAGTGGACAACATAGTAAAAGCCATATAAAAAGCCCTTGGGTAAGATTTGTTTTGAAAAGTTGAAGGGAACTGTTGAGTGGACGGAATCTATTTATCACGGGTGCTGATGATCGACTCTAAAAATAGAAGAAACTCGTCAAAAAGAGCCTTTATTAAAGCGGAGAAAAGGACTTTTTAGGGATATGAGAAGGTCGATATGTATGGATTACCATTTCCTTAATGGGGCAGTTGTATATAGTCCTGTTTTCTTGCACAAGAGGAAGGATATTACCTATAGAACCTGAATCTTAATGAAGCGTAGGTGGGGGATGAAGCCCCCCCCACTGATTGGATTTTTGCACTATTTCTCCGAGTTGCGCTTATGAATAGCCCGTAACAAAGATCCCTGAGAGACATCAGGAGGGAATGTTTTAATTAATTCTTACGGATTCCAATCTTCCGACCAGCCTCATTAGGCATGGGGTGGGACTGATAATCGTTTGCCATATTTTCAACCCGTGTTTTGATAGATGCTGGAAACGGAGCAGGGCGTCCTTCGGTCATGTCCATTCCCATCAACATTTGTTCACTTGTTGCTAAGCGATCACCCTGGTCATTTTCCATGACGAAAAATACATGTAGTCGTTTGGCGTCGTGGTCTAACAGATGGATTGTGACACGAAGGCCTTGACCTTCATGTGCCTCTTTTATAAACAGGAGATGTGTTTCTAATGTATAGATCGAATAATGATATTGATTACGAAAGTCAGCATTGATCCCTAACACGATCATTAGACGATCAACGGCCATGCTAAATACGATTGCATAAGCAGCATCAGTCATATGTCCGTTATAGTCGATCCAATCCTTTCGAACGATGTCTTCTAGCAACGGTTTTACGGTTTGAGACATTTCGCACCCTTCCTCCCTTTATACTTTCCCGCTTAAGTTTGCTCCTGGCCAATATTTTTCTAGTAGTTGAAGGAGTTCGATCAGAAAATCATCACGACGCTGTTCAAGTTGAGATATTGGATGTCCAGCTGTTTGCTGTTCACAGCCAGCCACAACTTTATTCGTTAGCCCCTCCGTTAGTTCAGGTGCAACGAGTTTGGTCCAAGGAAGTTTTAATGCAGGTCCAAATTGTTCGAGCATATGCTTCATCCCTTGTTCACCGCCAGCGAGGTGCAGGGTTAAGAAAGGTCCCATTAATGCCCAGCGTAACCCAGGACCATAAACAATTGCCGCATCTATTTCTTCTGTTGTAGCGATGCCGTCATTTACAAGATGTAATGCTTCGCGCCAAATTGCTTCCATAAGACGATCCGCAATATGCCCTTCGATTTCGTTAGATATAACAAGCGGTTTCATCCCGATTGATTCATAGAAATGTTCTGCCCGTTTTATAACGTCAGAGGAAGTATTTTTCCCACCAACAATTTCTACAAGTGGCACTAAATACACTGGGTTGAACGGATGAGCAACAATGACACGTTCTGGTTTTTCGCATTTTTCCTGTAATGTGGTAGGCATAATGCCAGATGTACTTGATGCAATGATCGCATCGGGTTTTGCATGTTGATCGATCATTGCTAATAGTGTTTGTTTTAATGCTTCGCGTTCTGGTGCGTTTTCTTGAATGAGATCTGCGTTCGCGATGGCTTTTGTAAGATTAGGTTCAAATATAAGTCGATCTTTTGAAGCTCCGGCAGCTAACCCTTTTTTTTCAAGAGCTGGCCATGCTTTATCGATTGCTGTTCGCATGCGTGCCTCAGCAGTTTCTGCTGGATCTGTTGCGATTACATCATAGCCTTGAGCAAGAAAACGAGTAATCCAGCCATTCCCGATAACTCCTGTACCAACAACGGTTACTTGTTTGATCAAATTTGAATCCATACTATTCAGCCTTTCCGTGAGGATTATTTAATTTGAGGTGTATTCTTGCTTCTTGAGGTGTCATCGGCTTGGTACCAAGACCATCCATGATTGTGATAACTTTTTCTACTAACTGGCCATTTGTTGCAAATACCCCTTTATCAAGGTAAAGGTTGTCTTCGAGACCTACGCGGACATTTCCACCAAGCAGCATTGATTGAATCGCTATTGGCATTTGATGGCGTCCGATCCCAAATGCAGACCAGTGAGCATTTTTGGGAAGCTTATCTCGCATGTATAGCATTGTTTCCGCATCCGCATCAGCTCCCCAAGGAATACCTAGGCAAAATTGAAACATAGGATCCCCGTCAATAAGACCTTCATCCACTAATTGTTTAGCAAAGCGAAGATGCCCAGTATCAAAGCATTCCAATTCTGGCTTAACACCACATTGTTGAATGAGACGAGCTTGTTTGCGAAGCCAGTTAGTTGGGCTTATATAAAGTTGATTGCCAAAGTTAAGGCTGCCACAATCAAGTGTACAAATCTCTGGTAATAATGTACCAACAGGTTCATGACGTTCCTCAGGTGTTTGGATGTCAGTTCCTGGCCCACCGACTGCTGGGTCTTCTTGGCTAGGAATCCAGTCACCACCACCACCTGCTGTAAGGTTAAGAATGACATCAGTGTCGGATTCACGGACTCGTTCCACCACTTCACGAAAAAGTTGCGGATCATGACTTAGAGCACCGGTTTTTGGATCGCGGACATGGATATGGGCGATTGTCGCTCCAGCTTTTGCTGATTCAATCGCAGCATTTGCAATTTCCTTAGGTGTGATTGGAACATGATGGCTCTTTTTTGTTGTATCGCCTGCACCAGTTACTGCGGATGTTACGATTACTTTTTTACTCATATCGATCCTCCTGTTCTTCTTTTTAAAAACATTCACTTGTAGAGGTTGTTCAAAAAGTCCGGTAAAGAAGCTTGTGAATGCTCATGAATGACCTTCTGTTAAAATCGCGCACGTCCTGTGCAAGCAAGTCCAGTCCTCACGTATTATTGTATACGCGCAGACTATCGCTAACAGAACTTCTTTGCTCTTTTATCTTCCTTTTTGAACCCGCACTTGTACAAAAAAAAGAAAATGGACAGTGTTTCACCATTTTCTTTTTAAATAAAGGACCGGAACCCGCTTACCTTATTACTAAATTCAAAATAGTTCGTAATAAGATTAAGGCGGCATGGGCAACGTGTTTTAGTTTGCTATTATTCCACCTCTAATTAGGTTCAGATCACAGGTATATTTAATTTATCTTCCATTTTAGAAATGAATTATGATTTTGGAACATGCTTGAAAATTTCCCCGCTATCAAAGAAATCGACTAAGCGTGTTAACCAATGGTAATAATCCAACCATTCCTTTGTTTCTTTGAGTAAGTCATTGACTTTTTGCTCTATTTCTTCTGTTAAGGTTTCATTCTCGAGCATGGCCTTTAATTCGGTTGATAATTTTTTCTCGAACAGTTTATTTTTTTTTATGGTCTTTTGCCAGTTGGAAGTGAATAACGAAACAAAGGTCTGGTAATAGTCTTGCTCAACATTATAAAGGTCTTTACGGACGCCTTTTTCAAAGACTTTTTCAGCAATATTGAGATCTAGCATTTCACGAACCACTTGGCTCATGCGCGTTTTACTCATGCCTGTTGCTTCTGATAATTCATCAAGGGTCATCGCTTTTCTATTCATATAGATAATACCAAGCACTCGGCCAACTGTTGTTGAGATCCCGAATGTGTGCATATTATCCGCAATTTTCTCGACAAATTGATCTTCCGCTTGTTTAATTTTACTAATTTGCTTTTCATCCACAACGATCATCCTTCCAATTGCCAGCTGCATATGTCACTGTATCACATTTGAGTAAAACTGGAAAATTAGTAATTGGAAGGAAATGAACAGATTGACGAGCATTTATAAGGAATGTCTTGCTTAAACTTTGTGCAATGAAAAGTTTACGTAAATTTCGTACAATTTGTACAATTTGTAAACTTTTTAATTTACAAACTTTACTTTACACTTAAGAGGTCACTAAAAATTTTTCACGGTTAAGTCCTTACATTAAATAGATTGATGTAAGGAAAATAATGGAGGTGTCTTACATTTGCTGAAATTTGACCACGTTTCGAAAATGTATAAGGGAGGAAAAAAGGCAGTTAACGACTTATCCTTAGAGTTTAAAAAAGGAGAATTTATTGTTTTTATCGGACCAAGTGGCTGTGGTAAAACGACAACAATGAAAATGATTAACCGCTTAATCGAACCTTCTGAAGGAAGCATTTATATTAATGGAGAAAACATTTTAGAAAAAGATCCAGTACAACTTAGACGCGAAATTGGGTATGTAATTCAACAAATTGGACTATTCCCTCATATGACGATTCAAGAAAATATTTCACTCGTTCCAAAATTGTTGAAATGGCCGGAAGAAAAACGTCGTACACGTGCAAGAGAGTTGTTAGAACTTGTTGATATGACACCAGAATACTTAGACCGCTTTCCACATGAACTAAGTGGTGGGCAACAACAACGTATTGGTGTGCTACGAGCATTGGCAGCTGATCAGTCCCTTATTTTAATGGATGAGCCATTTGGTGCGTTAGATCCTATTACCAGAGATGCTTTACAAGAAGAGTTCAAAAAATTGCAACAAAAACTAGGGAAAACAATTGTGTTCGTTACGCATGATATGGACGAAGCCCTTAAATTGGCTGATCAGCTTGTGATATTGCGAGATGGTCAATTGGTACAGGTAGGTACTCCTGATGAAATATTACGAAATCCGGTAAATGATTTTGTTGAAGAATTTATTGGGAAGGAACGGTTAGTTCAAGCTAGACCTAATATTCAAACAGTTGGGCAGATCATGAACTCAAAACCTGTTACTGTGACAGAGGACAGAACATTATCTGAAGCCATTCAAATAATGAAGCAACAAAGGGTAGATTCTTTACTGGTTATTGATGAAGAGCAGATGCTTAAAGGGTATATTGATGTTGAAATCATTGATCAATCCCGTAAAAAAGCGACACATGTTGGGGATGTACTGGTAACAGAATTACTAACAGTTGATAAAGATACACTGGTTCGTGATACAATTCGAAAAATCTTGAAAAAAGGGATGAAATATGTTCCTGTTATTGATCAAAAACAACGTCTTGTTGGGATTGTTACAAGGGCAAGTCTTGTTGATATTGTCTATGATTCTATTTGGGGCGAAGAAGAGATTGAACAATAATTGAAAGGAGGGAGAGGTGATGGATCGTATTATTGAGTTTTTTACTAATTATGGCGGCGAAATGTTATTTAAAACTTGGGAACATTTATATATATCATTAATTGCGGCACTATTAGGGATCATTATAGCTGTTCCACTTGGGGTTGCGCTAACTCGTTTTCCAAAAGGTGCCGGCTTTGTGATGGGGATTTTAGGTGTTATTCAAACGTTTCCGAGTTTTGCAATTTTAGCCTTTTTTATTCCAATTCTAGGTGTTGGTAAAGTTCCAGCTATTATCGCTTTATTTTTCTATTCAGTCCTACCTATCTTGAGGAACACATATACAGGTGTCAATGGTGTTAAACGTAGTTTGCTTGAAGCAGGACGCGGGATGGGTATGACTGGATGGGAACGTATCCGTTACGTCGAAGTGCCACTAGCAATTCCTATTATTATGGCAGGTATTCGTTTGTCCACTGTATATTTAATTGGTTGGGCAACTTTAGCTGCTTATATTGGAGCTGGTGGACTAGGTGATTACATTTTTAGTGGTCTTAACTTATACCAAGCCGAATTCATTGTTGCTGGAGCGGTTCCGGTTACTATTTTAGCCTTATTGGTTGATCTTCTTTTAGGTCGTATTGAAGAAAAAGTAACACCTAAGGGAATTAGAAAAATGAAAGAAGCCGTTTAGGTAGGGGGAGCATGAAACGTGTTAAAAATAAATAAGAGTTTACTAGTTGCATTCGTCTCTTTGACTGTTTTCATTAGTGGTTGTTCTCTTCCTGGCTTGAGTGGACCGGCTAAGAATACAGTTACTGTCGGGACATTGGGTACGTCAGAATCACAGATTATGGGGAATATCGTTCGCCTTATGATTGAACATTACTCGGATGTCCACGTTGAAATGGTCAATAATTTAGGTTCATCGATCGTCCAACATAAAGCGATGATGAGCGGAGATGTTGATATTACTGCGACACGTTATACAGGAACAGACTTAGCGGGTGCGTTAGGAATGGAGCCGGTAAACGATCCACAGGAAGCACTTGAAATTGTGCAACGTGAATTTGAAGAACGATTTGATCAAACATGGTTTGATTCATATGGGTTTGCTAACTCTTATGCATTTACTGTCACGAGAGAATTAGCTGAAAAAGAAAACTTGAACACAGTATCCGATTTAGAACCATTTGTTTCTGAGTTGAAATTAGGCGTTGATAATGCCTGGTTGAAACGAAAGGGAGATGGGTATGAGGGTTTCGTCTTAGAGTATGGGTTTGAATTTGGCAAAACGTATCCGATGCAGATCGGTTTAGTTTATCAAGCGGCAGCGAACGGAAAGATGGATGTTGTGCTTGCTTATACAACAGATGGCCGTATTAAGGCATTTGATTTAAAAGTATTAGAGGACGATAAGTACTTTTTTCCACCATATGATACGTCAGTTGTTGCGAGTAATGATGTATTAGACAAACACCCAGGTCTCAGAGATATCCTTCAAAAACTAGCAGGTACAATTGATACAGAAAAAATGCAAGAGTTGAACTATGCTGCTGATGGAAAAATGAAGGAACCATTAATCATCGCAAAAGAGTTTTTGGAAGAACACAATTACTTTGAATAATTAGGGGGTGACTATTAATGGAAACGATACAGGAGGTTTTATATTATTATTCTCAAAACACAGGATATGTATGGGAACAATTTTATCGGCATTTTTTAATGGCTGCTTATGGTGTGATTTTAGCAGCGATCGTTGCAATACCGCTTGGAATCTTAATTGCCAGATACCATAAGTTAAGTATCTGGGTCATGTCTTTAGCAAACATTATACAAACGATCCCGGCATTGGCCATGTTAGCTGTGCTTATGTTGGTAATGGGACTTGGAACGAATACAGTTGTGTTTGCTCTGTTTCTCTATTCCCTTTTACCAATTATAAAAAACACGTATACAGGCATTCGAAATGTTGATCATGCTTTACTAGAGTCCGGGAAAGCGATGGGGATGACCAAGTTACAAGTGTTACGAATGGTTGAGCTACCGCTTGCTTTGTCAGTTATTATGGCAGGATTACGAACTGCGTTAGTTATTACAATAGGTATTGCGACCATTGGTACGTTCATTGGTGCTGGCGGATTAGGTGATATCATTTTACGAGGTACAAATGCTACAGATGGGACAGCGCTTATTTTAGCAGGGGCAATCCCTACCGCTTTGATGGCCATTATCGCTGATGTTGTGATGGGTTGGATAGAACGAAAGTTATCACCCATGAAAAAGAGAAAGGGTACCGTAAAGCAAGTTGAAGAGCTCGCAGTATAGCCTTTCTTAACAGCAGGTCATTAATGAGCGACGAAGAAATTGTAAACTTTTTACCAGCCTTTTTGAACAAGCTCTTAGAGAGGAAAAAAGGAGGAACTCATGTGACTATTGTACAAATTTTACTAGAGAAAGATGTTCCTTGTACGTTACGGGATGGTACGGTTCTATATGCAGACATTTATCGCCCTAATAAGGAAGGAACTTTTCCGGTTCTGCTGACCCGACTGCCTTATAATAAAGCTTTGCCTATGTATTCACATCGGTATCTCGATACAAATCGAATGGTGCAAAATGGATATGTAGTCATTGTTCAGGATGTCAGAGGACGCTTTGCATCTGAAGGAGATTTTGTCCCATTTTTACATGAAGCGGAAGATGGATATGACACGGTGGAATGGGCGGCAAAACTCTCTTTTTCAAATGGAAAAGTGGGGATGTTTGGTTTGTCCTATTATGGCTTTACGCAGTTGCTGGCTGCTACGGAACGGCCACCACATTTGCATGCGATTGCTCCTGCCATGACGTTATATGACTGGCGTGAGAACACAGTAGAAAAGGGTGGGAAGTTCTTGGTCGGTTCTTCAGAAACATGGGCACTTCAATCAGTTGCACCAGATCAGATTAGTAGAAAGTATAAAGATCCGAAAAAGTATGCTGAGATGATGGGGAAAATGGCGGAATATGACAATCGGATAGAAGAATGGTATCATTACAAGCCAATTCAGGATTGGCCTCCACTCAAAGAGCTAGGAGTAGCTGGCTTCTTTTATGATCTTGTTGGTGATACATGGAGTGAAGATCAATGGGATCGAGTGAATATTACAAACAAATATCACAATATCGAAGTTCCGGCTTATCATATTGCTGGCTGGTATGATAACTTTTTACAAGCAACGCTTCAAAATTATACGAAGTTGAGTGACATGGTGGAATCCGATCAAAAATTAATTATTGGTCCATGGGGACACGGTTTATTTAGTTCTGTACTAGGTGAAAGGTCTTTTGGCATTCATGCATCTGGCGATTGGATTGATCAAAAAGAAGACTTGACTAATTTACATATTCGATGGTTTGATCATTGGTTAAAAGACAAGAATTCGACTGTGTTTGAAGAAGCGCCGATTAAATTGTTTGTTATGGGGATTAATAAGTGGCGTAGTGAAAATGAATGGCCGTTAGCTCGAACAAAGTATACTCCTTTTTATTTACATAGTGAGGGGGGAGCAAATACTCGCTTTGGTGATGGGCGTTTAAGGTTTGAAAAGCCGGAAAATGAACCAGTCGATACATTTGTGTATGATCCTGCGAATCCAGTTCCATCAAATGGGGGAGCAACCTTGTTTTCCGGTGTTAACACGTTGGGACCTCTTGATCAGCGAGAAATTGAAAAAAGAGATGATGTATTAGTTTATACATCAGAGCCTTTAGAGCGAGCACTTGAAGTGACAGGCCCAATCAAAGTGAAGCTTTGGGCAAAAACAGATGCGCAAGACACGGACTTTACCGCGAAATTAATCGACGTTATGCCCGATGGAAGAGCTTATAATTTAACAGATGGTATTGTTCGTACGACGTATCGAAATGGACAGAAGCAGGAAGAAGCCATAAATGATGAAGTCGTTCAATATGAGATCGATTTATGGGCAACCAGTAATGTGTTTCTGCCTGGCCACCAAATAAGAGTGGAGATTTCGTCCAGTAACTTTCCACGCTTCGATGTGAATTTTAACAATGGTACAACGATGCTGGAAGCCACAAAGTATCAGACAGCTAACCAAACCATTTATCACAATGAAGAGTACCCCTCTCATATTTTGTTACCGGTCATCCCATGCATTGAAAACTAAAATGATATCAAAAAAATTGCTATTTATTAGCAATTTTTTTCATTATAAAGATAAAATAGTGAAGTGCAATGTGTTGGAATTATTACCAGAAAAATATACAAGCGAAATTTAATAATTAAAGGCAAATTATTAGATGGTGGTGTAGAAGATGAAGAATAGAGATTTAAAGATTAATACATCGATTGAAAAGCTCTTGAACAATGAGGATTTTTCTGGAGTTGTCATAGTTAAGGATGAAACTGAAGTGATATTGGAGTCAGCATCTGGTTTTGCCAATCGCGTGGATGAACAGCTGAATACCATTCATACACGCTTTAGCATCGCTTCAGGTTGTAAGTTGTTTACTGCAATTGCGATCTGCCAATTAGTTGAAAATGGCCAATTATCTTTTGATACACGACTTAAAGACTGTTTGGATATAGAATTCCCTCATTTTAATGAAAATGTATTGATCCACCATCTCTTAACACATAGCTCAGGAATTCCAGACTATTTTGATGAAGAGATAATGGCTGACTTTGAAGATCTTTGGAAGGCAACACCTATGTATCTATTAAAAAGTTTAAAAGATTTTCTACCACTTTTCCAAAATGGCAACATGATGTTCAAGCCTGGAGAGAAATTTCATTATAATAATGCTGCATTCATAGTTCTAGGGTTGATTGTTGAGCAACAAACAGGCTGTTCTTTTTCAGACTATGTTGTAAAGAATGTTTTTAAACGATGTGGAATGAATGATTCTGGTTATTTTTCTTTAGATCAGCTTCCTAAAAACACATCTTACGGATACATCGATCATGAGGATGGGACATGGAAAACGAATGTCTACTCAATTCCTATCCAAGGTGGTGCAGATGGAGGAGCCTATATTACTGCTCCGGACATGATTAAGCTTTGGGAAGCATTATTTAATTTTCAGCTATTAAATGAAACAAATACGAATTTGCTTTTGACTTCACACATTCATGTGAAAGAGGGAGTAGATTACGGGTATGGGGTTTGGATTAACAAACGGAATCATTCCATCTACAAATATCATGTAATGGGCTATGATCCTGGTGTGAGCTTCCATTCAGCGGTATATCCTGAATTTGGGATTATCGTTGCAATTCCTTCAAACAAATGTTCAGGTTCTTATCAAGTAATGAAAGCAATAGAAGAATATATGGAGGGATAACCGATATTTTGTGTTCAGAGCTTGGAATAAGTTTTTACCTACTAGCATTTTAAGAGAGAAAGCCGGGTAGAGGAGAGAATATGGATATAAGGAAATTAAATGTAAATGAAATACCACCAATGGATTTATTGTTATTAGCTGATCCTTCGCGAAAAATGGTTGAACAATATATCGCTAGGGGAGAATGTTTTGTAGCTGAAATTGATCAACAAATTATTGGCGTTTATGTGCTACTACGAACACGTCCCGAGATGGTGGAATTGGTGAATGTTGCTGTAGCAGAACAGCATCAACATAGAGGGATAGGGAAGCAGTTAGTATTGGATGCAGTTCAATCCGCCAAGCGAAAAGGATATAAAACAATAGAAGTTGGTACTGGGAATTCAAGCATAGGACAGTTAGTACTTTATCAAAAATGTGGCTTTAGAATGGTTGATATCGATAAGGACTTTTTTATTAAGCATTATCAAGAAGACATTTTTGAGAATGGTATACAGTGCAGGGATATGGTTCGATTATCTCAGGATTTATAAGGCGAACAAAAAAAGATTGTAGTGAAAATCTCTTTTCACTACAATCTGACTGTGATCTATTGAGTGTTTTAATAACTCCTATACACATAAGGATCATTAGAAATCCTATCAACTTCTTCTGGTTACTTACCAGAAGAAGTTTGTTTAAATAGCTTTTTTTCGTTGATAAGTAGAAAGCACGACTCCTCCCACAATGAATAGGGACCCTAATAATTCTACACTGGTAATTGGTTTGGATAGTAAAATGAATCCTGTAACCATGGCGACAAAGGGCTCTAAATTAGATAATATAGATGCCTTTGAAGCATCGACATGTCGAATATTATTATTCCAAATAAGTGTGGCTATGCCATGCACAATAACTGCTGTTCCGATTAATAAAGCCCAATCAGATATATCAAAGCTGATCCGAATTGGAGCGTCTAATGAAAAAGCAAATGGGATCGCTACAATAAATCCAACAAGATTTGAATATAAAGTAATCGTAAGAGGGTCTACTCTTTGCGAGAGTACTCTTGTCATAATTATCATAATGGCGAAAGTAATCATCGTTACAACAATCCATAATAATCCTTTATCAATGTGAATCGTTGATAAATTACCTTTCGTTACAACAAAATAAATGCCGATGACCGCAAGAAAGGAACCCATTAACATACGAGTCGTTAATTTTTCTTTTAAAAATACAGCGGCTAAAAAGCTAGTTAAAATAGGAGTAGTAGCTAAAATTAATGCAGATGTTGTTGGATCAGCTGTTTGTAATCCCATAAAAAAAGACCATTGATTAACAAATACACCGATAACTCCCAAAACAAAAAGCCACATCAAATCTACATTATTCACACGTCTAAATCCTTTTTTGTACAAAGATAATCCAATTAACACTAGGACAATAAACAGTAGTCTCAGCATAGTTAGCATAGTTGGGGAGAAATCTTGAACTAATATCTTACCAAAGACAAAATTACTTCCCCATACAACAACACATAAAATCAGCCAAGAATAAGCTTTTAACATTTAAATCATCACCGTACCTCTAACAAAATGCCATTGGTCTATTATAAACGTAATAGCTTGTTCCGTATACTATTTTAATAATTCGGATATAAGATGTTCTTATATCCGAATTTCCCCTTTTTTTGTGAGGGATTGTACCTGGAAATCCTGAATCTATTTAAGCTGATCCGAACGGGTACTTATGTTTAGCGCTAACGAAATATTTAGATCCTAAAAAGTGGGAATTGATTAAAATGCCCAACAATATTCTTTGCAGTTCTTCATTAAATAAAGGGAAGGATGAATTTTTATATGAGGGATGGATGGAAATGGCGAAAAGGTACCGGGGAAAAACATTAAGTAAGCTCCCTTCAAAAGGACGAGGGGACTGTCCGTTGTGTAATCGAAAAAGAATTAAATTATTATACTCTCATAAAACGGAAACAAAAAACATCATTCAAGTATGTAAAAACTGCCGACATAAATAAGTTTGCCAAGATTGCTTCGACGACTTTTTTTGTTGAACGGGCGGGAAAGGGTAAGCAATGTTAGCGATATCTACTATGGGCTGAAGATTTGGTCGGTTTGAATGAGTTAATCCGTTTACTTAATAAACTAGAGGCTAAAAATAGCTAGAAATGAAGGAGCTAAGAGTAAGTTTAGCGTTCATTGAGAACAAAAAAACAGTGCAATTTCATAGGTGAAATGCACTGCTCCTTTATAAGTTTTCATAGCTTTTTCACTCTAAAAGAGGAAAGCTGAAATTATCTGACTGCCTCTTTTAGCTGATTTAATTCCGATACAGGTCTGATGCGTTGTTCTGTTTCGACATCGAAGAAATGCGCTTTATTCATATCCAGTGCCATTTCCAAATTATCGCCTGCTTGAACGATTGTACGAGCATCAACACGTGCAACGAAGTCTTGGCCACCTAGTGAAGAGTAAAGCATGAACTCTGCACCCATTAGCTCAGCTACTTCAATGTGGGCACTCATTCTCGTTTCTGGAGAAGATTCAATGAATAAAGGCTCATCGTGGAAGTCTTCAGGGCGAATTCCCAAAATGATCTCTTTTCCTACATAGCCTTGATCACGAAGAAGCTTCATTTTGCCTTCAGGGATTGCGATAGATTGGTCACCAATTTTAACAAAACCATTTTCTAGTTTTCCATTTAAGAAGTTCATGGCTGGAGAGCCAATGAAACCGCCCACAAAAACATTTTCAGGTCTTTCATACACATCTTTAGGAGCACCAACTTGTTGGATGATACCGTCTTTCATAACGACAAGGCGTGTGGCCATCGTCATTGCTTCTGTTTGGTCATGGGTAACATAAATTGTTGTTGTGTTTAAGCGTTTGTGCAGTTTTGCAATTTCAGCACGCATTTGCACACGTAGCTTAGCATCAAGGTTCGACAATGGCTCATCCATCAGGAAGACTTTTGCGTCACGGACGATTGCACGACCAAGGGCAACACGTTGACGTTGACCACCGGAAAGGGCTTTAGGTTTACGATCCAAGTATACTTCGAGACCAAGAATTTTCGCCGCATCTTTCACGCGTTGATCAATTTCTGCTTTCGGCATTTTACGAAGTTTTAGCCCGAATGCCATATTATCATATACAGACATATGTGGGTATAGTGCATAGTTTTGGAAGACCATCGCGATATCGCGATCTTTAGGCGGAACATCATTTACACGTTTTCCATCAATGTAGAAATCACCTTTTGAAATTTCTTCAAGTCCTGCGATCATACGTAATGTTGTCGATTTACCGCAGCCAGAAGGTCCTACGAAAACGATAAATTCCTTATCTTCAATTTGTAGATTGAAATCTTCTACAGCCGTTACTTTATTATCGTAGATTTTAAAAATATGTTCTAATTGTAATTCTGCCATTTATAAAACCTCCCAATCTCTTGTCTATGAATCTATTGTATTGGAAGCGTATTCAAAATAATATAGACAGGGTGCACAAAAATGATAGTATGTTTTTATGCAAGTTGCCATAGATTTAAAATTCTGATAACAAAATTAGCAAATAAGCAGGTAATGCATGATTAAAGGCTCGTACATCAAGGCCTGTTTTATCAATAAATTTATCGATGCGATATTGCAAACTGTTGCGGTGAATATAAAGTCTCTTAGCAGCTAAACTTGCATTTGAATTGCATTCAATATACGTTTTCACTGTACCAATTAATTCTTTATCTAGTAAAGTCTCGCCGAGTAATGCAATAGTAAACCATTTTTTTTCTTCTTCTGTTATGCCCTCTAAAAAAAGGAACGGAAGTAGATCAGCAAGAACTATCATTTTCCGGTTTTGGATAAAATTCTTCGCTTTAAGGTAGAATTTCTTTTCCATTTCATAGTGAGAGGATAACTCTTTATCTACAAAATGAAAGCTGCCTAGGAATATTTCAATCTTTGTATAAAAATCACTTTCCAATGTTGAAAGCATGGCCATTAGTTCTTCTTTGTCTAAACCATCTTCTGTTTTTCCCTCGATTAAAGCTCCTGATCTATCACTCGTCCATACTAATATAGCATTTGATGAAACGAATGACAGTAGCGCATCTTCAAAGTCACGACCAGAAAAGTCATTGTGATCAAAGTGAAAGTGGGTGAAACGAACATGTTCCCAGCGTGTTTTGGGCAATTTCCCATTCTTATGTAACAAGAAATCACTCCAAGGCTGTTTGGTCGAAGAATCGTTTCGCCCATCGAAAAAGTCTGTATGGAATAAGAGACTAAGAAGGTTGATCTCTTCAGGTGTAATGGCTGATTTAGGTATCCCGATTTCATTGCCATTATCATCTTTAAACCAAAAGTATTTTTCAACGTAAGGAGCATCCTGTTTATGAGCAATTGAATTTGGATATTTGTTAAGTAATTTTTCTATCATAATGGACTGCCTTTCTTGTTTGTATTCAGGTGAACTTTTCTTTATTATAACGAAGTTTTAATTATTAGAACAATTTGATGTATTTTTTATCAATTTTAGGGATAAGTAGTAAATTGGGTGAGAAAAGACCTTTTTTTAAAAATTAGAATAGCGAAGAGGGGAATAATGGAGTTATTAAGAAAGAGACAGACCCATGATGGGTTCAGTCTCTTTCGCATCCTGTTAGTCACTTATTTGAGGAGGATCTTCGTCATAAAAATCATGCGACTCCTCAATATTTTGCTTGCTTCCTGCTTGATAGACGTTACCGCCGGCCATACCTTCGTTAATAATTCGATCAACATCTAAATAGGCTGTATCTTTTCCTTCGTAATCAGTATCTTTGAGAAATGTGTACTTTTCTTTCATGTAGCTTTCCTCCTATAATGGCACTTTTGCACGTGATTATAGTTTTACCGAAGAAAAAGTTCATTATTCATAAAGTGAAACTTCAATCAGTGGGGGGCATCCCCAGCTGATTGTTAGTCCCGTTCTAATGTCGCTAATACCTCCACTTCGCTTCGGTCAAGCGACATTACGAACCTGATCAATGAACTCAGACTAAGTACGCCGCATCCTGCGGCAACGTCTGCGTGACCCACATCCTGTGGGCCTCAACTAAACCTTTGAAGACCACAAAGGTAAGTTTCACTGTATCTCACCAATCGGGCTTTGATGGGCAGTTATCCCCCACCTGCGCTTCCTCGATTCCTCTAAGCTTTGAGGTGGGGGGGCTTTTACTGCCCGTTAATGCAGATAAACGTGAAAGACCATTAAGTCGTGAATCTTGCTTGTTAGCTGATTCATATTGGCGCGAGCGGGTTCTGAATTTCGATACTCAATCCTTCCATCAGGATGATAAATGGCTTGATAATATTTTTTATCATAATAAAAGGAAATCGTCCAACCAGGCAATTGTTTGTCTTTATATAATGGCGCCACCTGAAAATGAGTGATCACATGATTACCCCCATAAATGGGATTATTAGTCGTATAAAGGAAGAGCACTCTGTATTGCTATCTTGGAAGAAGCTTTGGCAGTCCGATTTCTCTGAATATTTGTCGCAAATGCTTATGACGGGCTGCTTCGATTTCCAGCTCATCGAATTGCATGGGCTTTGCGTTTACTTCATAAATGAAAAGATTCCCATTAAGATCTTCACCAATATCAATTGAAAATTCTCCGAAAAAACCAAATGACTTCGAAAGAATGATGCCGCATTGTTCAGCAATCGTTTTAAATTGCTCGTCAAGTTCTGCCGATTGCAATCGAGTATATGGATAAAGTTTTCCGCCTCTTGGAATATGTGTGGTAACTTCCTGGGTTTGAGACATCCGAACCGCTTTGCCTGTGACAAGATGGACTCCATTCTGGTAATGGACAAGGATTCGATAATCAAAGCGATGGCCTCGTATTTTTTTCGGTTCTATTGCACGTTGAGCGATATACTTTTTTCGTAATAGTCTGTCTGCTTCAGACTTCCAATAATCTTCGAAAGCAGGGTAGGTTTCTGTGCCACTCGTTTTTTTTACAAGTATCGCTGAATGATTTGTTAAGGAAAGTGTTGCAATGCCGTATCCACGATTTCCTTTTCCTGGCTTCACATAAATTTCACGATGATTTTCAAGGAAATCTTTAAGCACTTGGGATGTAGATAGAAGAATGGTTTCTGGTAAAAATGGACTTAGTCCGGGACTTTTAGCTAACGCTTCAAACATATCGTATTTATGAAAAAAACCAGGATTGAAAACCGCAATGTTACGGGCTTTAAAATCATTCAGTAATGATTGGAACGAAGTAGTTTCTTCAAATGAACGGAAGGGAATCCGGTTGTAGATGACACATGGCTTGGGAACGGCGACCTTCATCCATTTCTCATGATCAGCACTATAAACGAGACCAAGTCCGGTATTTGCTAAAGCGTCTTCTGCAGTAAAAATAAATGAGAAGATCCCATGCTTTAAAAGCTCTTGGTGCAAGTCATAAAATAATGGCAAGTTTCCAGCAATACCGAAATCGTTCTTTTTGTTTTGGCAGGTCATGATCCCAACGGTCAATATTCGGTTTCTGTGCTCCAGTTTTGATTGTATAGAAAATGATGGTAATGGAATTTCTTCATTAAAATGGATTTGTGAAGATTCTTGACCAAAATAGGCCTTTTGACCAAAAGAGCAATGCGACCATAAATGATTAGTTAAATCGTAATACAATTTCATTTCTGTAAGCCGCCAGTGCTGGCGAGTGATTGCTCTGTTAAATAGACGGCATAGTCTAGAGCAAGCTTCCTTGTTAATAATTCAAATTCACGCAATTTAGGATGAGAAAAAATCGACCGTCCAGGCTTTGAATTGGCTTCAAACATCCAGACTTGCCCTTGCTTATCTAACCCTAAGTCAAAACCGATTTCAGCAACGATCCCATCCAAGTGCTCTTCGATCGCCTCACTTAAGATAAGTGCGGCTTTTGATAATTGTTGATGGACTTCAAATACTGTATCATCATCACCAAAAAGTTCATCAAGTGTCATGATCGTCCCGCCATTTTTCACATGGGTTGTGAGGCTACCTTCACCAGCAATTTTTGCGGCAATTGCAGTAACTTGCCAATCCCCATCAAGGTCTTTATTCGTATGGACGCGAAAGTCAATTGGGCGGCGGTTATTACGGATTAAGGATATCCCTTGTTGTACGATTAAATGGTCAATCCGTTTGTTTTTAAACACATGCTTTAGCATCGATTCAAGGGTGGAGAAGCGTTTTAATCGGTTTTCATTCTCATGATCACGATAACGGCAGTAATACATGTCTCCATGCTTATCATAAAGAACTTGGTGAATCCCTAATCCAAGGCTGCCATGAATCGGTTTAATATAAACTTGACGATGTTCAGAAAGTAATGTTTCAACAATTGAAAAAGACTGAAATGGATAGGTGACTGGTAAGTAGGGGGTAGCGCGTTCATCATCTATTAGACGCTCATATACATCCCATTTATTAAAAAAGCCTGGATTATACCAAGGAATGGAATAGTCGGTTTGGAATTTTCGTTTCACTTCCTTTGGACCCATTTTATTCTCTGTTTTTCGGTTAGGAAGACGGTCATAGATGACATTTGGAAAAGGAAATTCACAGATGTCCCATTGATTGTCCTGATACACATAGCCACGAATTGTTTCTTGCTCCCAGTTGATGTGATTTTCACCAAAAATGAAGGGAATGCAGCCAGTTGTTTTATTTAGAGATAGAAGTTTAGAAAAAAATGATGAGCGTTCACCCAATGGTTTAGTTAAAAAAGGTCCAAAGCCCGCTGAAAAGATGCCGACTAGTGGCCCGATATGAATGCTGTTCTGATATAGGAACACATGCAAGGAAGTTTCTGTTTCTGGAAAGTATAGGGCTTTTGCAAGCGATTGCGAAAGAGCGAAAGTTTGCCGAATAGAAGGGTTGCTTCTTATGTCAGCCTGATGTGCACGATGACCAAAGCACACGGCTTCCTTATCTGTAAAATTGACAACCCCTTCTAGCTCAGACGGGTAATAAAAAACATCTCCCAGCATATCAGTTATTTCGCAGGGATAGATTTTCTTCAACGGTTTCACCTGCTTTCACTAAGTTGTCAGATAGATATTGACAATAAGCAATTGGAGCATGATATAAGTCATCTTTCTTATCTGGTTGCAATGTTTCAATGATTTTCCGACCAGGTTTGGAGTTGATATCAAGAATCCAAACTCTATTTTTTCGATCAATGCCAAGATCAATCCCTAGTTCAAAAAGCGGCTGAAATTTTGCTTCGAGTTCCTCAGGTAACGTACGAAGGATATGCCCAATGGTAAGTTCAATATATTTTTGATGGGGATGGGCAATTTCTTTGATAAATTTTTCATAGGTGATGGCCTTACCGCCTGTCGCTAAGTTTGATGTGATACAATCCTTGTTCCCCTTACGAATTCCCCTACCTTGTTCTACCCAGTGATTGGTTGCATCTTTTTGCAGGAGAATGCGCAGATCGAATGGTTCGTTATCAAGATTGGATAATGGTAAATAAGGCTGAATAAGGAATTGGAATTTGTTTAAGAGTGATTCAATCCATCTATGAAGCTGTTCTTTTGATTTAAAGTGTCTTTCATATCGTTTTTCATGTTTTGTCATCGTTACGACGGTTCCATCTTCAACCTTAGATAAAAGATAAATTCCGATTCCTCTCGAGCCGAATGATGGTTTTAGAAGAATCTGTTCATATTCATGAAGATGATTCCAAACGGTTTTTGCATCTGTTGCCTGTGCTGTTACGGGGATATAAGCTTGGAGCAGTGGCAAATCCTTAAGTTTAGTATAAATTTCCCATTTACTAGGGAGGCCATGACCGAGAAATTGAGCCTGCCCTTTTAGCCAAGTTATTTTATTTCGGACTTTTTGGTCGTCTCTAGTTAATCCATGAAAGCTACGGTCATAGATAAATGTTGGGATCGTAAACTTTTTAACATCCCAAAGATTAGTTATCGGATTGTACGATTCACCTTGTATTGTTTTAGCTTCCGTGTCAATACCGGAAGACTTGAACCGAAATACCTTCCACCCACTTTTACTTGCTCTTTTTGCAATTTCAGTACTATAACGCTGTTCCTTTGATAAATCGGATAACATGATGCCTAGGGAAACCATAGTTCCCGCTCCTTTCCATTGGCCATGATTAGATTTAAGGCGCCTTACTTACATACAAAGTGTTCATATATTCAACGATGCGTTTCACAGAGGGACGAATTTTATCAGAGTCTGCATGAAATTTCTTCGAAGGTTTTGAGTTCACTTCAAGAATCCAAGGATGATTGTCTGAGTCAAGTGCCAAATCAATACCGAGCTCCCCGAATAAATCCTCTCGCTTGCTTTCAACTGTTTTGGCAACGTTTAATGCAAGGCTGGATAAGCTTTTATAAATCCGAATCGCTTCTGGTCGTTCGAAAACAGAGGAGAGAAATGCAGCAGCATTTTTCATTTCGCCTCCTTGAGCGAGATTTGAAACAATATGTCCGGCATTACCAAGCCTTGCAACAATGGATGTGATCGTCCATTCTTGCTTTTTACTTTTATTAAGTAGCACTCGAAAATCCGTTTTATGCCCATTAATATCGAGTAATGGGATGCCTCTTTGGACGATATAGGAACGCTTTTTTGTATTTTTCATTAGGATTTGATAAAGGCGTTCCTCGGTTTCGATTAGATGAGTATCCTGTATATTGCTTGAATGCTCTAGGACCCATCCTTCAAAAACACGTGATAGCTTACAAATATTGCGACCTTGACTTCCAAATACAGGCTTTACAAATACTTCTGTATGAGTTTGCAAAAAAGTGACAAAGTCTGCTTCTGACTGGAGCAGGATGGTTTCAGGCAAGTATGGATCAAGTGAATCTTCAGTTAATAGTAGTTCATGAGTTTCCCATTTAGACAGAAAACTTCCATTGAAAAAGGGAATAGAAGCTTCTTTCAATAATGTACGGAAACGAATGAATAATTCTGTGTTTTCCAATTTTCTTGAATGGATTCGGTTATATACAACATCGGGAATGGGCACAGACATCCGTTCCCAACCTTCATCAATTGGAAGGTAACCTGTTAATTCCTTTGATTTTTCAAGAGTTTGCAGGGGAATGATGAAAAAAAGAAATCCATTCATGCAACAAAACCTGTACAATTCTCTAAAAAAAATTTCCATATCTCCAAATCCATTCGTTTCACTTGGTGTATGATGGGTGAGAAGTGCTAGGATAGGTCCAATTGAAAGCTGAGAATTTATCGGACAAAAGCCTATTTGTACAGAGAATGAACGGTTAGGAAGTGCTAGAAACTGAAGTACATTTTCGGGAATCTTAAGTTGTGCTAAATGATCTTGATGGATCCTTACGAACACATCTATTTGTTTGGAACCTACTTGTAATGAGATACGGGTGGAGTCTGTTAGCTGCCACTTTTTTAAAAGAAATGGAGGGACATAAATAGTGGGAGTACGACCCGCAGTACTTTTATCTGCAATTATTGAAACGTTGTCGTATAATACCTTCATTGTCATTCCCCGTTTACGCTCGGTTTAGATAAGTCATACCACCTATTTTAGGCGATTTTGCTATTCTGGGTTATTGTATGATTAATGAATAAAGAATGTGTGCAAACAGCCCGTTAATATTTGTAACTTCCATCAGCGATGTCTTTCCCGCTGACGATTTGTTAAACCCGAATAAAAGGAGAAACTTCATGAATTTACTATTAACCATCATCTTTATGGTCTTGATTGGAGCCATCATAGGAGGATCGACCAATTATTTAGCGATTAAGATGCTTTTTCATCCCTACAAGGCTGTTTATTTATTTGGAAAACGCCTCCCCTTTACACCAGGTCTATTGCCTAAACGCCAAGAGGAATTGGCTACACAGCTTGGAAAAGTCGTAGTTGATCATTTACTTACACCTAAAAGCATTCAGAATAAGATTATGAACGCTTCCTTTAAAAAGGATATGAATGAATGGATACAAGGAGAAGTAAAAAAAGTCATAACAACTGAAAAAAGTTTGGATGCAATGTTCACTCAATTCGGAGTACATCAACCTGGAGAAAAATTAGAAAACTATGCCAAAGAATTTGTTTTGAATAAATATGATAACTGGCTTACCGAATATCGCCATCAAACCTTGAATGAGGTATTGCCTCCCAAAATCAAAGAAAAAGTTTCAGAAACAATTCCGACACTCTCCACGTACATATTGCAGAAAGGAAAAGAATACTTTATTAGTGAGGAAGGAAAAGCACGACTAGAGTTTATGGTTAACGACTTCTTTAAAAACAGAGGCATGTTCGGCAATATGATCCCAATGTTCGTTGGCAATGGAAAACTTGTTGATAAGGTGCAGCCAGAACTAATCAAATTTCTTGAGCAAAAGAAAACGGCAGAATTGATCACCATTCTAATGGTTGGCGAATGGAGCAAAGTGAAGCAATGGGAGTTTAGTAAAGTCGAGGATATGTTCGGTAATGAAAAAATCAAAGCATTGCTATTAGAAAAAACGGCAGAGTTACTCGCCATTGAAGAAATAATGAATAAACCGCTTAAAGAGATCACAAGTAATATGGAAGAGCTAATTATAGAAAAAATGGTTCCAGCTGTGCTTGACCATGGTATTGGCTATTTAAGCAAGCATATTACACCATTAATTGCAAAGCTACAAATCGCAAAAATAGTTGAAGAACAAGTTGCAGGTTTCCCAATGGAGCATCTTGAAAAAATTGTTTTATCGATTGCAAAAAAAGAACTATCGATGATTACGTATTTAGGTGCTTTATTAGGAGGAATTATCGGGATCGTTCAGGGATTAATTGCTGTTTTGTCCCGCATTAACGGAAAGTCAAAATCCCCGCCTTAAGGCTTAGAGGAATCGTAGGTGGGGAAGAACACCCCACTGAATTGAAGTTTCACTTTATGGGGGAATATGTGTGATTTTCAGTTTAGATTTGGTATAGTGGAGAAGAGAAATCCATGAATGGGGGAATATGAATGAGTAATCTATATGATTCAGCATATGATTTAGAAAAAGCAATCCGTGAGAGCAATGAATACAAGGAGCTAAAAAGCCTATTTGATCAAGTAAACAGTGATGAATCTGCTAAAGGGATGTTCGAGAACTTCCGTAATATGCAGATGAACTTACAACAAAAGCAAATGACTGGACAAGAAATCACGCCAGAAGAAGTCGAACAAGCGCAAAAAACGGTGGCATTAGTTCAACAACATGAAGCCATTTCAAGACTGATGGAAGCCGAACAACGAATGAGCATGGCAATTGCTGATTTAAACAAAATTATCATGAAACCGCTAGAAGATCTTTACGGTTCTCCACAACAATAATCGTTCACTTTGTTAATTCGTAACGGACTCATATCAAGGTGCAATTAAACAAATAAAAAAACATGGCCATTTTTAAATGATCATGTTTTTTTATTTCATTTTTAGCGAAAGTAGAACGGGACATTAGTGGGGGATGAGAAAAACTGATGGAAGTTTCACTTTTTTTTCTAATAGGCCATGTGATTTAGTTAGCTTTCTCCTGTCTGGCAACTTGTAAGTGAACCCGAAATCAAAATGGAAAAATTCTTGCTATCCATATGTTCTACCGCCAATTTATCCTTCATAAATTGGAATAGGAGGGGTGGTCAACATGGTGTATCGCTTACTTGCCGTGAATATTGATGGGACATTGCTTCAATCGAATGGCCGTTTACATAAATCCACGAGGGAAGCTATTGAATATGTACATCAAAAAGGTGTGAATGTAGCCCTTGTAACGTCAAGAAATTATCTCTCAGCAAAAAAAGTAGCGAAAGCGTTGAAAATTAATCCGATGCTGATTGCTCATCAAGGAGCCTTTGTCGGTTCAACGATTGAGAAACCAATTTTTATAAAAAGAATGAGTGAAGAATTAACACTTGAAATGGTTCAGATGCTTGAAAAAACTGAATGTCAGATTCAATTAATCCGGGAAAAATCCTTGATTGGCAATCGAATGAATCTTCCTGAAAATTTGCTAGGAAAAACGATCATCTACAATAATGAGCCAAGTGTATATTCGCAGAACTTTGTAGATGTTTTAAGCGAAGAGTTAAACGAACAGCCGTTTTCACCAGTGAAAATCGATGTGATTTTTAAAAGTCGTAAAGATCAAGCTGATTTGTTAATCTTATTTAAAGAGCTATTCCCCGAAGTGGAAGTAATCGAAAAGCATTATCAAAAAATTACGATTGTTCCAAAAGGTGTTTCTAAATGGAATGGGATTCTTTATTTAGCGGACTATTTAGGCGTTAAAAGAAATGAAATTGTCGCAATTGGTGATGATGAGGATGACTTCGAAATGATTTCAGAATCAGGCCTTGGAGTTGCTATGGGCAATGCTCCAAATGATGTGAAGCTTGCTGCTGCATGGGTAACTCGTACGAATGATGAACATGGCGTGGCGTATATGCTGAAGGAGTTTTTTAGAAAGCAGTATGATATTGAATTTTTAACAAGGATGAACATGTTGAAATAATTAAAAAAGAATAATTTCTAGTTTCCTTTCAACAAACCTAACAAAAGCTATATAGGTAAAAATGATGGGTAATTTCATTTTTATAGAGCAGATCATTCTTCTTTCTCGAAGTTAATCATTATAATAGAAGATTAACAAGAGGATAGGAGTGATACGATGAAACAACGGTATCTTTTTGAGTATGAAGTGCTTTCCACTCAGAAAAAAGGTGAATTTAGTCAAGTAGCCGAAACAGAAGAACAGGCGAAAGCATTGATCCACGAAAGAATCGTCGACTTGGAATTTACTGAGGATGAAGATGTGGTGATTGGACAGTTATTAAAAGTATTAGACGCAGAAAAACAAATTTTTCAGTGTGAAGGCTGCGAATCTTAATTTTATTATCTTTCTATACTAACAAATCAACAAAAAACAAATGGTTTTGCAGTTAGCCATGTGTTTTTTGTTGATTTATTTATGTTTTTCTGACATGATCTAATCATTATAAGTTAAGTATACTTATACTATCCAATGTTTTTGGACAGACTGATAGAGAGAACTACTGTTCAAATTTTAATCAATACACAAGATATACGAAATCAATCGAAACAACAAACAAAAAATACTGTAATTTTCAACTTAACAATAGTTACAGGAATTTAGTTTGCCTTTTCTTAGCCTTACTAGGTGACAGATATAGAGATAATATGTTATGGTTTCATTTCTACATACTATTTAAGAATAAAGGACGAGGTGTAAGACTATGAACAAAACTGAATTAGTCAGTGCTGTAGCAGCACAAGCAGAATTAACAAAAGAAGATGCTAAAAAAGCGGTAGATGCGTTGATTGAAACGATCTCTACTACGCTTTCTAAAGAAGAAAAAATCCAATTAGTTGGATTTGGCACATTTGAAGTGCGCGACAGAGCAGCTCGTACAGGTAGAAACCCACAAACAGGTGAAGAAATTCAAATCGCTGCTTCCAAAGTTCCCGCATTTAAACCAGGTAAGGAATTAAAAGAAGCTGTTAAATAAGTAATTCTATTTACAATTGTGTAAAAAAACTCTGGAGATGAGTTCATCTCCAGAGTTTTTTATTTAATAACGTTTGAAAACGGTTATCCAGAAAAAAGTAAGATATGTATACCTTTTAACAAAGCTTTCGTTTACCAGCCGTTCAGTTATCGGCCGAAATTCTTTATAAAAGGTCGGAAAAGTATCGCTTCTAAATATTCAGATGAAACGATGGATTAGTCACTAGCAAATTGCTTTGGTTGTTGTTAACATTGACCGAACTAGTCCAATTCTGTAAAATGAGAAGGATATTTACGAAATAAAATTAAACAGGTGATCATTTTGCAAATTGAAATAAAGGGATTACATGATGAGCGGTTTGAACGTCCGCTTCGAAATATTGCGAACTTATTTTATGAAGAAACGGAAATTGTTTTTGGCGAGGCTAGTGATGCTGATTTTGAGGTGACACTTCAGTATGAAGTAACCGATAAAATTATCGTGACCGCAGCACTTCTGGTAAAAGCTACGCAAAAAAACTATACAGCTGGTTATGAGCAAGAGCTGATTCCAGCAAAAACAGATAAAGAGCAGTTTAAACAAGTGAAGCGAGTTGTTTCCCATGTGTATTTGGATGTGCTTCAGAAGATCACAGGCATCACACAGAAATGGGGTATCTTAACAGGAATTCGTCCCACAAAACTCCTCCATCAAAAGCTTCAGCAAGGGCTATCGAAAGAACAAGCACATGCTGAACTCCGTGAAGATTATTTAATTTCTGATGAGAAAATTGATCTAATGCAGCGTATCGTCGATCGTCAATTGGCAGCTATACCGGACTTATACGAATTGAAAAAAGAAGTGAGCATCTATATTGGGATTCCATTTTGTCCAACAAAATGTGCATATTGTACGTTCCCTGCCTATGCGATTAATGGTAGACAAGGTTCTGTGACTTCATTTCTTGGCGGTCTTCATTATGAAATTAAAGAAATGGGCCGTTGGATGAAGGAACATGATGTCAAAATCACCACGATTTATTATGGTGGTGGCACACCAACAAGTATTACTGCGGAAGAAATGGATATGCTGTACGAAGAAATGTATGCAAGTTTCCCGGATGTTGAAAAGGTTCGTGAAATAACAGTTGAAGCAGGGCGTCCTGATACGATTACACCAGAAAAGCTCGAAGTATTGAAAAAGTGGAACATTGACCGCATTAGTGTGAATCCGCAATCGTATATTCAAGAGACGCTGAAGGCAATCGGGCGCCATCATACGGTTGAAGAAACGATTACGAAGTTCCATCTTTCAAGAAAAATGGGCATGAATAATATTAATATGGATTTAATTATTGGCTTGCCTGGAGAGGAGCTACCTGAATTCCAGGTAACCTTGGATGAGACGGAAAAGCTACTACCCGAATCACTGACTGTGCATACGTTATCGTTCAAACGTGCTTCGGAAATGACACGCAATAAGCAAAAGTATCAAGTAGCTTCACGTGAGGAAGCTGAGAAAATGATGCGAACGGCCGAAAGCTGGACAGAAAAGCATGGGTACACGCCATATTACTTATATCGCCAGAAGAATATTCTTGGCAACCTTGAAAATGTCGGTTATTCCTTCCCAGGTCAAGAAAGCTTGTATAACATCATGATCATGGAAGAACAGCAAACCATTATCGGGCTTGGCTGTGGGGCGGCAAGTAAGTTCCTTGACCCAGTCACAGGGAAGATTACTCATTTTGCAAACCCGAAGGATCCTAAGTCATACAATGACAATTTTGAACACTATACAGAGAAGAAAATAGAGATTCTTGAAGAACTGTTTGGGATTGTACAAAAATAACAGAAGAACCCTAGACCATGATTGAAATGGTGCTGAGGGTTCTTTTTTTTGAATTTGTGTTAATAATCATCCGGAATGTTGTGGAATTAGCAAATATGCGTCAAGATACAAATATATCTTTAATCAAGAGCGCCTATCCCATCGATGAGCCGTGCATTATTCCCGTACAAGTGGCATTGTGCAGCATCTAAATGAACCACCTGATTTAATAATTTCGGAAATGTCTACTTCAATTAATTCGTACCCT
Organism: Peribacillus sp. JNUCC 23; assembly: GCF_053653995.1. The sequence goes on from NZ_CM132202.1 coordinate 1,312,330, forward strand.
CTCATACGGAGCTGATTATTCACCATCTTATTGCAAGGAAGACTGAAGACTTTTTTTCTACCTATTGAAAGCACGTTTGTACCTAATGTAAATTGTTCTTCGTCATTAATTTCAATCAGATCAAAACGTGAACGAAGCATATCGATTTCCCTTTGTTCAAATGCTTCTGGGAAAATCAGTGCTTCGGTCGGCGAAAGGATATTGAATACACAATCTAGGTGCAGGAATTTTTCCTGAAAAGGCATGGAAATGATTTCAAAATGCGGAAGGAGACTTTGCAGTTGTCGGATAGACTTTTCATGGGTTCGAGAACTGACACCAATGTAAATCGATTTTCTGTCAATCAATACATCTCCACCTTCAATATGCTCCTTTGTTAAGTCGTAAAATGGCAGATGTTCCTCGATAAGCCAAGACTTTAATACCTTGTCCTCACCATGTCGCAAATGAGTCGCCATTTCGGCAACAAATACAGTTTTTCCAATGGTGAACCCGATGTCACGTGTGAAAACTTGTTCAGGAAATGCTTCAAGAGCGGGAAGTTTATATACTTTCACGTCTAATTCTTTTAATCGTTCAATAAATTGCTCATGTTGCTGCATTGCCAGTTTTCGATTAATATTTTCATTTTTGAATCGCTTTTGAGTTTCGTTGATCACTTCGCGGATTTCCATATATTGTGGTTCACAGACAATCACTTTTTTTAAAAGATCGTATTCACTCGTGCAATAGCTTGCGGCATCATGACCTATTAACATGCATATCCCCCTAATTAGACTTTTTCTTTTATTCTTTCCTTTATTCCCTCTTAGAAAACATTATGAATTAAAGGATTTAAGAAAAAGAAAGAGAATAGAACCATGGAGAATTTAGCCTTAATAAAAGCGGTGGTGGATAGATGTCATCTTTTGATTTAGAGAATGCATGAATGATGTTTGAAGCAGCAGTGATTATGGTTCCCCATGAAAAGTGGTCTGAACGCCCAATTGTTTGTATTCAAAAGCCGATGTGGTTCATGCACCAGCTTTTGTTGACGTTTTTCTTTTTAACGGTGAAAGAGAAGAAGTTTACCTGCGGAAGAAGTGCAACGGTGTGTTTTGTGTTCAAAGTTTTTTTCAATTAATAATTGCTGACCTATTTCTTTTGCCAAGTTATCATTTTCAGCTGTAAAAGCCTCATCTAACAATTTTTCCCCAGTAGGTTCAAAGACTGTCAACTTATAGGTTCTGCTCATGTAAAACTCTCCTTTTACTCTAGAATGATACACACTGAACATTTTTAATTTTCAGTTTCATTTAAGGATTATACCATTAATATTAGGATTTGCGTGTTGTACATGGATAGGAATTCCGTTAAGATGAAAGGGGAATGGTGCTTTATCCCATTTTAATTGGCAATAATAGCTTACATTCATTTTTTTGTGAGAAAATAGGTACGGATAAAAAAACTACTGATGGAAGTGTTACTTTATAGGGGGGAATCTGTTGGCTTTACAAATTAAAGGTGTCACAAAAAAGTTTGGGGAATTTACTGCTGTCAATAATCTTAACTTCACAATTCCTGAGAAAGAAATGTTTGGTTTTTTAGGTGGCAACGGTGCTGGTAAAACAACGACGTTTCGGATGATTCTTGGTCTTCTTGGCCCAACAGAAGGGGAAATTGTTTGGAATGGAAAGAAGATAGATTATGCGAGCAGCTCTTTAATCGGCTATCTTCCTGAGGAACGTGGTCTCTACCCGAAGCTAAAGGTGCGCGATCAGATTGTTTATCTGGCAAGATTAAGAGGAATGAACAAAGGAAAGGCTTTGAAGGAGCTAAAATATTGGCTTGACCGCTTTAAGGTTCCAGAATATATCGATAAGCGTGTTGAAGAACTATCTAAAGGAAATCAGCAAAAAATTCAGTTGATCGCTTCTATGATTCACAAACCGGAATTGCTTATTCTTGATGAACCATTTAGCGGGCTAGATCCGGTGAATGTGGAGATGCTGAAAGAGGCGGTCATCGATTTGCGAGATAGTGGCACGACGATCGTTTTCTCGAGCCATCGTATGGAGCATGTTGAAGAAATGTGTGAGCATCTTTGCATTATGCATAAGGGATCACCTGTAGTTGAAGGTAAACTGAAAGAAATTAAGCGTTCATTTGGGAAAAAGAATGTGTCGATTCGAGCCGATTTTGATCTATCTTTCTTGGATGCTTATCCTGGTGTAACGAAAGTCAAGACAACGATGGAAGGGAAGATTCTACAGGTGACGGGTGAGGATGTTGCTGCTGATATCATTCGTGATCTTGTACCAAGAGGGTTTGTCCGGAAATTTGAATTGGAAGAGCCGTCATTGACAGATATCTTTATCGAAAAAGTGGGTGCAGCCTATGAATAAATTTTGGATTGTGCTTTCGCATACCTATTTATCAAAATTAAAATCGAAATCTTTCATCATTACTACAGTCATTATGATGGCCTTAGTTCTTATTCTTTCTAACATGACGAATATTTTGAAGACATTCGGAAGTGATGACAGAGAGCAGGTTGCCATCATCGATCAAACGGGAGAGCATTTATTTGATGGCTATAAAGCTGAAGTAGCCGTTGTGAACGACGAAATTACGATTATCGCTTCTCAAAATGAAGAAAATGCAGAGAAAAAGGTAATAGACGAAGAAATTAGCGGCTATTTACTTCTTGAAAAAGACGTGGACAATGGCTTAAAAGGAACGTATAAAGCCAATCAAATATCAGATTCAATGATTAGCGATGATTTATTTCTAGCACTTTCTCAATTGAAAAGTAAACGTACAGCAAGCGAATTGAGCTTGACGGATCAGCAAATCGTACAATTGAATACACCTCCAGCCTATGAAACGATTGCTCTTGCAGAAAATGCAAAATCAGAGGAAGACTTAAATCAAGCTCGAGGTCTCGTTTATGTGCTTTTGTTCGTTATTTATTTTGGTGTGTTAATGTACGCAACGATGATTGCGATGGAAGTGGCCACAGAAAAAACATCACGAGTGATGGAAATTTTGATTTCAAGTGTCTCGCCCATTACTCAGATGTTTGCGAAAATATTAGGTGTTGCCTTGCTTAGCCTTACTCAAATGATCTTATTTTTCGGAGTGGGGTATGTCTCGATTAAACGAAATTTGACCGATATGAATGAAGGATTCTTCGCGATTTTTGGTTTTGGTAACACGAATATATCGACTATTATTTATGCGATCATATTCGCGATGCTTGGTTATCTGTTGTATGCGACACTTGCCGCATGTCTTGGCTCCGTCGTCAGTAAAATAGAAGATGTACAGCAAATGATTTCACCGATGACGATGCTTGTTGTCATTGCTTTCCTGATTGCGATGTTTGGCCTTGGCAATCCTTCAGCTAGTTATATTACGATCACATCATTTATTCCATTTTTCAGTCCGATGATCATGTTTTTACGCGTTGGCATGCTTAATGTTCCTTTCTGGGAAATCGCCATAAGTATTGGCTTATTAATTGCGACAATTGTCCTGTTAGGTATTGTTGGAGCTAGAATCTATCGTGGTGGCGTCTTGATGTACGGAAGCTCAAAATCTTTAAAAAGCATTAAAAACGCCTTACAATTATCAAAGAAAAATTAAGAGTCTGACCCCATACTCTATACACTGTTTATAGTCTCTTCACTTCATATAAACAATAAATAGTAGATATGGGGTCTGACCTTTTTGTCGTCCTCACACTCTATACACTGTCTATTATGTCCGTTCTCGTCACATAAACATTTTTGTTAGGAGAGAGACTTTTCTTTCTCATGAATGATAAAAATGGGAAAGTGTGTTCTGTTTGTGCTACAATTAGGATAAACTAAGAGACAAGAATCAAAACGGAATCGAGGTTTGGGTATGAGACCGATTGTTTTTTTACATGCGGCAGATTTGCATTTGGACAGTCCGTTTACGGGACTAAAATCTGTGCCTCAAGCATGGGCAGACGAGTTACGGGAAAGTCCATTTAAGGCGTTTCGCAGCATCATTGATACGGCCATTCACCAGAAGGTAGACTTTCTGCTTTTATCGGGTGACTTATATGACGGTGAAAATAGAAGCTTACGAACTCAAGTGAGGTTTCGAAGGGAAATGGAGCGATTGAAGGCTGCTGGGGTTCCTGTATATATCATTCACGGTAATCACGATCATTTGAGCGGGTCATGGATACATGTGGATTTTCCTGATAATGTTCATGTATTTTCGGAAAAAGCGGAAATGAAGTCGTTTCACAAAAGTGATGGTACGCTAGTTCATCTTTATGGATTCAGCTATCCGAAGCGACATGTAACTGAGAAAATGATCGATACATATGTAAAAATAGAGGGAGCCGATTATCATATTGGACTTCTACACGGAAATTTAGAAGGCTTTACAACTCATAGCCCTTATGCTCCGTTCTCCTTACGAGATTTAACGGAGAAGAATTTCGATTATTGGGCGCTTGGTCATATTCATAAAAGGCAAATTGTCGCTGAGCAACCACTCGCTATTTACCCAGGAAATATTCAGGGAAGGAATCGCAAGGAAAGTGGAGAAAAGGGCTGCTATATCATCGAGCTGAATGGTGTTGATTGGAAACACAGATTTATTCGAACGGCAGAAATGATTTGGGATACAGCAACTGTAGTGATTCCTGAAACAAGTACATTCGATTCGATCCTTACTGAATGCAAGAATAGGTTAACAAAGTATCATACTTTTACAGAAAAATATTTACTTGAGCTTATAATAGATGGTAGAAATGTTCATCATCCTAATGTATGTAGTGAAGAATTTCTAGCAGACATTCTCTCTATTTTACAAGAGCAGTCAGAGCATGAGGAATGGAATGTGTGGCCATATCGGATGACAGTTCACAAGGACACGATGCCAGCTGTTTTACAGGACACTCCGTTTACATCAGAGCTCCTTTCAAAGGTAGAACGTTTTACAGAATTTGAAGAAGCCCTACAGCCTCTATATCGGCATGGGATTGCTAAGAAATGGCTTGATTCTTTGACGGAAGAGGAGCAAGAACAAATTCTAAAAGACGCCAAACGGATGCTTTTGCAAATGCTGCATTAAGGGGGGAGAGTGGTTTGAGAATAAGAGAGATATACGTATATGGGTATGGAAAAATGGAAAATGAACGGTTTACAAATTTGACTGAATTGCATGTGTTTTTCGGGAAAAATGAAGCAGGCAAATCGACAATCATGTCGTTTATCCACAGTATATTATTTGGCTTTCCAACCAAAGTACAAAACGAGTTACGGTATGAACCGAAAATGCACGCTAAATATGGTGGGCTTCTTATTGTTGCAACAAAGCAATATGGCGAGATAAGAATTGAACGGGTAAAAGGAAAAGCAACGGGGGATGTATCTGTCACTTTTGAAAATGGTGAAGTTGCTGGAGAAGAAATACTTAACAATATCCTACATGGCATGGATAAGGCCTATTATCAATCAATTTTTTCCTTTGACCTACAAGGTCTACAAGGGCTTCATATGCTGGGAGAAGGAGTGATTGGTAAATATTTACTTTCGGCTGGTTTAGTTGGCAATGATAGGATTTTGGATGCAGAAGGGAGTTTGCAAAAAGAGCTGGATCTACGGTTTAAACCTTCTGGACAGAAACCGTTACTAAATAGTCAAATGAAGCAGTTGAAAGTGCTTCAACAAAATATGAAACATTCAGGTGATGATCAGCTGAACTATAACGAACTTCAAAATGGGTTAAAAGAAATTGGTGAAAAACTTGAAGAGCTAAAGCAACAATTTCAAGTTAACGAAGAACAGCTATTTTATACAGGGGAATATCTTCGAATCAAGCCGCTTACAAAAGAACAGACTGTCCTCCAATCGAGACTGGACCGGTTAGGTGATCAAGTTTTTCCGATTGACGGTTTAAAACGGCTGGAACAGCTAAACTCTCTTCTTATTCAGCATGAGGCCAAGCAAGTCTCACTTCAACAACAGTATCAAGAACTGATGACCGGAAAGGAAAAGATGGCCCTTTCACCTTTTTTAGAAGAACATAAGGAAAGTATCGAAACAGCTATCGAGAGTTCTGCACTACTTGAACAATTGGAGCTTGATAAACATAAAGAGGACAAAGCTTTAGAACTAGTAAGTAAGGAAATCGACAATCTTAAGGATGATTTGTCCTTTAAAAACCATGTAGAAGCAATCCTACAGCTAGATTTCAGCACTTTTATGAAGGAGAAAATAAGAACGCTTGCTCAAAAAAAACGAGTGTTACGTAATGAAAAAGAGCAGCTTGATGAGCGGTATAAACTAGTAAAGGGACGGTTAGAACAGTCTGAACTGAGGCTTGAAGAACTAAACTGTAGACGCTTGCCAAAGGAGCAGAGGCTAAAGCTCGAAACAGCAAAAGATCAAAGGCAAAATAAACAGTATCATATAGTGAAAAAAGAAATGCTGGATGAACAAATTGCGGACTTGGAGCGGAACTATAAGGTACAGGAAAAAAAAGAGCGGGATCAACTTAGTAAAAAACGTGGTATTTTTTCTTTCATTAGCTTGATTCTATTAGGCCTATCGTTCTATTCGATTTTTACTAAGCAGACAATACTTACGTTTTTCTTTGTAGTTGCGCTGGTTGCTATTTGGATCGGTTTCTTCTTTTTTAAGGAGAAACACACGTTAGCCGATGATATACGGAGACTTTCTGAGGCTAAAGAAAAGAGGGCGTCCATTGAGAAGGAAGAATCTCAAACTCGTTCAATGGAATATGAGTCAGATCCAGCTTTGCGTTTACTTGAACAAGATCGTGAACTAGAAAGATTAATAGCCAATGAAGCATTTAAGAAGGAAGAACGGGAACAAGCATTTGATGATGTGATTCACGATTTTGAAACTTGGGAATCATCATGGAAAACAGTTCAGGCGGAAGCGATGACTATTGTTAAGATATGGGGTATCCCAGATGAAGCGATCGAGCATGACCTAGAGGAAGTCTTTGGCTTGCTTGAAAAATTAAAAGTGAAAGTAGAAGAAAGAAATGTGATTCGTAAAAACAATGAGTATATTCATAGTGAAATACAAAATAGGAAGAAAACGTTGTTTTATTATACAGGGGAGCTGGGGGAATATCCGGGTACTTGGCAGGAAGCTCTTACTATTTTAAAAAAGGCATTAAATGATTTGTTCGAAAAGAAAATTCAACTGAAACAGCATGTTGAGGAAGAAACGAAGACAATGGTTGAACTTGAGAATCACAAATCTGAAAAGGATTATGTCATCGGGCAAATCCAAGAATTGTACAACAAAGCGAATGTGGCGGATGAAGATGATTTTCGCGAAAAAGCATTACGGGCTGAAGAAAGACTACAGCTTCTTAGCCAACTGAAGCTTGTCGTCATGCAACTGGAGCAGTCACGTTTACAAGGGAAACAGCTAACTGAGTATATGGGAATGGATATTAGTAAGTATACGATTGAAAATCTGGAAGCAATCCGAAATGAAATCACTAGTAGACAATCGACGCTGCTAGAGAAACAATCGGATTGGAAACATAGAATTAAACAGCTTGAAGAGGGTGGATTATATGATGATAGAATGCATCAATTTCATGAAGCGCGCCAAGTGTTTAACGAAGATGCCAAAGACTGGGCCAAATATGCTGTTGCACGAAGTTTGCTGAATCAAACGATTGATACGTTCAAAAAAGAACGTCTCCCTAGTGTTATAAACAAAGCAGAAGAGTATTTTTCCTATTTAACGGATGGACAGTATAGCCGAATTTTCCTGAATCATGATACGGAAGGATTCACTGTCCAGCGCTCTGATCATCTGATGTTTGATGTCAATGAAGTGAGTCGTGGCACTGCCGAACAAATATACGTAGCGATTCGCCTTGCGCTGGCGGACCACACATTCAAGGAGGATCCTTTTCCGCTTATCATTGATGATAGCTTCGTGAATTTTGACAGTAAACGAACAGGAAACACGATTGCTTTATTAGCAAAAATATCTGAACAAAGGCAAATTATTTTCTTTACATGCCATGAACATCTGCTCAACCATTTTTCACAAGGAAGCTTGACCTATTTATCCCGCATTAACGGGCAGTAAAACCCCCACTGATTGAAGTTTCACTTTATCTAATCCTATGGGTGCCTCTTTATGAACAAATAATAGACATGCTGTTTTTTGTGAAAATCGAATAAGGTGAAACCGTACTATTGCGCGATATGGTATACTATTGATACTTAACTTAGAACGGGGGTATATACACATGCAAAAAGGCATCATTCACTTCGGTGTTGGTGAGTCAATGGATACATATATGTATATAAAAAGCAGTACCAAGGCAGTGGCTAGTAATGGCAAGCCCTTTCTGACACTGATCCTTTCTGATAAAACAGGAGAAATAGAAGCAAAGCTATGGGATGTTTCTGAAGATGATGAGCGTAATTTTTCAGGTGAAAAAACGGTCAAAGTGCTAGGAGAGGTTCAGAATTTCCGAGGACGCAGCCAATTGAAGATTCGGAATATCCGTTTGACGACTGAACAGGATGGTGTGACACCTGCAGATCTTATTCAAATAGCTCCATTGAGCCAAGATGAAATGATGGGGAAAATCACGCAATATATTTTTGAAATGAAAAATCCGAATATCCAAAGAGTCACACGTCATTTGCTGAAAAAATACCAAAGTGATTTCTTAACATTCCCGGCTGCAACAAAAAACCATCATGAATTTTATTCAGGACTTGCTTATCATGTGGTTTCCATGCTTGACCTAGCGAAAGGGATCACTGCTTTATATCCAACACTTGATAAAGACCTTTTATATGCAGGAATTATTCTGCATGATCTTGGTAAAGTGAAAGAGCTATCAGGACCAGTATCAACTGTTTATACAACTGAAGGCAATCTACTAGGCCATATTACGATTATGGTCAATGAGATAGGCAAAGCCGCTGATGAATTGAATATCCAAAGTGAAGAAATCATGATTCTACAACATCTTGTCTTGAGCCATCATGGCAAAGCAGAGTGGGGGAGTGCCAAACCACCTCTAGTTCGTGAAGCAGAAGTTCTTCACTATATTGATAACTTAGATGCGAAGATTAATATGATGAACCGTGCTCTTGAAAAGGCTAAACCAGGCGAATTTACTGAAAAAGTATTTGCTCTTGAAAATCGTTCATTTTACAAACCGACATTTTCTGAATAATGATACATGCACCGTGCGAAGATTTTGCATTGGTGCTTTTTTGTATTCATCAGAAATGGGTCAGAGCTTACACCTTATAGACCGCTAATGTGTCATCTTCACGTCATATCAATGATGTATAGCAGATAGGAGGTCTGACTTTTTCGTTATGGGACATCTACAATGAAAAATATGACATATATCTTCACTCCATGCATATTCATTAGTAATACGAGTGGGACAAGATCCCCGAGAGGAGTAAGAGCATGCCGATATGGATCTGGTTTATATTTGCAGGGATTTTAGTCAGTGCTTGGATGAGTGTTTATACGGCGAGGCAGGACCGAAAAAAAGAGCAAGAGTGGATTGAACAGGAAGGGCAGAAGTATATAGAGAGAATGAAGGAAGAACAAGAGGGCCGAGAAAAAGAGCAGCAGCCAGGAATGGAACATTAGAAAAGGCAGGTCATCAGACCTGCCTTTTTGTTTGCTTAAGATTTGGGAGTTGATATGAAGGTTGCTTGTATACATCCAGCTCTTACTCTTAAACGTGTTTCTGTTTTATTTCTTAGCCGGTTCTGCTGGTTCTTCTGTTTTAAATGTGTCTTTCAAATCTTTATCGCTGACTTTTACATCTGCATCTTTCACTTCTTTATTAAGGGCTTTTTGAACTGAAGCAGCATCAAGTTTAGAAAGTTTTAATTCTTTTTCTATCTCAGCCTTTGACTCTTCAAAAGATTTTTTTTCTTTTTTATCTAGAAGTTGAATGATATGGTAACCATACTGGCTTTTAACAGGTTCGCTGATTTCATCTTTTTTCAAAGCATAAGCAGCGTTTTCAAATTCAGGAAGCATTGCTCCTTGACCAAACCATCCAAGATCTCCACCATTTTCGGCACTTCCAGTATCCTTTGAAGATTCTTTTGCTAACTTAGCAAAGTCTTCGCCTTTGTTCAGCTTTTCTTTTATTTCTTTAGCAGTCGCTTCATCTTCAACAAGGATGTGTCTTGCGTGAATTTCAGGTTTTTGTTGATCGTAGTATTCTTTCACTTCTTTTTCAGTTACTTTAACACTAGCAAGTGCTGCTTTTTCTTGAAGCATTTGAACTTTAATAGAATCTTTCAAGGCAGCTTCATCCATACCAGACTGAGCAAGTGCCATCTCATAGTTTTCGCCTAGTTGTGTCTTAAGCTCGTCCAATTTTTTGTCTAGCTCTTTATCGGTTACTTTATATTTATCTGAAAGAATCTTTTCGTATACGAGCTCTTGTAAAACTGCATCGCCGTACCTTTCTTTCATTACATCATAAAGTTCTACTTTCGTGATATCTCCAGCTTTGGAAGTTGCCACCGCTTCAGAATCGCCGCCATTGCTACAAGCAGCTAGTCCAAGAAGACCTGCAATTACCGTTATGGATAAAGCCCATTTTTTCATTTAGAACAACTCCTGTTATCTAGATTCGTGGCTGTTGTGTGAATCCACAAATATTACTATACCATATTTGGAAGTTTTTCGAAAATTAAAGTGCGAATTTTGCATCTTAATTTGTAGAAAGTAGGCAAACGCCCATCCGTCTACATGACCAATACATATGATGTAAGGATAAGGATCGTTCACTCATATCGGTTCTATGCAGATTAGGCAGTACCTATTTAAACAAAAGGCTGTCGATCAATATAAAGGAGGTAATATATATGGGCAATGGATTTGGCGGAGGGTTTGCTTTGTTGGTGGTTTTGTTTATTTTATTGATCATCGTTGGTGCTTCTTTTTGCAGGTAAACACCACTTCTAATTAAAAACACAAAAAGCCCACGCTTCTTAAAGCTAAGCTGAATAGAATATCGTAGCCGTTAGAGTGGTGGTTGTAAAAAAAGAGCAACCAGTTTTCTGAAAACGGGATTGAATGTATGTACCATTGAGAGGAGGATACACAATGTCTGGAGGAGTCGGCGGAGGTTTCGCTTTGATTGTTGTACTTTTTATCCTTTTGATTATCATCGGAGCTTCATGGTTATAAAATTGGATACTAAAAAAGGTGAACCGTTAATGGGTTCACCTTTTTCCGCTTCGTTTTGATGTCTGACCTTACACTTGCTACCTACGGGTCAGAAGGCACTCGAGGGTGGCCTTTTTTGCTGTATCAAGGATCGATAACGGTTATTCTGACCGCCGCCTATACATTACTTATGTAAAGGATATTTCAACATACGAGGACAATAGTAAAATCGTAATTAAGATATTAATAGTCCGAAATACTTTCGTCTGGCGGTCTTCAGGAATTTCTTTTTGGATACATAATGAGTTTGTCATTCTGTTAATATTATATAGAATTAAGGCCGAGAAGATGATAAACACGATTATTATCACTCCTGAATCCCTCCCTCTAGAACAAGTATGTATCATTACGATACCAAATAATTTCATAAAAAGATACTTAAAACTTTGTAACTCCTTGTATTCATCATTTTTAAATTACCTAATTAATCTTTAAAAATAAGAATATCATAACCTTGCTCTGTTTCTTCTACGAAGCTTTGTTCAGGTGATCCGGCCATACATTTGAGCGCAATAAAATCAGAAACGCATAATCCGGTGTGAATGGAAAGCAGTATGGTAAAATAATGCGCGTAATGTGGGAAAGCGTATGCGCCACTGATAAAAACGCTCGTTAATACAAGAAAAGGAAAGAGTAAGGTTAATCTGTACAGTTGTTTTGGAATGGGGTCATCTACCTTGAATGAAATAAGTGGAAGAACACTCCATTTTACATGCAACGCCGGTTTAATTTTTGGATATTCCAAAATACATGGACAGTAGTGCATTAGTTTATGAATCGGATATAAGAGAAGCACTGAAGAAAGTAACACCCAGCCATAGTCATCAGACATGGAGACATTAGGAAAAAACGCGCTCATACTTAAATAAATAACAATAAAAGAAAATAACGTGGTCATCATGGATAGAAATAAGATAAATTGATTCCCAAATTGTCTATCCAAGTTGATCGACTTCCAGCTATTCAAAAAATTCGCCTCCACAAGCGGGATAGTATAGATAATAAGATAAGGCCTATATGCTTTTCTTATAAAATCCTTCCCATACTTTACGATGATTAAGCCAAAAAATCAATAGAATATTACATGAAATAATCCGTATGCGCTTTCAATCGTGGAGAAGTAAAAGAAATCATGTATAATGGAGAAAAGCGGTAATTGAACAAGATTGGTGGAGGCAGGAAATGCGGGACCTAGAGAGGGAAATTAATAGACTGAAATTTCATCAAACACTCTTATTAAACGTTATTCGGAACCCGAAAGCGGAATTGGATGTGATCTTTTTTGAAAAAAATCTTTCGGAAACAGAAGCTCAAGAGATTTTGAGACTATGTGATAAATTGAGCAAGCAATATGAAATAGAAAAAGCGGAAGGGTATATACATTTTCAACCGCTTTTTAACCGCCTTACAATGGAGTTGACTCTAAAAGTAACAGTAAAAGAACTTATTGAAGCTTGTTTAAAGCAAGGATTATATGTTTCTTTCATGAAGGATATGGAGAAAATTGCAAAGAATTAAACAGCTTCAGTTTCTTTCTCTGACTTTTTTTTTGCAATTTTACCTTCTTCTTCGGTAAATTCTTGATTGATACTATCAAATGAACGTTCAAATATCCCCATGAAATCCTCGCCATAAATATTTCGAATAATCGCCATCATCTCCATCATATCAGGGAATTTCCCATAGAGCTCTCGCATCGGAAGGGTTCCTGAAAGAACAGAATTGCTAGCGGGGTCATACTTTCCATTAAATCTAATAAAATGCTTTCACCCTCTAAGGTAATTTGAATATACGTATTACGTTTGTCATTTTCTTTCTTTGAAAAACTTAATAAGCCGCGTTCCTCTAACTTTTTGGAGAAGTTAAATGCAGTTGAAACATGCATAACTCCGAATTTAGCTACATCTGAAATGGAGGCACCGTTTAAATGATAAGCAATCCACAAGATGTGATGTTCGTTAATGTTTAAATCAAAGGGCTTAATCCATTGTTGCCAATCCTTTTCCGCAGCCTTCCAAAGTGCTTTACTTAATTGAGCAATTCTTTGGCTGAAGATCATAGCATCTTTCATAGTATAATTTTTTTCCTGCATGAATACACTCACCTACTTATCAGAATTCTCTAGTTTTATTATGACAATAAAGTAAAGATTAATAAAGCTAAATTTGCGAAATTTTTAGAATTTTTCATATAAAAATTTTGTATAAGCTTATGCTGCTACGAAAAGGTGAAAGTGCCGGCAATGCTTAATGTTAAAAAAACCTGTTCTTTACTAAAGAAATATGTACACTCTGTCTAAAAAAATTATTAGGCAAGCCGGCAGTTGTTTTTTAGTTATTCATGATTCAATTTTAGGAGAAGCAATCATTTCGAGTTCTTGAATCGTCGCCTCAATTTCTTTTATGTTTTTTGACAATTCTTCTGCATTTGGTTCAATATCTTTTTTCCAGCCTTCAATCAATATTTTCACATCTTCTATAAAAGCTTTGATGGTCTCTTTGCTTATTTTCGAAGCGTGTATGGCATCTTCTTTTAAATTCATCAACTGGATCTTCAACTCTTTAATGGAGTTAGAAATTTCAGTTGTATTTGCTTTCACACGGCTGCGAAGCTCTGTTCCAGAACTTGGTGCGGTGAGAAGAGCTGCTGCTGCACCAACAATAGTTCCTGTTATTACTCCAAGAATGACTGATTTTGCCTTCATATGATCACCTCATTTTTCTTCTATATTGATTTCGCCTTATAGTTAAAAAAACCTGCTAGGTAAGAAAATAATAGTTGGTAATCTTTTTATTAAAATATCATAATTTTCTTATTAGTGAAAGAGTTAATTTATATATTCTTTATATCACAAAAATGTTTTTTAAAACATCTTTATTTTTTTCAATATATAAAAATAGTTTAGAGATTGGGAATTCATAAAAAGTAGAGGCTTGACATATACATGACAAAAAGATTTCGAAAAGGAGGAGATGCGTCTTGTTTTTCTTTATTTTATCGCTCGTGTTTTTAATGGCGGCATTCTTTTATTTGGCTATTTTACAAAGACCAGGCATGTTTCCGCCCAAAAAAACTATAAAACAAAGAGTACTGATCTTAGCTGTAGCAAGTATCGCTTTCCTTCTAATTGGCATTCTAATCCAGCTTGTCATATAATAGATGGTTTTAAAAAAACACCGGAAAAACATCCGGTGTTTTGAAAAGTTTAAGATTATATATTTGCAGGAATGTTTGATCGCTTGACAAGCCCAGTCACAATTGGATAAATGATAGCAACTGCGATTACGTTCAATACGATTGCCGGAAGTACAGCTCCAGCAAACATTAAAAGGAATGCTTCTGGTAGACCCACAATGTAATGAGCTGAAGCAAGGAATACCGTACCGGAAATTAGGGTTCCAATCGCCGTTAGAAATCCAATGCTGATAAATGATTTAGTGAATTTCCGAATAGCCAAAAACATGAAATAAAATAGAAAGGCAGTGATAAATTTATCGATAATGTTCGGGATGAAACCTCCACCTGGGAAGGTTGATGTAAGTCCGGAAATGACTCCGGCTGTTACTGCTACTAAAAAGACATTTTTCTTTTCTGGAAATAAGATAATGGCTAAAAACATCATAGTTAGCATCATATCGGGCTTAACTCCAAAAGCAATTCCAGGGACAACTAGATGCAGGACAGCACCTAACCCCATTAATAAGGATAAGGACACTAGTACTTTCGTATTCATTTCTCATCTCTCCTATTCTCATCTCGTCTAAAGTTTCTCCCCAACAGTGCACTATTGCCTATTGCGAGAGGTTTAAAATAGTATATCATGACTATCCTTTTTTTAGAAGGAGTTTTTTTCTTGATGCTGGTAAGTATCTTTAAATGTATTCATAAAATTAGCAAGCTCCTGGCAATGTTCAAGTGGAACGGCATTATAAATGGATGCACGGCAGCCACCGACAGATCTGTGGCCGTTCAAGCCGATAAACCCAGTTTCTTTCGCTTTTTGCAAAAATTCCTGCTCAATTTCTTTGTTCGGAAGGGTAAAGGTAACATTCATATAAGAACGGCTGTTCAGCTCGGCATGTCCTTTATAAAATCCATCGCTTGAATCAATGGCATGATAAAGTAATTCTGCTTTCTTCGCGTTCATTTCTTCAATCTTGGTAATACCACCTAAATCATTTGCCCAATCAAGTACAAGTGAGAGGAGGTAAATAGCTAAAGTTGGTGGCGTATTATATAGTGAATTGCTAGCTTGATGTGTATGGTAATTCAACATAGTTGGAATTTCAGCCAAAGAATCAGAAATAAGGTCTTTACGAATGATGACAACGGTAATACCAGATGGACCAAGGTTTTTTTGCGCGCCGGCATAGATTAAACCGAATTTGCTGACATCTATTTTTTTACTCAAAATATCACTGGACATATCCGCAACTAAAGGAACATTTTTTGAATCCGGAAATTCATTCCATTGCGTTCCGTAAATGGTATTGTTTGAAGTGATATGTAAATAAGCTGCATCTTGATTATAGACGATATCAGAAAGTTTCGGGATGAATGTATAATTTGACTCTTTTGTAGAAGCTACAACTCTAGTTGTTCCGATTTTCTTCGCTTCTTGTAAAGCCTTTTCCGACCAACTTCCAGTTAGAACGTAGTCCGCTTGACTATCAGCTTTTAATAAGTTCATTGGAATCATCGAGAATTGAAGGCTAGCACCGCCTTGCAGGAAGAGAACATCATAATTTTCTGGAATATCCATTAGTTCTTTAAGCGTTTGAATGGCGTGATTATGGATCGTTTCAAACGTATCACTGCGATGGCTTAATTCCATGACCGACATCCCTGTGTTGTCGATATTTAACCATTCAGATTGCGCTCTTTTTAAAACTTCTTCGGGTAAAGCAGCAGGACCTGCATTAAAATTACGTGCTCTTTTCATATTTATTCCTCCTTGTATGTGTGAAAGGACTTGATTGTTTCTATCCTATCAGAAAATGTTTACAAGTTGAAAGAAAAAAAAGAATGTTTAGTGAAATAATCATGATTTGATTGAAATTTCCTTTAAATCATAAAAAATTCACCATTGAGTTAGGCTCCAAGGTGAATTTTTTATGATTAATTTTCCATGCTTTCTGAAATGGATTGTGCCATAGCTTGCAAGTCTTCAGGTGTGTATTCACTCGTATGCGTTTTCCAAACGGCTCCGAATCCATCACCTTCACCGTAGCGTGGAATTAAATGAAGATGGTAATGGAAAACGGACTGTCCGGCAGCTTCACCGTTATTGTTAATAGTATTCAAGCCAATTGGATTGAACGCCTTTTTTAGAGCACGAGCAATTTCTGGCACTACTTCAAAAATACTTTTTGCCATGTCAGGTGTTAATTCATAAACATTTTCTTTATGTACTTTTGGGATGACCAATGTATGACCTTTCGTTACTTGACTAATGTCAAGAAAGGCAAGTACATGTTCATTTTCAAATACTTTTGTACTCGGGATCTCTCCAGTAATAATTTTACAAAAAATACAATCGCTCATCTTTGACATCCTTTCCTGGTTAATGTTTAGGTAATCTTATCCTATCATAGCTACATGAAAGTCGGAAAGAAAAAGAAACAGGATGCAGCTGATTGCTGCACCCTGCGACTTGAAAAAGGGGCCATACTTCAATACGTTTCATTACATAGACTTTCTTTAACAAACACCTCATTTACTAAAAGTAAGTTTAGCGTTTAAAAAAGTTTTTGCATACAAAGCAACCATCTCCTATATCTCTAAAGCATTATAACAGTAAAGTATAGTGGATCGTGCATGAATGTTTTCTTCGTCTAATGTGTGCAAAGCAACCATCTCCTTGCATAAAAACGTTTGGTTCATTGAAGTTTCTGGTTTATTGCAGTTAGTTGTCTTTAACTGACACCTCATTTGACAAAATGATGAAATCATAAGTTTAATGAAGAACCCCTTCTTCACTACTTATGATAGCCATGATTTACGTTTTATATACATGATCAATTAAAAAAACATGTGTCTATATAAACAGCGAAATTTTCTAAATTGAAATAAATGTATATAGAAGTGCGTACTCAAAAAGGAGGATAAAAAGAGCCGAGAAGTTCGAGGAGCGCATCTCGAGAACCTTTCACGTATACAGTAATACGTGAGGGCTGAAGGGAAAGAGCTTTGAGGCAATTCCCAAGCTTTTGACTTTTTGAACAACCTCTAGAAGGAAAGTAGTGGTGGAGATATTTGTATTCTTATGTGAAAAAGAAACAGGATGCAGCTGATGGCTGCACCCTGCCTATGAAAAAGGGGTCACACTCCAAATACGTTTATTTACATAGACTGTCTCCGATAAACACCTCATTTACTAAAAGTAAGTTTTAGCGTTTAAAAAAAGTTTTTGCATTCAAAGCAACCATCTCCTATAACTCTAAAGTTTTGCAACAATAAAGCGTATTGGATCGTGCATGAATGTTTCTTTCGTCTAATGTTTGCAAAGCAACCATCTCCTTGCATAAACGTTTGGTTCATTGAAGTTTCTGGTATATTGCAGTTAGTTGTCTTTAACTGACACCTCATTTGACAAGATGATAAAATCAAAAGTCTAATGAAGAACCCCTTCTTCACTACTTATGATAGCCACGATTTAAGTATTATATACACGGGGATTCCAAATGTTTTTTCACCATTAAAAAAAGCGCTGTAGGTTAGAAAGTAAAATTCGTTAAAAAACTAAAGCTTTCTTAGCTCGATAAACAAAACGGAATTTGTTAAAATGGAACTAACCTACATTATGGAAGGGATCGTTGATATGTCCTTATTAGAAATAAACAACTTAGTCGGAGGTTATACAAGAATTCCTGTATTAAAAGGAATCAGCTTTGACATTCGGCCGAATGAGCTTGTTGGACTTATAGGTTTGAATGGTGCGGGGAAGAGTACAACGATTAAGCATATCATTGGATTGATGGAAGAGAAAAGTGGTTCGATTACAATAAAAGGAAAAACGTTTGCTGAGAATCCAGATGAATATCGAAAGCAGTATACCTATATTCCTGAAACACCTATTCTTTATGATGAGCTTACACTAGAGGAGCATTTAAGGCTTACTGCGATGGCATACGGTCTAGAGGAATCCGTATTTAAAGATAGGATGGGGAAATTATTAAAGGAATTCCATATGGAGAAACGTTTATCTTGGTTTCCAGCCCATTTTTCAAAAGGGATGCGGCAAAAGGTGATGATTATGTGTGCGTTTCTTGTTCAACCATCTTTGTATATTGTGGATGAACCGTTTGTGGGACTAGACCCGCTCGGGATCCAGTCGTTGCTTGACCTTATGCAAAATATGAAAGAAAGCGGTGCAGGGATCTTAATGTCTACTCATATCCTTGCGACAGCAGAAAGATATTGTGATTCTTTCGTCATTCTTCACAATGGAGAAATTCGTGCAAAAGGTGATTTGGAACAGCTTCGAAGTCAATTTGATATGCCAGGGGCAACACTTGATGACTTATATATTCAACTGACAAAGGAAGAAACTAAACATGAATAGCCGAGGGTTATGGAAAGAGCGATTCCTCGGCTACAGCCAAGAAATGCAAAAGTATTTACGATATATTTTTAACGGGCATTTAATGTTTGTTATGGTGATTGGTTTAGGCGGACTCGGCTTTTATTACAGCGAATGGGTGAAGACCTTGACCGCTGATTTTCCAGCAGCTTGGATCATGGCTGTCGTTCTTGGTTTTTTCCTAACAAGAAGCCCGATCATGACTTTTTTGAAAGAAGCGGATGTGGTGTTCCTATTGCCTCTAGAAACGAAGCTTAGAATGTATTTTAAAAATTCTATTTGGTTGAGTGCCATGATGCAGGTCTTTATGTTGATAATTGTGTACATTGTCTTCCTGCCGATGTATACAAAGGTAGCAGATCCTAGTAAAGTTTCCAGTCTTTACGTTATCATCCTGTTGTTGGCTGTTAAATTTTTCAACATACATATTCATTGGTATATGCTGAAGTATACGGAGCCGTCTGCGATCAAAATTGACTTCTTTATCCGATTATTAGTGAATATTGTTTTACTCTATTTAGTTTTTGCCGATGCGAGTCATTTAGGTATAATACTACTCGTACTTCTGTGTGGTTTATTCTTTTATTATAGGCATACAACGACAAAGAAGGGCATTAAGTGGGAGCGATTAATCGAACTAGAGGGCAAGCGGATGATGTCGTTTTACCGGATTGCGAATCTATTCACCGATGTACCTAAGCTGAGAGGAAAAGTGGCCAGACGAAAATGGTTAGACTGGTTACTCACTTTCATACCTTATCGTCAAAAATCAACATACACGTTCTTGTATGCTCGGACGATGCTCCGGGCCAATGACTATGTAGGCTTACTAGTAAGGCTGACTGTTATCGGATCGTTTGTGTTGCTTACCTTTCCTTCAATGGTTGCGAGTATACTCGTCACGATTTTGTTTCTTTATATGACAGGAATTCAAATTCTTCCTGTTTGGAAACAGCATGAGTTGAAAATATGGGTATCATTATATCCACTGCCTGCTAAGTTACGAGAAACAGCAGTCATACAACTTGTATCTTGCTTTTTACTTTTTGAAGCAATCGTGTTTACCCTCGTGTTACTTATTGCGGGAAATTGGTGGGGTGCTGGGGTGTCATTCTTAGCAGCAATTGTATTTATTCTACTATTTAGAGGCTATTCTGCAAAAAAATTGAAGAGTTTCTAACATACAAAACGAATATAGCGTTAAACCTACCATTTACCACATGTAAGCACGCGACATTGGCCTAATCACAATGGTGGCGGTGCAAAGCCGGAGTTTTGGATGCTTTCTTGATAAAATGAGTATACCTGCTAAGTAGCGGGCTTATTAGTAAGTCGCGAAGCTTAAGTCCCCATATCCTTCACACAAAACTGGAGATGATTGCAATCGACACGTATGAACAAATCACCCATCGTGAGCTTATGGCATGGAAAAAGAAAATTTTGCGGAAATCAGGTACCTTTGAGCGGATTTCCAAAACCGCACAAAATAAAATGAATACCTTCATTCCTAAAAAGGTACATGGCGTCATTACCGAGAGCATCCGGAATCTTGTTGAAGCTGTTTTAAAAGGGTCCAAATTTGTTTCGAAGGAAAGAGATGTTTCTTGCTTAAGTTTGCAGCAAAAGGATCAATGGGTGAAGGAAACGATTGTAACCTATCGAAAAACGGCGGTAATTGAAGGGGCAGGTACGGGTGCAGGGGGTATTTTACTAGGCCTTGCTGATTTTCCGTTGTTATTGACGATTAAAATGAAACTTCTCTTTGAAATTGCTGGATTGTATGGCTTCGACGCGAAGAAATACGAAGAACGACTATTCATCCTTCATATTTTTCAGCTTGCTTTTTCTAGTGAAGACAAGCGACGAGAAACACTGGATATTATTGAGAATTGGGATCATATTGAACATGCTAAGGAATTAGACTGGCAACAGTTTCAGCAAGAGTACAGAGATCAAATTGATTTCGTCAAAATGTTTCAGCTCGTTCCGGGAATTGGTGCAGCGGTAGGGGCCTACGCCAATCATCAATTGTTGGATCAACTAGGAGAAACGGCGATGAATGGGTATCGCCTGCGAATTCTTTCTGAAAAAGCATAAGAAATGAGCCGCTTGTGTCAATCGCAGCAGATGATACAAGCGGCTCTTATATATTTTAAAATATCATTTAATTTATCCCACATTAACGGGGAGTAATCCACCCACTGAGTGAAGTTTCACTCTATTAAGGAATTTATCCTTTATTCATTGATTTAATTCGAATCCAAGGACGTTCATCTTCCCATCCCAATGAAATGGGGAGATCAAAAGTCTTTTCTAATAACTTCTCGGTCAAGACTGATTTTTTTTGTCCATTCGCAATAACATTTCCTTTATTTAATAATAAAGCGTGCGAAATAGATGGAACGAGTTCTTCGATATGATGGGTTACATATAATAGAGTAGGACCTTCAGCTGATTGGGTCAACTTCTCGATCGTTGAAAGAAGCTCTTCTTTTGAATAGAGATCTAGACCATTGCATGGTTCATCCAGGATAAGTAAGCTTGGTGAAGACATGAGCGCTCGAGCGATCATTACTTTCCTTTTTTCTCCTTGAGAGAGGGACAAGAAAGCTTGGTCAGTTAAATCACTAATTCTGAACTGTTGAAGAAGCTCACTAGCTTTTTCAACATCAATTTCCGTTATTTCTTCATACAATCCAACCGAAGCGTTTTTTCCACTTAATATGACTTCTATAGCTGTATCACTTGGACGGGAGTGAAATTTTTCATCTAATGAAGTGCTTACCCATCCAATTTTTTTTCGAAGCTCAGGGATGTTTGTCTTTCCGAATATGTTTCCCAAAACGGAAACATTCCCTTTAGTTGGCCATTGATAGCCCGTTATGATTTTTAGGAGAGAAGTTTTCCCCGATCCATTTAACCCTAAAATTGCCCAGTGTTCTCCCTTGTTAACCTTCCAGGAAACCCCATTCAATATCTTCTTATTATCTCGGTTCCAGATAATTTCGTTCAGTTGAATCACAAGACTATCCATCTCTTGAATCATCTAGACTCCTCCAGTAGTTAAGTTACGAAAGTGTATACTTGCTTATATGAAATTTTAGAGTGATTCGGGAAACTCTTATTAACTTATCTAATAATGATAGTAGAGTGGCTTTATTTGTTTTCACTACTTTGGTGATAGGAAATCGCCGCACTGCCCAATGTTTTAGCTGCAATGAGCATTGCTTTTTCGTCAATATCAAATTTCGGATGGTGATGACCATAGGGAAAATCAGGATACGGCTTAGCGCCAGTGAAAAAGAATGTTCCCTTCACATTTTGTAAATAATACGAAAAGTCTTCTCCTGTCATATCAGGTAGCGTTTCTTCAATCGTATCTACTTCTGCTACTGTAGCAGCTGCTTCTACGAGTAAATGTGTTTCTGTTTCATGGTTGATAACAGCAGGGTACCCATAATCATACATATATTCATACGTACAATTTCCAGAAAGACAGGTTCCTTTCACAATGCGTTCAATTTCTTCTGCAATAAAGGCACGTACATCTTCACTAAATGTCCGTACAGTGCCGCCAATTGTTGCTTTGTCGGCTATCACATTAAAGGCGTTTTCAGCCACAAAGGATGCAATAGTAACGACAGCAGAATCGAGTGGACTAACACGTCTACTGACAATTTGCTGTAGGTTTGATACGAGTTGAGCGCCAATCACAATGGCATCTTTCGTTTTATGTGGCTGTGCACCATGTCCACCTTGGCCAAAAAGAGTTATTTCGAAGCGGTCAGCTGCCGCCATGAAAGGACCGACTCGATGTTGGATCGTTCCAGTTGGTACAGTTGCCCAAAGATGAGTACCGAAAATGACATCTACTCCATCTAAACAACCATCTTCAATCATTGGCTTAGCACCGCCTGGGGCGTATTCCTCGGCATGTTGATGAATAAGTACATAATCACCTTCTAGTTCATCTTTCATCGTATGGAGCGCTTTTGCTAGAATCAACAGAGTCGCTGTATGTCCATCATGACCACATGCGTGCATGACACCAGGCACGGTAGACTTATAAGGAACATCCTTTTCATCTTGTATCGGTAATGCATCGAAATCAGCTCGTAGTGCGACGGTTTTACCAGGTTTAGCACCTGATATTCTTGCCACAACGCCATTGCCACCGATGCCTGATTTTACTTCAATCCCAAGCTGTTGATAAAAATCAGTAATATAGGCAGCCGTTTTCGTTTCCTGAAAAGAAAGCTCAGGGTGTTGGTGTAAATAGCGACGAATGGCGACCATTTCTTCATAAGAATTTTCCAAAAGGGTATGTAACTTAGCAATCATAATTTACCTCCGTAATTAAGTGAATAGTTGTTATATAGGGAATAGTATAGCATACAATGTTTAGAAAGGAGGCCAAGCTGTTTTGGTATGTTCTTAGTCAAATAACTGGAGGGGAAAATGAGAAAAGAGTATAAAAAGAATGTACCGATTATTCTAATTGGTTTTTTTATGTGTTTAGCTGTTTACTCGATCATTACAAAAGCTGTTCAAAGTGGCCAGCCATTGAAGCTGGAT
The DNA here is from genome assembly GCF_053653995.1 of Peribacillus sp. JNUCC 23. The sequence continues at coordinate 1,335,742 of NZ_CM132202.1, forward strand.
CAAGCCTTTTTACCTTTCATTTCAAGTGTAGCAGGTACATGGATGTATGATTTTTTTTATAAGCTTACAGAAATGGGTTCAACCATTATACTTGGAGTTTGCGCGTTGATTTTAGTTCTTTGGCTGTGGATCTCGAAAAAAGATTATCTCGCGATGGCTGTCGTTTCGATAGGGGTTGCCGGGTCTGATCAGCTGAATCGGTTTGTGAAAGGAATTATCGAACGTGACCGGCCAAGTATTAATGCAGCGATAGATGCAGTAGGGTACAGCTTCCCGAGTGGACATGCAATGGTGAGCATTACTTGTTACGGTTTGGCTGTTTATTTTATTGGGAAGCATATAAAGTCCACTTTTTTGAAAAGATTGTTTAGACTCGTTCTCTATTTACTCGTTCTACTAATCGGTTTAAGCAGAATTGTCTTAAAGGCACATTACCCGACAGATGTATTGGCAGGATATTCACTTGGGGGAGCGATTGTGATCGCATGCGTTCTGTTCTACTCATGGTTTACGAATAAAGGTCGAGGGTATTCCAAAAGGGTTTAATCTACACGCTCTTTAACGGTTATTGTGACATTAGACGTCATATAAACGTTAAAGTAGATGTGGGTCTGACCCTTTCTTTTTTTGGGGTACCCTCGCTTTTTTTGTTTTTATGAATATGACAGTTGAAGTAACCAAGGTAAATTTTCTATACGTAGATTTTTATCCCATCCTTAAGAGGCAGTAAGCCCCCCTACTGATTGAAGTTTCACTTTCTTTTGAATAGTATTCATTAAACGTCGAATACTTAAAACAAGGAGGGATTATCTATGGAAAATCACGCATTTTCGGAATTGAGGTTATTAAATCCATTACTTCTAGGGGTATTATTAGCTGCTAATTTAGGCTATTATTTATCTCTATCTACAGCTCAGTTTCCTTGGTTAGCGTATATAGGAGCAGCTGTGGGATTGGCAATCATATTGATATTGTGGATTGGTAAGCGTTCGACTTTGTTTATTTTCGGTTTTTTTGCAGCGACAATTCTTAATACATTACATTATGAGTGGCATCATTTATTTTAATAAATTTAGATGTTTATCGAAAGAGATAAACTTCAAGCAGTATGAAAAGAATCGAAATATTTGTCCATTTTTTGAGAAAAACTACCTTTTTCTGGAGTGTAACAGGAAAGGTAGTTTTTGTTTTAGCCATATAAGTGTATATTCATTTTTTCATGTTCTATTATGTTACTACTGAAAATGTTACGAAAAAAAGAGCAATACATCCTTGTATAGTGTTAAGACTTAGAAATGTTTAAAGATGGTCAATTTTGTAAAGAGTGTATGTAGAAGTAACGTAAATAGAGAAAGGGTAGATAAATATGAAGCGTTTCCTTTTTTTTAAAATTTTTATAGGCATAATGTTTGTGCTAGGGGCTTGCGGAAGCGGCAATGACAATAGTGATAATAATGGTAATAGCACTAGCGGTAGCAATACTGAAAAAAGTGACGAGCGGTCAATCTCAGATGAAGGGATGAATCAAGAAGGGAATCCAGCTAATGCAGGTGTAGAGCAAAATAACCCTCAAGAAAAGATTAAGGGTGAGGGTGAATTGGTAACTGTTGACTTACAGAATACGGAAGGCGTGAAAATTGGGACAGTCAACCTGGAAGAAATTGATACAGGTGTACGCATCAGTTTAGAGGCGTCAAATTTGCCACCAGGAATACATGGTTTTCATATTCATGAAACAGCGTCATGTGTTGCTCCTACTTTTAAAACAGCAGGCGGGCATTTTAATCCTACAAATGCGAGTCACGGTATAGATCATGAAGAGGGACCACATGCAGGTGACCTTCCCAATATTGAAGTCGGAAAAGATGGCATGATTAAAGAAGAAGTTATAGCTAAACACGTTACATTAAAGACTCATCAAGAATATTCATTGTTCGATTCAGATGGCTCGGCACTTGTGATACATGCAAAAGCAGACGACAATAAATCCCAGCCAGCCGGTGATGCAGGAGATCGCATCGCATGCGGTGTGATTGGTGAATGATAATGAAGCTAGATAAGAATGAAGGATGCCTAAAAGAGTGTGACCCTTTTAGGCATCCTTCTTCTAGTTCGTGAGAAAATAGTTATTAATGATCTTGGATATTTTTTCACACTAAGGGAAAATACGAAAGTAACGGGTCTTACATTAAAAACATTGCAACAATGGTCGTAACAACTAATCCAATCGCCACTGGCAATAGATTTCGTCGTGCTAGTTCAAATGGATCTACATTACATATCGCTGCTGCTGGGATTAAAGCCCAAGGAATTAGCGTACCGCCACCGACCCAAATGGCCGAAATTTGACCAAGTGCCGTTAAAGTAGCAGTGCCACCTCCAATTGCAGTAGCAAATAAATTGGCTACTGAACCTGCTAATGAAATGCCAGAAAAACCTGAACCGTCTAAGCCTGTTATTGCACCAGTAATTGTTAATGTAATGGCTGCAACTTCTTTCGATAAAGGCACAAGAGCCGCCAATCCAATCCCAAGATCATTAACAATCCCGTGTGATGTTGCTGGCAGGTGATCTCCTAAAATTTTCTGAAAGCCGGAATCTCCTAAATAAAAGAAAGCGGCTATAGGGATGACTGGACCGAATACTTTAAAACCGAATTGAAAACCTTGAATTAGATACGCTGTAATTTTTTCCAAACCTTGCTGTTTATGTGTAAAAAGTGAAAGAATGATCAAAATGAATACAGCTGTCCCACCTACTAAAGCTGTAGCATCCCCGCCCTGAAGCTTCAGAACACTCATGGCGACAACATCAAGAATAAAGGCGATAGGAATGAAAACGGCAAAGAACTTTTTCTGACTTGAAGATAAAAAATCTTCTGATCGAATATTTTCATTTTCTACATGAATACTGGTGCTGACAGGTAATGATCCACGTATCATGTCTCTGCGAAGAAAAAAATATGCCGTTATCGTAGTGACAAGCCCCATTGTGATAACGAGAGGAATACTTGCACTAATTACTTCTCCAACAGGAAGAGAAGCAGCATCAGCTGTTAATTTAGGTGCTGCCTGAATGATAAAATCGCTTGATAGAGCAATGCCGTGACCAAACAAATTCATTGCCATGGCAACGCCGAGAGTTGGTAAACCCGCACGAATGGCTACTGGTAATAAAACAGCTCCGAGTAATGCTACGGCTGGTGATGGCCAGAAAAACCATGAAATGACCATCATTAAGATACCAATTATCCAATAGGCAAGTGCAGGTGATGTAATAAAGCGTGTAAACGGTGAAATCATCGCATCATTAATTCCTGTTTTCGTTAAAACTTGACTCATAGCTACAATGATAGAAATGACAAGAATGGTTGACATTAGCTCGGTAATTGCAAAGATGAAGCTATTAAATATCCCGCTGACTGAAGCAGAGAGACTGCCTGTTGCAATGAGAGCAAGAGAAAATATTCCAAGTATACAGATAAGTGTCGTATCCCGCCTCTTTACCATAAAACCTATAATCAATACGATGAATACAATATAAATCCAATGCAGCGCTGTCCATTCTACGCCCATAAAGAATCCTCCCCTGTATTGGTAAAGAACGTGATTTTCATACAGAATATGATGGGCGATTAGATTGGTGTTTGACCTGCCTAGATTTTGGTGGTTAGAAACTATGCGGAGTTGATACCAAATCGAAAGTAGTCTGAGGTTTATCGGTGGATTGGTTCAACTAACCATCAGTAGGAGATACCCCCCACTGATGGAAACTTTACTTTATTAGCCTTCCTCATTTATTAAGGAATACTGTGTCACATAAGCTGGTCCTGAGAAAATCTTTTTATTCAAATCGGGATTATCAAGAGATTTACTATCTTTATTATGAGCGGATTGGAAGGAATTTGAGTTTTTCCAATTCGTGAATGCTTCTTGATCTTCCCACATCGTCAAAATAACATACGTATCTGAGTTCAAAGGTCTGAGAATTCGAAGTGCGGTGAATCCAGGTTCCTTTTCAATCAAGCCTGCTCGATTTTTAAACCGGAATTCAAATCCTGGTCGGCCCTCCTCTGTAACCGGGATGTTGTTCATCACGACATACCCTATCTCCTTTAGTTCACCACGTCCATCCACTACTTCAAATTTTCTTGGGGACGAAAAGATGGTTTTACCAGTTGTCTCATGTAGTAAAAGTGCATGTTCCGCATTTCCCATAAAATAAAGTTTTTCATTTACGTGCTTTTCTTTTACCTTTTGTAGAAATTCTCGTGTTCCAGTCGTTATAAATATGTTCATTAGTTTCCCACCTTTTTTGTTTTGGTAACCTTTTCAAACTTCTTTGGTTAAATCATAGCAAGAATAAACTATCAATACAAAACAATACATGTTTGTTTATTCAGTTTTCTTTTTTATTCAGGTCATTCCTTCAAATAAAAAAGTCGAATTAGTGACAATGTCAGAGGAGTTCTATACTTCTATAAAGGAATAGCATAAAGTAGTAAGCAGTTGCATTTGAAAATAATCTGACTTCTGTTATTCTAATATTAGGAAGACGATGATCGATAAAATTCGTCATGTTCGAAAGGTGGATATGAATGGTTAAGATTACGAATGATACTTTTTTACAGGCTGCAAGAGGGGAAAAGACGAGCCATGTTCCAGTTTGGTATATGCGCCAAGCTGGTAGGTCACAGCCAGAGTATCGTAAAATTAAAGAAAAATATTCCTTGTTTGAAATTACTCATCAACCGGAATTATGTGCTTATGTTACACGGCTACCGGTTGAGCAGTATGACGTAGATGCTGCTGTTCTTTATAAAGATATTATGACACCACTGCCAGCACTTGGCGTTAATGTGGAAATTAAATCTGGAATCGGTCCAGTGATTGATAATCCTATTCGTTCGATTGAAGATGTCGGTAGACTGGGTGAATTAAACCCTGAAAAAGATATTACTTATGTGTTGGATACGATTAAGTTGTTAACGAAAGAACAATTAACTGTTCCATTAATTGGTTTCTCAGGTGCGCCATTTACGATTGCGTCGTATATGATTGAAGGTGGACCTTCAAAAAATTACCATAAAACGAAAGCATTTATGTATACGGAGCCTCAAGCTTGGTTTGCTTTAATGGATAAGTTAGGTGAGATGGTCATTACATATGTTAAAGCGCAAATAAATGCGGGTGTAAGCGCAATCCAAATCTTTGATTCCTGGGTAGGTACGTTAAATGTAGAGGACTACCGAAAGTATATTAAACCAGTTATGAATCGAATATTCTCTGCTTTACGTGAAGAAAATGTTCCATTAATCATGCATGGAGTAGGTGCAAGGCACTTGGCATTGGAGTGGAATGACCTTCCGATTGATGTAGTTGGCTTAGATTGGAGACTACCGATCAGAGAAGCAAGAGAAATGGGCATTAAAAAGGCTGTACAAGGAAATCTTGATCCATCTTACCTTTTAGCACCATGGGAAGTGATTGAAGATAAAGCGAAACAGATCCTAGATCAAGGCATGGAGCAATCTGGTTTCATCTTTAATCTTGGACATGGTGTTTTCCCAGAAGTTAATCCGGAAACACTGAAGAAGTTGACTGCTTTTATACATGAATATTCTTCATGGAAATAAGAAAAGAGTAAGTTGCTATTCAGGAACTTCGACTAAGGTCCGCTACTGCTTTGTAGTACGTTAAAAATGTAGATTGTGAAGTTAGATAGTTTATTCTAAATGAGGTGTTAACAAAAATGGCAAGAAAGAAAATGGGTCTTTTAGTAATGGCTTACGGGACTCCGTACAAAGAGGAAGACATAGAACGGTATTATACGCATATACGTCATGGAAGAAAGCCTTCTGTGGAAGCACTTGAAGATCTCCGCGGACGTTATAAAGCAATTGGCGGAATTTCTCCACTTGCCAAAATTACAGAAGGTCAAGCAATAGGGCTACAGAATATGTTGAACGAAGCGCAAAACGATATTGAATTTAAAGCATATATCGGCTTAAAACATATTGAGCCTTTCATTGAAGATGCAGTACAGCAAATGCATGCAGATGGTATTACAGAAGCTGTAAGCATTGTTCTTGCACCTCATTTTTCTACGTTCAGTGTTAAATCTTATAATGAACGTGCGAAAAAAGCAGCTGAGTCGCTTGGAAATGTAACGATTACATCTGTTGAGAGCTGGTATAAAGAACCGAAGTTTATTCAATTTTGGGTTGATCAATTAAATGAAACGTTTGCGAAAATGACACCGGAAGAAAAAGACCATTATGTTTTAATTGTTTCGGCTCATAGTCTGCCAGAAAAAATCTTGCAAAATGGCGATCCGTATCCTAAACAATTGGAAGAAACGGCTGAGCTAATCGCAAAAGCAGCAAATGTTAAGAATTACGAAATAGGTTGGCAAAGTGCTGGACAAACACCAGAGCCTTGGCTAGGACCAGATGTTCAGGACTTAACGAGAGAACTTCACGCTCAACAAGGTTATAAAGCTTTTATATACATACCAGTCGGTTTTATTGCCGAACATCTAGAAGTTCTTTATGACAATGATTATGAGTGTAAGGTTGTAACCGATGAAGTAGGAGCAAGCTACTATCGCCCCAATATGCCGAATGTAGATCCTGCATTTATCGACGCATTGAAAACGATTATTATGAAAAAATTAGATCTACAATAGAAAACAAAACAAGAGGATAATTCCATAGAATTCGATTTCCAAAGAGGCTGTCTTATAACAAAAGGCTTAAGATATCACAACTACTATATACCTTTTAAGACGTGAACATGACACAATAAACGGTGTATAGAGTGTGTGAAGGTTAGACCCTTTTGGGACAACCTCTCTAAATGGAAGAACGACTTCGTGGAGTGTCCTCTTTTTCTTTCGGAAAAACAGTAGGAAAATTATAAGTACGTGTTAAAAAGAGCTGAGAAGTTCGAGGAAAGACAGAGCGAAGAAGAAATTCTACAGCTATTATTACCGGACTTTATGAACAACCTCTATAAGTAGAAAATCTAAGCAAGCTATCTCAAAGAACGTGGAGATTTACTGCTAAATATTATTTTTCTTCTGTAGTAATGATTGATCTTTTGTATTAGGTATTTGCAATTTCAAAACCAATTTGTTAATATATTACTGAACTTAATGACTGAAATGTTCATTTGGTCAATTGCGAGGTGGAAGATGTCAGTTAATCGAAAAAAATTAATTATCGAGGCCGCCACAAAGTCTTTTTCATTATTTGGGTATAAAGCAACAACGATGGATCAGGTTGCCAAGATTGCGAATGTTGGTAAGGGGACTATTTATACGTTTTATGCAAATAAGGAGGAATTATTTAAAGAAATTGTTGATAATATGATTGTAGAGATGGAGCAAGAAGCGAACGATGCTATTAATCCTGAGCTAACCTTTACGGAGAATCTTCATCTTACACTCTATCGTCTATTAGAATTTAGGCGTGAACATCAATTGATGATAAAGCTATTTCAAGAAGAGCGAGAAATAAGAACGCCTGCTGTATTGGAAATAGTTGAGGAAATTGAAAATGCCATTATTTCTTTTATCGCACAGAAGATTAAAATAGCAAACCAGAAGAAGTACATTAAAGATTGTGACCCTGAATTGACGGCATTTCTTATGCTGAAAATATATATCACACTTATTGTAGATTGGGAGAGAATAAGGAAGCCTCTAAATAAAGAAGAGATAGCGGAATTGTTCGACCTATATTTATTTAAGGGATTATCACTTTAAAACGGGTAATCCTCATTTTTTGCAAATTAATGACTAAATGAACAAATTGGTCATTTCGAATCAAGGAGGCAGTTTATGTTGAAAAGTGAATGGAAGTCTATTTTTACAAATCGAAAATTGCTTGTTTCTATAGTAGCTATATTATTTATACCAATTATGTACGGTGGCATGTTATTATGGGCATTTTGGGATCCATATGAGCAATTGGACGATTTACCCGTTGCTATCGTTAATAATGATCAGGGCGCAGTGCTTGATGGTAAAACCTATGAAATTGGTGAGGAATTTGTCAAGAATTTAAAGGAAAGTAAGGATTTTAACTTTAAATTTGTCGATCATGAAACAGGATATAAAAATTTAAAAGATCAAAAATATTATTTGCTTGTTGAAATTCCTAAAAATTTCTCTAAAAATGCAACAACCTTGCTCGATGATACACCGAAAAAGTTGGAATTGAAATATGTACCGAATGAAAGTTTTAACTTTTTATCGGCACAAATCGGTGAAACGGCGTTACAAAAAATTCAAATGAATCTTCAAGAAAAAGTGACCGAAACCTATGCCAAAACGATGTTCGACAGTTTAACAAAAATGGCAGATGGCTACCAAACGGCTGATGAAGCGGCGGGGAAACTGTTAACTGGTGTAGCGGATTTAAATAGTGGTGCTAAAACGCTTGAAGAAAAATTAGCGCTATTAGCTGAGAAACAAGTTGAATTTACTGGTGGTACGAATAAATTGGAAAGCGGCACTAAAGAGCTGAAAACTGGGGTTGAAGTCCTTACTAATGGATTAGGTCAGCTTTCAAAAGCTCAAATTCAGCTAGTTGATGGCGCTAAGAAAGCGGAAGATGGAACAAGAAGCTTACAAGTTGGAATTCAACAAGCACATCAAGGGATTAGCACCATTGTGCAGAAGATGAATGAGGCTATTTCGGGTACAAGTAAGCTGAATGAAGGCTCTAATCAAGTAACAGATGGTCTTAAGCAGCTTCAAGATGGAGCGAATTCGGCTTATATGGGAGCGACGGACGTTAAGAATGGAGTAACCGCTCTGCAAAATCAATTAACTCCAGTACTTGAATCTCTTCCAGAAGAAAACCAAGTGGCACTTCAGCAAGCTTTAGAACAATTATCTCAAGGAACAGCTGCACTCCAAGCTGGTAACGAGAATATCGCTGCTTCAGCAGGGAAACTTGCCGCTGGTTCAGCCAATGTCTCTAGCAATCTAGCAGCGTTAACCGAAGGACAAAAGGCTCTTCAAAACGGGTTGCAGGATCTAAATAATGGAACAGCTAAATTAGATACTGGTGCAGATCAGTTGCTTAGTGGTCAAAAGCAGTTAAGTTCTGGACTAACGACGTTCTCAAGTAAATTGAATGAAGCCAAAGCAGGCGGAGATAAGCTTGTAGCAGGAGCTAGTAGCTTAACGAGCGGAGTTAGACAATTAGAGGAAGGTTCGAAAGCATTAGCTGACGGATCTACGCAATTAGTAGATGGATCAAAGCAACTTGCTAATGGCACAACAGATCTTAAAGAGGGTTCCCAAACATTTAAAGATGAACTAAATAAAGCGGCGAATGAATCAGAAGGATTACATCCTACGGAAGAAACGTATAACATGGTTGCCAAGCCAGTACAGGTTGATAAAGAAGGGATCAACAAAGTGCCGAACTATGGAACAGGTATTGCGCCATATTTCTTATCTCTAGGTTTATTTGTAGGAGCATTAATGCTTTCTATTGTCTTTCCATTAAGAGAACCTGTTGGTATTCCGAAAAATGGATTTACCTGGTTCTTTAGTAAATTTGGTGTTATTGCAGCTGTTGGGATTACCCAGGCAATACTTGTTTCTGGATTACTAATCATTCTTTTAGATCTCAAAGTCCAAAGTGTTCCATTATTCATCTTATTTTCAATCATTACAAGCTTAACATTTATGGCACTTATCCAATTATTAGTTACAACAATGGATAACCCAGGCCGTTTTTTAGCAGTTATCATTTTGATTTTGCAATTGACAACAAGTGCTGGTACATTCCCAGTGGAGTTAATCCCGTCACAGCTACAATGGTTAAATCATGTATTACCTATGGCGTATTCTGTACGAGGGTTTAGGGAAGTCATTTCAAGTGGGGATTTCGGTCTAATGTGGTCGGATGGCTTGGTACTATTAGCATTTATGGTTAGCTTTCTTGTGCTTACCATACTTTACTTTGTAGTGAAATATAAAAAAAGCTACTCAGAAATGAACGACGCAGTTCAAGAATTAGAAGCGTAAATAAAAGGGTCTAACTTCACACTATATACATGGTTTAATTGTGTTATTACACTTCATATTAACCGTATATAGTTGGTGTGGGGTTTAGACCTTTTCGTTATGGAACAGCCCATTGGTGTAAAGGTTTAACTTGAATAGGTAAAAGATGAAAAGAACAGGATAATACGATATATTTAATATATAAGTATAGGTTTTGATGTCTAATGTAAGCGACTAATTACGCTAAAGCCTAACCTTTGGGGTGAAAAAAGCGTATGCGTATCTCTTATCGAAATCACCACAGGAGGAGATTGTTGTATGAAAATTACTGTAATAGGTTGCTGGGGCGGCTATCCTGCAAAGAATGAAGCATCTTCAGGTTATCTTGTGGAATATGGAGATTACAGGGTGCTGCTCGATTGTGGTAGCGGTGTTTTGGCTCAACTGCAAAACCATATGCAACCGGAAAAATTAGATGCTGTTGTATTAACTCACTATCATCCGGATCATATTGCAGATATCGGTGTACTTCAGCACGCCTTGCTAATTGGTAGCTTTTTAGGGAATCCGAAAAAAACACTGCCAATCTATGGTCATCATTTAGACGAAGGAGAATTTAAAAAGCTAACTTATAAAGATATTACAAAGGGGATTGCATATAAAGAGGACGAGCCTCTTTTAATTGGCCCATTTACTTTTACTTTTTTAAGAACAAAGCATCCTGTTCCTTGCTTTGCCATGAAACTTGAGGTGAATGGCGAATCCATTGTCTATACAGGAGATAGTTCGTATATGGAAGAGTTGTCGATTTTTGCAAAAGATGCGAAAGTGTTATTATGTGAGAGTAGTCTTTACGGACATACAGATGGCTCATCAGCAGGTCATATGACAGCAAGAGAAGCGGGGATGATTGCGCATCTTGCTGATACCCACTTGCTCATGCTTACTCACTTGCCACATTATGGAGATTTACAACAGTTGAAAAAAGAAGCAGGAGAAGTATTTAAACGTGAAATTGCCCTTGCTAGAAGTGGCATGGAATTTCAATTGTGATTTTTTAGGTAAAATAAAGGAGGAAACACGAATGATCTTTGTAGATAATAAAGGGATTCACGATCCGCAAATGAATCTTGCTATTGAAGAATACATATTAAAAAACCTTGATATAAATGAAACGTATTTATTATTTTACATCAATGGTCCGTCCATCATTATCGGTAAAAACCAAAATACGATTGAAGAGATCAATACAGAATATGTCGAGAATAATGGAATTAAAGTGGTTCGAAGACTTTCGGGTGGTGGTGCTGTGTATCATGACCTTGGAAACTTAAACTTTAGTTTCATTACTAAGGATGACGGTCAAAGCTTCCATGACTTTAAGAAATTCACGGAGCCTGTTGTTAAGGCGCTTAGTAAGCTGGGGATTAACGCAGAAATAAGCGGGAGGAATGATATTCTAGCTGAAGGCAGAAAGATCTCCGGTATCGCCCAATTCA